>CAJXNH010000032.1 GCA_913057245.1 uncultured Phaeodactylibacter sp.
GGCATCCTCGATATGCTGCCCGATGAGGTGCGCATGGTGCACGGCCCCGGCTGCCCGGTATGCGTCACGCCCCTCAACCTGATCGACAAGGCGGTCTACCTGGCAGAAGAAAAAAACGTCATTCTTTGCTCCTTCGGTGATATGCTGCGGGTGCCAGGCTCCAAAAAGAGCCTGCTGGAAGCCAAAGCCAATGGTGCAGACATCCGTATCCTGTACTCTCCCCTTGAAGCGGTCAACATCGCCAAAGATAATCCGGACCGGGAAGTGGTCTTCTTTGCCGTGGGTTTTGAAACTACCGCGCCGGCGAATGCACTATCCGTCGTACATGCCGACCGGTACGGGCTGAAAAACTACTCTATTCTCACCTCGCACGTACTTGTCCCACCCGCCATCGAAGCCGTGATGGATGATGAAGCCACCCAAATTGAGGGTTTCCTAGCTGCCGGCCATGTTTGCACCATCATGGGTATCAATGAGTACTATCCACTGGTGGACAAGTACAAGGTGCCTATTGTGGTGACGGGCTTTGAGCCGGTAGACCTGCTGCAGGGCATCCTCATGACCGTGCAACAATTGGAAAAGGGCGAGCACAAACTTGAAAATCAGTATGCCCGTATGGTCCGTCCGGAGGGCAACCCCCACGCCATCAAAACGCTGGAAGAGGTCTTCGATATTACAGACCGGATGTGGCGGGGCATTGGAGTGATCCCTGGCAGCGGGTACGAGCTCAAGGCCAAATACGCAGCGTATGATGCCCGCCTGAAGTTTGATGTCAACATCCCGGAAGCACCGGAAAGTGACAGCTGCATCGCCGGCGAAGTCATGAAGGGCATCAAAAAACCATTCGAATGCCCCAATTTTGGCAAAGCCTGCAAACCGGAGACCCCACTGGGTGCCCCTATGGTCAGCTCAGAAGGTGCCTGCGCAGCCTATTATCACTTCTCCGGCATGCTGGAAGAACTCGAAACCATACAACCCTAACCCACACCAAACTATGGCAATAACCGACCAAAAACGCCGCATGCAGCTGCAATGCCCAATGCCCAAACTCGACTTTGAGGTAATTACACTCGGGCACGGCAGTGGTGGATTGCTAACCAACCGGCTCCTGGACAGCGGTGTATTTGAAGTACTGAAGAATGACATTCTGGACAAGCGCCATGATGGAGCGACCCTGAACCTCAGCGGCCCTACGGCCTTCACCACCGACAGCTTCGTCATTTCCCCTATCTTTTTTCCGGGTGGGAATATCGGTGAGCTGGCGGTGAATGGCACCGTGAATGACCTTGCCATGTGCGGAGCGCTGCCCGAGTACCTGTCCCTGAGCTTCATCCTGGAGGAAGGGCTGCCCGTTAAGCAGTTTTGGGAAGTGCTGGTCGGGGTAAAGGTAGCCTGTGAACTCGCGGGCGTGCAAGTCGTCACCGGTGATACCAAAGTGGTGGAAAAAGGCAAGGGCGACAAGGTCTTCATCAATACCACCGGCGTGGGCCGCATGCACCCCAAGGCACAAATCGACATCAAGCGAGTACAACCCGGCGACCAAATCATAGTGAGCGGGCAGTTGGCCACCCACGGTATGGCCATCATGTCCGTAAGGGAAGGGCTGGAGTTCGAAACCACGATCGAAAGCGACTCCTGCAATCTGAACCACGCAGTCAAAGCTCTGCTCGATGCTTTTGGGCCCGATGTCCACCTGTTGCGTGACCCTACCCGGGGCGGTGTCGCTACGGTACTCACGGAGATTGCCCGGGACACCGGGCTGGGCGTAGATTTGCAACAGCGCCAACTCCCTATTGACCCGCAGGTAGCTGGTGCCTGCGAAATGCTTGGGCTCGACCCGCTCTACGTAGCTAACGAAGGGCTCTTTATTGCCGTAGTGGCTGCTGAAAAAACGGATGAAGCCCTGGCCTTAATGCGGGAGCAGCCATATTGCGAGAATGCCGCCATCATCGGGGAAGTCACAACGGACCATCCCCGCAAGACCGTGCTTACCAGCAGCATTGGTGGCAAGCGTGTGGTGAATATGCTCACCGGCGAGCAACTACCCCGTATTTGCTGATGAAGAAAGATATTGACAACCGAGGAGATATTGAGCTGATGGTGGACGACTTCTACAAACGGATGCTGGAAGATCACCTGCTCCGCCCCTTTTTCCTGGAAGCCGCCAACGTACACCTGGCCGGGCATTTGCCCCTGATCTGTGATTTTTGGGAGACGGTGCTCTTCCAAACCGGTACCTATCAGGGCGGCACCTTGCAAAAGCACTTGGCGCTGCACATGGAAAAGCCGCTTGAAGCCCGGCACTTCGAACGCTGGCTGGAGCATTTTCAAGCTACAGTCAACACCCACTTCGAAGGCCCCAAAGCCGAAGAAGCCAAACAAAAAGCCCGGTCGATCGCTGCCGTTATCCGGGTCAAAATTGATAACCTGGAGCGCCGCCGCAAGGAGCTCAACAACTAAAGAACGATGACACCGACTTCCACACAGGAACAATTACGCCCCGAGCTTCTTCAGGACACCCGGGTTTTTAAAGGCGCAGAAGGCAGCCCTCTGCTGGCTCCAAGAGGCGTGTTCCTAAGCCATAACCGGCTTTTTGTAGCTGATACGGCCCAAAACCGCCTGTTCATCTGGCACCAACTGCCCGGGCAGGAATTTCAGGACCCTGATGTGGTGCTGGGACAGCCCGCCAAAGCCGAAACCGGCCGAAATGCAGGTGGCGGCACTTCAGCATCCACCCTGTTCTATCCTTCCGGCATCTGGTCGGATGGCCAACGGTTGATCGTAGCCGATGCCTGGAACCACCGCGTCCTGGTCTGGCATCAATTGCCGGAAAAGGACGGTCAACCGGCAGACGTGGTCATCGGCCAACCCGATTTTGAAAGCAACGAGGCCAACGTGGAAGGGATCAGCTACCACCCTACCGCTCAGTCCCTGCACTGGCCCTACGGCGTATTTTCAGATGGTGAGCACCTGTGGATTGCTGATACAGGCAACCGGCGGGTCTTGTTTTTTGAGACTATTCCCACTTCCAGTTATGCCGCCGCAGATAAAGTGCTGGGTAAGCCTTCCTTTGAGGAACGCGACTACGACCACAATGACCCCATATGGCCCTACTCAGTGAAAGTAAGCCCTGATGGCGCCCTGGCCATTACCGATACGCAGTATTACCGGGTCCTCCTCTGGCACGACTGGAAGCAGGCCTTTAGCAGCAAAGCAGATGTCATCATTGGGCAGGCTTCCTTTGACGGAAACGGCCAAAATCAGTACGGCTGGTTCCCACAGGCCAATACGCTGAACTGGTGTTATGACTCTTGCTTTTATAAAGAAGGGCTGTGGGTAGCCGATACGGGCAACAGCCGCATTCTGTGGTTTGAGCAGCTGCCTTCCAGCCACAATACCCCGGCCAACAACCTGATCGGGCAAAAAAACTTTACCACCGGAAGCGAAAATAAAGAGACCATCTGGACGACCGAGGAGAGCCTCTACTGGCCTTTTCAGGTAAGCATTGAGGGGCAGACCATGGTCGCAGCCGACACCGGCAACCACCGCATCGTCATCAATCAGCTCGCACGGTAAGCCTTTCTCCAACCCGCCCCAATCTGCCAACCTATGGATTACATCCCCGTTGAAATAGTGGCGCTTACGGATGCGCCCGATCAGTCTAAGGCTTTTGTGCTGGTCCTGGAAGAAGTGGGTGGCTTTCGGCGGTTACCCATCAAGCTGGGGCATGCCGAAGCACAGGCCATTGCCCTGGCGGTACAAAGCCGGGAATTATTGCGCCCGGCCACTCATGACCTTTTTGCCGGAGTACTTCAATCGGCAGGGCTCCGGTTGCGGGAAGCAAAGATTAACCGTATGGAAGGTGAGGCGTTTTGCGCCCTGCTCACTTTCAGGAAACCCGATGGCAATACTTTCGAGCAGGATGCCCGCCCTTCTGATGCCATCGCCCTGGCCCTTCGGCTTTCTTGTCCGGTAAAAGTAGCTGGCAATATCATGGACGACCATGGTATGCTATCCAATCGCCTAACGCCCAATACCGCTTGGATCAAAGGGAAGCTTGAGGATTATACATTGCCTGAGTTAGAAGCCTTGTTGCAGCAGGCGGTGGAACGGGAAGATTACCAATCGGCTTCCCGTATTCGGGATGCCATCACCCGCCTGTCCAATTCCTGATTATTGTTCACTGAAGGTATAGGCTTGTGCCGCTTCTTCCCAATTCACCTCTAACATATAACATTTGCCTTTGGGCTGGGCAACGGGCGGCACCTTCCTTTTTTTGACTTATGCCAATTGCAGACACCCAAATGACGAAGGGACATGAAAATCAGGTTGCCCGGTTTGCGGGTCCACCCAGGTGATCCAGTTAAAGGTGGCTTTATCTCCAATGATCTCAAGACAGCGCCCCCGGTATAAACCCGCTTGCAGGTAACCGCCATCCTGAATCAGGTGCAAGTTGCGAAGAGACTCAAAGCTAATCCGCCCCTGCAGCCAGTATCCGGAGGGGGTACGCCCCGTTTCGAGTTGCAGATGCCCTTCCGGCCAACCCCAGGTTTTATCCGATTGGCGGTAGTAGCTCGACTGGTAATCGTAGACCCTGCCGAGCGGGTCCATCTCCAGTCCGTAGTACCGCTTTAATTCCGGGTCCTGCCGAAAGAAAATCTCCACCCGCTCGGAATTGAGGACGTCGAACTTAGTGTGGTCTTTTTCGTAGATCAGAATATTGGATTCCTGTACATCAAACCGGAAATAGAGATACACGCCATCGTGGAGAGCGCGGAAAGCTGTTCCGGTGTCTTCAACTTCCAGCCAGGGAGAGGAAAAGTCGCGGAGGATGGTGGCGGGTTGCCAACCAGGAAATAGGTTCGGTGGAGTAGGCACAATTCCTACTCTATAGGTTTTTGTGGGTTGGTGATGGTTCATTTGGGAAAGGTACATATTTGCTGACAACACCTCCAAAAATTACACGAGTAGAGCAAAAGCAAGTTTGAGCCTGGCAGATTAGGTACTATATAAAGTCAGAGGGAGTGTACACTAAACTGCTCCACAATTTTCTAACTTCGGCTGTTGCCACAACAATTATAAATAAGATGTCATTTACATTTAAAACCACGAAAGGAAAAACGTATTATCTCAAATCGCGGGCCACGAAGAAAGGCAACACCACGTACTATTTGACCCAGAAGAAAGATGCCGAATGCCTGCAAGAAGTGCCCGTGGGGTACGAGGTATTTGAAAAATACGATTCCGGGCAGGCTTATATCCGTAAAATTAAAGAAAGTCATATTGAAGAAGCGGAGATAGCCGCTATCGGAAAGGAATTACGTCGAAATAAGTCGCTGCATGACTTCAAGCTGGATATCTGCGGTGATGAAATTCGCATATATACCAAAGAAAGAGGAGCCACAACTGAAGGATCAGAACTACTGAGAGGCTTTATGTCTGGTACCCGGGAAAACCCTGGTGCGATGTTGAACAGGTTCGCACGTTACGAGGAAAGAATGCGGATCATTCTTGTTCATCGCAAAAACGAGCGGGAGTTTACCTTCCAAAGGTATTACTACCGGGGCTCTATTGACGATTGGATTACTATTGATTCCGGCAGCGATTTGGAAGCGCTGGCCGAGAAGAACTTGTACCACCTTGGGAAGGAATCCTATTACAAGCTGTTTGGTTTTTGAACCGGTCTTTGAGGCCATGCCCAGTTTTACTGTGGTCTAATACAGGCGCTCTTCGCGGCTCCAAGAACAAGTATTTTAATAATTTTATTCTTATATTTGTGAAATACACACAAATAATGCGATTATGATCATTGAATTTAGCCTCGGTAACTTCTGGTCTTTTCATGAAATTCAGACACTGCACATGCAGTCGGCCGCCATCAAGTCCAAATTTCCGAAAGTAGATCATGAGAATCTTTTTCAGATAGGGGAAGATTTCAGCCTACTGAAAAGCAAGGCTATTTTTGGTGCAAACGGGAGTGGCAAGAGCAATTTGATCCGGGGGTTTCGGAGTATGATCAGGATCATTCGTGAATGCATAAAGGATGAGCAGATTCTACAGAAAGAGATCGTCCCATTCTTATTCCAAAAAGAAGCCCACCATGAACCCAGCTTCTTTCAGGTCGCCTTTATTGCCGAGGGCGTACAGTATCGGTATGGCTTTGAAGCTGATAAAACACGAATAATTACGGAATGGCTGTTTGGAAAACCACTCGCTTCAGATAAAGGATCGAAAATAAGAGAACGGTACTATTTCAAAAGAGAGGGCGATGAAATTAAGATCAACGAAAAAGAATTTAGGGAAGGGTTGGCGTTTGTTCCCAAAACTAATCAGGCATCTCCTTTGTATCGCGAAAATGTGCTTTTCCTTTCTCTGGTCAATGCATTTAACGGTCGTATTGCCAAAAGTATACACCACTCTTTCTTAAAAAAGATCAATGTTTCGTCTGGCCTTGAAGACCCTTTCAATTGGATTGTCTTGCTAAATAAACTAGATCAGGATAAAAGTTTTTCAAAGCGATTAACCCATTTTTTACAATCTATCGATCCCAAAATATCCAGATTGGACATAGTGGATGTTCCAAAAGCGGAAGCAACATCGCGCATATCTATGGTTCAGGAACCCAGTGAAAACCGAAAAGCGGGCTATGTGGTCATTTACAGATCGGCAACAGATAGCAAGGGCAATTTGAAGGAGGTTCCTCTAACCTTACACGCGCAGGAAGCGGAAGGCACAAAAAAACTAGCAACCTTAAGCCCTTTCCTTTTTCACACTTTGGACCATGGGGGGCTGTTTGTCATTGACGAGTTCGATGCCCGGCTGCACCCCAATCTTAGTAGAAAGATCATTGAGCTTTTCCATTCTCCCAATACGAACAAGCGGAATGCTCAGCTCATCTTTGTATCCCACGACTCTAATTTGCTAGACGCCCGATTGCTGAGAAGAGATCAGATCGCCTTCACTAAAAAGGATAGCACGGGTGCTACAGAACTGTACGCTCTGGCAGAATTTAAAGGCGTGCGTAATGACAGTTCGTTTGAGAAAGATTACTTAATGGGTAAGTACAACGCTATTCCGCATAATCTAACCGCCCTGGAAAGAGCTGTTGAAAACTATGTGGGCAATGAGTAGGAAAGTAAAGAAAACAGACCGGGGAAAGGCTTGGAATAGAAAGTTGACTAAGACGAAACCACCTCATATTGGGACGAGGTCTAAGGCCAAATCTTTTTATATCGTGTGCGAAGGCATGAACACCGAACCAGAATATTTCAAATCTTTTCCTCTCGGAAATGCTCAGGTTGAGTCTTTCGGGCTGGGGCAATCGAAAACTAAATTGGCAGAAAGTGTCATTGAGCTTCTGACATCTGATGAATCCCTAAAGGAAAAGGAAGTGTGGGTGGTTTTTGATATGGATATCAATCAGGAGCAAGGGAACCAACAAAAAGGAGACTATAATAGGGCTGTAGAGCTGGCTTACAAGAACAGTATCAACGTAGCTTACTCAAACGACACCTTCGAACTTTGGTTTGTTTTGCATTATCAATACATTGACACGCCCTGGAATAGGGGGCAGTATTTCGAGAGGCTAAGTGAGCTTTGGGGATGCAATTATTCAAAGGATGGAAAAACTAAGGCTTTTTGTGAAAGGATATACCAAATTCTTTTAGAAGATGAGCATGCGAATCAAGAAAAAGCCATTTATCGAGCAAAAAAATTACACGACGAGCAAGCTCATTTGGCTATTTCTGATAAAAACCCCTGTACAACTGTTTTTCAATTGGTCCAAGAGTTGAATCAATATTTATAGTCTGACAAGCTAAAATACGGCGCCCCAACCTGAAAACCAGGCCCGTTCTAAGGGGGATCCCGCCCCTGATCAATCAAAATCCACCTCCACCCACATCGGCCGGTGGTCCGACATGTAGTACCGGCAGTACGCTTTAAAGTCCTCCTCGCTAAGCCGGTCCCAAAGCTCAGGGAAAACGGCCGTGTCATAGTCAAACACTCCGCTGTTTTTGATTTTGCGCTTCAGGCTTGGGAAGAACGCCACCTGATCATAATGCGCATCGGTGGAAATACTGGAAGCAATCCGGGTGGAGTGCCTTGGCACCGTCAGCCCGCGTTTGGAAAGCGCATCGTAAATCGGGTCTCCGGATGCGGCAATCGGTATATTGAAATCGCCCAACGCGATAATATTGGGAGAAAAGGCATGCTCATCGTCCCGGCGCAGGTCTGCATAGCGGCCTACCGCGTAGGCTTCAAGCGCCCGGCGGTTCATATCGGCTGTGGCTGTACCGCCAAAAAACAGGTGCGCATTGACCAGCATAAACCGGTGGTTGCGAAACTGAAAACTACCGATGTAAGGATTGCGGTCGAACCCGCGAAAGGCCTGCTCGACCCCCGGCAGCCGAATCCAACGATGAGCAGCGGGCTCAATGACCAGCTCGCCGGTCATGGGCATTCGTTCCACCTTGCTGGTGTCATAGAAGTACGCAGCCCGCTCGTCATTCCCACCCCGGTCAGTAAACATAGGCTCATAAGAAGAGCCAATGAAAGATTCCAACTGGTACAGTCCGCTGAGGTCGTCGTGGACCTCCTGCACCGCCACTATATCAAACCAGCTCATCATCTCTGCAATCAGCTGATAATGGGCTTCCGTGCGCTCGTGCAGCCCGAGGTTGGCTACATTCCAGGTGGCAATGAGCAGGCGGTCCGCTCTTTTATCAGGAATGCCCCGTTTGGCTTTGTGCTGCAGGAGGTGCTGCCGTTCCGTCTCTACGGAAAAGGGAAAGGTATAATCTGGTTTTTCAAAGGCTACCATGGGCGTAAAGTTGTGCTTTCAAAAAGAAGTAGCTTCTGGTAAGAGAACACTTTTTCATCCCGTTTTGTGCCATAAGCAGGGTTCAAATGTAAGGGGCTATTGCAAAAGTTAGCCACGGCAGCACCTGCGGCAGGCATTGAATACGGCTTCTAAGACTGTGTTGGGATTTCACCCTTTGGGCTGCATTTGCCAAATTTAATCCTGCACTTCGTTGCTCTTCAGTCGCTTAGCTCAGGCTAGGCTCCCTCATCGCGCCTTGTTCAGAATAAAATTTGACTTCACTCGCTCCAAAAGCGAATTCCCAACACAGTCTAAAAACCGTATATTGCGCCTATATTTAAAAAATAAACTCATGAGCGCCTATTTTTCGACAGCTGCGCCTGATTTTAAGGCCCTGGCACTTCCGGATAAGGTTAGTGTGGTGGGTGCGGCCATTAGTTAACAACCTTAACTCACCCCCACTTCCCGCGCCCCCTTCCGGATAATCTTCTTCGCGTCCCGGCCTTTCTCCGCCTCCCCATCCGCATTCCACCAGACAATAGCGCCGGTGGGGCAGCGCTGAATGGCGTCCTTGCTTTCTGCTGCCGCACCGTGGTGGATGACCGGTAAGTTGTAGGCCATCTCAATCAGTCCACCGGGCGCATCCATAGCGCAGCGCCCGCAGGCCGTGCAGGCGACCTCGCAGTCTTCGAGAATTTCGTTACCCTGCTCCAGGTTTTTGCAGGCCACCCAGAGGTGGTTCTGCAGGGGCTCCAGAGAGAACAAGCCCTTGGGGCAGGCTTCTACGCAGTCGCCGCAAGCCGTGCACTTGTCGGTATCCACTACTGGCAGTCCCTGTTCGTCCATCTGTATGGCATCAAAATCACAGACCACCTCACAGTCGCCGTAGCCCAGGCAACCCCAGGAACAACCTTTGCCACCACCGCTGACCAGGGCGGCAGCCTGACAGCTCTGCATGCCCTCGTATTGTGCCCTTACCCGGGCAACATTTGCCCCGCCGGCACAGGCCAGACGGGCGACTTTGCGGTCTTCATTGCCCAGCGCCACGCCTAAGTACCCGGCGATCCGCTCCCGAGCCTCCTCAGAGCTGACCGTACATTTACCCGGCAGGGCTTCCCCCCCAACCAACGCTTCCGCGAAAGGACGGCAACCAGGATACCCACAGGCACCACAGTTGGCGTGCGGTAGCATATCTTCTACCGTGTCAATACGCGGGTCCTCATACACGTACAGCTTCTTATTGGCCAGTACGAGCATAAGGGCGAGCAGGAAAGTCAGGCCTCCGAGGGCAGCTATGGCGGTCAGGATAGTCATATCAGTTCGTTTTCTAGTAAATCACCTCCGCCCACTTGCCACCGGCAATCAGCTCGGCTTTGCGCTGTGCCCACTTTTCCTTGGAGCCCAGTACTTTGGCAAAGGCTTTGTCGAGGTTGTCTTTCACCTTAGCGTAGCCGGCCACGTAGATGTAGGTATTCACCTGATTCAGCATCTCGAGCAGCTCTGATGCACGGTCTTCGATGGCTTTGTCCAGCTCAATCGGGTCCAGCCACTTCGGCCGCGGGCTGAGGGCACGGAATGCACGGAAAGTGTCCTCATCGTAGTAGTTCATGAGGTCGCCGTCCTTGTCATTGAGGTAGAGCAGCTCCAGGCCGGAGCGGGCTCCGTAAAACAGGCGGATCTTGCCTTTCCAGTCTTTCTCTTCCGTAAAAATGTGCTTGACGAAAGCGCGGAAAGGTGCAATACCTGTTCCCATACCGATCAGAATGAGATTGGCTGTTTTGTCCTCAGGCACTGAGAAGGGCAGCCCAAATGGCCCGGTGATCGTGATTTCATCCCCGGCCTTGCGGTCGCAGAGGTAGTTGGAGGCCACGCCCTTGTAGCGTTCGCCATTCACATCATCCACATACGCGCAACGCTTGACCAGCATAGTGAGCAGGGTGTGCCCATTCTCCCGCTTTGGCAGGTCGGCCACGCTGTACAGCCTGTGGTGTTGGGTATTGCCAAACTCATCCTTGTGGTTCAGCAGCACGCCAAAGCTTTGGTCTACCGCACAGTCGAAGCCAGGCTCCAGCACTTCCAGCTGAATTTCCCGGACCTCATCGGTATCCATTGGCGTAAGGCGCTCAGTTTTGCGCACAGCAGCCCTAAAACGGGGCTCGGTCTGATAATCTGCTAAGTATGCCATGGTTGTTGTTTTTAAGGTTTATTGATCGAGACTTGACAAGAGCTTTGGTGTTGCCCTGGGAAACTTATCAAGCCAGGTCAGTTCTCTTTTTTGCACACGCCTCCTTTGCACCCACAGTCGCCGCAGCTCCGGCGCTCCGCCAGCACATCCTCATCGGTGATTTGGTCAGCAAACACCTGCCGCCATACGGATTGGATGAGTAGCCAGTAGACCATGAGGGCGACTACGCCGACAAGTCCGATGATTAGAGAGGAAGTCATGGTTTTTATTTTTGTGAGGTTGCCCTCAAATTAAAATTATCAATCATTTCCTACGGGTGCTGTTACTTGGTCAAGGTTGAGGTTAAGGTTGAGGTTAAGGTTGAGGCTAAGGTTTAGGTTGAGGCATACACAGCGTGTACTCCGGGGGCGGCAGCGAGCTGCCTATTGCCTTTGAGGAAGAAAGCAGCTTGCTGCCGCGGCGGGCGAATATGCCCCTGCTCGCCTCAACCTTAACCTCGACCTCAGCCTAGCTTACCCTCCCAATCCCGCAAACCCCATAAACGACAGCGACAAAATACCCGCTATCAAAAGGGTCAGGGCCGTACCTTTCACCACACCGGGCACCTCCGCAAATTCCAGTCGCTCCCGCAAGCCGGCGATCAGCACCAGCGCCAACGTAAACCCGGCACCGGCACCCAGCGCATAAACCAGGCTTTCCACCATTCCGTACCCCTTTTGGGTTTGGAATAGCGCCAGGCCCAGAATCGCGCAATTGGTGGTGATGAGCGGCAGGAAGATACCCAGGGCGCGGAACAACGCCGGGCTCATCTTGCGCACAAACATTTCCACCAGCTGTACCGTGGAGGCAATCACTACAATGAAGCTGATGAGCTGCAGAAACGGCGCACCCACGGCAATCAAAAACGCATTGATACCATACGCGCACACGGAGCTGATCAGCATCACAAAGGTCACTGCACCACCCATTTTCGTAGCTGTCTCGAGCTTACCCGACACCCCCAGAAAGGGGCAGATGCCGAGGAAGTACGCCAGTACAAAGTTGTTGATCAGGCTGGCGTTGATGAAGATGTACCATAGGGATTCCTCTTTCATGTCGTCGCTCGTTTTTGCTTCAGAATATTAAAGAGCAGCAGCCAAATCGCCAGCGTGAAGAAGCCGCCCGCAGGAAGTATCATCACAATCCAGTTCTGGAAACCATCCGGGAAAAGGCCGAAGCCAAAGATGCTGCCACTACCGAGCACCTCCCGTACCACGCCCAGGCAAAGCAGGGCGAAAGTGAAGCCTACCCCCATGCCCAGCGCATCAAGCATCGATTGCCCCACCGTATTCTTTGAAGCGAAGGCTTCCGCCCGGCTCAGGATAAGGCAGTTCACCACGATGAGCGAGATAAAGGCGCCCAGACTTTTGTGCAGCTCTACGCTGATGGCCATAATGGCATAGTCCGTAATCGTCACAAAGGTGGCGATGATGAGAATGTAGGAGGCAATACGCACCTGTTTCGGTATGAAGTGGCGCAGGGAGGACACCAGCACATTCGACATCAGCAGTACAAAGGCCGTAGCCAGCCCCATCGCCAGGGCATTCATAGAAGTATTCGTCACAGCCAGCACCGGGCACATACCCAGCACCTGCACAAAAACCGGGTTGTCTTTCCACAAGCCGCGCAGGAAGGTATCCGCCGAAGAGCTGTCCTCCAGTGCCGCGAAAAATCCGGATTTGTCCGTATGCTTATTCATGGCTTTGCGTTTGTGGCTTGAATCGTTCTTTTGCTTCGTAGAGCCTGGGCACCCATTCGGCGGTGCTCGTGCTCAGCGCTTCGGTCACTGCCTTGGAGGAAATCGTAGCACCAGTAATGCCGTCCACTTCCCAGGCGTTCTGCTTTTCGCCGCTTTTGGCGTAAGTAATCTCGTTCTTCAGGCTGTTGCCATCCGTTCCGACCGCCACCGACAGGGCCTCAAAATTGGCCAGGAAGGCAGGGTCTTTCTCAATTTTATCGCCCAGCCCGGGTGTCTCTTTGCTCTCCAGCACGTAGAAACCAACCAGTGCTTCCTGCGCAGGGTCATAGCCGTACAGCACACGGATTTCACCGGCATATCCCAGCCCTACGGCAGGCAGTGCAAAGCCGGTCAGGGTGCCGCTTTCGCTAAAACCGGCGTAGACACGCTGCCCCTCAGCTTCGGTGCCTTTCAGGGGCGAGAAGGCGTTGCCATCCCAGTAGTAACCAGCAGTGGTCATGGTGCCGGGCAGGACTTTGAAAATCGCCTGCTCCAGAGCTGCCGCTTTATTTTTTGCGATAATGGGCTTGGTGCCCTCGTACGTCAGCACGATGAGCAGGGCGCACATCAGGCCGATGCCGACCATGGCGAACAGCATCTTGTTGCTGTTGCCGGTAGCCGCTTTTTGCTCGGGTGCTATCGTCATCGTCTCGCTCATACGGCTTTGGCTTTTTTATTGGTTCCGTAAACGCGGTTTTGCAGGGCGCTGTCAATGTGAGGTGATACGGCATTAGCCAGCAGGATAGCGTACATCACGCCTTCCGGCAAACCGCCCCATAGCCGGATGACCACCACCAGCAGCCCGATCAGCACACCGTACACCACCACGCCTTTTGCGGTAAGCGGGGAAGCGACCATATCGGTAGCCATGAATACCGCCCCCAGCATCAATCCGCCGGAAAACAGCATGAATACCGGCGAAGGGTAAGCCTCCGCATCCACCCAGTGCATAATGCCGCTGAGCACATAGACCGTCAGCAGGATGGAGACCGGGATGCGCCAGTTCATCATATTGCGGGCGATGAGGTAGATACCGCCCAGCACAATCAGCAGGGCGCAGGTCTCCCCGGCCGAGCCGCTGACCAGCCCGAGGGCGAGGTCCGCTGAATCTGCCGCCACTCCGTCAAATTTGAAGGCCGACAATGGTGTCGCGCCGGAAACCGCATCGTAAGTGGGCTCCATAAAGGGCAATGCCAAAGTGGAACTCGCAATATCCGTAAAGCGCCCTTCCAGAAAAGCCGGATGCCAAGTGGTAATCGCTGCCGGGAAAGCCGCCTGCAGTACCGCGCGCCCGACCAGCGCCGGATTGAAAGTGTTGTACCCCAATCCGCCGAAGGCAAATTTGCCGAGGGCAATCGCAATTACACTGCCCACAAAAGCCATCCACAGCGGGAAGGCAGGGGGCAGGGTCAGGCCCAAAAGCAAACCGGTGATCGCTGCTGACCAATCGTTGACGGTGCTTTCCTTGCCCGACCACCGGCAAAGCAGATGCTCAGTCAGAATTGCTGCCACCACAGAGGTAACGAGCAGCAGAAACACGCTCAGCCCAAAGGCGTAGACCGCAAAAGCCGATGCCGGCAGCATGGCCCACACCACGTTGCGCATGATGTCGTCCGTACTGACGCCTAGCTTGAGGTGGGGAGAGGTGCTGATATGTAGGGTCTGCTTAAACATTCGCTGCTTCCTTTTTAGCCGCCGCCCGCTTGCGGACCACGCCCTTCGACATTCGGAAATACTGTACCAGCGGGATATTGGACGGGCAGACGTAAGAGCAGGAGCCACATTCAAAGCAGTCCATCAGGTTGTGATCGGCTGCCATCTCGTCGTAGGCTTCAAACTTCGCCAGTATGCCCATCTGTGACGGGTTGAGGGAAATCGGGCAGGCATCCACGCAGGCCCCGCACTTAATGCAGGGGTAGACCTTGTCCGCCCGGCGCACTTCATTATCCGTAAAGGCCAAAATACCGGAAGTCCCCTTGGTGATGGAAATATCCAGGTTGGACACCGCCATGCCCATCATCGGGCCACCGAGGTAGACCTCGCTCAGGTTGTCCGCTACGCCGACTTCTTCCAGTACGAAGCGCAGGGGCGTCCCGACGGGGATGAGGTAATTGCCTTTTTTCTTTACCCCCGGTCCGGTGATGGTCACCACCCGTTCCTGTATGCCGCGCCCGTGGGGCAACAGCCGACCGATCTCAGCCGTAGTCGCTACATTCACCACTACCGCACCGACATCAATCGGCAGTCCGCCCGAGGGCACTTCCCTGCCCATGACCGAGGTAATGAGCATTTTCTCAGAGCCCTGCGGGTATTTGACCGGCACGACTTCCACCGTTACGGGCAGCCCTTCCGGGATATTCCGGGACAGGTGCTCCGCAGCGTCTTTTTTGTTGGCTTCTATGCCAATGATGGCGCGTGGCGCACCGGTGGCTTTCAGCAGGTAGCGGATACCCATGAAGATATCCTCCGCCTGTTCCAGCATGACGCGGTGGTCGGTCGTCAGGTAAGGCTCACATTCGATGCCGTTGAGCAGCAGCACTTCACACTGCTTGCCTTCCGGCACTTTCAGCTTGACGTGGGTAGGGAAGGCCGCCCCGCCGAGGCCTACAATACCGGCATTCTGAATGCCTTGCAGGATGTCCTCCGGCGTAGCGGTCTCCCAGTCGAGCCCGTCGCTTTCCAGCACTTCCTGCCCGGAGGCAGGGAAGGCTTCCAGGTAAATACCCAGGGACATTTCCCCTTTTGCCGTAGGCACGTTCGCGATCTTGCGCACCCGGCCGGAGACCGGCGCGTGCAGCGGTACCGAAACGTAGCCACCGGCTTCCGCCAGGAGCTGCCCGCGCATCACTTCCTGCCCTTCCCGAACTATGATTTTGGAAGGGGCACCGATGTGCTGCGACACAGGCAGTACAAGCAGCGGCGCAAAGGCAAACTGCCGGATGGGCAGGCCATTGGTCTCGCTTTTGTGCTCCGGCGGGTGGATGCCGTGGCGAAAGGTTTTATGTCCGAAATTAAACAGCCCCATTAGTTATACTTTTCGCCTCGCTTGATCCATTTCTCCTGTCCTTCCGGATTGGCGGGCAGGCCGGGATGAATGACCTGTGCGGTACATTTCTCGGCTGCTTTCACCAGGTCCTCGTAGGAACCGGCATTGGGATCCTTAATCTCAGCTTGGTTATTGCTGTTGTAAGCAAATACCTTCGAGTTGATCTTGATGCACTCGTCACAGGCCGTGCACTCCTCGGATTCTATCCAGGGCCCTTGTCCTGTGGCGGTCGCTACAGCGGTCTCTGCTTCTGCTGCGCTGCCATTGGTGGCAGGTGCTGCATCGAAGTTGAGGGCAGCAGCATCTACGCCCAGCTCATCGAAGTTGCCGCCGGCGGCCATCTTCATCAGCCCTTTGGCGATATTGCTGACCACCTCGTTGCGGATCTTGCCCTCCAGGTCTTCCGGAGTAGCTTCCACCTCTTCCTTCACGCCGGCGATGGCACGCAGCATGATCCAGAAGTCGCGGCGTTCCTCGCAGGAATCCACAATGGTTTCTGCCACGAGCACCCGGGTGAGGTGCTGCTTTTGGTCGACCGTCCAGATGAACGGGAATTTGCCTTCCCGCTCTTCGGGACTCATTTCGAGGAAATCGGTCAGGACGACCATATTGTCGTTCCAGGCTTCGCGCGGCACTTTACGGAAGTGTTTGCGGAAGCGTGCCTCAGTGAGGGCAAAGTCGGCGAAAGTCATCGCCACTTCCAGGCTCTTCTCACGGCCATTTTCCAGGTACTTGAGCTGATAGGTTGGCCAGTTGCTGTGCAGGTCCGGGTTGCCGCTGAGGTCGAATGCCTCTTCCGGCTTCACACCCATTTCAGGATTGTACCTGAATACCGGATAAGCCCGGGATTCTACCGCCAGCTTCGCCTGATGCGCACCGAGGTCATCGGCTACGCCGTGCTCCGGCTGACAGGTGGTGTACAGGTTGAACAGGGCCGGGCGCTTCGCCATCAGGCCATCGATGAAACCTTCGATCATATGGCTCGTGTTCGCCAGGGTGGCCTGCATCACGTAGGTGTTGCGGTGCGCCATAGCGATCAGCCCGATTTCCTTGCGCGGCTCCGGCTTGCCTTTCCAGACTTTGCCATACTGCGCCATATCGGATACCTGGCCGATGAAGCCCGAAGTACAAGCCTGACCTCCGGTATTGGAGTACACCTGTGTATCCACTACGATGACTTTGATCGGCTTACCGGAAGCCATCAGGCGGGAGAGGTTTTGGAAGCCGATGTCGTACATGGCACCATCACCGCCCAGAGCGACTACCGGTGGGCACAACAGCCATTCCTCATCGGTAAACTGTTTCCAGTTGAAGTAAGTGAGGAAGGAATCGTGCTCGCTCGGGTCGTATTTGCCATCGAGCATCAGCTCGGCTTTGCGGATGGTTTTGAAGCCCTCTGCCATTTTGGCCATGTGCCCCTCGAAAACGCCCATCGCCATTGACGGGGAATCCTGGAAGAGGTGGTTGGCCCATGGGAATGGGTAGGGGTTATACGGGTAGGTACTGCCCCAAACGGAGGTACAGCCGGTGGAATTGAGCATGCCCATATTGGTACGCCCCTTGCCGGTCAGGCCATCTGTATATTTCCACTTGAGGTTCTTCAGTTTGGCGAGCAGTTGGGAGACTTCGCGCAGCCATTCCTGGTCGATCGGCTGTGTGCCTTTTTCGGACTCAAAACGGCTGGCGATACCGGATACGGTAAGGTCACCACTGCTCATTTCGGAGACAATCTTCGTCATCAGGTCGGCATCGCTCACATTCACCGTGCTGAACAGCTTCTGCTGAATGTGCTGCTCCAGGCGGTTGATGAGCTCCGTCAGGCGGGTCACGTGCTGCCTGATGCGTGGCTGCATGAGCGCCTCTACGGTAGCGGTGAAGATGTGTACGACTGACTTTTCAGAACATCCCAGGCAGGCGCCATCGCCACTTGCGAAGTTTTGGTAGGCCTCCTTGTTGAGGAGTAGGGTCTCCAGCGGGCCGATCTTTTCTTCCAGATCGTCAATGCGGTTGTATTCTTCCGGCGTGTTGGGCAGGTCGGTCCAGAGGTCCCAGTTCTGCCGCAGGGTGGCTACGGAGTCTTCGGTCTGTGTGATGGGGCGCAGGGCGTCGTCATCGCAGACTTCGATACATTCCATACAGCCCTTGCAGGTGGTCGGGTTCAGGGTAATGCTGAACAGGCCGCCGCTGCCGGCTTGCTGCTTTTCTTTCAGATCGTAGTACGGCCGGGTGAGCGCAAACTGGAAGTCGCCCAATTCCTCCAGGAACCAGTCAAATTCCTGCGCCATGCCGTTGGTATTGCCGCTTTCGCGAACGGTCTTGTCAACCACCTCGCGGATCATGGTGTTGACCTTTGCCCGGTCATCGCCTTCGTTGAATAAGGCGCGGATTTCCGGCTCCATCTGACGGACTGCTTTCGGCAGGTAGTTGAGCTTGCCGTGGTTGTTTTTCACGCGCTGCACAACGGTGTCGAGTACATCGGACAGTTTGGAAACCAATCCTGGCAGTGCCGTGTCCGGACAGATGGTGTAGCATTTGCCACAGGCGGTACAGTTCTCGGCAATCCATTCCGGATGGTTGAAGCGGATGCCGGTCATATCGCGGAACAAAGAGGAGGCCGCAGGCATCACACTCAACCCGATAAACGGATCGGTGAGGTTGTCATTGCCACTGCCCTGCTGATAGAAATTACCGGTCTGTTCCCAGAAACGGTGGATATCGCTCAGCCTGGACTTACTCTGTGGTGTATCCTTGAGCATAGCAGGAAGCGGGATCGGCTTGACAGCATTGGCTTTGGCATCGTGCCCGGCGCCAACGACCTTGTCAGTGACCTCGCCTACTTCGTCAAAGCCACGGCGTACCACACGCATATTGTCATCTACTACGCGCTGCCCTTTGCTGCCAAATTTCGACTGCACCTGATCTTCGATCGCCTTGAGCAGGCTGTCTTCTGTCAGATTCGCTTTCTCCATAAGTGGGGAAGCAGCGAAGAAGGCGCCCTGGAAAGCGATACCCTGCATGCGGAGTTGCAGTTCGGGATCGGTTGCTTCCTCGCGGGCAATTTTGAAGCCGTCGATATAGAACAGGCGAATGCCATTATCCACGATGATCTTCTGATACGGCTTGGGGATATCGGCCCAGACTTCCGCCGGGCTGTTTTTGTCGCTCTGTATAATAAAGGTACCGCCTTTCTTCAGGCCCGCCAGTGCGTTGGTGTGCTTGAAGACGTTGGGGTCCGGTGAAAGTACCACATCCACATATACGTACTCACAGTTGACACGGATGGGCTCCGGAGCGGCAGACAGGTAGTAAGTCGTCGGCTGTCCTTTCTTTTCAGAACCGTACTTGGGGTTGGCTTTGATGTCGTACCCGAGCAGGTCGAACAGGGTCATCGCCAGGTTCTTACCGGTGGTAATCGCGCCCCAGCCACCAATGGAGTGGAAACGCACGGTCACGGCCCCCTTCGGCATGAGGTTCGGGTTTTCAGAACCCCGCACCGACAGTTCCTTCACATGCGGGTAGGCTTCCTGAATGGACTCCTGATAGGCCCGCTGTTTAGGCGTATAAGGTACATCGCGGATGAAGTCGATAGACAGGTAAAACTGCTTTTTCTTTTTGCCCGTAGGCAGCATATTCTCTACCGCGCCGATGATGCCTTCCGGCTGCAGGTCGCGGCTGCCCATACCAAAGGAACCAGAGTACAGGGGCGGCATATCGCCCGGTCGGTACGCTTCCAGTTCCGGATAGGGGCGGTTATCCTTGTAGTTGCCATTTTCCAGGCACTTGGTCAGGCTCGCACGTACTTCCCGCATGAGCGGCAGGTCGGCGGCCAGCGGCTGATCGAGGCGCTCAAGGATAGCAACGCCCTTCTTACCTTTTAGAATTTTGCCCAGCAGATCAGCCGGGAAGGGGCGGAACATGACGAGGTCGACCACGCCGACCTTCAGCCCGCGGGTTTCACGCAGGTAGTCGGCTACGACTTCGGCACTTGGCACCACGCTGCCCTGCCCGAGGATAAGGTAATCGGCATCTTCCACCTTATACGTCATCACGCGCTCGTAGCGGCGGCCGGTGAGCTTGTAGTACTCGTCCATAGCCTGCTCGGTGAGCTGCTTAATGTGATCGAAGAAGAAGGGGCGCTGTGCGGCAACGGACTGCATGTAGCTGTCCTGATTCTGCACGATGCCCGCCATAACAGGATTATCCACATCCCAAAGCTCGGGTATGCGGCGGCGGGTGTCCCCGTAAATGATGCGCTGGGCTTCGGTCGGCGTTTTGATGATGTCATCGGGCCGGCCGAGGTATTCCTTGATGAGCTCGCGCTCCGGCAGCGTCATGGACTCGATAAGGTGGGTGGTCAGGAAGCCGTCCTGCGCCACGATGCCCGGCGTGAGTGCCAGCTCGGCGATGCGGTGGGCGATGATATTGAGGTCCGCCACGTGCTGCGCCTTTTTGGCAAACAGCTGAAAGAAGCCGGTATCGTCCACGGCGTGGTAATCATCATGGCCCGCATGTACGTTAAGGGTGGATTTGGTCATCGCCCGTGCGCCGATATTCAGCACATACGTCAGGCGCTTGCCCACTGCAGCGTAGAGGGACTCGTGCATATAGGCGATGCCCTGCCCGGAGGAGAAATTGGCGGCACGGAGACCGGTCATAGACAGGCCGGCGGTGACCGCTGCAGCAGCGTGTTCGCCTTCCGGCTCGATAAAAATAAGAGGCCGGTCGGAGATATTGAGGTGGCCTTTGGCGGCCGCATCGGCCCAGTACTCGCCCATTTGAGTGGAAGGGGTAATCGGATAGGCACCGGCAGCGTCGGAGGACTCCCGCTCGCACATAATCGCAGCGGTGTTCCCGTCCATTGCTACCCGAGTGCCCGGATACTTAGCGGGCTCGGTTCGCTTCTTCATGGTGGAAAAGTTTTTAGTAGGCGGGCGCTTCATCAATAGCGATGGCGCGGGTCTGTTTGGCAATACGCAGGCAGTCAGCCACTTTTTTGACATCCATACAGTAGGCTTCGTCCTCTGCGTCATGCTTGCAACCGATATCGGAAATGTCGATCAGGTTGAACCGGCCGTCGATATCGCGGCACTTATCCAACAAGCCTGCCATCGTCACGGGCTCGGGGAGCTCGCTACCATGTTTTTGCAGGTAGGAAGACAGGTAATTGACAATGGATTGGCGGGAGTTGAAACAGACGGCATGGGTGGCAACGTCTTCTTCTGCCCGTTCAATTTCGTGGCTGGCGAATTCAAGGAGCTGGTCAGCTTCCTGAATGAGTAGATCGGCATTTTGCTGGCGCATGGCACTAGGTTTTAATTAAATTGGTGCCCTAAAATTCCTGGTTTGCAGTTGGTTTTTAAATGAATATTGTCAGTGAAGGGGAGTGATCATTGTCACTTTGCCCGGGTTTAAAAGCGTGTTATTGTACCTTTGAGCTACTATAAACGACAAGAAAATGGACGCCATTCTATCCGCCATCGGGCAATACCACCCGGTCACACAAGCTTTATTGGCCACCTTATTTACCTGGGGCGTCACGGCCCTGGGCGCAGCGGTGGTATTCTTTTTCCGTGAAATCCGGCAGGAGGTACTGGATGCGATGTTAGGCTTCGCGGCGGGGGTCATGATTGCCGCCAGTTTCTGGTCACTGCTGGCTCCGGCCATTGACCTGAGCGAGCGGATAAGCACCTTGCCCGGATGGCTGCCGGCGGCACTGGGTTTTATGGGCGGCGGGCTGTTTATGGCGGGGGTAGACAAGGTACTGCCCCACCTGCACCCGGGCTTAAAAATGGAAGAAGCTGAGGGGGTATCGACCAACTGGAGAAGAAGCGTGCTCTTGGTGCTCGCCATCACCCTGCACAATATTCCGGAAGGGCTGGCGGTGGGTGTTGCCTTTGGCGCAGTAGCCCACGGGCTGCCGGCGGCTTCCATTGGAGCGGCGGTGGCACTGGCGGTGGGCATAGGACTGTAGAATTTTCCGGAAGGGACAGCGGTATCTGTGCCGCTGCGGCGGGAGGGTTTTTCCCGGCGCAGGGCATTTGGGTACGGGCAGATGTCGGGGGCTGTGGAGCCTGTTGCCGGCATCGTTGGAGCAGCGGCAGTGATGATGATGCAGCCCATCCTGCCCTATGCGCTGAGCTTTGCAGCCGGAGCCATGATTTTTGTGGTGGTCGAAGAGCTCATCCCGGAATCACAGCAGGCCGGGAATACGGACCTGGCAACCGTTGCGACCCTGGCAGGATTTACGCTGATGATGAGTTTGGATGTGGCTTTGGGGTAAAAGCCTATTCCCAAAACTTCCACCAGGCCCCGCCTTTGACCTCGGCCTGTGCATCTTCCGGCAGCAACGGGCGCAGCCGCTTGAGGATAGCTCCTTTGGACACCACTCCGGTGCTGCGGTCAACCACTTCCCCATCCTTAAAGTACAGAATCGTGGGCAGGCTGCGGACCTGATACTGCTTGACCAGTTTCTGATTCTTTTCGGCATCGAGCTTGACGAAGCGGGCGTTGTCACCGGCTTCTTCGGCGGCAGCGGCAAAATTAGGGGCGAGGGCATGGCAGGGGCCACACCAATCCGCCCAGACATCAACGACAACGGGCGTTTCGGCATTCAGGACCAGCGGGCGGAAGGTTTTACGGTTGACTTGTCGTGGCATAATCGTTCTACATTTTGGGCAAAGGTAAAAGGGCCCGAAAAGAGTTTCAGTGACAAATGCCACTTTGGCTTTTGAGAACAAGTGATGTTCCTTATTTTGGGAAAAAACCAGATAAATGCCTAGGCAAAAACTACCGGACGAACTCAAAGCCGCGATTTCTAAAATGCCCGACAAGGAAAAAGACAAGCTGCTCTTCCGCCTTATCGCCAAGGAGGAAGCTCTGATCAACCGCCTGACCTTCGAGCTGCTGGAAGGGGCTGGCAGCCGGGAGGAGAGACGCAGCGAACTCGCCATCAGCATTGAGCGGGATGTGACCTATGCCATCCGGGCTTTCTACTCGCCGGGCTTCCTGCTGCTCGACCTGCGCGCCATCAGCGGCGACATCAACCGGCATGTGAAGGCGACCAAAGACAAGTACGGGGAGATCGAGCTCAACCTGCTGATGCTTAATCTGGCTCTGGAAGGCATAGACGGGCTGCTCGATCAGTTCCCGGCGGCCAAAACGCGCACCTTCTCCAATTATGTGGTCAAACGGGCCCTGAAACTGCAAAAATTGCTGTCGAAAATGCACGATGATATCCGCCTCGATTTTGAAGGTGAAATGGAGCGCCTTGGGCAGTTCATCCGCAACAGCAGCTACCTGAAGAAAACGGCAGAACGGGAGGGGCTGGAGTGGCGGGAGTTGTAAATATCCAATGCTATGAAAGAAGGACAGAAACGCTGGACCCGGGAAGAGCTTATCCTCACCTTTAACCTGTATTGCAAAACGCCTTTCGGCAAACTGCACAGCCGAAACCCGGAGGTTATCGAATTGGCAGCGCTGATCGGGCGGTCTCCCAATGCTGTAGCATTCAAACTGGTTAATTTTGCCAGCCTTGACCCCAGCCTCAAGAAAAGAGGTATAAAAGGGGCTTCCAACCATAGCAAGCTGGATAAAGAGGTTTGGGACGCCTTCAATAACAATTGGGAAGAACTGGCTTTCGAAAGTGAGCAGTTGAGGGCTCAATTGTATGGGAAAGGCCAGGGAGCCAACGATTTTGTTCAGGAACCCGGCATCACAGAAGGTAAAGAAGAGCTACGCCTTGTAAAAGCCAGAGTCAACCAACATTTTTTCCGGTCTATGATCATGGCAGCCTATAACCAAACGTGCTGTATAACCGGTATTGGTATCCCTTCGCTCCTGATCGCCGGTCATATCCGGCCATGGGCAGAAGCCCCTAAACTCAGACTGAATCCACATAACGGGCTCGCTCTAAATGCCCTTCACGATAAGGCTTTCGAACTTGGACTGATTACCATTACGCCAGATTATAAGGTCAGGGTATCTCCCCAGTTGCCTACGGAGGAAGCCAATACATTCTTCAGCCGGTACGAAGGGCAGCCAATCCGCCTTCCGCAACGTTTTTTACCTGATCCCGAACTCCTAAAATACCACAATGATGAGCGATTCCTTCACTAAAATCGAAGTCCTGTACTTGTACCGGGATGCCGGTAATTACAAGATTTACGACAAGCGGGTTCTGCCCTGTAGCGGACAGTATACGATTGATGAAATGGAACAACGTCTGCGCGATGTACTAACTGATGAGGAATACTTTCTGCCCAGGGCACTGGGAATCTCCCAGTTAGATTTCGGCTACCACGATGCTGAACTGGACCACGATTGGTTAGAGTTCATTGGGCTTTGCCGTACTGATCAGGAGGTGGATACTGATTTAGACTTCTTCAGCTTTGTGGAAAACATGAAACAGTTGAAGCAGGAGGTGCTTCCATAACTTACTCAAAATCCTCCTTAATCTTACTCGCAATAATCTGCGCCAGCCGTACCGGCACTGCATTGCCGATCATTTTGTAGGCTGCGCCGAGGTTCTTGTAGTAAAAGATGAAGTCGTCCGGGAAGGTTTGGGCGCGGGCTACTTCGAAGAAGCTCAGACATAGAAGTTTGTAGAGAATAAACTTTCAGGAGTGCTTATAAGGTTAATATCAAACTTAAACGAAGGCTCAATTCTTGAGCTGGCATTATGGATCCGAAAACTCATTTGCCAGCCATTGCTCATCGTCAGTTCCAATGTTGATTTAGACCCTTTTTTCAAACTAAGGTCGATAATCCTGTCTGGTAAATTAAGTTTAGGTATTCTTGCAGATGGCTTTCTGTAGGGAGAAGGCAAATTCAATGTTCCTTGCAAATTAAAAGCCTGAATAGTAATCATCCCTTTTGTCTTGATCACTTTATAAAAGTCTTGTTTACCAATGAGATATCCAACTAACTTAGCGGCAACAACACCTTTATTCTGTACATCAAGCCGGAGCAACTCATCTTTAAAGTGCTCCAAAATGGGCAAATAAAAATCTCGTTGTATATTTTCGAGCTCACTCCACTTTGTCTCTGGGCCATTGTTCTTCAGCTTTTTAAGCTCAGAGAAAATTGGCTCTATGTTTTCGAAGTAGTTATCTGACACCGGTAAATCAAGCCATGATGCTCCAAAATCAATAGATTGAGATAGGCGAGGATGCTTCACTGCTTTGTGGTTATTCTTTGCAGAAATACCGATAACCCACTTTTTTAAAGAAGACTGGATTAAAATGTCCCTAACATCTCCTTTTTGCCCTCTACCATCTGAAGCCAGTGATAAATTAATTGAGCTATCCCCATTCTGATAAAAAAGCATAGGCTCTACATCGGGGAAAAAAGATACTGCTGTTTTAGCTGCAGTGTCAAAAGCTTGCCGGTCAGATTTGGGGAACTCAGAATAGTATTGCATAGCATAAGAAAGGCTCTTATCATCCACTACGTTGACGTTCATTTTATTATCGCGCAGAAGATCATAGAAAGCATTGAGCAATGCAAATTCAAAAGCTTTGCCTGACTTTACCTGACTGGCCATGAGAATACCTTAGGCATTAATGAAGCTTTTAGAGCTTTCCTGTTTCGAAAAATTAACTTGACCGGTTACCTTACCTGATTCAGAAAATAAGTCTTTCCTGATCCTTGATGCAAGAGCCTCTCCTAATTTTACAGGAACTGCATTGCCAATCATTTTGTAGCCTGCTGCTACATTCTTATATTTAAAAATAAAGTCATCAGGAAAGGTCTGTATCCTTGCGCATTCCCTGACACTTAAGCGACGATACAGATGCTCAAAACCCGGAATGAATCTCCTGACATCTCTTTCAACCAGTTCCATCTTAGGGGCCTGCGGGTGCAAAGGCGCATGCCG
Source organism: uncultured Phaeodactylibacter sp. (assembly GCA_913057245.1). Classification (GTDB taxonomy): domain Bacteria; phylum Bacteroidota; class Bacteroidia; order Chitinophagales; family Saprospiraceae; genus Phaeodactylibacter. The sequence continues at coordinate 25,704 of CAJXNH010000032.1, forward strand.
GCCCCCCGCCTGAATAGTGAAAGACACTTCGTCCCAACTCCTTACGCGGTTACGAGACATATATATACTCGAAAAGCCACCAGTGAAATACTCGTGATTGGGGACTTTGCAGGCCATATTTTTATAATTGCCTTCTCCGGCAGGAACTACATTGTCTTTTAAATCCCAGATTGCATCTTCAAGTGTTAGTTGGGTTTGATGAGGCATAGGGAACTCAAATTTTTTCCCTAAATCTCTCCTGTAGCCAATAAAAAAAACCCGCTTACGGTCTTGCGGAACGGAATAATCCGATGCATTTAGCATTTTGAAACTTAGCTCATACCCAATACCTGCATTCCGAAACATTCCTTTTATGTTCTCCAGTGCCTGACGGTGACGTGGCACTAACATTCCTGAAACATTTTCCGCAAGAAAAAATTTGGGTTGCTTAGCCTCAAGAATTCTAATAAAATCAAAGAATAACTGCCCGCGCTTATCATCTATACCCCTTAAAGCTCCGGCGGCACTCCAACTTTGGCAAGGCGGTCCGCCAATGATTCCGTCGCACTCTGGTACTTCTTCTTCTTTAATCTGAGTAATGCTTCTTCTATCCAACTCTGTCTGAGGATGATTGGCTTCATAGGTGCCCCAGATATCTTTATCATATTCATTAGCCCATATTACGTTGAAACCGGCATTTTCAAAACCCAGGTCTAACCCCCCTGCCCCTGCAAAAAAAGAAACTAGTTTCATATTGTATTGAGATTAGGTCTTTTCAAACAAAACTTTAATATAGTCTTTACAACAGGACTCTCAACCATCTAGTTGAAAAAAGTTATAAACATTAATGCTTTTTGGGGTGTATTTTGCTTCCATTGATAGTTTTCCACACCCATATGTGGAAAACTATTTTTTCAACTCCTTGTATTCAGGGGTTTACGGGACTTATCCACATTGTGTTGGTAATTATACGCTTGCGTTGCTTGATCGCTCAGCCGGAGCTCCGTATCTTGCCCAAACCAACGGTATTACGTTCAATTCGAGCATGCATCCAATGACTTTAAGCGACAGATTAGCCATTCGATATTGAACAGGGAACCGGGTGAAAATCCCGGACAGTACCCGCTGCTGTGAGCCTCATTCACCAGGATTTGCCAGCAAGCCACTGCCTCCGGGCGGGAAGGCGGCAAAGCCGGGGCGAGTCAGAAGACCTGCCGTTGCCAACATATCATTCTTTAACTGCGAGTTTTCGGGAGTTAGGACAACGCAGTGCCACCGTTTTTGCCCGGGTAATGCCCGGATGCAGCCTGCCGGTGCGCGCTCCTGCCCTCCCCCACAGCTCGGTAATGCATTAGCCACATGAGCGCGATTTTCAAACCCAGACTAGCGTACAAGCCGTTCGAGTACCCGGAAGTGCTCGACTTTATCAACACCATTAATCAGACCTTCTGGGTGCACTCGGAGGTCGATTTTACGGGTGACATACAGGATTTCAAAGTGGAGCTTACGGAAGCCGAGCGCAATGCCATCAAGCGTACGCTCCTCGCCATCGCTCAGGTGGAGGTGGATGTGAAGTCCTTCTGGGGCAATCTCTATCAGCACCTGCCCAAGCCTGAGTTCAACGGGCTGGGCAGTACCTTCGCGGAGTGCGAGTTCCGCCATTCTGAAGCTTACGCCCAACTGCTGACCGTATTGGGCCTGGCGGATGAATTCGAGTCTGCCCTGCAGTCTTCTGTCCTCAGCGACCGCATTGCCTTCCTGCGGGACCGCCGGGCAGCTGCACAACTCGACTCTCCGGAGCAGTCCTTTGGGCTCAACCTCATCCTCTTTTCCATTTTGGTGGAAAATGTATCGCTCTTCAGTCAGTTTGCCACCGTGCTGTCGTTCACCCACTTCAAAGGGCTGCTGAAGAATACGAGCAACATCATCGCCTGGACGAGCAAGGACGAGCAGCTCCACGCCAATGCCGGCATTTACATCTTCAACAAAATCGTGGAGGAAAACCCGGGCTGGCTGACCGACAAGTACCAAAAGGTCATCTACGAGACCGCCCATGCCGCCATTCAGCAGGAGGAGCGCATTCTCAACTGGATTTTCGAGATGGGCGAACTGGAGCACGTCTCCAAGTCGGACCTGCTCAACTTCATGAAGCACCGCATCAATACGAGCCTGAAGCAGATCGGGCTGCAGGACATTTTCGACATCAACGAATCTCAACTCCGCCGCATGAGCTGGTTTGAAGAGGAAATCTACGCCAACACCCTGGACGATTTCTTCGCCAAGCGCCCGGTAGAGTATTCCAAGCATAATCAGTCGTTCACTGCCGACGACCTTTTCTAAATACCCAAAAAACACGCATTGACCATGACCAAGACCATTTATAACAATACCAAGCCCTACCACTGGGTAACGCCTGAGACTGAAACCGTACTGCAGCGGGGCTACCTGCTGCCCGGCGAGACGCCACAGGATGCGGTGCGCCGCGTGACCACCGCCGCCGCTAACCGCCTGGACCGCCCCGACCTTCAACCGAAATTTGAAGCCCTCGTGGCTAACGGCTGGATGTCGCTTTCTTCTCCGGTGTGGGCCAATATGGGCACCGACCGCGGCCTGCCGATCAGCTGCTTTGGCTCCTACGTGGAGGACAGCATGGACGGCATCACCAAGACCCTGTCCGAGTGCATTATGATGACCAAATTCGGGGGCGGCACCTCGGCCTACTTTGGGCACCTGCGCGAGCGGGGCGCAGGTATCCGCAACAACGGCAAGTCTTCCGGGCCGGTTTCCTTCCTGAAGATGTTTGATGCCATGATCGATACCGTGAGTCAGGGCAATGTGCGCCGCGGGGCTTTCGCTGCCTACCTGGATATCGAGCATCCGGATGTGAATGAGTTCCTCAAGATCAAAGACATCGGCAACGCCATTCAGAATATCTTTTTTGGCGTGACCGTGACCAACCAATGGATGGAAGAAATGGTGGCCGGCGACACGGAAAAGCGAGCCACCTGGGCAAAGGTACTGCACAGCCGTCAGGAGAAAGGTCTGCCATACATCATGTTCAGCGACAACGTCAACGACAACGCGGCGGATGTCTACCGCGACAAAGGTATGCGCATCTACAACTCCAACCTCTGCTCCGAGATCGCTCTGCCGGTGAAGGAAGATGAGAGCTTCGTCTGCTGCCTGTCGTCCATGAACCTCGAGTACTACGAGGACTGGAAAGATACCGATGCGGTGCAGACGGCCATTTGGTTCCTTGATGCGGTGATGGAAGAGTTTGTGCAAAAGTCTGCCAATCAGCCCTACATGGAGCGCACGCACAACTTTGCGAAGCGCCACCGTGCCCTGGGCCTGGGTGTCATGGGCTACCACGCTTACCTGCAGAAGAACAACATCCCGTTTGAGAGCATGGAAGCCAAGCAATTCAACAGCAGCGCCCACGCTCACATCCGCCGGGAGGCCGAGCAGGGCAGCCGCGATTTGGCAGAAGCCTATGGCGAGCCGGAACTGCTCAAAGGCTATGGCCGCCGCAACACCACGCTGATGGCAGTAGCGCCCACCACCTCTTCCTCCTCTATTCTGGGGCAGACTTCACCGGGCATTGAGCCGTACAGCAGCAACTACTATAAAGTGGGCTTGTCGAAGGGCAACTTCATGCGCAAGAACAAGTTCCTGAAAGCGTTATTGCAGGAAAAAGACATGGACCGGGAGGAAATCTGGCAGTCCATCCTCCTCAAAAACGGCTCTGTGCAGCACCTCGACGGGCTGACCGAGCACGAAAAGGCTGTCTTCAAGACCTTCCGGGAAATCAATCCGCGGGAGATCATCATTCAGGCGGCCGCCCGCCAGAAATTCATCGATCAGTCGCAGTCGCTCAACCTCAACATCCCGCCACAGGTGCCGGTGAAAGAGGTCAATGCCCTGATGATCGAAGCCTGGAAGCTGGGCGTGAAGAGCCTGTACTATCAGCGCTCTTCCAGCGTGGCTCAGGAGATGGCGAATAAGTTTAAGGAGTGCGTGAGCTGCGCTTCGTAAGCTGAAAAATTAATTTGCTGATACAAAAAGATGGCCCCGCGGTGATTGCTGCGGGGCTGTTTTTTTTCGCCCGGCGCGCGCTCCGTCCGACGTAGTTTGAAACGCCAATATACATCCGTATGGACTGGCCCGTCCGTACGGACAAGTTATGGGAAGTCGGACCTTTCGCCGGGCGTACTGGACATGTGCGCATGAAAAGCACACCGGGTGAATGCCCCCGTATTTGCTCAGATTAGTGCACCCGGTGAGACTTCGCCCGGCGCGCGCTCCGTCCGACTTAGTTTGAAACGGAGTCGGACCCTTCGCCGGGCGTACTGGACATGAGCACATGAAAAGCACACCGGGTGAATGCCCTCGTACTTGCTCAGATTAGTGCACCCGGTGAGACTTCGCCCGGCGCGCGCTCAGTCCGACTTAGTTTGAAACGGAGTCGGACCCTTCGCCGGGCGTACTGGTCATGGACACACAAAAGCACACCGGGTGAATCCCCTGGAACTTGCCCAGATTAGTACACCCGGTGAGACTTCGCCCGGCGCTCTCCTTTCGCCGGGCGTACTGGACATGTGCGCATGAAAAGCACACCGGGTGAATGCCCCGGCACTTTCCAGGGTTAGTGCACCCGGTGAGGCCATGATAAAGCAAGCAATCTAAGCCTTTCCTACAGATAGACACAAGACTTACAAAAAGACGTTGCTGGTGTAGAGCTTGAGCCAGGTCCTTTCCAAGCGCTCTGCCCCCAGCTTCGCCCTGGAAAACCTATCGGAGAGCGGGAAGCTCCCCGACAGGAGCCTACCCGCTGGTGCTACCGTCCCTCCCCCTCCTCCCGCAACAACATCAGCGGGCTGGCCATAAACCACTGCTCCCGGTCTTTGGTATAGCCAAAGGTCGCGTGGGGCAGCAGGCCATTGAGGTATTTGGAGACGGCTTTGAGGTCATCGGTGGAGAGGCTGACGGAGATGTCGTCCCCGTCGCGCAGCTTGAAGTAGAGGGTGCCGTTGCGCAGGAGCTGAAAGCCGAAGGGCAGTTGCTCGGTGACCACGGAGTAGACCCACACGATTTCTTTGGGGTGGAAGTGCAGGAGGATCATCAGGCGGCTGTTGGCGACGTTCCAGTTGCTGATCAGGTGAAAGCAGAAGCGCAAGCCGAGCACAGCACAAATCAGCCCGAATACCGATAGGATAATGCTCTTGGTAAAGAAAGCGTAGATAAAGACCAGGCCCAGCGCCAGCAAGGCCAAGGCACAGCCCACCTTGAGCCGGTGCTCCCGCCGGAGCCCGCTCAGGATACACTGCATAGCCGGATGCTGATCGGTCTGTTCTGCCTTCATCGTTTTTTAAGACAACAATTTGTTGTTTCCGTTGTAAATTAATTGTATTTTAGCACAAAAAATTTAAACTCGGTATTCAATTCATGAAATGTGCATAACTTTTGTACGTTTCATTAACAAGGAAAGCGGCTTTTTGCTGACCTTACTTAGTGATTTTTTGCACAATATTACCCCGAAACCACCCAAGCACTTTAATTCAATGGCAGAAGTTACCTATACTGAAGACAACATCCGCTCGCTCGACTGGAAAGAGCACATCCGTATGCGCCCGGGCATGTACATCGGTAAACTGGGCGATGGCTCAGCAGCCGATGACGGCATCTATATCCTGCTCAAGGAGGTCATCGACAACTCTATTGATGAGTATGTCATGGGGCACGGACGGGACATTGACCTTAAAATTGAAGAGGGTGTGGTGTCCATCCGCGACTACGGGCGGGGCATCCCGCTGGGCAAGGTTGTGGACTGTGTTTCCAAAATCAATACGGGCGGCAAGTACGACTCCAAGGCGTTCAAAAAGTCAGTAGGGCTAAACGGGGTGGGTACCAAAGCCGTGAATGCCCTTTCGGAAAACTTCCGGGTGACATCCATCCGGGACGGTAAAGCTAAAGTGGCGGAATTTGAGCGGGGCGAACTGGTCAAAGACCATAAACTGCAAAAATCCAGCGAGCCGAATGGCACCCTAATTGAATTCTTCCCGGATAAGGCGATTTTCAAAAAATTCCGCTTCCGCAGCGACTATGTTGAGAATCAGCTTTGGAACTATGCCTACTTGAATGCCGGGCTCAAGCTCAATTTTAATGGCAAAACCCTGGTCTCCCGCAAAGGCTTGTATGACCTGCTGGAGCGCAAAACGGCTTCCGAAAACCTGCGCTACCCTATCATCCACATGAAGGGGGACGACCTGGAAATCGCCCTCAGCCATGGTAATCACTACGGGGAGCAGTACTATTCCTTTGTGAACGGCCAAAACACCACACAGGGCGGTACGCACCTCAATGCGCTGCGCGAGGCCATTGTAAAAACCATTCAGGAACACTTTAATAAGAACTACGACCGGCGGGATATCCTGAGCTCGGTCATTGCCGCAGTTAGCATCCGGGTGGAAGAACCGGTTTTTGAATCACAGACCAAGACCAAGCTGGGCTCAAGCGATATGGGGCCGGAAGGGCCAACCGTGCGTACCTTCGTGGTCAACTTCGTCAAGGAAAAGCTCGACAACTACCTCCACCGCCATCCGGATACCGTCAAGGCGCTGGAAAAGCGCATCAAGCAGTCGGAGCGGGAACGCAAAGAAATCGCCGGCATCAAGAAGCTGGCCAACCAACGCGCCAAAAAGGCCAACCTGCACAACAAAAAGCTGCGCGACTGCCGGCTCCACTTCTCCGACAGCAACCGGAAAACAGAAGAAGAACGGCGCAAGGCTACGACCATATTCATCACTGAGGGGGACTCCGCAAGTGGTTCCATTACCAAAGCGCGGGATGTACAGACGCAGGCCGTCTTCAGCCTCCGTGGTAAGCCGCTCAACTGCTATGGCCTAACCAAGAAGGTAGTCTACGAAAACGAGGAGTTCAACCTCCTGCAGCATGCGCTGAATATCGAAGACGGGCTGGACGAACTGCGCTACAACCGCGTGGTCATTGCTACGGATGCCGATGTGGACGGTATGCACATCCGGCTGCTGCTGCTTACGTTCTTCCTGCAGTTTTTCCCGGAGCTGGTACGCAACGGGCATCTTTATATCCTAGACACGCCTCTGTTCCGGGTGCGGGACAAGCAAAAGACCTTCTATTGCTACAGCGAAGAAGAAAAGCAGGAAGCCATCAAGCAACTGCGGGGCGCGCCGGAAGTGACCCGGTTTAAGGGGCTGGGCGAGATTTCTCCCGGTGAATTCAAAGACTTTATTGGCGATGGCATCCGCCTGGAGCCTGTGATCCTTAATGAGGACACCAACATTGACGATGTGCTGCAATACTACATGGGCAAAAACACCCCTTCCCGTCAGGAATTCATCATTGACAACCTGCGGGTGGAAAAGGATGATGCTGAAGAAGCCCTGGAAGAAGCAGAAGCTGAGCCGGAGGAAGAAGCAGTGGCAGCAGAGTAGAAATAAGAACTGCCGAATTGGCAATTAATCGCCAGGCGCGTCAGTTTGTCGGTTCCTTGAATAGTGGCACGAATGTTGGTGCATAGGGAGCACGGTGTAGGCTGGCTCTTTTGCTGCCTTATTGGCATGCGCCATGCCCGCACATTGGTGTGAACCTTTCAGACAGGTACCGCCCGATTAAAAAATACAACAGCTTCGGCTGTAAACATACAAGCATGTTTGACGACTATTATATGCAGCAGCGATTAGATGATGACGGCGATTTCCTACCACTCTTATCCATGGATGATGACGAAGGAGAGAACCCCAACGAAGAGTTTCCGGAAACCCTGCCCCTTCTGGCCCTGAAAAACACGGTGTTGTTTCCGGGTATTGTTATTCCGATCACGGTAGGCCGTGACAAGTCGATCAAGGCCATCAATCAGGCCCACAATAACGACCGCCTGGTGGCCGTGCTCTCTCAGCGGGACAGCGAAGTGGAAGAGCCGGGCGTTGATGACCTTTTCCGGGTGGGCACGATTGCCCGCATCCTGAAACTGCTGCGCATGCCCGATGGCACGACCACAGCGATCCTGCAGGGCCGGAAGCGCTTCGAGCTCGAAGACCTCGTTGCCGACGAACCTTATATGCTGGCGAATGTCCGTACCCTGGAGTACGAGCCGGTGACCGACCCAATGGAGTTTGAAGCCCTGATTTCTTCCGTTTTGGAACGCGCGCAGCAAATCATAGAGCTTTCGCCCAATATTCCTTCCGAAGCGAATGTGATGCTGAAGAACATTCAGAACCATTCGTTTCTCCTCAACTTCATCGCTTCCAATCTAAGCGCTAAAGTTGGCATCAAGCAGGAACTACTCCGGGAAGACAACCTTCAGGAGAAGGGGCAGGCGCTGCTGAAGCAGCTAAACAGCGAACTCCAACTGCTGGAACTCAAGGACCAAATTGAGAATAAGGTCCGCGTAGATATTGAAAAACAGCAGCGTGACTACTTCCTTAATCAGCAACTGAAGACGATTCAGGAGGAGCTGGGGCAAAACCCGCAGGAAGAGGAGATCAACAACATGGCCAGGAGGGCTAAGGACAAAGACTGGCCTGAAGCCGTTGCCAAAACCTTTGACAAGGAAATCAACCGCCTGCGCCGTATGAACCCGCAGGTAGCAGAATTCTCAATACAACTCACGTACCTGGAGCTGCTGCTCGACCTGCCCTGGGAAGAATTCACACAGGATAACTTCGACCTAAAAAAGGTCAAAAAAGTGCTCGACGAGGACCACTTCGGGCTGGAAAAAGTCAAGGACCGTATTCTCGAACACCTGGCCGTGCTCAAGCTCAAGGGCGACATGAAGGCGCCCATCCTTTGCCTGGTGGGCCCTCCCGGTGTAGGCAAGACCTCGCTGGGCCGGTCGATTGCCCGGGCTATTCAGCGCAAGTTTGTACGCATGTCGCTGGGCGGGCTCCACGATGAGTCGGAAATCCGCGGCCACCGCAAGACCTACATCGGGGCGATGCCAGGGCGTATCGTACAGTCGCTGAAGCGGGCAGGTTCCTCCAATCCGGTCTTCATTCTGGATGAGATCGACAAGGTGGGAAAGGACTTCCGCGGCGACCCCTCCTCTGCCCTCCTGGAAGTGCTGGACCCGGAGCAAAACGGGACTTTCTACGACAATTACCTCGAACTGGAGTACGACCTGAGCAAAGTGATGTTCATTGCAACAGCCAACTCCCTGAACACCATTCAGCCGGCACTGCTCGACCGTATGGAAATCATTCAGGTCAGCGGCTACTCTACAGAAGAAAAAATAGAAATTGCTAAGCGCCACCTCATACCCGAACAGCGCAAGGAGCATGGCCTGAAGGCGAATCAGGTTAAACTGGGCAAGCGCACACTGGAGCGCATCATAGAAACCTACACCCGGGAATCCGGGGTACGGTCCCTCAATCGCCAAATCGCCGGTGTTATGCGCAACGTTGCCCGAAAGGTAGCGATGGAAGAGGAGTACGAAGTAAGTGTAAAGCCGGAACACCTGAATGGCATGCTGGGCCCGTCCCGCTTCGACAAAGACCGTTACGCTACGCCCGAAGTGCCCGGCGTGACCGTAGGTCTGGCCTGGACACAAACCGGTGGCGACATCCTTTTCGTGGAAGCCATTCTTAGCCCTGGCAAAGGGAAACTCACCCTGACCGGCAACCTGGGTGATGTCATGAAGGAATCCGCGTCTACCGCATTGAGCTTTATCAAAGCGAACAGCGAGACCCTGGGCATCGACCCCAAAATTTTCGAAGAAAAAGATATCCACCTGCATGTACCCGAAGGCGCAATCCCCAAAGACGGCCCCTCAGCGGGCATAACCATGCTCACGGCACTAACCTCTGCCTTTACCGGTAAGCGAGTCAAGCCGTACGTAGCCATGACGGGAGAAATCACACTCCGGGGCAAAGTCCTGCCGGTGGGTGGCATCAAAGAAAAGATACTCGCCGCCAAACGGGCTGGCATGAAAGAAATTATCCTTTGCCAGGAAAATGAAAAGCATGTAGCGGAAATCAACCCGGATTACATCAAGGGGATTGAATTCCACTACGTCAGCCGTATGGAAGAGGTCTTGGAAATAACGCTAGGCATCAGATAACAGCACTGCGCACAAAGCGTGCTACTTTCCCGTGCCATAGTTTTCAGCCCAGCTCATCATACCGCCGAGCAGGTTGCGGACATTCTTAAAGCCGGCCCGCTCCATGAATTCCTTTGCGAGACCGGAGCGGTTGCCGGAGCGGCAGTAGACGATGACCTCATCTTCCTTGTGCTGTTCCAGTTCGCCCATGCGGCCCATCAGGCTGCCCAGGGGGATGAATTCACCGCCAATATTGAAGGCTGCCCGCTCATTGGGCTCCCGTACATCGAGTAGTACAAAATCTTCGTTAGCGTCCATTTTGGACTTGAGTTCCTGAACACGGATGTCTTGTGCCATTTTCGTTTTGTTATTCAGTGATGACGAGCTTGCGGTGCAGGGACCGGTTGGTCGCCGGGTCATAGACCTTTACTATATACAGCCCAGGCCGAAATTCGTTCAGCCCAAACTCCCGGACCAGCAGCTGATCCAATACGACCTGCCCCAGTGGGTTCACGAGCTGCATGCGGTAATCTGCCGGCCAGCGTTCCCCTTCTATGCGGATGTAGGCCCGCTCCTGAGCCGGATTAGGGTACAGGCGAAGATCGAGGTCCAGCGCTTCCGCAGAAGAGATGCCGGAGCTCAGCGGCCGCTCATTGCCCATGACCGGGCGCAGCATTAATGAGCCCGACAGGAAGCCCTCCGGGAAAGGTTGCCAACCTTCATCGTCATTATTGAAAAACAAGGCTGAACCGCCCGCCGGAGAGTTACGGTCAAAACCCACCGGTATACAATCCAAATAGTCACAGGGCGACACCTGCTCCCACCCGATATAGAAATCACCAGCCGGAATAAACACCGCTGTCGGACCGTTATCCCCAAACAGCGGATAGGTCGTAAACGCCTGCAGGCTGTCGTAGTAAGAAGAGGGATAGAATGGCCGTTCGAAGGTCATCCGGATTTCCGGCTCCTCGTCAAGCTCGCCCACCCAGACTTGCAAATGAAACTCCTGTCCGGATATATTGCTGATGATACGTGGGAAATTGAACTGAACCGCCTGTAGAGAGTCATCGACCGTTGTGGTATACTTCACAGCAACCTGATCGCCTTCCTGCACGACCACACCGTTTTCTGCAGTGCCATCGTCGTAAGCAAAGTAGTTATCAAAAACCGTGGTGGTCACTGCGCGGTTATTGGACGCTACGGATTCGTACCCCTGCCCGTCCTGCTCATTGTTCACATCGGTGAGGTTGTACTCCACCTCAAACTCCAGGCGGGGCTCAGCATCAAAGGCGGTATTGCCGAGTGCATCAATAGCGGAGCTCAGCCCTTCAAATTCCTGGGCGTATCCAATGCTCTCATTAGCAAAAACCGTACGGCAGCAGGCATCCAGCAAATTGGACTGTAGGACCTGAATGCCGGTATTCATTTCAGCCACCCGCAGCACGCCCGCTCCGGCATTAAGCGCCTGATCATTATCCAGGTTGAACAGGAATGTGTTATAGCTTTCCGGCAGGAAGTCAGCTGCGCGGCCATCAAAATGCCTCCAGGGCATGCTTGTGTAGGGAGTGGTGAAGGCAGCGGGCACCCGGGTGAGGGCCACATCAGTGATATTAGACTGGAAAGTCACAAATTCATTGCTTAGCCAAACGTAGTCAAGGTTCCAGATATCATCAATCCCATTGCCGCTATTGTAGGCAGAAAAGCGGAACTGGAAAGCACTATGCTTAAAATTATTCGGTACTTCAAAGGGGAAGAAAAACCCGGCAGGTACGGTATCCAGGTTCATCTCCTCCGGGAAAAACTCATGGATTACCTCCCAGTCGCCGCCTTGCTGTTTGAACTCAAGCACCATGTAGTCATCTTCCTCGGGAGACTGCCCCAAACCTTTGGGCTGCAGCCAGAAAGTGAGGTAGACATTCCCGCTGAGCTGCGTCAGGTCCAGATAGGTGGAGGTGAGGCGGTCGTTCAGCCCTTCCGAGTTGTAGGGCCGGCCGTTACGGTCCAACCCATCGAAAGTAGCGACCCCAAGGCTGGGCTGATCCGTAGCGAAAGTACGGTTGATGTAGACATCTTCATCCAGCCAGAATTCCGTGGGAGGGACGATGGCATCGTAGGAAAAGTCATCCAGAAAGGCTTCCTGCCCTGCACTACCGCCCAGCTTCAGCGTATCGTGCTGAATACGGAAGGTAAAGTGGTAGACATCACAAACGGTAAAGGAATCACAAACGGTGATGTCGATTTTATCTTCTCCGGCATAGCGGCTGGCTACATAGACAAAGCTGCTGTCCGGTGCACTGTAGTTGTTAAAGTAGACCAGCTTATCGCGCCCCTCATAGTCATCCGGGACATCGGTAATTTTATTGCAGGCCAGCGGGCCCGGCAACTGAGAAGCCTGCACGTCAAGGGAGATGGATGCTTCGGACTGCAGGGTGATGGGCGCCATATCGTATTCCTGTGCCACCCGCCGCCCCACGACATCGAAGGACGTACTGGCGCAGCCGTTCGGGTTACAAAACTCCACAATGAAGCGGTACTCCGCCCCAAGCAGATCAGCAGCTCCGGTGATGACCAGCGTGGCCTGCCCATCTTCCACCTGTAGTTCGGCATCGCCAATGGGGTTGCCTTCGCACTCAATGCATTCGAACGCACCGGCCACCTGCCCCAGGCCAAAGGTGTCAATAGCCACGGACAGCTCTACGGTTTCATTGGCGTCGATGTAGGTGATATCAGTATCCTCAAGCTGGCAACTCCGGCCACGAAGTGCACTGTTTGCCCGGTCGTAGCCTTTTGGCAGTTGAATGCCCTCCTCTGCCCGGTAGTGCTCCAGGAGCGCATTTCCCCCGAGCGGGACCAGCTGCTGAGCATTGGCGGTGTAGGCAATAAAAAGTATGATGGAAAGGTAGAATAATCGCTGCATGTCTGTCTGTAAGTTAATTCGCCTGCCACGTACAGGTGGGCAGTATCGGCACCGGTTGCTCCGGCATATTTTGAGAACGGCAAAGTTATTCATTTGTTGCTCGTTTGGGAAACGCCCATTGCAGGAAATCCGGCATTATTTGCCCCCACGTTTGGGGATTGTGTTCTCCACCCGACACTTCAACGTAACGAATGGCTTGCTTTCGGTCATAACCGAGGCCCTCCAAAGCTTTGATCAGGTCCAGGGTATCATCAATGGCGTCGATAATGCCGTTGTTATTGCGGTCGGCCTGTTCGTCATCAGTCCCGGCCTGCAGCCAGAAACGGAGCGGCGGACAGGTTTTACTTGTTTCCACATAGGTCTGCACGATACGGTCCGCGTCCGGAGCTTCCTCCCGAAATGGCATGGAACGCCACCATAGCGACCCCGAGAACACCCCAACCTGCCCAAATACCTCAGGGTGGTGCCAGGCGATATCAAAAGCGGAAAGCCCGCCCAGTGAAAAACCGGCAATAGCGTTGGCCTTCGGACCATCAGCAATCCGGTACCGCTGCCTGAGCAACGGCAACAACTCCCGAAGCATAAACCGGGTATAAGCTCCGGCTTTTCGGCCTCGTTTCCTATAATCTGCCCTGCCAGCCGTGCCGTATTCCTGCATGCGGTCTCCGGCGTGTATGGCCACTGTGACAAAATGGCTTACCTTTCCCTTTCGGTACAGCCGCTCCAATACCCTGACGAAGCGGAGCGCTTCGAGGTCCTGCCCGTCATTCAGGACAAGCAAGGGGTAGCTACGGCTGGATTCGGCATACCCGGGCGGCAACAGCACCCGCACCCTGACCTCCCGCTTCAGCCAGGCGGACCGCAGCCCAGGCATCTCCTCCACCTCTACCCTACCCGCATCCGGCGAAAAAAATTGAAAAAAATTCCGAATGGCTTCCCTTTCGAACAACCGCATGAATTTCAAGGATTTATTTTGATATCAGCCCTGTAGGCGCACAAAAATACCACCGATTAATTCGCACACGAAGTATTAAACATTCAACTATTGCCCTGCTACCTGATAAGCATTTGAACATCAACAACTTAATACTTTGAAAAACCGGAAAAGCCCGTATTTTTGCAGCGCTTATTGTCAAAAGTACAATTACTCTGCCTTTTGGGCGGCATCAAGACGAAAAACGTGAAAGAGACTTATCACAAGTGGTACTCCCAGAGCCTGAGCCGGGAGATCGAAATGCTCATCTACGGGCATCAGGGCTATCCGGTCATCCTGTTCCCATCCAGTCAGGGCCGGTATTACGAAGGCAAGGACTTCGGGCTGGTACAGACGGCGCACTGGTACGTGGAGCGGGGCTTTATTCAGATTTTCTGCCCTGATAGCGTGGATGCGATGAGCTGGTACAACAAGAGTATCCATCCGGCAGACCGGGTCAGGAACCATATCTGGTACGATCAAATGCTGCTGCATGAGCTGGTGCCGAGCATCCGGTGGAATACAGCGGGAGGCAAAGTTGCAGTTGCAGGTGCCAGTTTTGGGGGCTACCACGCGGCTAACTTTGCCTTTAAGCACCCGGAATTGGTCAGCCACATGTTTTCTATGAGCGGTGCCTTTGACATAAAAATGTTTATGGATGGTTATTACGACGATAATGTCTATTTTAACAACCCGGTAGATTTCCTTCCGGGCAGCAACCATCCGGCGCTCTGGCAGATGAACATCGTCCTGGGTACCTCCGAGTGGGATATTTGCCTGGATGCCAACAAGCGCCTTTCACACCTGCTCAACCAAAAAGGTATTAACCACTGGTTGGATATCCGGGGCTGGAAGGAGCACGACTGGCCGCTTTGGCAGGAAATGTTCCCGCATTATTTATCTCTGATTTAGCACATCCATTTACGCAAGCACTTGTCTAAAACCATAAGCTCCATGAAAAAAATTGGCATTCTCTTCGGTCAGGAACGTTCTTTCCCGCACGCGCTGATCGACCGTATCAACTCCAAGAAGGTGAAAGGGATCCAAGCTGAGCCCGTTTCTATTAATAAAGTGGTACAAGCAGCCCACTCTGGCTACGCGGTGATCATCGACCGTATCTCGCAGGATGTCCCCTTCTACCGGGCTTTCCTGAAAAATGCGGCAGCAAGTGGTACTGCCGTGATCAACAACCCCTTCTGGTGGAGTGCGGACGAGAAGTTCTTCAACAACACCCTGTCTGAGAAAATCGGAGTGCCTGT
>CAJXNH010000033.1 GCA_913057245.1 uncultured Phaeodactylibacter sp.
TGAGTGTGTAGGAACTCCCAAATTACAACTTTCCCCTTTTTTATGGCTATGCGTCATTTTCCCCACGGACTATTGAAATGAAAAAAGTCAACAATTAGAAACAAAACCCATTTTTGACGTATCTTGCTGTTTGTGCGTATAGTATACACGGCCTGTGCAGTATCAGCAGAACGCCCTCAAACACCCATTTTCTTTATGGCAGACACACGAATTTCCTTTAAAGCCAGGTTGATTCTTTACCATCGCGGACGTATTCTGTTGCTTAAGCAAACGAAGCCTAACGGAGGCAACTATACACTCGTGGGCGGTACGGTGGAATCCAGAGAGTTTGCCCGGCAGGCACTCATTCGGGAGAGCTTTGAAGAGGCAGGGATTATCCTGCGGGAAGAGGATCTGGAGCTGGCTCATCTGTTGCACAAAGTGAATGGAGAGGAGCACCGAATTGTGTTTTACTTTAAAGCCTACCGCTGGGAGGGCGAACTAAAAGCCAAGGAGACGCATAAGTTCAGGGAAGCAGAATGGTTTTACCTGGAAGATTTGCCTAAAAACCTGACCTCGACGGTACGCCACGTTCTTGAGGCCTACCGTCATGGCCAGTTGTATTCTGAATATCTTAAAAAATAGCACTTAATTCGCTACCACAGGTGGTTCCAGTAGTTGGAAGAACTGATCGAGGCGTGGCATGATCACGATTTCAGTACGGCGGTTGAGGCTGCGCCCGGTTTCGGAGTCATTGTCTGCTTTAGGCAGTTTGTCCGCCCGTCCGGCAGCAATCATGCGGGTGGGGTCTACATAGTGTTCTTCCTCCAATGCTCTCACAACTGCGGTCGCGCGTTTTACACTCAGATCCCAGTTGTCTTTGATGCAGCTATTGGAAATGGGTACGTTATCGGTATGGCCTTCCACCATGAGGTTGAGGTCACTGTGATCGCTGACCACCATGGCTACCTTGCCCAGCACTTCATTTGCTTCTGCTGTGATCCGGGAACTGCCGGACTGGAACAGGAGCTGATCGGAAATGGAAACGTGTACCACACCGCCCCGGACTTCCACCTTCACATCATCATCGTTCAGGTCGGAAAGGGAGCGTTTGAGGTTGAGCACCAGCGCCAGGTTGAGGGAGTCTTTTTCCTGCATTTTGGTGGTCAGGTCCTCAATGAACTGGTACTGCTGGTTGATGTTTTCCAGGGATTCCCGGATACTCGTGGCGCCTTCCTTGCTCACAATGGACAAGTCGGACATGCGGTCAAGCAGGCTGGAGTTGGTAAATTGCAGGTGCTCGACCTGGTCTTCCAGCTGCTGAATTTGTTTGTCTTTTTCATTTACCTGCCTTTCCAGGCTTTCGACTTTGCCCTTATTGCAGGCCGAAAACGTAAAGAGGGTGATGGTTAGTAAGGTGAAGAGGGTTGTTTGTTTCATCCTGTTTTAGCATTAATGATGGATGGAAAGAACTGAATTGCCCCTCCGTTTAGTATATCCGGCTGCTACTTATCACTCGGTGGCAGAGCTGATTTTTCGGTGAACACCCAAGTAGTCGTCATCTTCTTCACCATCTCCGTCCCAGTCGAGGCGGGCTTTCAGGCTAATCAGCCCGTTCTCAATGCCGGCTTCATAGTGGTAAGTGGCATTGGGCTCCACCATCATGAGTGTATCTCCGAAAACATTCCACATGCCCCGGCTCGTGCTCAGTATGGTATCGGTAAGGCTGGTGAAGACCTGCTCGTATTTATTATCCAGTTTATAGTAGGTTTTCACGGGCTTCACACCCAAGCGACTGATCCATTCTTCTTCCCGGACTTCAAAAACGTAGGAGGTATCGGTGCCGTTAGCTGTATTGATGTCTACACGCAAAGACACAGATTCCCAGGTGCCGGGCAGGGTCTTTTGCAGGTCTGCCTTTGCGGTATCTGTATCTGGGGTCGGGTCTGACGAACAACCAATGGTCAACGCCAGCAAAAGGAAAAAAGGTAGCTTGTTCATGCTGCTTCAGTTATTTTGTAGCGCAAAAGTAAATCTTACTGATGAAAAGGATGAGGCGCCAGGGGCAATTTAGCTAAAGGATGAAAATCCCCTTTAAGCCCTAGTGGTTGCTTATGCCGTATGTCGTGTACAATTTCTATGGCAGGCCGGGCAGCACTCAGCGGGAATCCTTCACCATCAAGGACCGCCTGATAACTTTGGGTGTGCAGGTCAGTAAATCCGCCACTGAACTCAAAATCCTCCCCTTCAATGGTCAGGGCCCGGAAAGTGCGCCCCCCGGCAGCTTTAACAGCATCGGGCAAAGTGCCTGCATTGATGCTTAGGAACCACCGTACCCGCGCCCGCTCGAATTCCAAAAAGCCCGCGGCCCGGTCATGCGTATGCAGGTGGACGGTATTCTGCTGTACTGGCCCGAAAATCCACTGCAGCATATCGTAAAAATGTACGCCAATATTGGTGGCAATGCCGCCCGACTGCGGTTCCCGGCCTTTCCAGCTGGCGTAGTACCAGTTGCCCCGGGAGGTGATGTAAGTGAGGTCTACGTCAAACTTGGAGTCACCTGGGGCTTGCTGTACCCGTTCCCGGAGCTGCTGTACGCTGGGATGCAGGCGGAGCTGCAGGATATTGAATACAGACCGGCCGGTTTCAGTTGCTATTTCCTCCAGGGCATCCAGGTTCCAGGGGTTGAGGACAAGGGGCTTTTCGCAAATGACATCTGCCCCGTGCCGCAACCCGAACCGGATGTGGGCATCGTGAAGATAATTGGGCGAGCAAACGCTCAGATAATGAAGGGGCGTACCGGAGCGCTTCAGCTTTTCGAGGTGCCGGTCGAAGCGTTCGTACTCCACGAAAAAGGCGGCATCCGGGAAAAAAGAGTCGATCACTCCAACGGAGTCATGCCGGTCAAGTGCCGCAATGAGTTCGTTACCGGTATCCTGTATGGCTTGCATGTGCCGGGGAGCAACGTAACCGGCCGCTCCGATCAGCGCAAAGTTATATTTCATGGTTGTGCAGTTGGATTAGGAGAGGGGGTGGATTTGGTTTCCGTTTTTCAGGTAGACGGTCCCGGTTGCCGGGCAGGCTGCGCGTTGCCCTTCTCCAAAAGAAAGCCGCTCACCGTGGGCACTCATCCAGCCGATCTGCCGGGCGGGTACGCCGGCTACCAGTGCATAGGCCGGTACATCGCGGGTCACTACTGCACCAGCCGCCACAAAAGCATAGGTGCCGATGGTATGGCCGCAAAGTAAAGTGGCATTAGCGCCTATGGTAGCGCCTTTTTGGATAAGGGTCTGCCGATACTCCGTCTTGCGCTCTACGCCAGCCCTCGGATTGATCACATTGGTGAAAACCATGGATGGCCCCAGGAATACTTCATCTTCGCAGATGACCCCTTCGTAAAGGGAAACGTTGTTCTGGATTTTCACCCGGTTGCCAATTTGCACACCGGAAGCCACGAAAACATTCTGCCCAAGGCTGCACCCCTCACCAATAACAGCACCGGGCATCAGGTGGCAAATGTGCCAGATTTTTGTGCCTGCACCGATTTGCGCCCCCTCATCCACCCAGGCTGAGGGGTGCACATAGTAATCCTTACTTTCCATACGTTGCGTAAATGATCTACGCCAAAAGTACGGTGCGCCAACGGTAATTAAAACTTCGGGCAGGTAACATTCGTACGCCAGCGGGCCGGCTGTGTGTAAATAAAGCTAACCTCGAATGCGCCACGGGAGTTGTTAGCCGTAGCCAATACGGAAGTGGTGATGTCGTAACTCAGCCCGATATTCCAGCGTTCCATTTCAAGTACGGTAGTGGCTACGATGGCGTCCATAGCTACACCGGATTCCAGTTGATTGGACAAGTGGCCCCAGGCACCCGCACGAATGGCGACTTCCCTCCAGTCGCGGTTGGTATATCGGAAGTTGGCGCCGGCCATGACGCTTAGATGAGGGCCCTGGCTCATCACTGCCGCCGCCGGCAACAGGCTCAGCCCTCCGGCTAGCGGGAACTCTCCGCCCATGTGTCCGACAAAGCGCATGTCCAGCGGTGTGGCATCTGCACCCAGAAAGGATATATTCGGCTCATTGAGGTGCATCAGGGAGCCGCCAATGTAAAAGCTCTGATTGTCTTCAAAGGTGATAAACCACAACAGGCCGGCGTTGAAGTCAAGGTACATATTCGTGCTCATTTCATCACCGAAGCCTTCGCCGTTGTCCGCACCGAAATCAATAGAGCCATTAGTGGCATCAAACTGCTGAGAGAACCACAACCGCTGCCAGTTGAGGCCGTGCTGCCCGAAGCCTACCTGTGCGCCTGCTACCAGGTACTGCGTGTAGGGCCGGTAGCCGGATCCACCGAGCTGCTTGAGAAAGGAACCGCCTATATTGGCTTTGGTCCGGTTAAAATTAGCCAGGCCGACCTCATCGCGCATGGCACTGATGCCCAGCCCGAAGTAGTCATCGTTCTGTACCCGGAAGCGCATGTCGAAACTGGCAGCCAGGGTGCGGTAAGGGTTGTTGTCCAAAATGGCCGGGTAAAGGTCCCGGTAGTTGGCCACAAAGCGCATGCGCCCTTCAAAAACCCCGATCATAGCCGGGTTCATTTCAAGAGGAGCCGCGTAGAATTGAGACAGCCTGGGGTCCTGTGCCTGCAGGGCCGACAGGGCGCCCAAAAACAATAGTATGGTGTAGATATAACGCATAGTCTGCTTTTTTCGGTTTGAGTGTGTCAGAATCGGGTGCTGTTATCGGATTAAAGTGGTCTGGCCTTCCAGAGCTTCTTCCCGCCCATCCGGATAGGTGACGATGACCTGCCAGATGTACACTCCTGGCATTAGCGGTTTCCCGCGGTAGTTACCATCCCAGCCATCAGATTCAGAGTTGACTTCGAATGCACTGCGTTCGAATACGAGTTCGCCCCAGCGGTCGTACACCCGGAAGGTTTCCACAAAAGTGCCCTCCTGCCCATGGACGATCAGGCGGTCGTTCGTGGAGTCTCCGTTTGGCGTAAAGCCGGTGGGGACTTCCACAATCCTAGGTTTTTCCACATAAATACGTAGCTGATCGCTATCCGTACAGCCCAGGGAGTCTACGCCAACGAGCTCGTACAAAATGGAGAATTCCGGTGATGCCACCGGGTTGAAACAGTCGGTGCAGCTCAGGGTGCCTTCGTAGGGTGGAATCCAGGTGAAACTAACATTGCCGGTAGCATTTTCACTCGTTCCGTAAATCCGTATGCTATCGCCCAGGGTGATGGTGTAGCTCTGAGGCCCGGCGTCAATTTTGAGTTCCGGCGGATTGCTGATGGATGTATTTTCACTGCTGATACAGCCGTTGTCATCCCGTACATACACAATATAGTCGTCTGCTTCAAGCCCGATCAGCATGCTTGAACCAGAGAAGAAGTCATTGTCGAGGCTGTATCGGTAGGGTGGCGTACCGCCCGTGGCATTAACCTGAATGCTGCCGTTTGCGTCGTCAAAGCAGATCGGGTTCTGAGCGGTAAGGTCCACCATCAGTGGTTCCGGAGCATCCACACTATCAGTCAAAACGACCTCACAGGCATTAGCGTCAGTGAGGGTGAGGGTGTAGGAACCAGCACCCAGACCGTTTGCGGTGCTGCTGTTTTGCCCGTTGGACCAGTTGAAGGCATAGCCCGGCGTACCTCCGGACGGCAGGGCGGTCAGCGAGCCATTGAGGTTGCCAAAACAATCGATATCCTCCCCTTGCAGCGTACCCTCCAGAGGCGTGGGTTCCATAATCCGGAATTCTGTAATACCGGCACAGCCGTTTTGATCATTGACAGTAAGGGTATAAGTACCCGCTGCCAAACCGGTCGCGGTTTCAGTGGTTTGCCCATTGCTCCAGTCATAAGTGAACGGTGGTGCATCCCCGGTGACTTCCACAGCAGTTGCTGTTCCATCCATTCCCCCGCTGCAACTTACGCTGTCGGTAGCAACTTCAAACGTGATAGCCGGAGGTTCAGGCAGAAAGCGGTCTCTTATGCGCTCACATCCCTGTCCATCCGTTACGGTTACTGAATAGGTCTGCCCGCCAACAAGCCCATCCGTAATCGGGCCGGTATCCCCTGTACTCCAGGTGATAGTGTAGTCTTCGAAGGTTTGGCCGTTGCCACCGGTAATCAGGTTGATACCAAGCCGCCCGTCGATTTCCCCGTTACAGGAAGGCGGATTGGTGATGATCAGGAAGGAAATTTCTTCAAGGTCAGCGGGCAGGATCGTATCCACTGCGGTACACCCGCTGTCATCTGTTACAGTTACCGTATAGGGTATGGTGTCCAGGTTGGTCGCTGTTGCAGCACTCTGTCCATTACTCCAGCTGTACGTAAAGCCACCTGTACCGCCAAAGCCGGTCGCCGTTGCCTGATTGTCCTGTGTTCCGAAACAGCCCTGTTGGGTCTGTATAACCTCAAGCGTTACGGCTTCTTCAGGTTCTTCAAGGGTGACGGAAGATTCAAGCGTACAGCCATTGGCATCTGTGATGGTTACCTGTACAGCTCCGGCTTGCAATCCGTCAGCGGTTGGACCTTCCTGCTGATTGCTCCAACTGAAAGTGTAAGGTGCGGTACCACCTTCCGGCATTGCCGTGGCGGAGCCATCTGAGCCACCGTTACAGCTTGCATCTTGTGTTTCGAAAGTTACGCTGAGCGGCTCCGGTTCTGTGAGGGTCACAGATTGCTCGGCCATGCAGTTGTTGTCATCCGTTACGCTCACCGTATAGGTTTGTGCGCTGAGCATGTTGGCGGTTGCACTGCTCTGAGCAAAGTTGTCGCTCCACACATAGGTATAGTCTCCGGTTCCGCCGCTGACAAAGACGGTTGCGGAGCCATTGTCTGCTCCGTTGCAAAGGGGTTGCGTGAAGCTCAGCGAATCGATAACTAAAGCCGGGGGCGAAGTGACCTCTGCACAGGCAATCTGTTCACAGCCATTGGCATCGGTAATGGTCAGGCAGTAGTTGCCTGCCTGTAAGGCATCGATTTCCGGGGTTGTGGCATTATTACTCCAGGAATAGTCATAGGGCTGCACCCCTCCGGTGACCACGCTCTGTAGAACACCGTCTTCAAAATCAGCACAACTGGCAGCCTGTGGAGCGAGTTGGATAATAATGGAGTCCGGTTGAGTGATCGTAACTGTGTCGGTGGCTGTGCACCCGAGGGCATCAGAGACTTGCAGGATATAAGTGCCTGCGGTTAGCCCGTCCGGTGTTGGCGTGTCCCCAATGCCGGGGTCGCCCCAATCGTAGCTGTAGCCGCCATTGCCGCCGTTTGCCGTCGCTGAGATGGCACCGGTAGCGTTGTTGTGACAGTCTATGGTTGCTGTAATTTGAAGGCTAACTGTTAGGGTATCTGGTTCATTGAGCCCAAATTGAAGGGTATCTGCGCAGCCATTAGCGTCATTTAAGATGATCTGATAATTGCCTGCGCTCAGCCCGGTGAAGGTTGGGTCCGATTGTGGTGTGCCTCCATCAAGGCTGAACATTAAGGGGGCTGTGCCTCCCTGTGTGGTAATGGTCGCACTCCCATCAGCAGCGCCAAAGCAAGTGGGGTCTGTCAGGACATCTGCTGTTCCGCTAAGGGTGCAAAGTGCAATAGAGCAAACCGTTTCGCCTACAGCAATTTCGCAGTCCAGCTGTGCTCCTCCGGTGAAGACGCGCACCTCAAAGGTTACGTTGTCGCTGTTGTTGAGGCCCATCAGTTCATAAGTTGTACCTACGATAGGGCCCTCCCAGTTGCCAGTTACACCGTTAATCGTCGCCCGGATTTCGTATTGTGTGAAGTCTCCCACCGCAGTCCAGTCAAACTGCAGCACGCCGGGCCCGGCAACTATGCAGCTCACTTGCGGGGCCGGGATATCCGAAACCACACCGACCAGTACTGTATCCGTGTCTACACAACCGTAGCTGTCATTGGTTTCCACAATATAGCTTGTGGTCATGGTTGGTGTGGCAACCGGGTCCGGACAATCTGTGCAGGACAAGTTATCTCCTTCCCAGCTGTAGGTTACCTCGTTATTGTTGTTGAAGGTGATGGACCAGGAAGTAAATTCGCCGACATCATTGGGTGCAAAGGCATCAGAAGCCCGAAGGATCCAGTTGCCATTGATATTACTACCGGTCAGGTCTGCCCAGTTCCCTTCGGGCTGAAAATCACCGGTAAAGGGCCCTGTCCCGGCATTGATTGGAGTGGCGGCCGTGGGGGTGAAACAGGTATTGGTATAGTTGTCGGAGCCACCACCGTTGCCGGTACTCAGCTCAAGGGTCTGCCCGGTTGGCGATTCCAGGAAGAGGTTGATATCTCCGTTCCAGTTGGTTTCAATATTGACACATACGGACTCGATCTGTGTAGTCGGGTCCGTTAATACCATCGGGTTGATACTATTGACATTAATGGCCGATTCGTAAGGGTTATTGTTAGGGTAGTTGGCAGCACCAAAGGGAATTTGCGGAATCTGCTCGAAAGTAATAGGCACCATGCCAGCAAGGGGCGAAGTGGCATTTAGGGCAGCACTTTCGCCTTCACAGATGACGGTATCCGTTAGCGGGCTGTCTGAAAACCCGCAGCTGTAGCAGTCCGGGTGTGTGATGGGCAGCGCCTGTATATTGACCGTTGTGTCGAAGGTACAGCCAAAGTTATTTTCCACTGTAAAGGTATAGCTGGAGGTACCCGCATTTTCCGGTATAGCAGAAATCGAATCCTGGCTATAGAAAATCATGTTGTCTGTTTCGATCCAGCCCCAGTTCGTAAGGACCGGCTGAAAAGTTTCCAGGTTGGCAAACAGGCTGGGGTCAAAGTTCAGGCCCCACTGGAAGAGCCAGCCATTGTCTTGGGAGAGGTTGTCCTGCACCCGGATCGTCCATTCGCCATTGAGCGGGCAGCCTTCGAGGTTGGAAAAGTCTTGTTGGGGCAGGTAGCTGCCTTCGGGAAAGTACGAATCCATATAAGAGAAGGTCTGGCCCGTATTCTCACTCGGCACGGTTGTATAAGTGTATTGGTAGTCGCCGGCTTCCGCATTAAGTGTGCCATAATCCGTCCCCGTCATGCTAAAGCAGTATTCGTAGGGCACGCCGGGTGTCAGGTCACTGGATTGACTGTCCACCCCACCTGTGGCGAAGGGCTCGCCAAAGTTGGTGGACCCCACGGAAGAGGCGCCATAATCCAAAATAAAAACAGATTGCCCGTTGGGGCAGATTAGCTCGATGTCCAGGTCGCCGCCGTAAGAGTGCTCCATACTTAGGCATACACTGGACAGCAGGTCCGAATTGGTCAGGGTAGCCCCCGGAGGAAACTGGTTTAGTCCAACGGAGGAAAAATAGCTCGTGCCATTACCATCAGGTAGCAGTAGAGTGTCAGAACGGCTGCCCCCCTGCTGAAAGCTGCCTTCCACCGTTGAGGCCGCAACATCCACGCCGTTTATCAGGGTATCAACGGCCCCAACCAGGCTAATGGTATCCCCCACACAGCCAGGCAGCAAAGCATCACCAAAGTTGTACTCAGGGTAAGTCGATACCCGCACCCGTTGTGAGATAAAGTTAGTGCTGGTACAGCCCTCCGTATCTGTAATGGTAAGCTGCACGGTGTAGCCGCCCGGTTCGGCGTACTCGTGGGAGACGTTTGGCCCAACCGCTTCGGAACCATCTCCGAAGTTCCACAAAAATGTAGAGGTCAGGTCGGACTGTGGGTAGTCCAGGTTGTTTTGCGGATAAAGGCCCGCGCCCTCAAAAGAAACCCGGTCTCCGGGGCAGATATCAATATAGCCGGTATCAGCCGGTACGATTGCAGGGTCCGAAAAGGCAATAGTGGAAAGGATTGTCTGGCAATCCTGGATACATTCAATATTGGCACTCCAGCCAGCGTCTTCACCGGTGGCATCAGAGGTAAAGGTCACAGTTACGCACCCGGAAGGGTTGGCCGCTGTGGCCTGAATGATGATGCCATTTCCGTAAGTAAGTTCATCGGAACAAGCCAGCTGCGGAGCACTGGTATCCTCCCCGTCATAGAAACACAGCAGGTCACCGGGCTGTATATTCATGCCCGGAAAGGTCAGCTGAATGTTTTCGCCAGCTCCCGTAGGGCAGAAAGTCATTTCAAGATCTTCATTAGGGCCATAACCGTTCATATTGCCACCTGTATCGAGGAACAGCCCATCGCAGGAATTGATCAGGGGCGATTCTCCCATGAGGAAATTTTGGGCATGCCCGGCAACGGCAGCCATTAAAAAGGCAAAAAATACGAGTAGGCGTTTATGCATGCTCATGAAGTGAGAATTTCTATTTGGTTTGAATGTAACGTTCTGGGTGCTCCGAAATCAGTTTGGCTGGTTGAGTCGTAATTGTTTGATCGCTAATGCGCTGTCTCCGGAAAACTTCCAGAGGGGGACGCACCGCTGAATCATCCGGCCTGACCGCGCCAGTATTTTGCTTTCCGAAAATTGGTGGAATAAGATAGATAGATTTAGCGGCTTGACGAAAGGGATTTGCTGTTTTAAAGTATGAATGACCGTCTGCCCGACTGTAACAAGGGTTTAACAAAAATAGCAATTTAAAATGGTTTTCAAAGCAGGCTTCCTTTTTTTCTACAGGGGCTACTGCAGATGGGGGGCGGTTCATCATCGTTTGGTCGTTTGCTAATCGGTATACAAAACCCGATGCCCCAAACAAAGTGATTTGGCGGCAGGATTGCTGCAAAAATATTCTATTCCCCGGGCAAATTCCCATCCAATAGCTGTTAATTCTACTTTATTGGCGACAAATATTGGGAAAATCAGGGGTAAACGGCTGAAGGAGCTAAAAAGACCACCGGTTATTCCGGGTCCATTCCCTTAGCAGAGCGGCCCGTTTGGCGGCGAGAGGAATACTTCTTTCATTGACTTTTATACGCAGGATATCATGCGGCAGGTATTGTTCCGTACTGCTGTTCCACCGGTACTGAATCCAAATACTCGCCCGGTCTTCCATGCCATCTCCATCATAGTCCCGGCTGCCACTATCTACATGCAGGTAAACGAGGTCCGCCGGCTGATTTCCAGGTCGGGGCACACTGCGCTCAAAGTAACCGAACAGCCCTAATATCTGTTGGTAAGAAGGGCCGCGGCGCATGTAGACCTGTCCACTGCACCCCCCTGAGCCACAGTGGGAAGCAGAGTTGATTTCGATAAAAAGGAGGTCCGGGTTATGGCTGCTGCCAATGAGTGGAATATATTCAATGTTACAATTAGCGCAGGGATCGCTTTCGTAAACTTCCCCGCTCCGGGAGGTAATCGCGTCACAAAGCCCGAGCTTACCGGCCATCTCCAAGCCTGCCTTTTCGGGCTGTGCCCATCCCAACAGAGGCAGTAGCAGCCCCATCCATATTTTTAGTACCGTTCTGAAAGGCATATCCGCTGTAGTGTAACCTGTTTGTCAATGCAACAGGTGTGATGTAGAAATAAAGACTACGAGAACTCAGGGTCGTCTTAGTGATTGTCAGCGAAGGGTATAGGAGTTGTACCGACGGTTAAGTGGTTAGCCTCGGCAAACCTACTCAATACCTGCCTGCGTGTCGGTACTTCGGCAGGCAGGTCGGTATATACACTTTGAAGCAGTATGCCCTGGAGTAGCATGCCATTTCGTAATGCGTATATCCTTTGCCAGGTAAGCTACAAAAAAATCGCATTTTTCTAAGGGGGCTAAGGTGTTTTTCCCCATTTTCTAAGCTGATTTAACACCGCACGGAGGTCTTTGGGCAGGGGCGCTTCAATCTGCATAGGTTGCTGAGTGCCGGGGTGCACCAAAGAGAGCCGACTGGAATGCAGCGCGATCCGGCTGAGCAACGGGCGTTCTTCCCGGGTTTTGCCGAGCTGAAAGCCCTTGGTTTTGATTTCGGAAAGGTAGAGGGCTTCGCGCCGTCCGTAAAAGGCATCCACTGCGAGGGGGTGCCCGATGGCAGCAGCATGTACCCGGATTTGGTGGGTGCGGCCGGTCTCGATTCGGAATTCAACCTGTGCAAATTGCCGGAAAGCCTCCAGGACCTTATAATGAGTAACGGATGCCTTCCCTTTTCTGACCACCATCATCTGGCCGGGTTTGGCCGGATTAGGGCCTATAGGGCGGTCGATAGTGCCTTCTGATTCGGCGGGGCAGCCGTCCAGAATAGCGGTGTAGGCTTTATCTACCGTGCGTTCCTGAAATTGCTGCGATAAATTGCGGTGGCTCTCCTCGTTGAGGGCAAAGACTAACAGGCCGGAAGTTTCGCGGTCCAACCGGTGCACTGTCCACACTTTGACCAATATCTGGTCGAGCTGGGTTTTCAGGTTGGGCTTTTCATCTGGCTTGAAGCGGTCGGGCAGGGTTAGCAGGCCTGCGGGCTTATTCACGACCACGAGGTCATCGTCCTGATGCAGGATTTCGGGTTGGTGCTTTGGCATGGCAGGGGATGTTAAAGGTCTTTAAAATGCTGAATGTTACGGGCATAAAAGGCCCATACAATGCTTTTGGCGTACCGGCCGGCCAGATTGGGCGTGGCGGCAATGCTCACCTTTGCCACCCGGTCCTGGTTTTCCCGCCGCTTGCGCCAGGTGGCTTTCCACTGCCCAAAGAAGGACCAGTGGGCCTGAACAATGGAGGCGATGTGCTGAAATTTGCCCTGGGACAAAAAAAGAAGCCCGGCTACACCATCAAGCAGGAGGCGGACGGGCAAAATCCACGACAGCCGGCTGGCCGTTTCATTCTTGACCAGGGTGAAGAGGCTGTTCCGGAAATTCAGAAAGGCTTTGCGGGGCGTGTTGTAGGATAAGGTGCCTCCGCCAACGTGGTAAACCACCGAGCGGGGGCGTGCCATGATTTTATAGCCTGCCCGCTTGATGCGCCAGCATAAATCAATCTCCTCGGAGTGGGCAAAATAGTCGCCATCAAAACCGCCCAACTGCCGGTACAGGCTGGAACGGACCAGTAAGGCCGCCCCTGTTGCCCAAAACACTTCCTGGAGCTCATCGTATTGCCCGTTATCGGTCTCGGTGACAGAGAAGATACGGCCCCGGCAAAAGGGGTAGCCCAGATTGTCGAGCCAGCCACCAGCGGCACCAGCGTATTCAAATTTTTCGCGCTCATGGTAGGCCAGGATTTTAGGTTGCACTGCACCCACACTGGGATCGCGTTCCAGCAGTTCCACCAGCGGGTCCAGCCAACCGGGCGTGACCTCCACATCTGAGTTGAGCAACAAAAAATAAGGAGCATCAATTTGGGCCAGTGCCTGATTGTAGCCTTCGGCAAAGCCATAATTTCTTTTTAGGTCGATATGCCGTAACTCCGGGAAGGCTTCTGCTAAAAAGGACAGCGAGTCATCAGTTGAGCCATTATCAGCAATGATGATTTCGAAGTTGCCACTGGAATGTTCCAAGACTTTGGGGAGGAACTGTTCCAGATAGCTCCGCCCATTGTAGTTGAGAATAACGATCGCGACTCGGGGGCCTTTAGCTATTTTTTTTTTCGCATGCTCGCTTTCCTGCGAGGCGATAACGGCTAGTGTTTCCTGCCGGTCCTGCGCAAGCCGCTTGCTGAGCTGCTCCAAATCGCTAAAAGCCTCGTCGTCCCGGGTACGGGCTACCAGTTCCAGCCGTAGTTTGTCGCCGTAGATGTCCTTGTTGAAGTCAAAGAGGTTGACCTCGATGGTTTTGTTTTGGTACTCCTTGAGGGTGGGGCGGTCGCCAATGTAAAGCATACCGCCATACCGCTGGCCTTTGTGGTAGGCATAAACGGCGTAGATGCCGGCAGGGGGCAGCAATTTGTGGCGGTTGTTGAGATCGAGGTTGGCCGTTGGGAAGCCCAGCTTTTTCCCGATCTTGTTCCCATGTACCACCGTGCCGGTCAGGGAAAAATAGTGCCCCAACAGGCGTTGTGCCTGATCAACAGCGCCCTGCTCCAGGGCTTTACGTATTTTAGTGGAGCTTACCGCAATGTCTTCCACTTCGTGCTTGCCGATTTCCACGACTTCATAACCAGATGCCTCGCCGTGCCACTTGAGGTAGTTGATGTCACCCTGCCGGTTGAGCCCAAAGCGGTGATCATACCCGATAACGATATATCGGGGATGGAATTTCTCAACCAGGAATTTCTGGATGTACTCATCGGCACTCTGCTGAGAGAACGCTACCGTAAAGGGCACCACCACCACATTATCGATACCATACCGCCGCATCAGTTCCACTTTTTCGTCAATGGAGGTGATGAGCTGCAGGGTGTTGTCCCTGGGGTAGATCACCAGGCGGGGATGGGGGTGGAAGGTGATGACCATGCTTTCGCCATCGCACTGCCGGGCGAGCCCCTTGACCCGCTCCAGGATTTGCTGATGTCCCAGGTGGACCCCGTCAAAGGAACCAATCGTGACAACGGCATTTTGAAAATCCGGTAAATCGTTCAGGTCATTGAAAACTCTCATGCGCAGTGGACTGATGCATAAAACAGCTAGAAAACTGTTCTGGGCTTTTAATTGTTTGTAATTTTGCTTTCCTTCTTAATCCTATTCAATCTAAATAGAAATTAGCTCGAGTGAGTTTTGATAAAACAAAAATAGTAAAGGCGCTAACCAAAGTCACTGACCCGAATTCCGGCCAGGACATCATTACGATGAACATGGTACGCGACCTCGAAATCGACGGCAATAATATCAATTTTTCACTGGAATTGCCATCCCTGGATTCCAGGAATAAATCAGATATGAATTTTGCATGCATGCAAGCCGTGCAGGAAGTGTACCCGGAGGCCAACGTGAATGTCCACATGATCAGCGCTGCCCCCGGCGTAAAACAGCAATCCAACAGCCCGGTCAGCCATATTAAGAATATCATCGCAGTGGGTTCCGGCAAAGGTGGCGTAGGCAAATCTACCATCTCCGTTAACCTGGCACTGGGGCTCAAACAGCTCGGTGCCAAGGTGGGCCTGATCGATGCCGACCTCTATGGTCCTTCCATTCCAACCATGCTTGGTTTGCAGGGGCAGCGGCCACAGGTGAAGCAAATTTACGATCAGCCCAAGATTATGCCGTTGGAAGCTTATGGCATGCCGGTAATGTCCATTGGGTTTATTATTGAACCAGAGCAGGCGGTGGTGCTGCGTGGCCCCAGACTGTCGGGCATCATCAAGCAGTTTTTTAACGACACGGTCTGGCCGCCCCTGGACTACCTCATCGTTGATCTGCCGCCCGGCACCGGTGATATTCAGCTCAGTCTGGTGCAAACCGTTCCTGTGACGGGCGCCATCATGGTGACCACGCCACAGGAAGTGGCCATCGCTGATGCCATTAAAGCCATGAATATGTTCCTCCTGCCTTCGGTCAATGTACCGATTCTGGGCGTCGTGGAGAATATGTCCTGGTTTACGCCGGCTGAACTACCTGACAATAAGTACTACCTCTTTGGGGAAGGTGGTGGCAAGCGGCTGGCTAAGGAGAGTAATTCTGTTCTACTGGGGCAGGTACCTATTGTACAGGGCATACGCGAGGGCGGGGACGAAGGCAAGCCGGTTGTCCTGCGGGAGGTGCCCCATGCCACAGAAGCCATGCAGCGGGTGGCTAAGAATGCCGCCCGTCAGATTGCCATCCGCAATGAAACCAAAGACCCAACCCGTATTGTAAAAATGAATAATTAAGCGCCATGTCGAATACCAAAAAGCAAGAACTGATACAACGCGTCGACGAGGCGCTCAACGATGTCCGGCCTCACCTGGCCGTCGATGGGGGCAATGTGGAAGTGGTAGATGTCACGGAAGACCATATTGTCAAAATCAAATGGCTGGGCACCTGCGAAAACTGCAGCATGTCTATGATGACGATGAAGGCCGGCATCGAGCAGGCACTGATCGGGAAAATCCCCGAGGTGAGTGCCGTGGAAGCCATCAACGGACTGAATGTTGGCTAACTACTGGCCGTCTACCAATACCACCACTGAGCGGGCATTGACATAGACACTGCCGCCACGTATGACCGGCGCTTCCTCAAAAATCACGATATCCTGCGGGCTGTCTGCAGCAGTATTGATGATACGCCTCCAGGGCTGCCCGCCTTTGGGCTTCGGTATCTGAAAACTCAGGTGCTCCCAATAGGCATTCACCATCACATGCATGCGGTAGGTGTAGTTGCTGTTTTTCAGGGTGTAAGATAAGGTGTGAGAATGGTGGCTCCAGTCGGGATGGTTGTTGCGTACCCCGCCAAATTTACAGCGTGAGCCACCCAGAGCCCCGGGGCTGTTCCAGTAAAACTGCTCCTGAAAAAAAGGTGTATTCAGGTTGAGTTGTATCAGTGCCCTGGTAAATCGCAGCACACCTTGCTGCTCCTCAACTGCGCTCCAGTCAAACCAGCTGATCTCATTATCCTGGCAGTAGGCGTTATTATTGCCGTGCTGAGTACGGCGGACCTCGTCCCCCATGAGCAACATGGGCGTCCCCTGGCTCAGCAGCAGCAGGGTCAGGTGGTTTTTGACCTGCCGCTCCCTGAGTTTCCGTATCACCGGGTCTTTGGTCGGGCCTTCTGCTCCGCAATTCCAGCTGTGGTTGTCGTTGTGCCCGTCGCGGTTGTCTTCCCCGTTGGCCCAGTTGTGCTTTTGATTGTAAGACACCTGGTCATTCAGCGTAAACCCATCGTGGCAGGTGATGAAGTTAATACTGCGGTTGGGGTCGCGCAGTAGCTTTCCAAACAAATCCAGGCTGGCATTGATACGGTAGGCTGCAATACGGGTCATACCCTGATCGCCTTTCAGAAAGCGGCGGATGTCGTCGCGGTAAGCGCCGTTCCACTCTGCCCATTTGTCGCCAACAAAGTTGCCCAGTTGGTACTGCTGCACATCCCAGGCTTCAGCAATGATTTTGGTAGGCGCCAGCACCGGGTCAGACTCAATTTCCCATAGAATAGGCGGATTTTGTACTGGCCGGCCAGCTTCGTCTCTGGACAGAATGGAGGCGAGGTCAAAGCGGAAACCGTCTACATGCATCTCATCCACCCAGTACCGCAGACAGTCACGGATGAGGCGGCGTACCACCGAGTGGTTGGCGTTGAGGGTGTTTCCTGTGCCGGAGTAGTTGCGGTAATGGTAATGCTCATCGAGCATGTAGTAGGCCCGGTTTTCAATGCTTTTGAAGGAAAGGATAGGCCCGTCAGCGCCTCCTTCACCCGTATGGTTGAAGACAACGTCCAGAATCACTTCGATGCCGGCTCTGTGCAAGGCTTTGACCATATCCCGGAATTCATTGACAGCACCTATGGGGTCATCCGTGCTGGCATAACCGGTGTGGGGCGCAAAGAGGGCAATGGGCGCGTAGCCCCAGTAGTTGGTCAGGTTGGAATCGGGCACGTCCGCCGGGTCAAACTGCTGTACGGGCATGAGTTCTACGGAGTTAATGCCCAGGGCTTTCAGATAAGGGATTTTTTCAATAAGCCCCCGGTAAGTCCCCCGCAGTTGATCGTCTACGCCGGAGCTTTCGTGTTTGGTGAAGCCTCCAACGTGCAACTCGTAAATGATGGAATGGGAATAAGGGTGGTTAAGCGGCCGGTCGCCTTCCCAGTCATAGCTGCCATCTGCCACTACTACGCTCTTGATGGCTTTGGCGGTGTTGTCCCCGGGGTGACGTGCTGCCTCCCGTTCGTAGGTATCCATTACAACCGCCCTTGCGTAGGGGTCGATCAGGAGTTTGTTCCCGTCAAAATAATAACCGATCTCCGGAGCATAGGGGCCATAAACCTTCCAGCCGTACAGTTGCCCCTCCTGTACCCCCTCCACAAAGATGTGCCAGTAGTAGAAGGTCTTATGGGTTTCCGGGTCGAGGCGGAATATTTGAAGCGGCGTGCTGTGGTCTTTAGCATCAAACAACAGTAGTTCAACAGCAGAGGCATACTTGGAAAAAATGCTGAAGTTGGTGCCTTCCGGGTAAACGGTCGCACCAAGTGGAGCACTTCGGCCGGTTTGGGCATGATAGGACATAAAGTGGAAGGGTTTGTTCCGGGCTGAAGATAAGCAAACCCTTGTCGATATAGTACAGGATAACTGGTCCGAATTCCGGCTTACAAAATATCGTCAAACTCGTCTTCCGCTTCTTCGGGCTGCAGGCGTTGCAGCGCGCCCTGATGAATGCGGTGCAGGCGGCCCATTTCAGCCATTGCTTCTTCCATAAAGGTCGTATCTACCAGCCGGCGGATGTCATTGACCGAGTTGATGTACTCGCCCGTGCGGAACTTGTAGGCCTGTTCATGTTTTCCGTCTTCAAACTTGACGGTGAAGCGGTTGTCCATCTGAAAAATGGTGATTTTCAGTGTGGGATGTTCGATATAGCCGGCGATGCGCATGCTTTAAAAAGTTTGAATGTAAGAAGTAATGGCTTTATAGACGGTTGAAAGCTCAGGATGGTTCGCCAGTTGCCTCAGGTGGCGCTCAATAGTTTGCTGGTCTCTGCGTATGGCGGGGCCGGTTTGAGCCTTCCGGGGCTCCTGCCGGGTGCCTTTTTGAATGGTAGCCTGCAGCAGGGGGGTGAGGATGTCGCGGGGCAGGTGGGCGTCCTCGGTCAGGGTGTGGCTGGCTTGCAGCATGGCATTGGTGAAGTTGTTGATAAACACCGCAGCCAGGTGCAAGGTGGCGCGCTGCTCATCGTTGACCAGGTGCACCTGATGGCTGATCCGGGCGGCGATTTCCTTCAGGCCCTGCTGAATGGCCGGGGTAGCGCCGTCAATGCACATGGGAATTTGGGTAAAATCAGCCGGCTGTCCCTTGGTAAGGGTCTGAAGGGGATAGAATACGCCCCAATTCGCCCAGGCATCAGACAGGACAGTAGAAGGAGTGGCTCCTGAGGTATGAGCCAGTAAAGTGGTTTTGGGTAAAAAGGCAGACAGGTTCTGGGCCACCGCCCCGATCGCATCGTCTTTGACCGCAAGCAGGCACAGTTCGCTTTCGGGGCTTACCGCGCTTAGCTGATGAATGGGGGTGGCGCCAACACGTTCAGCTACCGGATGGGCTTTTGCAAGCTGCCGGCTGTAGACCTGCAGGACGTTGTAGCCGGCCTGATAAAGGGTCAGTGCCAGATGGCTGCCCACATTGCCTGCGCCTATGATGGTAATTCTCATAGCAGAGACATTTAGTTTCGTGGGCCAAATAACAAACTGCCGATACGGACCATGGTGCTGCCTTCTTCCTGAGCCAGCGGGTAGTCGCCCGACATGCCCATAGAAATTTCCTTGAAGTGGGGCTGTTCAAAAAAATACGCTTCCCGGAGCGTGTCAAAAATCCGGTGCAGGGCCTGGAATTCTCTGCGTACTTTTTCCTGATCATCCGTAAAGGTCGCCATACCCATGACCCCGCAGATGCGCACATGCTCAAAGTTCTGAAAAGCAGGGCCTTCCAGCATGGCTTTAGCTTCCGGAAGGTCAAAGCCAAATTTGCTTTCCTCCTCTGCGATGTGGAATTGCAACAGACAATCGATCACCCGGCCGGACTGCTTGGCCCGCTTGTTGATTTCCTTCAGGACTTTCTGTCGGTCTACGGAATGCACCAGGTGCACAAAGTCTGCCATGTACTTGACTTTGTTGGTCTGCAGGTGGCCAATGAAGTGCCATCGGATGTCTTTGGGGAGGGCATTGTATTTGTCAGCCATCTCCTGCACCCGGTTTTCACCGAAGTCACGCTGCCCCAAATCGTACAATTCCATGATCTGTTCATTGGGTTTGGTTTTGGAGACTGCGATGAGGCTGGTGTCGGTTTGGGCAAGCTGCTGTTGAAGTTCCTTGAAGTTCATATTTGCGTGGATCGTCAGTTTTTGTTTCTAACACTTCAGCCGCACCAAGGTTGTCCGCTTTGCCGCAGTAGAATTGGCTGGAGTCTATTGATTAATTCCTACCTTTGCAGCAAAAATAAGCCCTATGCAGATACTTGATGGAAGAGCCCTGGCCAAAACAATCCGTGCAGAACTGGCAGAAGAAGTCCAAAAGCTGAAAGCTGCCGGCAACCGGGCGCCGCACCTGGCCGCCGTATTGGTGGGTGAAGACCCCGCCAGTCAGGTTTACGTGCGAAATAAAGTCCGCTCCTGCGAAAAAGTAGGCTTTGAGTCTTCCCTGGTCCGCCTTCCTGCAGACACCTCAGAGGAGGAAGTCCTCAAAGTAGTGCATAACCTGAATGAGGATGACGCTGTGGACGGCTTCATCGTGCAGCTGCCTCTCCCGGGCCACATCAACGAGGAGCGGGTAACGCTCGCCATTGACCCTCGTAAAGACGTTGACGGTTTCCATCCGGTCAATTTCGGGCGTATGGCGCAAAGTATGCCCTCCTATTTACCTGCCACACCAGCCGGTATCCTGGAGATGATCCGCCGATATGAGCTGCCTACCGAAGGCAAGGAAGTGGTGGTACTGGGCCGCAGCAATATCGTGGGCACGCCCATGAGCATTCTGCTTTCCCGCAAGGGCTACCCCGGTAATGCTACGGTGACGCTTTGCCATTCCCGTACCAAAGACCTGGCGGAGCATACCCGCCGTGCAGACATTCTGGTGGCTGCGATCGGGATTCCGGAATTTGTGAAACCAGATATGGTGAAGGAAGGTGCGGTAATCATCGATGTCGGTATCAACCGTGTGGATGCGCCGGAGCGTGAAAAAGGCTACCGGCTCTGCGGAGACGTAGATTACGAGGCGGTAGCAGAAAAGGCTTCCTGGATTACTCCCGTGCCGGGTGGCGTTGGCCAGCTTACCGTGGTATCGCTGCTGATGAATACGCTGCGGGCGGCTAAGGGGGAGGTGTATTAGGTTTTTTTTGGTATTGTGGTTTTTTGGTATTGTGGTTTTTTGGTTTGGTAGTCGGCTTATTTCTGTTGGTGGAAGCCGGAGCAGGACGGGTTCAAAAATTAATGAACATGGATTACTATCGCTACATCATCACGGCTGATGCGCCGTCCCGGGAGATTATATTGGCATTTCTGGGAGAATTACCTTTCGATACCTTTGAAGAAACGCAAGACGGGCTGCATGCTTATCTGCGTGCAGATGCGGATGCCTTTGCGGTTGAGCAGCGGCTAAGTGATATTTCCGGGAAGCTGTCTTTTACCTTTAAGCGGGAGCTGGTGAAGCATCAAAACTGGAATGCGGTTTGGGAATCCAATTTCCAGCCGATACAGGTGGAGCACTTCTGTGGGGTACGGGCGCCTTTCCACGAGCGGTTGTCTGAGGTCCGCTATGAAATTGTGATCAACCCGGAAATGGCTTTTGGCACTGGCCACCACGAGACCACCTACATGATGATGGCGCAAATGGAAAAGCTCAACTGGGAAGGCAAAGCGGTATTTGACTATGGCTGTGGGACGGGTATCCTGGCGATTCTGGCGGGGATGTTGGGGGCGGCTGAGATCGATGCTGTGGACATTGAAAAACCAGCATACGAAAGTACTGTTGAGAATGCCGGCCGCAATGGTGTGCCTCACCTCAAAGCCTATTTCGGGGACTTGTCCAAGGTGCCGGAGCGTGCCTACGACATTATTTTGGCAAACATTAACAGAAACGTAATATTAAATTCCCTTGAGGCGTTATATAAGCGCCTGAACGCCGGCGGGCAACTGTTGGCCTCAGGGGTTTTGCAGGTAGACGAAGCTATGGTGACCGAACGTGCTGCCCAGGTTGGGTTCAAATGCCAAAATACGATGCACCGTGGCGACTGGTGCTGCCTGCTGTTTGAAAAACAATAGCATAAATTCAGCATGGCCAGAATCCTTACGCTTGTCCTTTCCTTTCTTTTTTTACTGACCACCCTTTCAAACGCTCAGCGACTGGAGCGGTTCTCAGAAGACCACGCCGAGTTCATCCGGCAGTTGGAGGAGTATATGACCAGCAGCAAGCGGGAAGTGCTGGAGGAAGCCTACAAGGAATTTGCCGATGTCTTCACCAGCGGGCAGTTTACCGAGGAGGAAGTCCAGCAAATTCTAAAAACCGGCAACGCTATGCTGGAGCAGCGAATGACTGCCGGGCCCTACTTTCAAAATTACCTGCGCGCCCTGACCAAGGTGAAAAACACCAAAGATCCCGTGCGGGTTTTCCAGGAATGGCACAGCGTGATGGACCAGATGCTGGCGGGCATTGAAAACCGGCGGCTGCGCCCCTTCGATGATTTTCTGGAGTTCTCCACTCAGTTTTTCGAGCGCCGGGCGTTACGCTATTCTGATTCCGGTGGTACTTCCTGGTATGCCTACACAGATGACTTTTCCTTCAAATACGAAGCGGAGCAGCCTGTGGTCGTTTTTGAAGGGCTGGACCTTATGGCGCAGCGTCGCTCCGATTCCATATTCATTTACCAGACCTCAGGTACTTTTGAACCGGTAGAGCGCATGTGGCGGGGCACCGGTGGCCGGGTCACCTGGGAGCGGCACGGCCTGCCAAAAGGGGTATTTGCAGAATTAGGCGACTATGAGTTTGAGGCGATCAAGAGCTTGTATACTGTGGAAGACGCTAAAATGCACTACCCGGTATATTTTGGGAACAAAGCAGTAGCGGGCACTTTTAGTGACAAACTCGTATCGAGCAGCGATGCCGTGGAAGGGTCATTCCCAAGGTTCGAATCTACCGAGCGCCTGGAAGTCAGCAATATCGGTGAAGGCATTGCTTTTGAAGGGTATTTCCGCCTGCATGGTACCACCGTTTATGGCTTTGGCAACAAAAAGCAGCCGGCCAAAATTAATATACGGGATGCAAACAGCACCGCATCATTCCGGGGCGCTTCAGAACTCTTCACCATCCGGCGGGAGGACCGCATCGCCGGCAGTGGAGTAGAGGGCGTGCTGTATTTTGGCAAGGACTCCATTTACCACCCTTCTGTCGATGTCCGGTTTGAAATCAAAGAGCGGGAAATGACGCTCTCCCGGGGTGAAAGTGCCGCAGATCAGAACCCTTTCTACAGCTCACTGCACGGTTTCAATTTTTACGCCAATACGATGACGGCTTACCTCAACGGCGACTCTATTGCTATCGGGCGGGGCAAGCTGCCCTATCAGCGTAAGGAGGATGTGGTCTTTGAATCCCTGAATTATTTTACAGAACAGGATTACCGGCAGCTGCAGAGTATTGCTTCAGTGAACCCGATCGCCATTCTTAAAGTGATGTACGATAACAACGGGGGGGTAAAGACACTTCCGGCGGCTGACGTGGCTCAACGCCTCAACCCTAAATTCGGTATTGAAAACATTAAAAGCCTGCTCTACGATATGGTGGCCCGGGGCTTCATCAACTACTACCCTGAGGAAGAAATTGTGGAGGTGAAAGACAAGGTGTTTTTGTATGCAGATGCTTACCGCGATTTGATCGACTACGATGTGCTCCGCATTCGGTCCACCACGGATAGCACGAATGCGGTCATGAATCTGTCGAACAATAGCATTGATGTCCGGGGAGTGGATATCGTAGAACTGAGTGCCAAGCAGCGCGTCGCCCTGAAGCCCGAAGGCGATCACCTGGTGGTGCAGGATAACCGGAATATTGATTTCGACGGAGTGCTTTTTGCCGGCCTGACGACCCTGGAGGGTAAAGACTTCCACTTTAAATATGAGCCTTTCCAAATAGACCTGGACTCCGTTCGGTTTTTCGACCTGTTCGTACCCACTGGTAAGTTAATGAAGAGTGGCGAGCCCGAAGCGCTGTCTATCGGCTCACGACTGGAGCACCTGACCGGAGTACTGCTGATTGATGCCCCTTCCAATAAATCCGGCAAGGAAGACATCCCTATGTTCCCTTCGTTGCAGAGTAAAGATTATTCCTACATTTTCTACGACTATCCTTCGGCTCAGAAACGGGCCTACACCCGCGACTCCTTTTACTTTGAGGTCAATCCGTTTAGCTTCAACCACCTCGATTTTTATACCCGTGAGGATGTGCAGTTTGAAGGCACGCTGTACCCGGCGGGCATTTTCCCTCCCTTTGAGGAGACCGTCAGCCTTCAGGAGGACGAATCCCTGGGCTTTGTCCACGAAACAGAAGGGGAAGGCTACACCGCCTACCTGGAGCGGGGTTTGTACAAAGGAGAACTGGCATTGAGCAATTCCGGCCTGCTGGGCAAAGGGAACCTCACTTACCTGGGCGCTTCCATCGACTCGGAAGATATAATTTGGATGCCGAAGCAGATGCTGGCGAGTGCCGAAGAGTTTAACCTGGAAGAATCAAGGGAGGAAGGGCTGGAAGTGCCGCAAGTACGCGGTATTGATGTGAAAATTGACTGGCGGCCTTATCAGGATAGCATGTATATCCGCTCGGACGAAGAAGCCTTTAAGCTGTTTCCGGAAGAAGTCCATACCCTGGATGGTACGCTCATCCTGACACCGGGCGGTCTGAAAGGCGATGGTGTCTTCGACTGGGAAACGGCAATGATGGTCTCCAGGCTGTTCTCTTTCGGAGCCTTTAGCTCAACTGCGGATACTACAGCCGTAAAGATCAAAACACAGGACCTGGACGATATTGCGCTGGAAACCACAAACGTACAAAGTGATGTCGACTTTGAAGAGCAACTGGCCACCTTCAAAGCCAATCAGGCGTTTTTGGAAACCAAGCTGCCGGCTATTCAATACAAGACCTCCATCAATGAGTTTACCTGGGATATGGCGGATGAGAGCATCACCTTTAAGGCCGAAGAAGGATCGCCTGGCAAGTTTACGTCCACCCATCCCGGCAAGGACTCTCTGAATTTTGAAGGGGGAGAAGCTTTCTACGATCTCAAAACCGATGAGCTGAGTGTGAGCGGCGTGCCTTACCTGATTGCCGCCGATGCCTTTGTTTATCCAGATAGCAATTTCGTGAAAATTGGGCAGGACGGAGAAATGACAACACTGGAGAATGCCAAAATTATAGCCGACACCCTCAACCAAAACCACGTGATCAAGCGGGCAACGGTAGATGTCAAAGGCCGCAGGTTTTATCAGGCTTCAGGCTTCTACGAGTATAATGTAGGGGACAGGGAACAGGAAATTGAATTTGAGAATATTGTGGGCCAGCCGCTGGGCAAAGGGCCCTACGACGAGCGCCCGGTGGTGACGGTAGGTAAAGGAGAAGTAACGGAAGAAGATGAGTTTTATATTGATCAGCGGACCGAGTTCCAGGGCGAAATCGGGCTGAGGGCGGAAACCAAAAACCTGAGTTTTGACGGTTTTGCCCGCCTGGATGCGGAGCGCCTGCCCTATCGCTATTGGTTTACGGTGCAAAGTGAAGCGGATAAGAATGACCTTGCCATTAGCTTCGATGAGCCCAAAAACCTGGAAGGGGAGCCCCTGGCAACTGGCTTCTTCCTGAGTAAAGAAACAGCTGAGATCTACCCGAGGGTTATGATGCCCCTTTTCTTCCGCAAGGACCGGCAAATTCTGCCGGTAAAGGGGATATTCAAATACAACCGGGATAAGGATTATTTCATTTTTGGGGACTCCATTCGCATCCAAACCAATGGCATACGCGGGAATCAGCTGACCTTCTGGAATGGCTCTGGTAAGCTGGAGGGCAAAGGGAAATTCAACCTGGGCACTGGGCTCAACTACGTGAGCATCGATGCCTCCGGGGTGATGGAGTCCCGGTATGAGGAAGTGGTCAATCCGGATGAGCTGATCATCTCGGATACCATGTCGCTCATACCATCGCTCGGGCAGCAGGAAGAAGGGGTGCAGCGGTATGAAATCGATGCGGAGTTTATGTCGGGCGTGCAGTTAATCGTACCGGATAAGCTCCTGAGAATCATGATGAATGATATTGAGTCCATGAGTTTTGATGCCAAGCCTATCGTTTACCTTACAGAGCTGGACTTTTACCGGGAGGCATTGATGAACCTGCTTCCGGAAGGGACGGAAGCGAGGGAAGCACTGGCCACTCTGGGTAATGGTATCCTCGATATACCGAAAAAGATCAATCCCTACACCTTCCTGTTCTCTAAAATTCCGATGAAGTGGGATGCGGAATATCAGTCCTTTGTATCCAAAGAGGACAAAATAGGGGTCGTTTCCGTAGCCGGTGAGCCGCTCAATAAGATGCTGGAAGCTTACGTAGAGTATAAAATGCCAAGCAATGAAGATGACCGTCTGTACTTGTACATCAAGTCGCCGAGCGAACTGTTCTACTTCTTTGGCTTCAAGCAGGGCATTATGAGCATCACGTCCAATAACCCTGAGTTCATGGATGCTCTGGGCGGAATGAAGAGCAAGGAGCTGATTACCAAAATGGACGATGGCAACACCTACGAGATACAGGCGGTGGATGTTGGCTCGGCACGGCTTTTCCTTAACCGGGTGAAGGCTGCTCAACAAAAGTAATGACAAATCGCACCCTGCAAGGCTGTGGTCTGTCAGCAATAGAAATACTATTGACCTGCATATTGAAGGTATCGTTGTTCACTTAATTTTAATCCAATGATCCTTCTTGAAATCATACGGGCGAAGGCCATCTTTTTATTGCTGCTGTTTCTGACAGTTGTGGTT
The DNA here is from genome assembly GCA_913057245.1 of uncultured Phaeodactylibacter sp. GTDB lineage: Bacteria > Bacteroidota > Bacteroidia > Chitinophagales > Saprospiraceae > Phaeodactylibacter. The sequence continues at coordinate 26,424 of CAJXNH010000033.1, forward strand.
CCGGTGTGGGCAATTGTTGCTTACTACCGCCGGAAAGGGGAAAAAGATGCTGCCGAGCCGGAAGATGAGGCTTAGGTGCCGTAAAAAGCCTAATGTTTTTCATGGCATAGGGTGACAAAGATCATTATATGGGTTTGGGAACTGCCGTATCATTGATGTGAAAAAGGGGCAGGCTGCCTCACTTACTCACAAAAATGTAAACCAATGTTCCTGTTAGACCTCTTTGCTGCCAAAGTTGCCTTCCTTGCAATGGTGGTGTCCCTGATTGTGATTCCGGCTTGGATTCTGCTGGTGGCGTTCACCAAAAAGAAAGGCAAAGCCGATAATGTCAACGCCCCTTCCGAAGAAGAAACCGAAAAGGACCCGGCAGAAATGGTATGACGCATGCCGGTACGCCTCCAGATTTACAGCCTCGGTTAATAGCTGAAGAAGCCTTTTGCGGTTTGTTCAGCTATTTCCATTTAGTAATTCCGGTGTCATTTTTTCGGTAGTCATGCACAACCGGGCATCAGGATTGATTACCTTTATCCAAGCTATAAACAAACATGTCGGTCCAAGACCGGTCAGAATCATCAAACGAATACTTTCTCCTCTACGCTAATTTTTTCCAAGATGAACATTCAAGACATTCGATTCAGCCGCGACAAGGGGCAACGGGAATTTGCTATGGCCCTCCGAAAGCGGGTTAACGACTATTTCCAGGAAAACAATATTTCCAAGTATGCTAATGCAGCGATGGTGACCAAGACCGTAGTACTCGTGGGCACTTACGCATTGCTCTATGGCGCTATCGTCGGTGGTTTTGTGACCAACGCCTGGCTGGTACTTCTGGCCTGGACGGCGCTCGGTATCGTTACCGCTGGCATCGGTTTCTCCGTAATGCACGACGCCAACCACGGCGCTTACAGCCGCAATAAATACGTCAACGGCGTACTGGGCTGGGTGATCAACCTGATTGGCGGTTTCGCGCCCAACTGGAAGATTCAGCACAATACCCTACATCATTCCTTTACAAATGTGCATGGTATGGATGAGGACATCGACGCCGGCAAACTGCTTCGGTTCTCTCCGGAACAGGAGCGCCTTTGGTTCCATAAATTCCAGCACCTCTATGCCTGGTTCCTCTACAGCCTGATGACGCACATGTGGATCACCACCAAAGACTTCAAGCAGTTGGTGCGCTATCACCGTTCTGGTCTGCTGGAACAGCACGATATGTCCTTCCCTAAAGTATTTGCGGAGTTGATTTTCGTGAAGGTGGTTTACTACATCTACCTGCTGGTTATCCCGTTGGTGTTCTCTCCGGCGAGCTGGTGGATTACGGTTATTGGTTTTGCCATTATGCACTTTGCGCTCGGTTTCCTGCTCGGGTGTGTTTTCCAAACGGCACACGTGATGGAAGCCGCAGTTTTCCCGACAACAGACGAAGAGGGTAACCTGGGGCACAACTGGGCGGTACATCAGCTGATGACCACCACGAACTATGCACCCAACAACCGCATTCTATCCTGGTTTGTGGGCGGTTTGAACTATCAGGTAGAGCACCATTTGTTCCCAAATGTCTGCCACATCCATTACCGCCGTATTTCCAAAATAGTGCAGGAAACTGCCCAGGAATACAATTTCCCTTACCATACGCTTCCGTCTTTCCGTTCCGCTTTGCGCATCCACTGGAATATGCTGCGCAGCTTGGGCACCGGACAGTCGATGCCGCAGATTGCTTAATTAAGAATTCTTACCATAGAAGGTCTGCTTGTAGGTCGGCATTGCCGGCTCGCGGCCACGCCAGCTGTCAGGGATATGCTTGACAGCTGGTGTCATTTTCTGAATAGCCCGGAGAATATCTACCCGGCTGACTTGCCCCACAAGGCGGCCTTCTTCGAGCACTGGCAGCCGTTTGTAACCGCTGTGCACGAATTCATAGGCCGCATCAAGGATGGTTTTCGAGGATTCGATGTGCTTTACCCGCCCCGACATATAATCCCCTACTTTGATCTTGGCGGAGGAAGGTTCATGATTGTAGGGGCCTTCGATAAGAATGCGCAGGCAATCAGCCTCCGAGAGCATGCCGATGAGTTGCCCGCTGGCATCTAAAACCGGAGCGCCCGAGATTTTCTTTTTCAGAAGGATATCGATAGCTTCCCGGATATCCATATCGGGGAGGAAGGTGACGAGCTTGGTCGCCATATAGTCGGTAATTGGTGGATATAGTTTCATAATTATTTTGTTTGTTTATGTAATCTTACAATAAAATACCGAGCGTGTCAAATTTTTCGAAATGAGTTTTATCGGGATTGAAGTAGAGCCTTATGCGGGCTGGGGATTTCCGGTTCTTTTGGCGGTAGCGGTACTGCTTAGCATCCGGGCCAAAGCGATCAGCTGGAGCGGAGGGCTGGCAGGGGCCTTGATTGCAACCGGCATTTACCTCGGGGGGCGTTGGCTTGGTATTGGGCTTTTGGGGCTGTTTTTTATATCTGGGTCGCTGGCTACGCGGTGGCAACGGTCGAGAAAGGAAGCGATGGGCGTTGCGCAGGAAGCCGGAGGCCGACGCAGCTGGGTGAATGCTGCAGCCAATGGTGGGGTGGCAGCGGTATTGGGTGGGATGGCCTGGGGTATGGACTTGACGGTCCCCTTAGCGTATCCAATGATGGCTGCAGCCATCAGCAGTGCCACTTCAGATACGCTCTCCTCCGAACTGGGAACGCTATATGGCCGAAGCTACCGGAACATTCTGACCTGGCAATCCGGCCCCGGAGGCGCAGATGGTATGATTAGCCGGGAAGGTACGCTGTTTGGGCTGGGCGGTGCCATGCTGATCGCCCTGCCTGTTGGCTTGGGGATGCAGTCTTGGCCACTGGCGCTTATTGTTGCTCTGGCCGGTATAGTAGGAAATTGGTCGGATAGCTTGCTGGGGGCGACCCTTCAGAGGCGGGGCGTGCTTAATAACCACACTGTCAACTTTTGGAGCACCCTGATTGCGGCCCTGTTTGCCGGGCTGACCTATGCCGTATTTTGAGAAAAGTACCAGCTGAACCACCCTACGAGGGCACAAAGCACCGTCCCCCAGGCAATATCAATCAGTACAATCGGCCAGGGCCAGTCTTGCAGGACCGCCCGGTTGGTCAGCTCATAGGTACTGTAAGCCACCATTCCGAAAAAAGCCCCGCGGAGGAGGACCGCCGTTCCGGAATTATTGGTGCCCGGCTGCACGACGAAATAGATGATTCCAGACAGGAAAATAATATAGAAGAGGATCGCAGCCACCCAATCAGTAGAGGGCCGCATATGCTGCCCAAGATAGCGGGCATAAATACCCCGTGCCACCACCCCCAGCCATAGTAAGTCCAGGGCGGTAAAGGCAGCTGCAGCAAGCAGGAAGGGTTTCAGGTAGGCCATAATGGGAAAGTTGGGAAGTACTGGGGCTTTCCGGAGAAAGCACCCAGGATCGGATTTACTCTACAGTAGAAACTTTGAAAGGCACAGCCACATCTGCCCACCGCATGGTGACCCTATCGCTGCCCACTTCAAATTCCAGCATCTCTGCATTTTCTTCCAGGGCTTCCGGTGCGACCTCAACCCGGAGGGCATCCATGCTTTCGTCATAGTCGTAGGCACCCCACTGCTCCGCTTCCTTATTGAAGATAACCGTCCAGGCGTCCTCGCCGGGAATGGTAAACAACGCATAAGTACCGGCAGGCAGCGCCTCGCCTTCCACCATAACCTCCTCGCTCACGGTGATGGTAGTCGCCTCATTGGCACCGGTACGCCAGATGTTGCCGTAAGGTATGAGGTCGCCAAAAATGGTACGGCCACGTACCGACGGACTGCCATAGCTGACTGTTACGGTAGCAGAGCCAATTTCGCCTTCCGCAGTGCGGGGCGGGCTTTTGCGGGTGGATTTGTCTTCTTTTGGTTCTTCCTCCGTCACGGTTTCTTCCGTAGCTGTGGAGTCAGCAGCTGAACCAGCCTCACCTGAATCCGTACCGGCACCCCCGCAACTTGCAAAGGCGAAGCCAAAGACCAGGGCAAATAGTAAATGCTTCATGCTCATAATGTGGATAGATTGAATTGTTAAAAACCTAAAATTACATTTTCTTGGCCGCATGTCAGAGTAATGCAAAAATCAAAGCCGGTGTTCAAAGCACGGGCAGGTACTTTGAAATTTTCTTTTGCTTAAATTATTGCACCGGATGCCGGGGTTGCTTATATTTGCGTTCCCGGAAAAGAAAGGGCGTCTTCAAGAGGCTGTCCGCTTCCGGGATTCGTTATAGAGCGGGATGTAGCTCAGCCCGGTTAGAGTGCACGTCTGGGGGGCGTGAGGCCGGAGGTTCGAATCCTCTCATCCCGACTAACGTTTATGCAAACCCGCTGTAGGTCAGTAACTTACAGCGGGTAATTTTTTGTCAGTTGTCGAATAGGTTGTCGTTTTTACTCCGTGGCACAAAAAAGCCGTTGGGGTAACGGCAAAAAGTGTTGATGTTTTTACTATCCCAACGGCGGTAATATCTCCAAAGGTAAAAAAAGTCTCCCGGCTCTAATCGTCTCCCTCATTCATCCAGTCCGGCAAATTGTCGCCTATTACGATCGTAGGCGGTTGCACTGCCATTATATCCCCGTCAATTTTTGCCTCAATTGCTTTGAGCTTAGGTAGTGCAAAGTCCATTAACTTAATGTAGGCGCTCACACGGTCTTTAGGCTCTAGTGCCTTCAGGTCATCCGCTATGGTATCAAAGTTATCTTCTAACAAGTCTTTGACCTTATCCCGCAAAATTTGCACTCCCTTATTGCCTGCTCCCTTCGGTCTGCCTTTAGGGTTGCCTGACGTGCCGGGTTTGAATTTACCGCTTTTGTCTCTTTTTGCTTTCATGGTATTGTGGTTTTATAGATTGATACGGTTTTACCTGTTGATTGCCTGCTTTTACAGGTGCTTGGGTTTCCGTTAGCAATTCCGCCCCGGGGCGGAATTGCTCAATGTATTGCCTTACTTTGGCACTCCCCTTAGCAGTGGGCCAGCGCTGGCCGACTGCTCTATATGCTTAGTAATCGGAAAGCGCTTTCCGATTGCTAGATTGTTGTCATCCTGCTTTTACAGGTGGTACTAAATTAACGCTTTACAGCTGCGGATCCGGTTAATATAGTACCTAAATACCCCCCTTATCTAATTTTGCACGCTCTCCGCTGTAGTGTGGGCGGCGATGCGAAGCGGCCCGGCTCTGATCTGGGCTTTACCCCCCTTGCCCTTTATTCAGGCAGCACTTGCGAAGCGTGGCGGCAACGATGCTATCCAGGAAGGCGGAAGGGGCGGAAGTACCCCCGGTTATTGCTCCAGCTCTACAATACTTTTTAATACCTGTTCCGCTTTAGTCTCCCAATGTGCGGCGGGGTCTGTCTCTAGTGCCTGCCCTATGCTTTGTGCTAATACGCTAATATCTAACCGCTCTAGGTGCTCCGGGTGTAGCTCATTAAACCTTTCCTCTATGCGGTCATCTATCTGCAATTCCCTTTTGATCTGTTCCGCTATCTCTTCCCGGAGGAAGCCCGCTAAATTGCTCTCCGCGTACCCTTTCAAATAATCCGCCGGGGGTATTAGCTTCCCGGTATGGTATTCGCTTAGTTTATCCTCTATCCAGTCTATAAATAATTCGGGCGGCATTGCGTCCAACTCAACCCGGTTGGATTGTAGCCAGTCCGCCCATTCGTGGTAAGACTGTGCAACGGCTTGCGTTTTTGATAACCCCGGTTTTTCTACCTGTAGCCCCATTTCTAGGGCTTCGGCTGGGTGTAGCCCAAAGTCTATTATTTGCACCTGCCTTGCCCCGCGTGCCTTTGTTGCTTCGGTTAGGGTTTGGTAAATCATTGTTCCGCTTGCGTCCGCGTCATGGACACAAAAAAACTGTATTGGCTCCCCGCTCTCCCCTAACATATCAATAAGGTCACGGGCGGCCCGGTTGGCATACCCGGCGGCGCTCATTAACGCAAGGTCATAGCGTTGGGGTATTTGCTGTTCTTTGAGTATCTGGAATAACCCCCGCTTTTCAATATAGAGTACCTTGTTAAACTGATATTCCGGGCGGCTGTACTTTTCTATTGCTGCGGTTCCTAACGGCGTTTCCTGCCCGTCATGGGGGTGCAAAAATACCCCCCGGTCATCCCTCAACATATTGGGCAGGTCTTCCCCGCGTTCGCCTTCAATATCGGTTATTACTTGGCAAAAATAATTGTAGTCTAAATTCCTCTCCAGTTCCTCCAGTACCGCCGGGCGGATATTGTAGAACAGTTGCCGCAAGGTGTAATTTATGGCCCCGCCTTTGCTGATCTTGAAAACGGCGTTATCAACTTCGGCCGTAATAATCTCCCGTTGTGACCGTTTGGCGGGCTTCGCTTTGTTGGCTTCCCGGTGGGCGGCTTTTATTACCTGCTCAATACCTGCCTTTATCTCGCTTTGCATTGGCTCTAAATCCGGTTCTTTGCCGTCCGTGGTTATCTTCATGTGCGGGGTGGTCACGTTTACCCAAATAGCGGGCTTCGGCTTGCCTTTAAACCGCTTCTTTATCTCAAAAAACATACTGCAACCCCATGCGGTAAACTCCTTTTCCCCGTAGTGAAAATTCCAATCTCCGATAACGGGCGTTTTATTGACTGCTAAAATATTGCGCTCATACTGCGACATGGCCCACACTTCAACAATATAGGGCAGTTCCTCCGGGGTGTCTCCTTTAACCCCCTGCCCGGTGTAAACCCCTTTGCTTTTGCTGTAGGCGATCTGCCCCGGTAATTGACCTATTTTACCTATCCGCCGTTCGGTTACTTGCTTGGTGTGCTCCCTGCCCAATTGTAGGACGTTATCCGCTTCGGCTGGGCTTAGGGTGTTGGCATCCCTCCCGTGGTAATCGGCTGTAATATGGCCCGCCGTTGTGCCTGTGCACCCGTCAAAGTTGGAAGATAGAAATTTGTGCAGCGTTACCCCTTCCGGCACGCTCTTTAGTAGGGCGTGGAAACTGTCTGTATTATACCAATATAGGGACGTTTTACCGCCGTAGGTTGTGCCGTGGTTTAGCTCAATTGCATTTAACCCCGGTATTACGTCCGTGTGCTCTATTGGTACGCCAATTACCGTTACTCGTGTGCCTTGCTGCCCTTGCTCTAGCTCTGCCCGGTCAATTATCCGGGCTTTGCCATTTTCCCCTGCCTGGAGTGTTAGCCCCCTGCCTTTGGTCTCTACTGTGATTCGAGCACTATAAACCCACATTGCACCCGCTACAACCCGCAAGCCGTTGCCTAATGCTCCCCGGCTGGGCTTGCGTACGATCTTTGAGGAAGATAACGGGCGGTTTATGCTAAACAGCTCCTTTAACTCCTGATCTGTGCCGGGTATGCCTTGCCCGTCATCAATTACGGTAAACCCGGTTTGGTCGTACTCTAATTGAGCATTTGCCCCCGCGTCTAACGCATTATCTACTAACTCCTTTATCATTACGCTAACAAGCTCCGCCGGGGGTGTGCCTGCCTTTTGGGCAAGCCCTTCCCGGGTCTGGAATAGTGTCCAGTCCTCGCGTTTAAAAATTGTAATCATTTGAATAAAATTTAGCTTGCTTAAAAAGTGTGTGGGGTCTGCAAATTTTAATCTAGTGAATAAGCCCAAACAACTAGGAAGCCTTTACAATGGTCTGCCCTTAGTTGCTCAACTTTATACCGCTGCCCGTTGTGCTGTAGTATATCGCCTTCCTTTATCTCCGTAGATAACGGCACGCTAAATGATAGCTCGCCAAAATCGCGTTGGTCTGTCAGCCCTTCCACTTCGATAGGTACGGGGCGGAAAATTGCTATTGTCTCTTTATCTGTCATGGTCTTTGGTTTATTGGTTTAACTGATTATCACAAAGGAATGATAGCACCCTGTCCAGCCTATTTATTATCCCTTCGGCGTGCACTCCGTTGATGTTGTCTAGGCGGAGTTTTTCTAATGAGTTGTTTACAAACCGCTGAGGGTTGGGTATTGTCATTTCGTTTATCTGTAGCGGCTCTGTTTGTAGCTCTAGTTTTGAAAATTCCGCCTCCAGTCTGTCCGCGTGTTGCTGTACCTGATATGGGGTTAGTACATTTTTTTTGGCTTCCCGTTGGTATCTGTCTTTAGTCTTAAATGCGGTTGCCTCCAATTCCATAAGCTCTACCAATTCAAATACCGCCGGGTTATCCGCTGCCATTACCGCCAACGGCTCCGGCTCTGTGGGCGGCTCCGCCTGTGGGGCGGGTTGCTGCTCCGGTGGTGGCGTTGGCTCCGCCTGTGGGGCTTCCTGTAGCTCCGGGGCGGCATCCGTCCGGGTGATCTGCTTTATAAAATAGTCGGCTATGTCATACCCTGCCCGGCGGTCATCTTCCGGGGCGTTGTCTTCCAATAGAGTTGAGACGGAAGCCCGGCACACTGTATTTAGGATTTTTGCCTTTTCCTCCCATTCGTTAGTCATCCCTAAGTCTGGGTATAATACAACCCGCCTACCTTCCAAAGCTTCAAATACTTGCCTATCTGTCCAGCGTGCGCCGTATGCTCCGCCTGTGGCTATCCAAATGGGTTTGGGGTTAATGCCTGCCATTATTACGGCGGTTTTCTCGCTCTCTACAATCGCAACCGGGGCGGAAGGGGCGGCGCTTAGTAAGTGTTCACCAAAAAAGCATTGCACTAAATTGGCATCCCGATTTTTCAATAGCTGTTTACCTGCGAAGTATGCGCCCGGTTTTTGGTTTTCCGGCTGGGGTTGGTATCTCCCTTTTCTAAATATCTCCAGCCCGTCCGGCTCCTTTATGCGCTTGCCTGTCTCCGGGTTGTATGGCATTACTTTAGCTTGCCTCACATTCCCGGCCCGGTCAATCTGCCAAAATACAACCGCGTACCCTCCGGCGTATCTCCAGTGCTTTGATGTACCTAGTTTATACCGCTCTGCTAATTGCCGGGCTTTGTCATCCCCAAATAACTTGACTAGGTAGCGGAGGAAGTTGTTTTTATCAAATGCGGTTAGGCTCTTTATTGCCAGTTCGCGGGGCAGGTAGTCAACCGGGGGCGGTGGCGGAGGTGTAGGCGGGGTATATGTCATTTTGTGCGCTTCGCTCTCCCTCCAGTTGTCCCGGTCATTTAGTTGGGGGTTGTCCCGGAAGTAATGTTTAGGCTTGTAATGGTAGGCGCATTTATTCAGGCGGTTGCATTTACCAACATGGGGCGCTAAATATTCCCCGGTCTCCGTATCAATATACCGGGTCAATTCGTGCGGCTTATTGCATCCGGGGCAAGTGTGACGGCTCCGCCTTCCCCGGTATGGTTCTAAAACAAATTTGTGTATAGTTGTGGTGGTCATATTTTTTTGAGTTTATAGGGGCTTGCATTTACTGCATTTATTGCATTAAAGGCGTAAATAACTGATTGTCAGTACCAACCTAGTGCAAACTTAGTGCAACATAGTGCACTTAATGCAAAACCCTGCATTTGGCTGTAGTGCATCGAATTGCACTAAGTGCACTAACTTGCATTATCTTTGCACTACAAAACCCTTTATTGGCGGGCGTTTTGGGCTATAATGCAATAAATGCCATAAATGCAAAGGGGTGGTTAATAGATTTTAAAGTAGTTGCCCCGCTTTTTGGGTTGTTCAAACAATTTGGGCTTACCGGGGGCGGGTTGGGTGTGCTCTGCTAGGAATAGCCCAAACGTCCGTTTTGCCATGCCGTTTTGATCTGCGATTTTTACCCCGTCCGCTTTATCAAACTCTTCCGGTAATGCCTCGTAAATCTTCCGTTTGTAATCCGTCAGCCTGTCAACGGGCGAAGCCTCATTTATCCGCTTGTAAACCCGTTCCGCTTGACTTTGAAAAAACCCCGCTAGTTTGACTGCCCGCTCCATTGTCTCCAGCTCTACTTTATCCCGTGGGCTATCTTCAAAAGCGTGCCACAACATTTGCAGGATTAAAGCGAGACGGGCGGCGTGCACTCTGAATTTAGAATAGACTTCCTGTAAACGTTCCTCCCCTGTCTCGTTATACAGTGGCGCTAAATAGTCATTCACGTATTTTTGATACCGTTGTTTTGCTTCGGTGGTAAACCTGACAATATTTAGCATTTTATCCGCCTCATACTCTAGGTGCAGTAAGTTGTTTATACCTTGCTCGTATTGATCTGTCAACCCCTCCGGCATCTCTATGTCATTCCATTTGGGCATTTCCTGAATGTCAGGCCATGAGAACAAAAAGCGGGGTATAAATCCGTTTTCGTTCCTCCCTTCTTTGCCCATGCCCTCCAATACGCTTTCCTGAATTGTCCCGGCAACACACATAAAGGCATTGTGAACGTGTATAGGCTCCCGGCCCAACCTGTTTACTATGTAGTCCCCAAAACTCCAAATTTCCAATTTCTCTTCCTGCTCTGATCCCTTGCTGTAGCGGTCGAAATTGTCAATCCAGCCCTTTAGCTCATCTTTTTTGATAGATATTCCGGCCCGGTTGTTTAGCATCATTACCCCTAACGCTTCGGGTGTAGCGTCTCCGGTAAAACGTTGTTCCCAAACGGGTTTTGGCCCCGGTTCTTTTACCCGCTCCTTTTTTGGGGTGTCTTTAATTGCATCGTATTCGCTTTTCTCCCGTAGGTACTTTTCGTACGTCTCTTTTTGCCATTTGGATATGGGGCGGAAAGCTTGTTTTAACGCTCCGCTTTTGTTTGTACCTGAATTGGCGATAAATGCAAACCAAAACATAGCAGGTTCGTAATACTCCCGCTTCATTTCAAGTACATAGGTTTTGCCTACAGCTACAGCGGCGGCGTACAATATAGCAGGCCCCATAAAATCCGGGTGCACTCCGTAGACTTTTTGCGCTTCCTCAATAAATAGCTTTAGGGACGGGGGTAATACGTCCAACGGGAAGGCGGGTTTACCTGCCCGCTTCCTGGGCTTCTTTGGTTTGTCGGAGGTGTGCGCGTCAAAGTCCGCGTTTAAATCCTCTAGCGTTATGTTCCCGGCTGGGGAAGTCGTATCTTTATAGTCCATATTCGTAGCATTTTGATAGGGCGAAGCCTCCGGGGCGTTGCCCTTTTTTTGTGGGTTTTTGTGGCTCATTATCCCGCGTTTTTAGGTTGAGCAACTGCCAGCACGTCCCCCCGGCGGAAGCGTACCGCCTTACCTAGCTTTACAGCCTCCAGCACTCCGGCCCGGCGGTAATTGTCAATAGTGGATTGACTACAGCCCAACAGCCGGGCGGCTTCCTTTTTGCTTATCAATCGCTCCGGGTCATCCGGTGGCGTTGGTGGCGCGGGTTGCGGTTGCGGGTTGTGCTTGTGGTACGCTTTGAGACAATCTAAAACGATGTTTTCCAGCTCTGCCCGGTCGTAAGTCGTTAAAACCAATTTGTCCATAATTCGGTGATTTGTTTAGGACAAAATTGGGCGTAAAACCAAAGCGATTTGGGGCGTTTGGGCGGTGTCCCAAATTGTCCCAAATTATCCCTTTACAATTTGTTATAAAACTCCATCCGGTGATCTGTAAAACGGTTTGCTTTTGTGTACTTACTTGCCCTAAAATCTTCCGGGTATGTACCGCCGTAAAACTCCGCTGCCAGTACGCGGGCAATCACTTCCTTTGAGTATTTAGGGCAGTAGCCTTTCCTTTTTAGTTCCGTTGCCATTGCAAAACAAACCGCTTGGTAGTACCGGAGGTTAGACGGCATTAACCCGCGTACCTTATCCGCGTTGGCTTCATTAAAAAACAGCTCTGCAAATTCGGGCAGGCGCTCCGGCTCCGCCTTCATGGGTTCCGGCTCTTTTATCAATCCGCCTAAAAAAGTAATGATCTGGGCGTTTGTCATCCTGTTAGCTAGGCGGTTGGTAAGGTGTGCCGGGTTGGTGCGGGTGTCCCTCCCTGTCTTTACTTCCCGGAGTATAAATTTAAGGCGGCTTAGTAGCTGTAGGCGGGTTGCCCCCTCAAAGTCTAGGTAAGGTTTTAACGTCCGTTCGTGGTGTTGCTTATATCGGTGGCGAAGCTCCGCCAATACTTGCGGGTTGCCTTCCTCCAGCGTGTGGCGCTTGCGGCTCTGCCAGTCCTCAAACAGCCGGGCGGCTTTCCCTTCCGCTTCGGTAATGATCTGGGCGGCTTCGGTCTCCAACATAGTAGGAAACGTCAATTGCAAAAAGCGGATTTTTAGCGTATTAGTAAAGAGTGTGTAAAGGTAGCGGCGGCGCGGGTCGTTGTCTTTGTCTTCCCGGCTGGGGCTTAGGCTTATTGGTCTGCCCGGCGCTTTTTGTGCCTGTGTGTAGGCTTGGTAACTATCCTCTATCTCTTTATCCCATTGGTTAAAGTCTTTGAGTATGGCCCGGCGGAAGTCTTCCGGGCTTGGGGCATCCCTGTAGGCGGGGTAATACTCTGTTTGGTAAAGCCTTTCTAATTTAGGCAGGTGTACCAACTCCAAAGACCTTTGGTCTGTAAATTGCTCCAGCTCCGGGCGTTCGGTGACGATAGCGGCAATAATATCCTTTGCTAAAGTCCGGCGGTTTTCTTTATCTTCGCTCATATCAATAAAGAGTTTTAGCCCGGAAGGTAGTACCAATACCCGCCGGGCTTTTTGTTTACTAAAGGGTTTTGATTAAGAACAGGATAAACAGCACGGCGCAAGCTATTAGGGTATCTCTCACAATTGCCTTTACCCCTTTTCTAACTTCGCCTTTGGTGGTCTCTATTTTCACTCTCATTACTTCCCGGCTTTTGCAGCGGCTTCCGCTTGGTTTAGTAATTCGGTGTAGTGCTCAACCCATTGGCGGTTATTTTCTATTGCCTCCAGTGTGCGGCGTGTGGCTTCGCCTTTGGTGCGTTCCTGGGCTTTGGCTTTTTGTTGGTGCTTTCCCAACCGCTTTTTATAGTCTTTCAACCGCTGTTTTAATTGCCTTAACTCCGGCGTTTCGTGTGTGGGGGTTGGTGTGCCCTTTATAGCACACGAATTTTTACCCTTTTTGGTGGTTTGTTTCGTGTGTGCCTCCGCTTCGGTTTGGCGTGTGCGGAAGCCTATAGCCCGGCGCTTTGGCTGTAGATAAATTACCTGTTCCGCTTCCTCCGCTTCCCGCTCGATCTTCAATGTAACGGCGATATTTGCAAACTGTGTGGGGTCGTATAATTCGGGGGCGGGTGTAGGAAGGGGCGGCGGTGGTGTCCGCTCTGCAAAGGCTTGTATTCGGCTCCTTACATTGTATTGTACTCTATCCCGGAGTGCCTGCCATGCCTCAACCCATGCGGCGGGGTTTAGGTCGTACTGGCTCAACTCTACTTTCTCACTTATCCCGCTGCCTTTAGCGTGTATGCGCTCCAGTATTACGGCGGCGGTAAATATCAACAGGCACACAATAGTAAACCAACCCAACCCCAACCCGTAGGCGGCAACGGTGGCGGCTCTGTCCGTGGTGGCGGCTTGGTTGGTCTCCTTTATCTCGCCCGTGGCGGCTCTGTGCTCGGCTTCCGCCTTTGCAATCCCTTCCCGGTAACGTTGGCGGGCTTCCTCCGTGGCGTTGGTCTGGGCGGCTTGTAAGGCGCTGATCTGGGCGGCGGCATCCGCTTCCCGGTCTGCTATCAATTGGCGGGCTTTATCCTTTTGTGTGGCGTAACTCTGGCCCGTCCGCCTCTCCTTATTGTAGATGTTTGATAGTTCCCGTTTGGCGGCGCTCACCTTCCCGGCTCCGGCTGTAGTGGCGGCGGTGATCTGGGCGGCGTACTGTTCCGCTATCCGGGCGCTATCGGCTTGCCATGTGGCGGAGTGCCGGGCGGTGGCGGCTTGGTAAATACTGTCCGCCTCTGTGGTGGTGATCTGTTCCGCTTCGGGGGCGTACTCCTTTACAATCGTCTTTGAATTTTGAAAAGATAGGAAGCCGGAAGCGGTCAACAGTACGGCGGTTAGTACCCATATCGCTATGGTCATGGGCAGGTGTAACCCGGAGTAGCGGCGATATAATACCGCGTCTACCGTGTGGGGCATCAATACCCGTAGGCCCAATTCCAGTACCGCCGTACCGATTAGGGCAACGGCTCCGGCAATGGGTAACGCTAGGTCTGGGAAAATGGGCAGTAATGCGGAGTAGGAAGCGGCAAAGATTCCGCCTATCTCGGTTAGGGCGCTTACTACTTGCGCAAATACTCCGCTTAGGGTAATGGATTTAGCCAATTTGGCGTAAGTCTCAAAAAACGTGGTTTGCGTTGGTGCTGTCTTTAAATGTTTCATTACATTTAACGGTTATCTTTTTAGGTAATACCCGCCCGCCGTGGTTTGTCTGTCCTGACGTGTTCACGGCGTGGCGGGTTTTCTTTGTCTCCGATAGTTGCGCGGGCATCCGCTCCCGGTGGCGTTTTTAG
>CAJXNH010000034.1 GCA_913057245.1 uncultured Phaeodactylibacter sp.
CGCTTTCGGAGCTCCGCGTATGCACGTGGCGCGCAGCGGGTGCGCGCGCGTCTAAACTTTTAACTTTACTAAAATCTCTTTTGTATCGCAAAAAATCACGAATCAATCCTGCTGAAATAAACAACAGCCTGCAAACTAGACCGGCAGAGCAATACGTTACGAAACAGGTGTTTCTGTGATTTCACAAAATTTGGTACATTGCACAAAAAATTTGCAGCATGAAGCCCCTTTTTCCAATTGCAATTTTGTTTGTCGCCCTGCTGTCTGGCTGTGTGACCAAGAAAGAGTATCAGGAGATGGAAGAGCTCAAAGCCTTCTATGAGCAGGAAGCCCAGTCTACGGATTCGCTCCAAAATGAGTACAATAAACTCGCTGAAGAAGCCCGGCAGCTGGAAATTGAAGTCCGCAATACCCGCCTTGAGCTGGAAGAGTACGTTGTGGCCAATAAAAGCCTCAACCGCAGCTATCAGGACCTGCTCCAGCGTATGGACCGCATCCTTGAAGAGCGAAATGAACTGGATGAGACGGCTTCCTACGAAAAGGTAGCCCTACAGCGGCAGCTCACCCAACAGCAGCAAAACCTGGACCGGGACAGAGAACGCCTCGAAGGGCTGGAATACGAGCTTTACCAGAAAGCCAACCGCCTGAATACCATGGAATACGACTACACCGCGATGAAGGGCACACTGCAGGACCGGAATATCCGCATTCAGGAGCTGGAAGACATGCTCAACCTCAAGGAAGACAATATGCAAGGCGTACGAGCCAGCCTGGATGACCTCGTTCAGCAGTTCTCCTCCCGCGGGCTTAGCGTGGAAGACCGGGGCGGCAAGCTTTATGTATCCCTTAGCGCTGAGCTGCTCTTCCCCAGTGGCAGTACCCGCATTGACCCTTCGGGTAAGGAAGCCTTGCGCCAACTGGCCGGTGCGCTGAAGAACAACCCGGATATCGACATCCTAGTGGAAGGGCATACTGATTCAGACGGCAGTGAACTGGCGAACTGGAACCTCAGCGTGGACCGGGCTGTTGCCGTTACCCAAATACTGACGCAGTTTGGAGTGTCCCCACAGCGGCTGACGGCTGCCGGCCGGGGCGAAAATATGCCGGTCGCCACCAATAAGACTGCTGCCGGTAAAGCACAAAACCGCCGTACGGAAATCGTCATTTCGCCAAAGCTTGACGAGGTGTACGAACTGCTGAGCAATTAAAAATATGCTTCCTGCCACTGCGCGTTTTCTACTGATTTACACTCTATTGAGCAGCGTGGTTGCGCTAGCTCAAGCCCAGCCACGCTGTGCGCTGAATAGCCACAACAGCCCGGTGAGAAATAACGGAGCCATCGTGCCAATCCGGGAGCCTGTCGTCATCCCCGTAGCGGTGCACGTGGTCTGGCATACCGCCGAAGAAAACATCTCCGATGAACAGATCGAGTCTCAGATTGAAGTCCTGAATCAGGACTTCCGCCGCCTGAATGTGGAAGTCCCATTTGTCCACCCCCTCTTTGATGAGCTGATTAGTGACCTGGAACTTGAGTTTTGCCTTGTTGCCATCACCCGCACTTCCACACCGGTGGCGGGCATCACCAATACCTTTTCCAACGGCAAGCGTCGCCTTTGCTACACAGACCTGGGCGGCAGAGACGGCTTGGACCCCAATCGGTACCTGAACATTTGGGTGGCTGGCCGGAACGATGGCGCACTAGGCTCCGCCACTTTCCCAGAAGAGGGACAGGAAACGCCCACTGAGGATGGGCTCTACATTCGGCCTGATGCCTTTGGCACGACCGGCACTGTAAGCCCCCCTTTTCACCTAGGGCGGACCTGTACGCATGAGCTCGGCCACTACTTCAATCTGCAGCACCTCTGGGGCCCCAATGCAGACAATTTCAACTGCGATCAGGACGATGGCATTGACGACACCCCGCTTCAGGCCGATACCTACCAAGGCACCTGCCCTACCCTGCCCCCGTTTTCCTGTGGCTCGCCGGATATGTTTATGAACTTCATGAATTTTACGCAAGATGCCTGCATGGCCCTGTTTACACCTGGCCAAAAAGCACGCGTGCTGAGCACACTGCAGTCCTACCGGCCCGGACTGCTACAATCTTCCTG
This sequence comes from uncultured Phaeodactylibacter sp., assembly GCA_913057245.1. Taxonomy (GTDB): domain Bacteria; phylum Bacteroidota; class Bacteroidia; order Chitinophagales; family Saprospiraceae; genus Phaeodactylibacter. Next base: position 2,112 of record CAJXNH010000034.1, read on the forward strand.
CACGCCTGTTTCTACCAAAACACCGGATGTCTTTACACCTGAGGTGTTCATCATTGGGAACCCGGCCAGCGATCATCTCCGGATCCGCCTGCCCGGAAATGAACCGGCACAGTTTGCAATTTTTGACCTTGCCGGCCGTTTAGTACAGCAGGTTGAAGCCGCAGGTCCCGAAGCGGAGCTCAGTGTGGCGGGCTTTCATACCGGAAATTATTATATAAAAATCCGGTATGGGAATAAAATGCACGTCAAAAAGCTTATTATTGCCCGGTGAGAACGATGGCAGTGGCCAGTAGCTGTAACCAACCAGAATTGTTGTATTATGGCAATAAAACCGTGTGACTGTACCGGTGCAGAAAGCAGCAAAGGCTTCCCGACAGGGTCTGTGCCGGCCCAAATCACCGGTTTCAATCCACCAGCGCAACCCGCCAAACGGTGCTGTGCTGCCATTATCCACTGCTTAAACCAAACCTTCGTTTCCTGATGAGTATCAATCCTCTCGTTCCCCCCAGGAATCTGGGCTTCCTGCTTTTTTTCGGTACGGTCCTGACTTTGCTCCACAGCTGCGGCTCTCCGGCATCGGCTTCACTGAGTAAACTCGACCCCCTCATTGAAATGAGCAAAGGGCCCTGCTACGGGCGTTGTCCTGTATTCACCCTGACCATATACGAAAACGGCATTGCCAGCTATAAGGGAGAGCGCTATACTGATCGGCTTGGCACCTTCGTCAGAAAACTGGAAAAACCTGAAATGGAACGCATCCTGGGCGAATTTGACCGGGCCAACTTCTGGCAGTTCCGCGACAGCTACCGGGGGCGCATCCCGGATATGCAGAGCGTCACCATCTCCTACCATCAGAATGGCAAAAAGAAAACGGTGACCGGAAAGGAAATACGGCCCAATGCGGTCAAATGGCTGGAGTCTCAGCTAGACCAAATTGCCCAAAGAGACGGCTGGATTCTTAAAGAAGCGCCGGAAGAACAAGTGCCGGACTTCCTCATCCCTGATCAACTGCTGGTCGAACTGGGCGAAGAGACGGACCCGGAAGAATGGGCGAAAAAATACGCACAGACCGACATGACCTTCCTGCGGTCCCTCAACGATACAGGGTACTGGATTTTCTCCTACGATGATGAGACCATCACGCCGGATCAGATGCTGGAACAGGTGCGTAATGACGAGGAGGTCATTAGTGCAGAGTTCAATAAAAAAATCTACGACAACCTGGAAGAGGGGTCGGAGGAAAGCGCCACCACTAAAGGGGCGGCTCCCGCTTCCGATACAGGCACCCAAAGCAAGGGAAAATCCAATACCTCTAAATCCGGCAAGCAGCAGTAAGCTTGATGCGTCGTCGGGCCTGACAATAATAATTAATTGCACAAACGTTGAAGCAGCACCCCTAGCTTGTAAAGGTCGAAAGCCCGCAGGTTGGGGGTGTTGGCGTTTAAAAGGTGTTGTTTGAGCAGGGGCAGGACCTGATTCAGCACATAGCGGGCCGGGCGGATAGCTCTCCAGGCATCAAGGCGCTCAAAGGCGCGGAGCAGGCGGGTCTCCCTCAGGCTGCCTTCCTGATACAGAAATGCCAGGTTCTCAATGGCCAGTTCGGATTTGCGCAGAAATGTCTCTGCCGGCTCCAGCCCGGCGTGGATCAGCGGGTTATCGAGGTGCAAAATGGGAATGCCCCGCCGCTGCAGCTCCAGGCCAAAGAGCGTATCCTCATGCCCGTACTGCAACAGGCGCTCATCGAACTGTATCGGGGCAAACAAGGCTTTGGGAATGAGAAAATTATTGGTCATGAAGCTATGGTAGGGCTGTTTTTGCCGCGTTTCTGCGCGCTGCACCTCCCGCGACCTGCCATAGTGCCAGTGGAATTTAAGCTCGGACACCTCCGGAGGATCTGGCTGGTAAATCCGCCCCCCGTAGAGCAAACGGTCAGGGGCACAGTGCAAACGGTACTGCTCCAGGTAATCCGCCCGGGCGACCTCTGAATCGCCATCCATAAACAACAAATAGTCGTACCGCGCCGCTTCCGCCAGCCGGTTTCGGATTCGGGAGCGCCCCAGGTTTTCAGGCATCAGCCGATAGATGACGCCCGGCAACTGCCCAAGGGGAGCATTTATATTTTGAAATTCAGGCAGGGAGGCATCGTCCCAGCAAAGGATTTCCACGGCCCATTCCAAAGCATCAGCCTGTTGGCGCAAAGCCTCCACCAACGGCCGCACATCACAGTTATAAACAGGAATCAGTATAGAAAGCCCGGAAGCTGCCATATTAACATTGAGTTATGGTCGCTCAAACTTAGGGATTTTTTAAACCTTCCCGTTTCACCGGATCGCCATAATATTTTTTAACTTTATACAGAAGCCTAACCCTATCACTACAATCCGGTACCCGCAATGAGAAAACGATTGCTCGCCATAATACTATGCTGCGGCCTGATCAGCGGCCTGAGTGCCCAGGACTTTATCCTGCAAGGCTGCTATTGGAGCTGCCCAGAAGATGCGCCCGGCAGCCTGCCTGACAGTGCCACCCTTCGTTTTTGGGTAGACCACCTGACGGAGCAATCCCCGGAATTTACCCATGCCGGCTTTACCGCCATCTGGCTGCCTAACCTCACGGCACAGGCACCACCGCAGGTCCGCACCCTCATTCAGCGCCTCGAAGCACAAGGCCTGACCGTCATTGCAGAAATCGACCTGAGCCAGGACTCCCTTGGCTCGATGGCGGAACAGGGCATAGCGCTCCGGGAAGCGCTGGGTGTGGAAGCCTTTAGCATTACTGACCTCCCGCTTTCGCCCGCCGAAGCGTTTGCTGCTGATTTCAAAACACTTCACGCTGCCGGGGTTGCTCCGAAATTTGCTATTCGGGGTGTACCGGACTTTGACCGAAGAAAAGGACAGGTAAAGTGGATGCGTAACGCCCTCAAAGCACTGGATCAGGATGCGGGGCCTAAGCCACGTATTTACGATTACCAATTGCGGGAAGCTCTCCGGCGGGCTTGTTCAGATTCCACCTACGATGTCCGGAAAATCTATCAGGCCAGCATACGGGATGCTTCTGCGCTGTCGGGGTACAATATCGTGACCATGGCCAACCATCCTGCCTATAAAAACCAAAATGCAACGCCAAACGACTACGATGATCCCATTTCCAGCCCTTTGCTGGCCTACGCTTATTTGCTGACCAATAACCAACTCGGGCTGCCTACTGTTTTTTACGGTGATTACTTCGGTGGAGAATCAGAGCTGGCAGAATATGCAGACAAAAAACCCTTGCGGGCTCACATCGACCAACTGCTGGCTATCCACCGGCAGTTCATCTTCAACTCTACTATGGTGGAATACCTGAATGCTGCAGGCAGTGAAAAGCGCTCGGCTTACGACAGCGGGGACTCCACCCGGGCATTGGTTTTCCAGTTGGAAGGCAATCACACGCCCGCCGGGCTGAAGAGCAGCACGCAGGGCCCACGGGATGTGCTGGTGGCTATCAACTTCGGAAGGGACACGCTGTCGCTAAAGCAGGAGCTCAACATCTCAAACATCAAACCCGGCGATTACTTCACGGATGTCACCGACCATGCCCTTACGCCGAAGGCAACGCTAGTCCGTTTTGATTCTCTGGATGCCTCCCCCTCGGCAGTAGCGCTGAAGGTACCACCCCGGTCTTATGCCATATGGATACAGGGCAGGGCTCAGAAAATAAAGCCCAGCCGCATTCAGCTGAGTGCCCACCCCTATCCAGACTATATTGAACTAAACTGGGAGGTTGCGTACGAACGTAAGGTACTGGGGTACCAAATCGAGCGCTCTGTCAATGGTGGCCCCTATGAAGCCATAGGGCAACTCCCGCCCCTTTCCAACAAAAACGAGCCAGCTTCTTTTCTGTTCCTCGATAAGGATATCTTCCCGGAAGAGGACCTGCATTACCGCATAAAACTGATGGATCAGGATGGGAAGCACGAATTCAGCCCGGTGGCTCAAACCCGGCCTGCACAGCGCGACCTGAAATTTGAATTAATTAAAGCCCCGGAACAACATACCTGCGCCTTCAAAATGAGGAGTAACTATAATGGGCTGGGGGCACTTATCATTTATAATGCGGGAGGTACGGCTGTTTTTGAACAGCCACAGACCATAAAAAAAGGGGAAAACGTGACCCGGGTAGATTTATCGAAACTTGACAAAGGCATTTACTACATCCGCTTCCGGGCAGAAGAAGGGGAGCTTTGGAGTACAAAGGTGGTACGGCTATAGGTCTAGCAGCCCTTCAGGCAATTGCATTTCCACCCGTTCTGCTTCAGGGTCAATTGATTGAAGGAAGGTTTCATTCAATGGAATCAGGACTTCCCGCTCCTGGTAGCTGACCAGTGCCAGAATTTGCTCCGGATAGGCTTCCACCGATAGGATGGGGCCGATTTCGCCCTCTGTTTCCGTCACCACGGTAAAGCCCTCCAGCAGGCGAAAGTCCTCAATGCCCAGCTCCTCTGCCTCCACCTCCTCAGCGGGCAACAGAATATCTAAGCCCGTTAATGCTTTGGCGGCTTCTTTGGTGTCTACATCTTCCAGCTTAATGACCAGCGGGCTTTCCAGAAGGACGCCTTCGTTAAAGTACGGCACCGGGCTACCGGCAACCGGAGCAAACAGCACTTCTGCTTCCAGGGCTGCATCAAGAAAAGCATCCTCTATTAAAATGCGGATGCCCCCGTTTAGCCCATGCGTTTTACCAAACCGTCCAACCTTGGTATAGGATTCTTTTGCCATAGTTTTATTTACGCGGCTCTGAGAACCGCTACCCAATTAGTTCTGCCGCCCCTCATCCAAAAAGCTGCCGTGAATAATACCACCGCCCAGCACATCATCTCCTTCGTAAAACACAGCTGACTGACCGGGGGCCACGCCCTTCACATTCGCGTAAAAGTCAACATGGATATTTTCGCCCATATTGCTTAACTGGCTCAGCGTGCCCTGATCGTTATAGCGGATCATGGTAACGACCTCCGTGCCATCGGGGATTTGGTCGTACTTCATCCGGTTGACCTTGCCGACCATCATACCATTACGGACAAGTTCCTCCTGCCGGCCCAGCACAACGGTATTCGTGTCCGGGCGGATTTCCGTCACATACATCGGCTCCCCAAATGCCACGCCCAGCCCCTTGCGCTGACCGATGGTGTAGAAGGGATAGCCTTTATGGGTGCCAATTACATCCCCTGCGGTATTGACAAACTGCCCGCCGTCTACCCGCGCCTCAAGCCCATCGACCCGGCGCTTGAGGAAACCCCGGTAGTCGTTATCGGGCACAAAACAGATTTCATAACTTTCCGCCTTTTTGGACAAGGCTTCATATCCCCAGTCGGCAGCCATTTGACGGACTTCAGGTTTTGTGTAGGGGCCCAGCGGAAAACGGCTGCGCGCCATGCATTCCTGGCTTAGCCCCCAGAGGACGTAAGATTGGTCCTTATGCTCATCCACGGCCTTGCTTACGTAGTGCCGCCCGTTGAGCTCATTGAGTTGGGCGTAGTGCCCGGTAGCAATGAATTCGCAGTCCAGCGCATCCGCCCGCTTTAGCAAGGCACTCCATTTGATGTGGGTATTGCAAAGGACGCAGGGATTGGGGGTACGCCCCGCCAGGTACTCGTCCACAAAATTGTCGATGACATAATCACCGAACTCATCGCGTATATCGATGATAAAGTGGTGGAAGCCGACTTTTACCGCCACCTCACGGGCATCGTTGATGGAGTCCAGGCTACAGCAGCCCGTCTCCTTGGAAGACCCTCCGGAATTGGCATAATCCCAGGTTTTCATGGTGATCCCAACGACTTCATAGCCCATATCGTGCATCATCATAGCCGTGACTGTGCTGTCAATGCCGCCGCTCATGGCTACCAATACTCTTCCGTGCTTACTCATGAAAAGATTACAGTTTTGATTCTGGCCAATTGCCTTCAAAATCAACACACAAAGGTACAAATTTGGACGCTGATTAGTTCAAACTGTGGATCGGAATGATGTCAGAAAACAAAGACCTCTTTGTCATCCGTGCTACCAGGGACTCAGCAGCTATTGTGAACAAGACGGGTTTTGTGCCGCGTACCTTTATACCCTTCAGAGATATAATGTTAGTATCTAAAATGTCTGCCGCCGCCATCCCGAAATGCCGGCGGCAGATCACCAACTACCAAAAATACCCCACCACCACCGCCGTAATCAACAGCAGGATAATCGCCAGGTAACGATAGTTTTGGTACCAGGGCAGGCTGCGCAGTTCTTCCGTTTCTTCCCGGAACAACCGGCGGTTCCAGGTCAGGTTGTTGACCTGCTCTTCGGTAGGAGCGGGAGAAGAAAGGCTCACCAGGGCATGCACCATCAGACAAAGAATCCACATGATGAAAGCCATGGTCAGGAAGTGGATATCGGTCAGGGCGGCAATCCAGCCGGCCGGGGCTTCACCTTCGGGCAGCCCGCCTACGTAGACCTTCAGGATGAGCATGAAAACCGCGAAAACAAAACCAAATAAGAGGCTCACAATAGACCCTCTGGCACTGGCTCTTTTCCAAAACAAGCCAAGTACAAAGGTGGCCACTGCCGGTGGCGCGGTATAACTGATCACCAACTGCAGGTACTGCCAAAGCGAGTCGGACACCTTCTCTATGAAAGGCACCCAGGCGGCAGCCAGGACCACTAGTATAATCGTTGCAATCTGTCCGGCACGGACCAACTGCTTGCTGGTCATATCGGGCTTGATGTTGCGCACGAAGTCCATGGTGATCAGCGTGGAGGCGGAGTTGAAAGTCGCAGATACGGAGGACATCATGGCCGCCAGCAAACCAGCGACGACCAGCCCGAGGATCCCGGAAGGCAGCAGTTGCATGAGTAGTACCGGATAAGTAAGGTTGGCACACTCAGAAAGGTCCTGACAGGGGGTCCCATCTGCGGTGATGTAGTTGAGCCCGGATATATCGAGGTTGTTGTAGACCAGCAGGGCCAGCACACCCGGTACCACCATAATAAAGATAACCGGCAGTTTGAGCAATCCGGCAAAGAGGGCGCCCCATCGGCCGTGGTTGAGGTCGCGCGCGCCGAGCACCCGCTGTACCATGAACTGGTTGTTGGCCCAAAAATAGAACCCAAGCAATGGCACACCGGTAAGCAGGCCGTACCAGGGCATAAACTCATCATTGCCTGGCCGGACCAAGCTGAAGGCTTCCTCAGCGGTACTAGGCGCAAAATGCCCGGCAGCCCGGGCGGCTTCCACGCTGGCTACGCTGCCTGATTGCAAGCGCTCCGTGAGGGCAGCCATCATATCGCCCCATCCACCACCGAATTCCTGAAAGGCAAAGTAGGTCAGCAGACAAGAGCCGATGACCAGGAGAATCGCCTGTATGACTTCGGTCTGAATTACGGAGTTAAGCCCACCGGGTATGGTGTAAGCCGCCGCTGCAATCGCCAGCAATAGAATTATCTGCCAGGACGGCAATGCCGGGAACAACAGCTTCAGCACAATACTGCCGACGTAAAGGCCCGCCGCCGTATCTACCATAACATTACCGACGATGGTAATGAAAGAGAAATAATACCGTGATTTCCGATCGTACCGCTTTTCCAGGAACTCTGGCATGGTATACACACCCGATTTCAGGTAAAACGGCAGGAAGAAGATGGCAAAGAAAATCAGTACCACCACCGCAAACCACTCATAGTTGTAGACGTGAATATTGGTTTTGTAGGCATCTCCCGCCAGGCCAATGAGGGTGGAACTGGAAATATTGGCAGAAAACAGGGCAATCCCCACAATTGGCCAGGTCATGCCTCTGCCGGCCAGGAAGTAATCTTCGGAACTATCGCGTTTGCCATGATAGATACCGTACCCGATAATCAGTACGGCATAGGTCAGCATGATACCGATGTCGAGCCCACTGAGCTGAAATTGGTCCATAATTTAGTTTGGTTAGTTTAACGTTTGTATTGGTAAAATTTGGCAACAGAGGCATGGGCTAAAATAGAGCTTTTTTGGTTTCTGCAAGGCATTTGTACTGTCTTTTGCCATTTCTTCGGTAGGAACCCTGTCCAACGGGCAAAAAAAGAGCGGCGTCATAAAGACCCGCTCTTGTAAGAAATCACCCGACTGTTATTAAGAAGAAGTTAGCTTCTTCAAAATATACATTCTTATATATTTTTAGATGTTTGGCACCCCGATAATAAGTTTAATGCAAAGCAAAGTTAAAGAAAACAAGTTAAATGTTAAAGCAATCTTAACAGATTCACTAATTTCCTTTAGTTTTTACACTAATATGAAAGTAGAGAATATTCGCTGCTGATTATTTGTAAATACAGATAATGTCCCGGTTTTGTTCCCTTTAGACCAAATTTCGGCATAATTACGAATGGATATGGACTGTGTCTGCTGAATTATTGTAGATTTGAAAAAACGCCTACATGGGCATACATGCGGCGACCGATACCGAGTATGACTGGCCCTGGTACGGCAAGCTAGCCGGTGCCTACTTCGACGCCCCCCTCCAATCCTAATGTACGGGAAGGACAAGTAACCGTACTCGACCACAGCCACCCTTCCACAGTAAATTCGTTTCTTTGCCTTTTGAAATATGGCTTTAGGAATAAGCCTCAAAAGCAACTTGGCTTCCTTTGCAAATTCCCAGAATATAAATACTTTTGCAAGTAAAGCGACATTCGCTCTGATATTCAGGCGCGGGTCTGAACAAGCTGGAAACAAATCATAATCAACATGGCACAAATCAAAGATCAACTGCGGGAATACCTTCTGAATGAGTTAAACCTCCCCCTGCAACCTGAAGAGCTGCAAGATGACACCCTGCTTGTAAGCGACCGTATTATGGATTCCATATCTTCTCTTATGCTGGTCGAGTATCTCGAGAAAACCTTTAACATCAGCTTTGAACCGCATGAGGTTACTGCAGAAAATCTAGACTCCCTAAATATTATCGAGGCATTTGTCAATCAGAAACAAGTCAGTGCAAAGGCTGCATAAAGGCATTCTTCATCAGGCCGTAACCAACTCCGAAGGTGTTGCGATTTATTTTCCATTTGGAAAAAGTAATCTTACTTACGGTCAACTCCATAGTCAGGCACATAAGATAAGTCTTGCGCTTCAGGACCTTTCTCTACCAAAGGGGAGCCTTGTTGTACTTTACCTGGACAAGTCGCCGGAAGCAATTGCAGCGGTAGTGGGTGTTTTAATGGCAGAACTTGCCTACCTGCCGCTTGATGTAGATGCCCCCGATTCACGGAATCAATTCATCATCGAGCAAAGTCAGGCTCAGGCTGTTTTGGCAAGAGAAGAGACTGAGCCCCCATTCTTCACACAGACCCTTCCTTTTAATAAATTCGATGGGCTTGCCTTGTACCGGTCTTCGGCAAAGGCACCCGGTCTGAAATTACCTGAAGGGCTGGCTTATGTGCTTTACACCTCAGGCTCAACCGGCGTACCTAAAGGCGTGATGGTCACGCATACGGCAGCTTTGGCATTTGTGGATTGGGCTAGAGCCACATTTGCACTGAAGCCGGAGGATACGCTCACTTCTATTGCCCCCCTGCACTTTGACCTTTCCATTTTTGACATTTTTGCCGGGCTAAGTGCGGGCTGTTCACTTCTGCTCCTCACACCATCGGAGTCCAAAAACCCTCTGCTGGTCAGCAGCTACATAGCAGAATATGGCGTGACTACAATTTATGCCACTCCTACCCTTCTCCAATTGATGCCCCGGTTCGGGAAAGCCGGCCGGTACGATCACAGCCAACTCCGTCAGGTGCTTTTTGCGGGGGAGGTTTTTCCGATCCCTGCCCTCCGAGCCCTGCAGGAGATTTGGCATACAGCCAAATTTTACAATCTCTACGGACCTACAGAGACCAATGTCTGCACCTGGCACCCCTTACCACCCAAGGGCACAGACGACCGGAAAACCCCATATCCTATCGGGCAGCCCTGTCCCTACGATCGGTGCGCCATTCTAAAGGAAGACGGGGATATTAGCAGTGAGCTGAAAGGTAGTGGCGAACTTCTGGTGAGTGGTGCCTCGGTGATGACCGGATACCTTGGTATGCCGGAGCAAACTCGTCAGGCGATGGCAGAACACGAAGGACGGGTGTGGTACAAAACCGGAGACCTCGTAGCAGTTGATTCAAACGGAGACCTCTTATACCGCGGGCGCCGGGGCAGAATGATCAAACGAAGGGGGTACCGCATAGAACTGGGCGAGATTGAAGCAGCCCTGCACCAGTATAAAGCCATTACTCAAGCCGCCTGTCTGGCAAAAGAAAAAGAACAATCGGTAAGTGCGATATGGGTGTTTTATGTAGCTCCGGAAGGTCCGCTGCCACATACCCTATTGACGGAGTTCCTGTCGGAACGTATCCCGGAATACATGCTGCCCGACCGGTTTGTGCACCTCCCGGAAATCCCACAGACCTCCAGCCAGAAAATTGATTATCAGGCCCTAAAGCAAATGCTATAATGTACTCTTTTGCACCGTCGGAAAAACAGCAGCATCTTCAGGTATCTCTTGCCGAATTTATCCGGCAGGAGCTGGTTCCGCTGCTTGACCCCGATGCAAAAGCATTCCCCTTTGAAGCCTGGGTAAAAGCCGGTGAGCAGCAGCTTCAGGGGCTCGCTATCCCGGAGACATACGGTGGGTGCGGGCTGGATGCAATGGATGTTTTCCTGGCGCTTGAAACCCTGGGCTATCATTCCGAAGACAACGGCTTCAACTTTGCAATTAGCGCCCATCTGCTGGCTTGTACAGTGCCGGTCTGGTTGTTTGGGACGGAAGAACTCAAAGCGGAATACCTTCCTGGCTTATCCAATGGGGCACGCATTGCCGCAAATGCAATGACAGAACCTGCATCAGGCTCCAATGCTTTCCGGATGCAAACGACCGCCCTGCCGCTTGAATCCGGAGGCTTCATGCTGCATGGCAACAAGTGCTTCTCCAGTAATGCTCCGGTTGCTGATGTGCTGGTCGCCTACGCTGCCAATGACCCTGAACGGGCCCACATGGGAGGCATTACCGCCTTCCTTATCGATCGCAAAAAACACTCCTTTTCAACCGGAACCCCTCTTGAAAAGGCAGGCTTGCATGCCTGCCCGCTCGGAGATGTTTTTTTCGACCGAACCCAGGTGGAAGCTCACTTTGTACTCGGTAAAATGGGCCGTGGCGCATTGGTCTTCAACCGGTCTATGGAGTGGGAACGGAGCTGTCTCGGCGCTACGCATATCGGCAATATGCAGCGATTGCTTGACAAAGCGGCCAAGCTGATTAATAACACTGATGCAGGCGCCTTCGGCGAAGCCGTCCGGCAGGAAATCGCCTACTGGCAGGCCCAGCTTGACGCAGTAAGGATCAACGGGTACGCTCAGGCGTGGCAACTGAGCCAAAAGAAGGCTAATCCGCGAGGAGCAGCTTCCTCTAAACTACTCATCAGTGAATTGTACAAAAAAATGACAGTAGCCCTTTGCAACTGCTTAGGGGAAAAGCAATATCTTGATGGCGACTTTAACCGGTCGCAGGCAGATGCACTTAGCAGCACCATTTACTCTGGCACGTCCGAAATTCAAAAACAAATCATAGCTCAGTCGATAGGGCTGTAAACCATCTTTATCATGAACACCTCAGCAGACATTATCATTATTGGAGGCGGGCCAAGCGGTTCGTCCACAGCCACCTACCTCGCCCGTCTTGGGTATAACGTTCTTGTACTGGAGAAAGAGCATTTTCCGCGCGAGCACGTTGGCGAGTCCATGCTTCCTTTTACCTATGACCTTTTTGAAGAACTGGGCTTGCTGGATGAAATGAAAGCCCGTTTTACGCGAAAGCCGGGGGTTACGTTTTCCAATGCAGATGCGAGCCAGGAATCGCATTGGTGTTTCAACCGGGTCATTGATGGCCCGCAGGCGCTTTCCTTTCATGCCCGCCGTGCCCACTTTGATGACCTTCTGCTCCGGAACAGCGAAAAAAATGGCGCCACCGTTATCGAGGGCGCAGCAGTAACGGGCGTGGATTTTGAGCCGAAGGGTGTCAAAGTCACTGCTGAAATTGATCACGGTGCCCCGCAAACGTTCGAAGCCCGTTTTTTAGTGGATGCCAGCGGGCAAAACGCCTTTGTGGCACGAAAACTGGGCACACAGAAACCCTTTAAGCGCCTTAATGTGCGGCAAGCGCTATCGGCGCACTGGGTAGATACCAAACTGGACGACAGCCTGGCTAACGGCAACATCAAAATTGTCCACCTGGGCGGCGAAAAGCTGGGCTGGATCTGGATGATCCCCATTAAAGACAGCCTGAGCATCGGTGTGGCGCTCAATATGAGCTATGCTAAACAGGAGCGCAAACGGCTGATGGCGGAGCACGGACGTGATGGCTGGGAAAAAGCGCTCTACCTGCAGGAAGTGCAGTCTTCACCAGCGGTAATGTCTGTCCTGGAGGGTGCCAAAATGATTGACGCCGTGGCCAGTAATGGTGATTTCTCCTATTACAGCGAGAAAAAATTTGATGATCAGTTTGCCATCGTCGGCGATGCCAGTGGCTTCCTCGATCCTATCTTCTCCAGTGGAATCTACCTGGGTATGATGAGTGCGAAGCTGGTTTCGGCAGGTATTGATGAGATGCTGAAAGGCAAAGGAAAGGCACGGCTGGAACAAGCTTATAAGGATATCAACGGTGGGTACCAGGTGGTAGAAGAACTTATCTGTACTTTTTACGAACCTAACTCTATTGCCTTTTCGGACATTACCGTGGATAAAAACTTTGGGTTCAGAAAGTTTGAAACGGCCTACTCAATATTGCACCTAATTCTCGCAGGAGACTTCTTCAAAGACCACGAGCGGTACCTCAAAGCGATAGCGACGCTAAAAAGCGCGGAAATGATTGAGAAGTTCAAGAGCCTGACCGGCCATGCTGATGAAGCGAAAATGCACGAAGTGTGCCTAATGCCCGCGTAGCTATGTACGGAAAATTCTGGGATGTCTTTTATCGAAAAACCTATGCTGCAGGAAAAGCCCTTTGGGATGTCCCGCCTGAAGAGTCCGTTCTAAAGGACTACGAAGTGTTCGGCCCTGCTTTCAAACAGGTAGGGACCGTCTTGGATATAGGCTGCGGTACAGGTGAACAATCTAAATTCCTTGGTGGGCTCTATGCCAAAGTCATTGGGGTAGACGCCGCGCCCAGGGCTATAGAAATTGCCAATGCCTCGGATCATCCATCCAATGTTCAATTTCGGGTCGGGGATTTATCTGACGAAGCCTTTATAAATGAGCTCCGGTTGCAATCTGGCGATATGAATGTCTACATGCGTGGAGTGCTCCATCAAATCCGGCAGCCCGACCGGGAGGAAGTTGCAGGCAACTTACTCCAATTGATAGGCGATAAGGGCGCCTTATACCTGATAGAGGTTGGAAAAAACATTAAAGAATATTTCCGCTCTGCCTCCAAATCCTTTCACGAACTTCCTGATGCCGTACAGGAAACCTTTATCAGCAACCTGCCGCCTCACGGCGTGGACGAGTCAGAAATCGCTGCCCTTTTCTGCAGGGAAGACTATCAGTTACGCCGGCAAGGCAGCGGGTTTTTAAATACTAATTTGCTGTTGAGAGACGGTACACCTGTAAAAATTCCCGCTGTATTCGGTTTGATTGCAAAGAATTGAGTTATTTTGAAACTCATTTTATCATCCATACAAAACCAACGATAATGAAAAAGTTATTGGTCTTAGTTTTTGCGCTCATGGTGAGTGCTTTCCTTGTTTCCTGCTCCGGAGGCTCCTCCGCAACTGATGCAACAGGAGAATCACCTGCTGCCGAGAGCACTACTGCACCGGCGGAAGCTGAAGCAGCATCTCCTACAGGACAAGCAATAGAGGATATGGTCTACACAAAAATAAAAAAAGGCTTAGACGATCGGGGTATCACCCTTTCGGCAGACCAGGAGGCAGCACTGAAGCAGCTTGTCAGTGAATCAGGTGTTACAAAGGAAAACTTAAAGGCAAAAAGAAAAGAAGTGATTTCAAAGCTCAGGTCCGATATCCTTACTGAAGACCAAAGAGCAAAAATTGGTAGGTAATTATGATTAAGATAGGGAAAGCAAGAGTCTTTCCCTACCATTTTTTCTAATGCTAACTCTCCTCTGTCTAATTCCTACCGACACCCAGTCCTATGTTGAGTACTATTGCTATAAAAAGGGTAAAAAAGGCAGCAGGCAGACAGGCATTCATTAGCCTCACGGACTACCTTTCCATTATTTTGGGGTTGCTTGCAGTCACTGCATTTATCTATTTCCTTGACCTTGAGTCTTCGATAGGCCTGTTTGAATTAATGCCATTTGTTGTCGGTGGGTTTGCAGTACATGCGCTTCTACCAATGCCCTACCGGCTACCTTTTTTTTTCTTCCTGACTCTTGCAGCTACTCTGCAGCTTTTTGGAGCAAAAGAAGGCGCTGTACTATTATTGGCAGGTATGGCTTTGTGGGGAATAGTCAGATTACCTTTGTCGGTAAAGATCAGGACCAGAATCATTCTTGCCGCTGCCGGGGTATTAGCCCTCTTGGTTGGATTTGGGAAAGTGCCGGATTTCTCGGGCCCGGTCATTCCTGTATTAGGGTCCATCTTTATGTTCCGGACCATTCTGTACTTATATGAGCAGCGGTTTCTAAAGGAGAAGTCGAACCTATGGCTGGATCTGAACTACTTTTTCCTGCTGCCGAATTTGATCTTTTTTATCTTTCCGGTAGTCGATTATAAAACCTTTATTACCCGCCATTACTCAAAGCCTGCATTAAGTACTTACCGAAAGGGAATCCTATGGATGGCCAACGGTGTTGCGCACTTACTGTTGTATAGGTTGATTTATTATTACCTCATCCCGGCACCTTCTGACGTCCTCAATATTTACGATTTACTGCAATTTATGGCAGCCAGCTATGCTTTGATTGTACGCCTGGCGGGTATATTCCACTTTTCTGCTGGGGTAATCTGCCTGTTTGGGTTTGATCTCCCTGCTACATTCGAGCATTATTTTTTCGCGCACAGCTTCAGTGATTTATGGCGCCGGATCAACATTTACTGGCGCGACTTTATCATGAAAGTCTTTTACTACCCTGTTTACTTTAAGCTTAAACATCTTGGTCCGATTCGGGCAATGTTCATTACCGTGCTCATTATTTTTGTAGTCAATTGGTTTCTTCACGGTTATCAATGGTTTTGGATCAAGGGTGCTTTTCCGCTAACGATACAGGATGCTGTATTTTGGGCTGTCTTCGGCATTGCCGTAGCAATTAACTCCATTATTCAGGCTAAAACACCAACAAAACGGTCCCAGCCTGGGATATTTTCAGCAAAGGACGCTGCTAGACTAAGCCTTAAAGTTATAGGTATTTTCACCTTTATGTCAGTACTTTGGTCTTTCTGGACGTCTAACGATATCAGCGAGTGGTGGGCAATGATGCTTGTAGCCCAAACAACGACCTCTACTCAGGCCTTAGCTTTGTTAACGGGTCTTTTCTTCCTGGTTGCCATAGGTGTGGCGGTACAATACACCAGCTTCAAAAGCCAAAAGCATAAACACAGCACAGTGCCCTCAGTAAAAAAGTTATTTTTGGTAACTATCGGACTGTCTACGCTGTCTATACTGGCAATGCCATCCGTTCATCCCGCCATAGGAACAGCTTTCTCATTTGATACTACACCGATAGTCACGACCAAACTAAATGCAGCGGATCAGGAAAATTTATTCAAAGGTTATTACGAGAACCTCCTACCTAACAATAACAACCCATTGATGGCAGAAATGGAATCGCTCCAAGCTGATAAGCCCAAATCATGGCGCCCACTCCGGGCACTTGGAGGTAATATTCCAGTCGAAGACATTCGTCTCAAAAAATTAAAGCCCAACCTGGACATCATATTTAAAGAAGCACCTTTCCGTACCAATGAACACGGGATGCACAACCCACCGGTGAGCAAGGAAAAACCAGCCAACTTTTATCGCATTGGTCTCCTTGGCGGATCGATCGAGCTGGGAGGAGGTATTCCCATGGAACAAAATATGACACAGGTTGCTCAGGCTACGCTTAACAATATGTCTGTAGCGGACAGCCTACGTTTTGAGGTGCTCAATTTTGCCGTGACCGGCTATCATCCACCCGAGCAGGTGAAAGTCACCGAAAATGTTGTTGTACCCTTCGGTTTGGATGCCCTAATCCTGACCGCACATACTGATGAACTCCGGAGAATCAAAAGAAACCTATACCATATAATTGATAAGGGTTACCACCAGAATTATCCGTCTCTAAATCAAATTATTGAGGAGGCCGGGCTTCAATCCCTACCAGGCAGGATGACTTTTGATCGAAAAATCACCCCATTTTTGCCAGAAGTATACAGCTGGGCATTGCAGCGAATTGCCAGCCAATGCAAGGATGCTGGCGTTTTGCCTGTGCTAGCTTACCTTTATGTGCCTGAAAGCACTAATCAGCCGGAAGAAGAATTTGATCAGTTATCAAAAATAGCAGCCGCAAAAGGTTTCACGACTATCAACCTTCATAAGTATGTTGATGATATGAAAGAGGAAGACCTTAAAATTGCACTATGGGATGGTCATCTCAGCTTGCAAGCACATCAGCGTTATGGTGTTGGGCTCGCAAAAGAAATTGCCAAAATCCTCAATACCACAGAGTAACTCTGATCAAAAGCTTACCGATTGCTTTCTCCTGATTGATTTAAGATCTTAGTTAATTTCAAACAACAGATAGCTCCCTCTGTAAACCGTTTCCCCTCTGATGCCGGACCGTCCGGGAATACGATGCTTACCCAAAGGTACTGTTTCGCCAGGTTCGCCCTTCACCACATTATCTGTGAAAATCAGTCTGACTTTGGGTGACGTAAAGAGCATTTGCGAAAAACGCCGGGTTTTTTCCGTCAGGGTCTTTTCGGGGGTACGGTCCAGGCTTGCCGTGTTCATATCGAACAGAATATAACGGAATCCTTCTGCCTTTAGTAAATTGATAAAAGCATCCTCTTCCCCATCCAGTGCCCGCATGATCTCATCGTATTTGCCTAGCTGATTGTCCTCCAGTACACGACGGTCATTGAAGTTAATATGATAGTTGAAGAAGGTGCCTACTCTATAGACTTTATCTTCTTCGTCTTGATTAATATAATCGATAGCTTCCCCAAGATAGGGTTTGAATGAAGACAGTGTCTGACTTGCGTTGAGCCCCTCTCCAAAAGAACGCAGGACCGGTTCCTGATAAATTAGGCCTGCATTTTTGGGAGGCTGCAAAGCAGATATAAAAACTAAAGCATAACTCATCAAAATATAAGCAGCCAGCGTGGCGCCTACGGCCCATGACCGAACGCTTCTGTACTCAAAGCCAATAGACTGCGCTCCATAAACGAGGAAAACCATTAAGGTAACCAGCATTGGAAAGCCGTACCAGGTAATGCCGCTGCCTATGAGCAGCCAGAGCGCGCCAAAGGCTACTGTAAACAATAGCAGATAGCGGGCTTTCTCTGTACTCCCCCCCCAACGGGCTTTAAGAAGCCAGCCTGTAAGGCCGCCCAACAATAACAGGGTTGTAAAAACACCGGAAAAAGCCATGCCGGATGATGCCTCAAATAACGATGCTAATGGCCTTGCAGCAAGCAAGACCGTGTCATTAAGGGAGGCCCATATGCCAGTAGCAAAATTTTCGTAACCAGGTGGAGGGCTCCGCAACAGTTGCTCCTGCACTACTGCCAGCCCTTCCTGATGGTCTACCGTCCAGACTCCGAGTAGAAAAAGGAGGATGGATAGTACAGACAGGACCAGGTTTGGAGCGAGACTTTTTCTCCCGCTTGAAAACAACAAGATGGGGAATAAAACCAGGAACAAAATTCCAATATCAATATATTGTGATTTCAGGATATTGGTATTCATGGTCAAATCATAAGGCAGAGAAGCATAAAGGGGCAACCCTGTTTCATAACCCAAATAGCGTTGTATCTCCTCTCTCTTTGCCAGGGCACCGGCTGAGAATAAAAGGTCATCTGTTGTTTCTTCGTTTGTCTCTACAACCACTGACTTTACATTGTCAATACCATCTTCACGAAACTTAAACGCTATAGCTTTTTCCTGCTGTTCCGGTGAAAGTACCTGATCTGTTATGAAACGCAGAAGCTTACCGCGATTCAATTTGTCCGGGGCAGTGATATCTTCCTGCTCCAGGTAGTTGCTAATCTGCTCCAGTTGGGCAGCGGAAAGCGGTATGTCCAGTTCAGCGGTGCGTTTTTTGATATTTTCCATTAGCCTTGCCGGATAGTCTACTTCAGGGGCTTGCGCCTGCGTCCTTATTACGGGTGTGGGGAAAGGCGCTTCTAAAAGAGCCTGAACGCCTACTTCTCCATTGGCAGCCAGATTGCGAATACCCCATGGGGCGAAGCACAGTAGTGCAGCTCCTCCGGAAAGCAGATAAGCCGTTAGCAGGGATTTGAGGTTTATCCCTCTCATCCAGGCAGGCACTAACAAGGCAACAGCAGCGCCAATACCGATCAGCCCTACCACATAAGGTGCTGTATTCCCAAAAGGGAAATAGCCAAAATTATTGCCTCCAAATAAGAACAGTACTCCGGAGAAACCAGTGACCAGGCTCATCGCCAGCCAATGATTCCCAAACCGGTAACCGATCACGGTAAAAAGGGCCACAATACTGAGTAAGCCGGTGTACTTAACACCAAAGGCAAAGCCCAGCAGCCACCCCGTTAGCAACAGCATCCACTGCGTTGGCGAAAGGCCAAATGGTAATTTGACAGAAGATTCATCGGAAGTTTCTGGCCGGGCAGTCCGCGTCCAAAACTCAATCAGCATAAGGGCTGCGGCCAGTGTGATGAAGGTAAAGCCCAGGTCCACCTTTTCATCGTAAAGGTAGTGGAAACTCAGACTGGGATTTAGCGCTACCAGCCAGACTGCCATCCAGGACCAGCTTCGGTTGAGTACCAAGCGAGCAACCCTGAAAGCAACCAGGAGTACCAGCAAAAAGGAAAAGTGGGCAATGCCAATGGAGAATACGGCTTTACCAAACAACACCTCTCCAAGGCTGAGGATGAGTTGCCAGTAATAAGCCTGCCCTCCCGCTATGAGCCCGTTATATTCCACGATAAGCTGAGTAGTATTCATGTATAGAGCTGCACCATCAAAGCCGGTTGGGAAGGGCTTGATCGCTGCAACCCCATTGACCGCCAGTGTACTGAGCAGAAAGAACACCGGCAGTTGCAACCAACGGTTTTTATACTTGTAGACTTTCCGTTTTAGAAGCGTATGCTGCCAGAAATCCATAACTGTACGGTAGCGCCATGCTAAAACCGCAATAGCTAAGATACCTGTTACAAGAGTGCTCAACTGATGAACAGCGCCCAGAAAAAATGCGGCAAGCCCAATGAAAGAAGCCCCAAAAGCTACCTGCAGGATATCGCCGGTGCCCTTGGAGTACCGGGTTGACAACAGGGCCATTCCTGGCTGCCCGGCCACATAGGCGAGGGTGTAGAGCAAAAATATAGCACCGTGTACCAGGACATTCATGCCTAAAAAGCGCCAAAGGCCGCCCGTGTCATCAAAAATATTGTACCGGTTGTTGAATACAATCATCGTGACCACCTGAAAGAGTAAAAACAATCCGTATACCTGCAACCCATTTACTTTACGGGTCCGCCCTGATTTCCCACTAAAAACCCACCATGCCCATGCTCCTGCCGCAATAACTGTATTGGCAGCTACAAGGTCTGCATTGGGCATTGCCATCAGGCTGGTAAAATAATAAGGATGAAACCCCAGGTAAGCAATAAGCACGAGAAGCATCCAGGTGATGCTAAATATGCTGATCAGGGTAAGATTAAGGGTTTTTGATACTGGAGTTTTCATACTTGTTTAGTATTAAGGAGGCTTTTCGTTGATTTCTATTTACTTGCCTGCTGATAGGTTAAAAAGGTTTCGTAGGCCGTTCGCAACCAGGAGAAGCCCCTGGCTCTGCGCAGGGCGGCCTTTCTCAGGGCAGCTTCATCGCCTTGAAGTATCTGTTCCATACCGGTCCGAATAGCAGCTACACTTCCTGCTTCCACACCAATCCCTCCATCTCTTACGACCTCGGGCATGGAGCTGTTGTCGCCATACAGCACCGGCGTACCGCAAAGCATGGCCTCCAGAGGCGGGAGCCCAAAACCTTCATAATGAGCCACATAGCATAAAGCTCTGGCCCCGGAATAAATCGTAGCGAGGTCCTCGTCTGCCACATAACCGGTAAAGTGAATGGAGGAGGCATAAGGGTGCTCCTTGTCGTAAAGGGTGTCCACTTTCCAGCCGCGTTTTCCGCACACCACAAAGGTTAGGTCTTCATGATTCCCGGAGGATTTAAGCTGCAGGAAAGCGGCGAGGGTGTTAGCAAGGTTTTTTCGTGGCTCAATCGTCGAGAGGCTCACCAGGTAAGGACCATCCGGTATTCGATACCGCTCCCGGACAAGCCTAAGCCGTTCGGTGGCTTTCACAGGATGGAACAAATCACCATTTGCGGCTTCGTAAACCACCTGCACATCGCCCTTCTGAATTGAATATCGATGAAGAATATCTTGCTTTGTAGCGTTGGAGACCGCTATTATCCGAGCATTCACCTTTTGCAGGAACTGCATGCCAGCTTCGGACAACTTGATATTATGCTTTTCGTGAAATTCAGGAAAGACAAGGTGTGTCAGATCGTGTACAGTCCCTACGACCGGCAACTTAAAGTGCTTAATAAAAAAGTAGTTTTGGGGGAGTGGGATGTGTACGAGGTCGTAGGATTGAATAATACGGTCTCGCTCTGCCCGTGAGCGGAAGCGCCTGACATTGACACTCATCCAGTTGAGTAAGGAACGCGCAGGCGATCTTGTGTATAGCCTCCTCATCGGTTCGTAAATGACCAGAGGGATATTATTGGCCATCCATCCTTTCAACCGAAGCAAAACATTTTCGTACCCGGAGGGTGCCTCTTCCTGCAACAAGTCTTCATCTGTGACTTCGTTATCTTTACCCGGTTGAGCCTCCTTATTGACCATATCAACTACCGCATCCAAAGGCTTTATGGCATCGCCAATCATGCAATCAATGGTGAGCACAGAAGATAGTTGAGTTTGTAATGCCCGTAATGCCTGCAAGAGCTCTACCTGATACCTGCGGACCCCATCCATAGTTGCATCAGAAAGCTTATTGGCTTCCATTAATACCCGTACCGGCTTCAGGGATGCTCCGGGCTCGTCTCCACGCCAGTAATCAAAACGCTCAAGGGTTTTCCCATGTAATTCGTATACCAACGGCAGTAGTGTAGCTGGCATTTCCTCCTTCCAGGAACCTGCCCTTCCCTTCCTGAAATTCTTCCGCGCCAGAGCCGCGACCTCCTCTTCCCGGGCCAGAAAAGTGGCTCCACTTCCATATTGCGGCTGACCAAATTTCAACTTCTCAAAAGTTGGCAAACGCTCCCGGTTGGGCTCAGGCAGGTCCATCACCTTGCGGAGTTTCTCCACTTCCCGGAGCGGGTCTTCGATTAAGTCTTCGTACCGGATAACAACATCGGCTTCAGCTGTCCATTGCTTCACATTTTCGGACCAGCCCCCAAAGTAGCTACCACCAAGCGCGAGCGTTGCTTCCAGAAGATTGGTGTAGAAATCTGTGCCCGGCTCTATGATATCTTTTCGGTGGTGGGCTAAGGAAACCAGTGCATCCCGCCCATCACGGACAAGGTACACTTTGGGTGCGGCACGATGTTCTTCCGGCAATTGATCCGGCAGCAGATGGGTTTTCACAAAAGGATAGGCGGCGTAGTTTTCATCCATAGGGTAATTTTCTTCCCGGTGAAACGTACTTGATTCCAACCCGTAGACTTCAAAGAGAATATTTCTGAAGAAGGTATTACCCGAACGCGGGAATGAAGCCAGCCAAATCATATTAAGTAAATCTATTTCTGAGCCCTAAGTTAAAAAAGTTAATTTTATGCCCTCAATAATCGGAGAAATCTATGGCTGACAAACGCAGGGTACTGTTTCACCGGACCTGGACAAAGCCCAATGGCGGTACAAGCGGTGGGCAGATGAAGGTGCGTGATGCGTTCGTTCATTTTCAGGCTTCCGATCGGTTTGAACCCCAAGTCTACTTTCCGCCCTCAACGCTCTGGGTGGATAATCCGGGCAACGTTTGGCGCCCTTTCCGCCAGCAGGGCATCGGAGCGTGGTCTGTCCTTCCGGACGATGTACTCTTCTTTTCCGGTCATGACTGGAACATCCTTAGTGAAGCAGAACGGCAACACCCACCTGTCCCCATTCTCAATATTGCCCAGCCAAGGCATACCAATCCGGCGGACAAAAGGCATGCTTTTTTGAGGCACCCTGCCATACGTATCACCAAGAGTTCAATCGGCAAAAAAATACTGGAAGACCACGGCGTAAACGGGCCCGTGTTCCTCATACCGGACAGCATCGACTTTACTTTACTCCCTGAGCCTAATCCCAGTCCGGATCTGGATCTCCTCATCGTAGGGTTAAAAAACCCAGGCCTTGCCAAGCGGTTGGAACAGCGCCTCAAACGCAAAAACCGCTGGCGGTGGCGCAAATGGAAGATCAAAGTACAGACTCCTCCCCTGCTGCCCACCCGACAGGACTTCCTGCAATTGCTCAACCGGGCAAAGATCGTCGCTTATCTGCCATTGGATGCCAGCCGGGGCGCAGAAGGGTTCTACCTGCCGGCCCTGGAAGGTATGTACCTGGAAAAGCTCGTCATCTGTCCCTACGCTGTCGGGAATATTGATTTCTGTATACCCGAAAAGACCTGCATACAGCCGGAATACAACGAGGAGGCCATCCTGGAAGCCATCCTGAGGGCCCTCCAAATGCCGGATAGCGAGCGGCAGCCTTTCCTTCAGCAGGCCAAAGCCATCACCGCCAACCACGACATAAAAAAAGAGCAACAAGCCATGCTCGACCTCCTGCATCAGGCCGATGAGCTCTGGGCAGATCAATCCCTTTTCCAATATGAACAATAGTACAGGAAAAAATATCATTCTCACGGGGCCGCCCCGTTCGGGCACAACGCTAAGTTGCTTCCTGCTCAATCAGTTACCGAATACCATTGCGCTGCACGAACCCATGAACCTGGGGATGTTCCAGAGCCAGGAACAGGGCCTTGAGGAAACGCAGCAGTTTTTCGCAGCCATGCGGCAGAGCCTGCTAACGGAGGGCAAAGCTTTGTCCAAAGTCAAAGCCGGCGCCATTCCTTCCAACCCTTTTGGCAAGGCAGAGCAGGGCAAACGAGCCAGCCTGGTCAGGAAAGATTGGGTTCATTTTGATAAACCCCTGGAGCAAGACTTCACGCTGGTGATCAAGCAAAATGCGCACTTTACCTTTTTGCTGGAGCCCCTCAACCTGCTCTATCCGCTGTACACCATCATACGCAATCCGGTCTCCACCATTGCCTCCTGGAATACCATTCAGGCACCGGTCTCCAAAGGCAACCTGACTGTGCTTAAAGGGCTTCGCCCCGCGCTGTTTGAAGAATTAGAGCGCATACCGGACTTGCTGGACCGGCAGGTACGCCTGCTGCATGAACTTTTCCTTCCCTACCGCCTGCTACAGAAAGAACAGATCATCCGCTATGAAGATATTGTAGAAAGCAATGGAGCAGCGCTAAATCATCTTGTGCCTAATACTCCGGGCATTCAGTATACCCTGGAGAACAAAAATCGCAACGCCCTCTATGATGCATCGCTAAGGACAGAGATTACCAGGAGGCTAATGCAGTTCAAAGGAGCATATATGGATTTTTACAACCCAGAAGATTTTGATTGGTGATGGCAAAGCGGACTTTACATTTCAAAATGCCTGATTTTCTTTAGCTTCATTTCTTTGAGATCATCGGTCATTTTATCGCCTACGATATCATTAATGTAGTATTCAAGTGCTGCTGTGGCATCCCGGGAATCCTGCAGCAAGCGCCCTCCACGCATGACTAAAACCCGGTTAGCGAGCGCCATTACCTTTCGGATTCGATTGGTGACGTACAATACCGCCCGCTCTTTCTCCTGCACATACTCGCCCAGGTGTTCGTAGCATTTTGTTTTAAAAAGGCTATCCCCTACCGCAAGTGCCTCATCGATAATGAATAAGTCTGGCTCCGTGGCAATGGCTACCGAATAGGACAAGCGCGCGCGCATGCCGGAAGAATAGTTGCCCACTGGTGTAGCGAGCGCATATTCCAGCTCAGAAAAGTCAATAATGAAGTCCAGCTTACGCTTGAGCTCTGCTTCTGTCATTCCGAAAATGGCCGCTTTCAGTTTGATGTTTTCCAACCCGGTGAATTCATTTCGCAAACCTACATTGAGTGCAAAAACGGGCGTCACCTTTAAGGGCACAGGATAATTGATAGCCCCTTTTGTGGGCTTGTAAATGCCCGCTATCATACGCATCATAGTGGTTTTACCAGAACCATTGGCCCCTACTACAGAGATGATTTCACCCGGGCTCACCTTAAAGGACACTTCTTTGACCGCCCAAAACTCCTCAGGGCGAAGTGCAGTGCTTACCGGCTTGCCCACAGCCTGCCGGGCTATATCTGTAATGCCGTAATACAAGCTGCGCTTTAGGCGGCGGCAGAACTTCTTGGATAGTTCGTCAACTTCTAACAGAATGTCAGACATAAGCTTCAGTTCTGGTGATTCTAATTATTGATAAGCCGCTCAAGGACCATAGTACTGGATTTTACTAAGAACCGGAACGACAGGACTACTAAAACCAAACTAACACCTGAAAAAACAAGGTACTCCACAGGACTAAACAACGTACCACTTGTCAGGAGATCACGGCTAAATCCAATCAGGTAAGTAAGCGGGTTGTAATCTACAATGACTCCCAGCCAGCTTGCGGTAATTTTGGGGGTGTATACGATAGGTGTCAGGAACATCAGCAGCTTCATTCCTTCGTCAACCAAATTAGCCACATCCACCATAATCACGCGAAAAATTGCTACAACCATCCCAATCGCCATTCCCAGGAGTAACAAAGGGATAAGTGAAACCGGAAATAACAGTGCCATAGCCGAGAACCGTACGCCAAATGCCAGTAAGACGATCAGGTTGACAGCAAACGGGATAATAAAATTAATGAGATGCACCACTACTTTTTGCATCAACAGGGGTTCTAAGGGCACTTCAGACATAATGAGCATTCGCCCGTTCTTGGTCAGCAGGTTGCTCGTGGACTTGTAGGCCTCCAGGAAAAAGCCCCAAATCGACGTGCTGAGCAAAACATAGGCCGGGTAAGGAATATCGGTTTCTCCAGGGTTAACGACTCCAGCTCCGTTTAGGACCACCCAAATAATCACAGCAAGAATGGGCAGTATGAACATCCATGCCATCCCCAAAAAGGATTTTTTGTACATCCCTATGATTTCCACCTGCGTCAGTTGTTTGACCAGGTACCACCAAGACTTTATTTTACCGATAAACTGCCGCATTGTATTTCCGTTTCCAATCCTGGCTTCAAGTAGCCAGCCCTGCAAAGATAGTATATCTTTACTCTTATCCCTTTACTTTTTCGTTTGCAGGCTGTCGATCCCCGACATGGCTAAAACAGATGCCCCCCTCCTGCTCTTTCAGGGGATATGGTAACCATACTGATTCATAAAAAAACCAAAAATTTCACGAGCTCTTTCCACTGCCTCCGGCGTATAGAAGGCAAGATATTCCGTTGCTTTTTTACGAGTAGGGTTAACCCGACCCAATGGCGGATATCCGGATGTTATTCCCACCTTGGAAAGGGCACGCTCAAAATCAGTATCAAGGTGCTCATACCTGATGATGTGATCCATATGGCGAAGGGTCTGCTCGTGAAAGCCCAGCCCATAGGGCTTCGTGTGAAACTTCAGGAAGTAATCTGAAAAAGACACATCTTTCTGCTGTAAATACCGGTAGCGCTCCATAGCTTCCGGATGTATGGGGCGCCCGTTTTTCAAATGTCCCCGGGAAAATTTCCCGTTGTGGTCATGCCTCTTTTTTAAGTATTCACTGACTGCAGAATCCATAGGGTGGCGCACCCCTGCAAAAGTAAAGTACAGACGTTCTTCTGAAGTGGCAGATGACAAAAATTGTTGATAGGAACTATGCTTCTTACCTTGTTGAATGCCCTCTAAGTGGGCAACTAGATACTGCGAAATAGCCGTTGATGCCGTACGCGGCACGCTAAAAAACAATATTGGCAAACATGGCTTATTATCATGCCCTAAATTATCTTTTAGTATGGTAAAGGCTATCGTCCTGCCACAGATCATCAGCCTTACCAGCCAGTTCTAAAATCGCTTTTCGTTCCTCCTCCAGGGTATGCCGGTTGGCTATAGCACGTCCTGCCTCTATAATTTGGTGAAACCTTGCTTTGTCCATTTTCAAAGCCTCCAGAATAGCAGAGAAAACAGAAGCAGTGTCATATGCAGGCAGCAAACAGGTTTCGTTAGGTATACAAAAGTCAGCATTACCTACCGCATAAGGACAGATCACGAATTTCTCCATCACCATACCCTCCAGCGGTGGCAGATAGAACCCCTCGGCACCCTGAGATTCCGTAAGCGGCAGGTAGACGACAACTCTGGCCGTATTGACCAGGTTTAAAAAATCCTGACGGGTGGGCAGCTTGGGTGGCACCTGTACTTTAAATCTAATCTTATCCCTTCTGAGGAAATTGTGCCACCGTAGCCTTCGCTCAAGGGCTCTGGCCATCCTGGGGTTTTTCAGCCCTGCAATGAGTACATCCAGCTCCGGTTGTGGATTGGGTTTAGGAATCAGGCTGAAGTCAACGGCATCTGGTATAAAAAATACCGGGCCATTGACACCATAGTCTTCCAGGATTTTTTTCCCCACCGTGCTTTTCGCAATCCGGATAGCGGGGTGCATCAGGTAATCGCGGCGGGCATCCGGCAACATTATTTGCCGGGGCTGGGCGATATTCAGTACCGGAACAGGAGGCTTTTCACGTTGCTCGGGCGGCAGCACTTTCCAGTCCCAGCCCGCAAAGAACAACAAATCTGTTGGCTGAATAGTCCAATGCTGCAATGCTTGCTTGCGATAAGGGTGCCAAACATTACCAGGGTTGTCGTACCAGACTGTTTCCGGCCCAAAGTAAACCTTGGGTTCAAAAAGCGGCGATGAAGCAAAATGCTCAAACGCGTCGCGCACCTTGAGCTGCCCGCCACTTGTGCCCCCGTTGTATTTCGTCCAGGCGCGATGAAATAATACCCTCCGAGCTGCTGTTTTCATGGATATCTGTTGCTAGTCTTAAAATGTATAGCCCGAAAAATAAGGTGTCTCTTCCATGCGCTGAAAAACGTAATCAATGGTTTTGCTATCCCATAGCCCCAACTCGCTTCTTCGCTTTGGTGGTTTTTGAAACAAGATGCTGGTACAATTTTTCAAATAATCCTCAGGTGCCTCTACAGCGAACCGGTTTAGCAAACTTTTTAGGACCTCTTCGGGGTTGTCCAGGAAAAACTCTGCCCGAATGGAGCGGAAGTCAAAGAGTGCTTGTTCCTCAAACTGATGTATTAATTTAGCATGGTCGAAAAAATGATCCGCCTTTCGAAATAAATCTGCCTTATCAAAGTTCACCCCCCTCCTTTTCTGGCTCCTGAAAAAGCTAGTGGTAATCGAATCGAAGGGATTCCGGTACATATGAATAAATAAGGTATCCGGAAACATGGCTTTCAGTTTATCAAACAACTCCGGGGACTGTCTAAACCACTTCGTCGTTGTACCGCCTCGTTTATCTCCCACTAATTTGAGCTGATTAATGCGCCCCTGATATCCTCCCGGAACTTTATAGCTATATCCCATCCACTGATTTCCGGCTTTGGCAAACTGTTTGGACCGGTTTATTATCATTTGAACCAGTTGCCGTTTGGAAAAACCGGCGTCCAGGAAGGCCATTGCATCCAGTTCATGGCTCAGGACTACCTCAGGGTGAGCATCTAGCAAGGCTCCCAGGACAGAATGCCCGCTTCTCGGATGACCAATAAAGAAAAGTCCTTTTTTGATTTTTTCGTAGGCAGCCTTGCTTTCCAACAAAGATCTATAGTGCCAGTACCTGGAAGGGAAAAGGTCTTTTACAGTTCGGTGCTTCGTAAGAACCTGTTTATGCTTTTTCATTCAAGATACGTGCAAAAGCTAAAAAAAACTCATCTCTGGCGCTCATAAAAGCGATACAGAGCCTCAACTTGAGACCGCATGTAAAACTTCCAGCAATGATTTGCTTCATCCAGCAAAAGGGCATCGCCGAACCTCAGCATGGACTCTCTCGGATAGACTGCACCTTTATTTTTGCTCGCTAAAACTGTTTGCGGATAATAAGGTTGCCTTATGATATTTGCTAACCGGTCCCCATTTGAGGCGATAAGGTCTTCATATCTTATGACTTGCCCCCCCGGTAGAGCATCATAGGCTTTGAAGTAATAGTCCAACAAAAATAATTGCCGGTTTAGAAGCCCCTGCCTCTGTTCCAACGCTCTTTGCCCCTCAGGATCCAGCAAAGATAAGTACCTCATTTTGCCCCGAGAAACTGGCACGCTTACTGTAGACCAGGAGCCCAGCAGAGCAAGCGGGTTGCGCACCATTGCATAACAGGAATAATCATTTTTGAGATCACCTAACAGGAGCGTAAAAACAGCGTTGTGCTTCACAAAAAGTTTAAAGTCTGGTTGAAAGGATTGATCAAAACGAACTATCGACCGTTTGATTACCTTTTTCCGGTCTCCCTTCTCTGACCGCTCGAAATGATTATCTGTGATCTGTCCTTTGTTACCACGTACAGGGGAGGTGGCCTCCTTGATCAAGCTCTTTCTAAAACTGGCAAGCCCCTTGTTGATGCGTAGAAGCGCATCTTGCCTTGACTGCAGATTTCGAAATGGTATCGGCTCATTCAAACCTGCGACTTGTTCCTGTTCGGACAGCAACTTGCAGGTTAAGGTGGTTCCGGCCCTTGGAATTCCTGTGAGTATATAACAATTCGAAACCGGGCTTCCCACTGCCGATCTTCCGAGGACCTGATTTACGAAGTGCATAAGATTTCTCATAATAGATTCAAATATAGGTTATCGGGCAGACATTTCCGGAGTAAGAAAAAACTTTGTTTTTTCTTACTCCGGAATACAAATTCGTTTCTGTTCATTTTATATCTTGCTGGCACATTTATACACCAGCCACTTATGAAAGCGCCTTCTCTAATCTTTCTTCTGTTTGTTTTCTACTCTTTGGTTTCTCTGATAGCTCCCAAAAACCTATTTGGTCAATGGGAACAGGTTCCTTCTCAGTATCATAAAGTTCGCACCACTGACATGCTACTGGCCGGAGAAAAGCTCCTCGTCAGTACAGATGATGGGATATACCAAAGAACGGACAGCACCTGGGTGCAATATGCTCCGGATGAACGGTTGAAACATTCCATCATACTAAAAATGGATTATGACACTGCTTCCGGTTACCTGCTTACAGAGGCCTATTTGACAGACACCTTACACGAATCGTTCACCCAATACTTCCTAGTCCGAAATGATACTATTATTGACCTCGAATGGCCAGATCAAGATGTTTGGTATAGTAGAGCATGGATAAATCATAGTGTATTATATTTGCTGAGCGTGGAAGGGACGCTATTCAGAAGCCATGATCTGGGGCAGAGCTGGACTGCTGAGCAAATGGAGGAAGGGTTTGAACACCCTTCTTCGGCAATCAAGTATCAAGATCAAATCTTAGTGGGATCAGTAGGAAATTTAGCTATTCTAGCACCTGATACCACCATTTACATAGACGCCCCTCTTCCAGTCCACCGGGTTAATCACATCTGGAGAGAAAATGACTTCATTTGGATTTTGCAGAAAAACTTTTTTACAACTGCACTCTATGTTCTTACCGGACTTAACCAATCATGGATTGAGCAACCAGTTGTCCAGCAGGGAAAAGGGCTATATCGGATAGGCGGGGACATGTATATCCCCAGCGACAGCATGTACTACAGGGCGAATTTCGGCCTTGGGGACTGGGAGGCCATTAGCGGCTTTAGGCCTGTGAACCGCCCGCTTAGATTTGATAACGAGCTATTTTCGCTTGGAACCCATGAAATCCTAACGGCCCCTAGTTTGGCATCCACCTGGACTACTACTCATAAGGGTATTCAAACTGGTGTTTTTTATGGTATCACCAACCACTTTGGGCAAATCGTAGGTACAGGGCAAGACTTTATCCAAACATTTGGACCTTTTCAGAGCGACTGGGCCCACTCGCCTATTGTGCTGGAAAATCAATTATATTTTGAGAGTTTTGTTGATGTCCACAGCTATCAGGAAAACTTGTATAGCCTTGTCAGGCAAGGGATAGGTACATACCCGGCTATAGCAAAGGCCCCAACTTTCGACCAGCCCTGGAGCATCACCGACACTACTGAAAGCGGTAATTTATCGCAATTCAAAACCTGGAATGGGTTGCTATTTCTATACAGCGATGAAATCTCCGCCCCTCTGTACAAATTGGATACACTCACTCAGCATTGGGAAAACCTCACTGCCGTAGCTGAGGAGCAGACTAGCCACAGATGTTTCTCCTTTGCGTTCGGTGACACTGTCATTTATGGCATGAAGGAAGACATTTTATCCTCCTCTTTAACCTTTATATATTCTGATGACTATGGGATAAACTGGCAAATCCTGGATCACGGCCCTATGGATCTTCCCCCTTCTACAGGTATAACCAATATTCAATTTTATGCCATCCACGATACCCTCTACCTTTCTCTTATCACTCATTCGCCTGGTATGGACGGGGAAAAAAATCATTGGCAACGTGCAACCGCACCTGATTACGACTTTCATCCCATTCCCCACCCCTTGTCACAGGATAGTATTTACATAGAGCCTGTGAATATATTTATGGCAGATATCGCAGATCAATACTTTCTCATTAGCAGCTGGGGATTGTTTCAGAAAGACAATGATCACCCCTGGAGATGGCACCCTACTGACGAAGGTTTACCTATCCAAACCCTACAAAGCGATCTAACAGTAACAGATGACTACCTTTATATCAACTCCTACGGCAACGGTCTCTGGCGCAGACCTCTTGAAGAAATCCAGGGATTAGGAGCGATTAGTGGCGTGATTTTCTCCGACCTTAATGGAAATGGTGTTCAGGATGAAGGCGAGCAAACACTACCCGGCATTACACTAAAGCTTTCAGAAGGCACAGCAGTAGGCCAATCCGAATCAGATGGCAAGTTTAAACTCTATGCCAAATCAGAGGAGCCAGAACAACTCCAGCCTTACAGCGCCCATCCCCTGGCTTCTTTTGAACCGGAGTATCACCTTGTAGTGCCAGGTACAGATAGCATTTACACTTTTGCGTATGCTGTGCAGGAAAATATAGAGGACGCTGCTGTAGCACTTACTGCCCAACCCCCTTCCTACGATGGGGGACCTGCCCGGATACAGCTACAGGCCAGAAACCTGGGCAGTACCACCTTTGATATACCAGTAAAGCTTTTTTTTGATCCGGCACCCGATTTTCCCGGAGCTTTTCCCGGTGAATTGGAATGGTTTGCAGATACAATAATTTGGAACACTGGTGCAATACCGCCTAATATGTACAAAAACCAGGCATTTGATTTAAACCTAAACGCTACTAGCACTGCGGTTCATGCATGGACTGATATTGCGCCTTCCGACCCTACTCCTCGCAATAACGCTGCAACGGCAACAGCCATCAATACCCCTCCAACAGGTTTGGCCTATCTGGAAGCTCAACCGGGCACCTCCTATCCGAAAGATTCATTACTCACACAGTTTCCGGTCCGTTATACCTTCTATTTCAACATATCTGATACTTTGGATAGTGACTTTATTCGTTTTTCCGGTCAGATGAGTGGAGGGCTGGATTGGGTCAGCATCGAGGAGGTCATGAGTAGCCATCCTCTTACTTTTGAGGTGGAGCCGAATGGCAAGTTTCACTGTTGGCTCTCTAATGTCCAAACTATTGGGAGTACTGGTTTTTTCCAACTAGCTGTTACCCCACTACCCGACTTGGAGATCGGCCAGCAATTCGAACTTACTGCAAATTTGCACCTGGGATATACTCCGGCACAATACGTTTTAAATAATACCCACACCGTAACGGATGCCGTGAACACCTCAGAGACTGGTACGCCCGAAGCGCGCCTGATTGCTTTTCCAAACCCCACTTCTGCAATCCTTCAGTGTTTTGTGGAAGACGCCCTCAGTTCTACCGGTACGCTGCGCCTGATAAGCAGTAACGGACAAACCTTGTTGACACGAAAATTGCAGGGCAGGAAAAAGCAGATCATGCTTGACCTTTCCAGTTACCCGGAAGGCCTTTATTTCCTTCGCTGGACATCCTCCAAAAACCAACTGCATACCAAAGTCATCCTTTCAAAGCCCTGATGCGGTTCTTCTTTCGTTTCGCCAGCAGTACGCCAATTTTTTTGCACCAGAATGCAAAAATTATCCTATCATCGCATTACAAACCGCTGTAATGGCCGGTCATCAAACTAACGAAACGAAAAAACTAGCCTACATGAAAAAGAATCCGCACTTAATCCCCTTCATACTGGTCACCAGTCTGTTCTTCCTCTGGGGCCTGGCCAATATCCTCAACTCGGCACTCATTTCGCACTTCCAGCCGGTCTTTGACATCAGCCGGGCGCAGGCGCTGTTGGTAGAGACGGCCTTTTACCTGGGCTATTTTACGATTGCGGTGCCTGCCGGGCTGTACATGGAAAAGTACACTTATAAAAAAGGGATCATTTTGGGCCTGCTGCTTTACGCCATAGGTGCCCTGCTTTTCATACCGGCAGCTAAGATGCTCACTTTTGCCTTCTTCCTGCTGGCGCTATACGTTATTGCCAGCGGGCTGGCTTTTTTGGAAACAGCCGCCAACCCCTATGTGACCATCCTGGGACCCAAAGAAAACGCCACTCAGCGCCTCAACTTTGCACAGTCTTTTAATGGCGTAGCGCTAGTAGTCGGACCTTACCTGGCAGGACTTTTGATCTTCTCCGGCAATGAAGGCGATATGGCCACGCAGGAAGCTAAAGTACAGGCCGCTAATGCCGTGGTTGTGCCTTACGTAGGCATTGCCATTGCTGTACTCATTGTCGCCTTTCTGATTTGGCGCACCCAAATGCCGGAACCCGACAAGGGCGACAAGCTGAAGTTTGACCCTGCCATTTTCAAGTTCCGCCACCTCATGCTCGCAGTGCTTGCACAGTTGCTGTACGTGGGTGCACAGGCCGGGCTTTGGGGCATTACCATCGACTTTGTTACAGAAATGATGCCGGGCGTGAGCAAGGAAGTAGCCTCCGGAGCGTACCTGGTAGCAGGCACCCTGCTGTTCGTAATTGGCCGGTTCATCGGTACCTTCCTGATGTCGTATATCAAGGACAGCACCCTGCTGGGCGTTTACGGATTGATTGCTGCCGGCCTTTGCCTGATGGGTATTATGCTGGGGGGTGCAGCAGCAGTTTACGCTATCCTTGCAGTCAACTTCTTTATGTCCATTATGTTCCCCACGATTTTTGGACTGGGGGTCCGCGATTTGGGCAAACACACCAAGCTGGGCTCATCCTTTATCATAATGGCTATTGTAGGCGGAGCGGTGTTCCCTCCAATTATGGGTATCCTCTCTGAGTCCGTTAACATTCAGGCCAGTTTCTGGATCCCAGTGGTGTCCTTCTTGTTTGTGGCCTTCTATGGCTTCCGTGGCTACATGCACCCCAAAGGGTTTGTGGCGGCGGAATAACGACTGCCCCTTTTCCAACTCAATAGCGCCATCGGGACCACAGATTCCGGTGGCGCTATTGTATTTAGAGCTTTGGACAAACGAAATAGGGTCAATGGCTACCCATTACAGCTACAGGCTTACAGCCTTTGTAGTAAAAATTTTCAAAAAAGGGTAGGAAAAATAAAAAATAACGAAAATAAAACCCTTCTTTTTGATATTTTTGAAAAACAAGCTGCGATATTTACCTTTGGGTTGGTTGAGCCCATAAATACCTGACCCTTCAGGTGCGCAAAATGGAGTGATGAAAGTTGAGGAAGGCGTTCTGTTGCTGAAAATGCTAATCCTTTAACACTTCAACTTGCCAATACGATCAAACAGGAACCCTGGTATGAACAAGCTGTTTCCCACGGAGCAATTCAATGATTCGATAAGCGGCGTCGCCTATAAATCAATCCACCAAAAAAAACGCCTGCTGGCTTACTTCGCAGAACATGGCCCTTCTGCTATTGGCGATCTTCGCAGGGCCTTGCACCTTTCGGTTCCCAAAGTCACGGCCTTGCTCAATGAGCTTATGGACGAGCAGTTTGTCAAAGACTATGGCAAGGACAACTCCACCGGCGGACGCCCGCCTAACCTTTATGGCCTGGCTGCTGAATCGGCTTATTTTCTTGGGGTCGACGTTCACCGGACTTTCGTGCATATTGCGCTGACCGACTTCCAGAAAAATATCGTGGAAATCAAAGAGCAGGTGCCGTACACCCTTGCCAATACCCCCGAAAGCCTAAGTGCCCTTTGCCAGCTTATCGAGGGCTTTATCAGTCAGCTTCAAACGCCCCGGGAAAAAATCATGGGGGCGGGCATCAATCTGACCGGTCGCGTGAATTCCGCAACTGGCTACAGCTACAGCTTCTTCCATTTCCAGGATCAGCCCCTGAGCCAAATCATTGGTGATGAAATTGGGATACCGGTTGTAGTGGAAAATGACTCCCGGGCTATGGCTTACGGAGAGTTCGCAGCCGGGGTGGTGGAACGGGAGCGCAATGTGCTTTTCCTGAACCTGGACTACGGTATCGGCATGGGTATGGTGCTCGACGGACAGCTTTATTACGGCAAATCGGGCTACTCCGGTGAGGCCGGGCACATGCCCGTCTTTGACAACAACATCATCTGCCAGTGCGGGAAAAAAGGATGCCTGGAGACCGAAGCTTCCGGATGGGCACTGGTGGAACGATTTAAAACCCGTGTCCGCAACGGTGCCACCACTCAATTGGTGCAAAATCCCGAACATTTAGAGGACATAAATCTCGAAGCCATTATTCAGGCAGCACAGTCAGATGATGTATTAGCCATCGAACTTATCGCGGAGATTGGTGAACAACTTGGCCGCGGCATCGCTGCACTGATCAACGTATTTAACCCGGAACTCGTTGTCCTGGGCGGTAGTCTTGCTGCTACAGGTGAATACATCCGTCTGCCATTGCTTAGTGCGCTTAACAAATACTCTCTTAGCCTGGTGAGTAATGATACCGAACTGAAAGTGTCGGACCTCGGCAACCGGGCCGGCGTCCTGGGCGCTTGTTTGCTGGTGCAGCATAAATTCCTGTCGACAACCGATTGACCCTGCCCGCAACAGTAATCCAGGTCTTCCGGTACCGAAAGGGACTGCCCATACAGCAACCCGCTTCAAACAATGATCAAACAGATTACGATGGCTTTTCTCCTCCTGTCCTAATCAAGACGGGCCAACAACAATCTGTCATTGGCCCGCCAAGTCTTTAGTAGGAAGATTCAATAACCAGGGTTACTTCTTCCGCTTTTTCTTCTGCTGCTCCTGAATGGCCTGCTGCTCCTTGAGGGCCTTTTCCAGTCGCTGCTGAAAGCCTTTTTTCTTCTTAGGCTTCTGTTTGTAGGCTTCCAGTTCCCGGTTGATCTTCTCATTGTCAATGATGTAATTCTTGGTGACAATGGTCTGCGTAATGTTGATCAGGTTACTGAACAGCAGGTAGCAGGTAAGCCCCGCAGCAAAGCTATTAAAGAAGCCCATAAACATGATCGGCATGATGTACTGCATGTACTTCATCGCCGGGTTGGCGCCCATGTCCAT
>CAJXNH010000035.1 GCA_913057245.1 uncultured Phaeodactylibacter sp.
ATTTCACAAATGCTAGCGCAGGCAGTAAAAGGCGATCTTGGCGAAGCCTGGCTTTTGCTGACTGCGCGGGGTTTTCAATCTCATTCTCCCTCTCGAAGATTTTTACCGGCATGGCATGTAGCCATTGTTCGCTGCTGGCTTTATCTTTTAATTAATCCTAAAAATAAATTTACAATGAATACTAATTGACTTATTATACCTATCAAAATGACTGCAAAAAGAAACTGATTGATTACTCTAAATACTCTTAGGCTTCCTTCAATTACATCTTGAAGGATAATACCTGTGACCATGATTATACAAAAGACAAATATTGTGGTTGCAACATGAAATCTAGTCATCCAATTAACAAGTTTCTTCTCTTTCATCACCCAATAAACCAACCCAATTATTCCTAATATCACAGAAAATATAACTCCTATGTGTAATGATTTAATCACTAAATAGGTATCATGCAACTGGATATCAATCGTACTATTTACTCTAATCATCGAGAGTACAACAATCATTGGAATTGAGTACCAAATTTGTTTATGTGGCTTACTTACAAGCAATTTCATTTTCAAAGTATTTGACTATACTATTCTTGCAAAAATTATCGACCCAATAATTACTGATAAAAACAGAATATTTATAATTGCCCCTACCCATTTACACCAAGTTGATGGCTCTTTCTTAATAAAACTTAATACTGCTGTCAAAGCCCCAGTTAAACTAAAAACATGAATTGCGATTACAATTATCATTGGAGGTCTTGATAAAGCTTCGCTTGCTTTTATTGTATTTGGTATATTTAAAATAAAATAACCAATTAGCGCTATTACAACTAATGCAATAATCATTGATATTTTTGAATAAATTTTACTATCATCTACTTTTTCTATTTCATCTAAGATCCCATTCATTTCTTATCGTTTTTGAGCTTGCAGCTAACTCAGCGCAATGCGAAGTATTGCGTATAAAAAAACTCCCGGTTTATGGCCAAAAGATACACCAAAAAACCCAACAAAACCAACCCCGGGGATGTGAAAACAGCAAACATATTTACTTAGATTCAATGTGTTAAATTACGGGGGTGCGATATACCAAAAGACACCCCCAGAGTCATCCACTACAAATCCAGGTCATCCAAAGGGCTGCTAAGGCTCCTTAAAGCATCAGAAGAGACGTGCAGGTAACGCTCCGTTGTCTTAATATCATTGTGGCCCAGCGCTTCTTGTATATATCGGATGTTCTCACCGGCATCCAGGCTGTGCGTGGCAAAACTGTGACGCAAAGAGTGGACTGTTACATCAGGATTGATGCCGGCACGGTCGCGTGCACGGCAGAAAAAGGCTTGAATACTGCGCTTGCTGTAGGCCCCGCCGGATTGCCCTTCAAATAGGTATAGCTTGGGGTGGTATTGCTTCAAATATTGATCTAATACGGGCATGACATTATTCGCAAGGACGGTATACCGGTCTTTGCTGCCCTTGCCGTCACGGATGAATATGCACTTGCGGCTTTTCTTGATGTCCCGAACCCGCAAATTGACGGCTTCGCTGATGCGTAGACCGGCAGAATAGATCAGCATTAGTATGCACCGGTGCTTGAGATTGGGCGTAGCATCAAAGAGCTGACGGACTTCCTCACGGGTTAAAATGGAGGGTAATCTCAGAGGCTTTTTGGGACGGCTGACTTTGTACAGCTGCCGCTGATATTTGAGCACCTTTTCGTAGTAGGCTTTAATGGCATTGATGATTTGATTCTGCGAAGATGCGGAGTAATCCCTTGCTTTTACAATGTGTATAACGTAGTCTCGTATCTGTTCCGGACTGATATCTTTGGCTTCGCGTTGCGGGAAATGGGACAGAAACCGGGCAAAATGATTGAGGTAACTCTTCATCGTCGCATAACTCATCCGCTCTATGAGCAGTTGCTCTTCAAAGGCTAGCAGTGCTTTTTCGTGCATGGGGGGCAGAGTGGTACTGGGGCGCCAACGCACGCGCTGTGGCTTGGGTAGGCTGATGCTATCGGATTCCCGCCCACGTGAGCGGGGGGCAAAATCGGCCTGAACCTCAGGCGTGAGTTCCAAATGCTGACCGAATAGCGAAAACAATAACCGAATACTCTCTTTGTTATCAGGCAAAAGCCAAAACTGACCAGCCGTGTCAAAGTGCCAGCCGGGAATGATCTCTAGTTTGGAAGCCCAGTCGCTCCTCACCTCGGGCATCTCGATCTTGAACTTCCTTCCTGCAGTGCGGGAGACCCACACCGCCATCTTCTCTTCCCGGATAGCAGGGGCCGGAGGGGTTTCACTGGTCTCTAAATTCATCTCCTCCAGAACGGACGAGGCTATGGATAATCCCGGAAACGCTGAACGCAACGCTGTGATTGTACCCGAAGTGCAGGGAAAGTACCAGCAACTATGCGTGGCACTGTACCGATAGCCTTCTATCTGCTTGCAACGGTACTTTGCATTACTGTCATACTGCTTGAAGTCAATCCGCAGATACTTCCCACCCCGGTGATGGAATAAACGAACCTGAATATTTGCTTCCTTGCTTGCTGAAAAATTGCTCATTTTACCAAATTTGAAGGTTAATCATCAAATTACTCCTCCAAACATAAACTTATAATCAACTGGCATCAAGCATTTTAAGTGTTTACGTTAACAATAGCCGTCTTTAACCGTTACTAGCCGTTATTAACCGTTAAAAACAGATATAGGGTTTTGTAGACTGGGAATAGTGCCTGTAAGGAACACTTAACTGAGTCTTCAATAGTGAATAGAGATGCTACGTTGGAATCTCTTTGTCACTCCAGCGGACATAGACCTATTGAATCTCTCCTGAAGTCTACGGCGCTTTTTTCTTCAAAGGACAAGGAGCTTCCCTCCTGAACGGAGCCTACCTTGCACCCGGTTAACAACAATAAGGCTCCGGTGTGCAATACGATTACTACCCGAAGAGTTACCATATTCCTAATCAGCTTCAGCAAGCCCATTCCCCGGAAATAATGACAATGCCCCTGTAGCTTTCTATGGTAAAGCCTCCGGCATTCCAGCCCACATGGATTTTCCCATTCTCATCCTGAATGATACCGGAAACCTGCTTGTTTAGATGCAGGAGCAGCAGGTAGGCTTCTTCAACAGAGTATTCGGGCAGATTCATTTGAAACCCAAACCCTCCTGTGTGAAAATAGGAAGATACATACGCTCCATTACTGAACACGATCCTCTCCGTACCTAAAGTGGTCACGGTATCTCTTCGTTCCAGATAAATAGCGGTATCGCATACTTGCTTAAAGTAATCAGAGACGCTGGTGAACACCCCTGGATCAGACAGGGGTGCCCAACTGGACAAATAAGCATCAAATACAAAACCTTCCACCCCACCGTAAGCCACCTTCACCCAATGCCCGTGAAGTACAACGGCAAAAGGCTTATCATCGAAGGCCGTACCCCGGTCGGTAAGTTTCTGGGAATGATATTGATATTCATTAATGGTTTTGTTGCCCCGGGAAATTACTGCTGCCCCAAACGGTATAGCTGCAATGACTTCAGACTGCAACTCAGGGGCTTTCCTCATATTCAAACCTGATGCGGCCCAGACGTGCAACTCATCTCCTGCCTGATATGTAACAATGGCAGCCCCTAATATTGGAGCCATTAAGCCCATGACAACAAGTGTAATCTTCATGCCGGTAATTATTCCTTTCCCTGTTTTGCTATTTGTCCCCTTATTAGGGAACAGTGCACAACGCAGCGTTATAGTTCCTGCTGCACTGTGTTACTACTCATTTCTATTTCAGCACTCATCGACAGGGAAAATGGTAACGATCTTGAAACATAACAAGCCGTTGCAGACGCATGCCTGTACTACATTTGAAGCCAATTGGCTAAAAAGCTTCAACTTGATTACATCCATATGTTCAACAGTCAAGTTGGAGCCATATGCCCTCTCTTTGTAGAGGCCCGTTTCTGCAAGGTCTACGCTGCTGCAATGATGATGAGCGCCCCCAAAACGGAAATAATGCCAAGCACTAAACCTGCGATTGCTAAACCTTTCCCAGTCCTTACTTCCGGCTCTTTTTTGATTCTGCTTAGCGCTATAGCACTGAAGACAATCCCTAAAGTTCCCAGAATGATACCGAGAATGAATATCCCCACAAGACCGGTAACAAACCCTGCAATGGCCAGTCCGTCTATTTCAGCCTGTTCCAACGCCCCTCTGGGACTTAAATCCTTGTTTTTCTTTAATTTCCTCTTTACAAATTTTAATGCGATCTTCTCTTTCAAGGTCAGCTTCCTGCCTATCTCAGCCTGCAACTCGCTCTTGCTTTTACTGACCAGAGATTCCGGGCTAAGGTCAAACACCGATGCCGGGCGATCACCAGTATCAACCGCCGGCATTACAGCAGCATGCCCTCTGAAGGAATTAAAAACAAAACAAATGGCAAAAATGCCAATCAGCGTTAAACGATGGCTCATGTTGATTGATGTTAATTGATGAAAAATGCGGTTTTGAAACTAATTTCAGTGTCTGTTGTCTCAAGAGACGCCTTGCAGCTGAAAGCTCCCTGGCTGATCTACGCTAAAGCTTGTCCTTCGCGGGGCTCCCCAAATAATACACGGCCCCCACAACATACCGCCACCGGGCATGCAGGCTCTCAAAATCGGGATTACTGTTGTGCCGGAATAGAGTACCGTAGACCTCCCAGCCAGCAGTGAGCGCATAGCTCGCCTTTACAAAGGGCTCGGTGTGAAAAGGCATATAGTCGATTTCCCGAAGCGAAAGGGTTTCCGACGGAATGACTGCAATGTATTCATAGGTAATTGTGGAGTTGCGGTTATTTGTACCCAATGTATACAGCATTCGCATGCCAAAACTGACCGACACCCGGCCTTCCCGAAAACCTGCTGATAGAGGGAGCGTTAGAAAATAGGTTCTACGGTCTCTGTTCTCGTTAATTCGAGTCAGCCCGAATGCAAAATCCGAGTCAAATCCCCGACTGTAAACCCGGTGAGCACGATTGAAATGGAGCCCTAACTCAAAAAACACCGGCACTTCCCGAAAGCTCATCTCTGCCAGCCCTCCTACCGTCAGCAAAGGCCGGAAGGAAACTTCAAAATCCTGCCGCATTACCTCCTCCCCGTTATTGAACTGCTCAACACCAATGCCTGCCTGTACGCCATACCTGAAAACCTGCGCGCCAAGCTGACAGCTAAACATTACTAGTAGCAAAATGAGCCCTGCTTTTGAATTTCCCATAATCAAGCCTGGTCTGTTTGATAAAAAACGGTTAACGTCATACTGAAAACCTTTTTGACCGAGATACTCCGGTACGAGTGCTTGACTAAAAGGTAAGAGAATTCTAGCTGAATTTGCTCAAGCTAGTGGATTGTGTGTATAATCTTAGTCCTTCACTTCCGTAGCGGTCCCCCCTAAATCAAATGCACCAAGCGTATATATTGCGCCCACTGCAAACCGCCAACGTCCGAAAATAGCTTCATAACTATAATTCCAGCGATAACGAAAGAACATGCCGTATACTTCAAGATCGGGCTTTATTGCTGCACTGCATTTCAAAAAGGGCTCTGAAAAGGTCGTACGCTGGCCCGGAACATACAATCTGCCTTTCTCCACTTTGTCTTCACCGTAATAACTCAGAGATAGCTCTGACTTGCTTTCGTTGCGCCATAATATCCTGGAAAAGCGCCAACCGAAGTTTATCCTCAAAAAGCTATATTGAAACCCTATGGAAAGGGGCATGGTCAGCGTGTAAGCCTTGCTGTTCCTGTTCTCCACTACCCGGGCTAATCCGTAGGTAAAGTCACTGTCGAAAGCATACCGGTACTTCCGGTGTACCCGGCTTAAGGCTAACCCCGATTCAAAAAACCAATGCTGGCTTTTTTTGTACCGGAGAAAGCCTCCTGCGGAAAATACAGGTATTCGTGAAGATTCAAATTCGGTAGTGGCACGAGAGTGAAATACTTCGTCCTTGTACTCATCCATCCCTACCCCACCCTCGAGTCCGTAAGTCCAGCTTTGAGCGGAAAGATCAACAAAAAACAGGAGCAGGGCTAGAAGGAAAAACCGTGATTTACCGGACATGATTTAAAGCTGAAATGTATGATTTTGACTACCGCAAGTCAGCAAATGATCTGACATCCCCTTACAAATAATACCGCAGGCCCATCTCCAGCCCCAACCCTAAAATGCGCTCCTGTACCGGCCCTTTGCGAAGGCTATTCAACTGATACCGGCCAATAAGCTGGGGGAAGCCGGAAAGCGACTGCGTAAGGTTGAGGTTACCGCCGACCGATAAAAACCCGATGAAGTTGAGCCGGTTCATAGGCTCCTGAATTTCGGTAACCGAAGTACCGCCTTCGTAGGAGCGCTGCTGCACCAAAGTTCGCCAGTAAACCGCAGGGGAAATACCCGCTTCGAAGTAGGGCTCGCAGATGGAATTGATGAGTGTATACTTCACGCCCAGCGGAAATTCAAACATCTGATATTCATACCGGTATTCTGATCCAAAGGGCTCGAATTCCTTCCCGACCGTATTAATGTCTTGTGCCGGGTCAAAGGATTCTACCGGGCTTGTCGTAAAGCCAGGATTGGCATAGCGTGCGCCTGCTTTGATGGCCAGAGAAGGGCTGAGCCCCAAATAGTAATTGAACCCCAAACGGTAATTGAGCTTATTATTCTCATAGCCTTGCCGGTTGCTGATCATCGCTGCGGCAGCTTCGTCGGCGGTGTTGCCGCTGATCAGGTGAAAACCGAAGTCTCCACCAACCACTACATCAAAGGCGTCTTGGTGCCGCCAACCGGAACGGCCGTATTGTGCACATAAGTCACTTGCAGAAGATAAAAAAAGGAGGGTTATAATTCCGAAGAGGGGAAAACTGAGGTTTTTCATGGCAGGTAGTTATTAAATTTGAAGGATTGACACAAAATTAAAAACCTGCTTTGCCTATATTTATTGTGGTTTTTTAATGGAAACCTCTTACCTTAACAAGACAATAATTTTTAAGCATCTATGAAAACGCCGCCCTCGACCGAAAAGCGTACCTGCAAAATTTGTGGACTGCCGATCAAAGGCAGGGCCGATAAGGTCTTTTGCTCTTCCACCTGTAAGAATGCCTACCACGTGGGCCTGCGCAAAGCTACATCCGAAGCGGTGCAGCAGACCGATAAAATCCTCCATCGAAACCGGTCTATCCTAATCGAAATTATGGATGGAAATACCACGCAGCGTAAAGTCAACCGCTCAGAACTGGATAAAAAGAAATTCAATTACAAATATATCACCGGCTATTCCATCAATTCACGGGGCAAAACCTACCACCATGTCTATGACTTTAGCTGGATGGAGTTCTCGAACCAGGAAATTCTTATCGTGAAGAGAAACCAGAAA
The DNA here is from genome assembly GCA_913057245.1 of uncultured Phaeodactylibacter sp. Classification (GTDB taxonomy): domain Bacteria; phylum Bacteroidota; class Bacteroidia; order Chitinophagales; family Saprospiraceae; genus Phaeodactylibacter. The sequence goes on from CAJXNH010000035.1 coordinate 7,402, forward strand.
TAATGGCTTCGCCGACCATAAGTCGCAATACCTGCCTCTTCCAAGGCTAACTTTTGCGATCACCAGACAGCGCGTCTTCGCTTACAATGTTAAGTTAAGCTTTTTTATATTCTTTCGCAAGATAGCCTTGCAAAATTTCCACTTTTTCAAAGCTCATACAGGTACAGGCTCCCCTCATAATAGCACAACATCAGCAACCGGCCGTCCTGAAACCATAGTGCCGGCGGGGTATCTGCCGCCACAGGATAGCCCGTTAGCACTTCCCCATTCATGGAGAATGCCCAAATCCGACGGGCGGCTTTGCTAAAGCCAAAAAGTAGGGTTTCATCCTGCCGCGTCCCGCTATGTACGCTGTGCAGAGGCGCACCAACCGACCAACTTTGGATTTCCCGAAAATTATTACCCTCATAACCAAAAAGGCGTAAATCGGAGACATCCCACATCAGATAGTCGCCCCGGGCATCACCGGCTATATCTGCAAACTGGAATTGTACCCTGCCCCGGTGGTTGGGCATCAGCGACAGGCGGAAGGTCTGCCCTTCCAGATTAAAAACCTGCACATAGCCGTCTGACTGCCCCACAGCAATGCGCTGTTGTTGCTGATCCGCAAGAATATACGGGGGCGAAATAGCTTTTGCCCGCAATGGCAGCGTATCCAACCTCAATCGCCCCAAACGGTCAAAGAGGTAGAGGTAGCTGGATTCTGACAGGGTGGCTACGTAATCCTTCCCTTCGTACTGCACATGCTCAACCGGAAAGCGGACCACCGAATCGGCAACAGCATTAGGGCCCCAGCCCGTTAAAAAACGACCATCCTGATCATAGCCATAAACACGCTGATCCTGACTGCTTACCCAGAGGGCATAGACAACCGGGGCCTCTAAAAGGCTTACCCTGACCGGTGCCGCTATCCCTCCGGGAATGGCCAGCGGAAACGGCGGATGCACCTTGCCCTGCCAGTCCAGGACGTACACCCGGTCTCCGGCTGAAAAAGCAAATGCGGCCCGCTGCCCCCCATCTAAAAACAAGGGCTGTGGTACTCCTGTAATACTGTCCCGAAGCGGATAGGCCCATTGAACGGTCCCTTCCAGGCCCCGACAGACCAGTCCACGCCCAGCTTCCTGAGTCAGAATCCTTTGATTAAAGAGGAACGGACCGGCAATAAGATCCTCCTCAAGTGGCAATTGCCAGACCAATGCAGAGGATTGTTGGGAAAGATTGCCCCTGGGCCGTCCGTCCAAGCTTATAGAGCCGTCCTGGTAAATGGCGGCTGTGGTGGAAGCCCAGGCAGACCAGAAAGTGTCAACCTTTACTCCCGGTGCCCCCAGCAGTTGCCCGGCAAGCCGCACCGAACGCCCATGATTGCTGTACCACCAGGTAACGGGTGTTTGGGTGGAATCCAGCACAATCCGGTCATTGAAAGCAGCGTCCTGTAGCAGAGAAAGCCCCAGCGCCCGGGCGTTCATCACCTGCTCTATACCGGACCGGGAGGTACTCAGGGCTACATAATCTCCAAGTACTACGATGTAGGGGTTTTTTAGCCCGCCGTTCACAAAGGTGCTGAACAAACCATCGCCCAGCAGTTGCCGGACTTCAAACATTTGGTAGGGAAATGCCGACAGCAGGCCCAGCGCTGAGCCCATTTTTGAAATCCATTCAGAAGGATCGCTGCCCGCACGGACAGGCAAAAGGACCAGCCGGTTGTCTGTTGAATTACCGGGCAGGGCTAATTGCACAATTACTTTGTGGGTGCCAAGCCACAGATTTAAAAAAGGGGCCAAAGGGTCTTTTTCGGGTAAACGCCTATTCGGTGAAGTGATGCACCAGGCCAATTGCGCAGGCAGATACGGAGCGATGGCTGATATACCAGGAACTGTATCTTGGCGCTCCCACGGATGCAGGCGCCCCCGAACCTGCAACCGGTCGCGGCCTAAAGCGGTGAGGTGCAACTGAAGTTCAGACGCTTCAAGCTCCTGAAGCCAATCTGCGAACTCACCCGCAGCCATCCCGCTGAAGAAAGCAGAAAGATTATCCAACTGTACCGTTGCCCCCGTGGCTGCAGGCCCCTCCCATCTCTTTTGCCGGTCCTTTAGCGCTGCAATCATGGCTTCTGTCAGGCGTGACTGTGTACCGATAAGCCATAAATTTCGGTAGCGGGCCACCCAAACACCTTCCGAAAGGGCGTAGATGGGTATGCCCCGATAGGTCGAAGCAGGCTTTTGTGCGGAGACACGCTGAACAAGCGCAGGTATTCTACCCTTCCTCACCACTGACCAGCCAAAGGAGGCCGTGCCTAGCTGTTGCAGCATCCACAGCCCGTCCTTCCAGGTGGAATCAATGCTTAAAATCGCAGACCGCTCCCGCTCCAACTGCGTTAACACTGCGATTTCACTCGCCGACCTGCCAATTATCGAAAAATCCTTATCTTCGTCCTGTATCGAATAAACGATCACAGCAGTTGCTTGCGGTACCGCATCCTCAACTGCCATTGGGTAAATCGCTAATCGATATATTGCCAGGGCAACTCCACAACATACTCCTACAACACCGACCCATTTTAAATGAGATCGTTCTGATTGACCGGTCACTTATTGCACGCTTTTTATTGAATCAATTGTAATCCCTATGAGAAAACCATTTCTTAGACTCGGTGGTTTGATGGCATTGCTGGCAGTCGCATTGGGTGCCTTCGGCTCCCATGGCCTGAAAAGTGCCGTGGATGCCGCAAGTATCAATACGTTTGAGATCGGTGTGCGTTACCAGTTCTACCATGCCTTTGCTCTGCTCGCAGTAGGGTTGCTGCTCTACTGGCGTAAAAATAAACTCCTCACAGCCGCCGGATGGCTTTTCCTGGCCGGTATCCTTTTGTTCTCAGGCTCCTTATACCTGCTGGCTTTGAGCGAATTGTTCAACCTGAATACTTCTGCCCTTGGGCCCATCACTCCTGTTGGCGGGGTGGCTTTTATAGCCGGTTGGGCGTGTTTTATCCTGGCGACTTTCCAGAAAAATGAAAAGTCTTACCGGCGGAAAAGTAGTGAGGAAGGGTAATCCCCAATACAAATCCGAACCTTAACATCTCCTTTCGCACAAACGAAGGATGCCTCCCGTTGCATTACCGAACCAAAAAACGATCTCTAATGAAAAAGTTATTTGCAACGGTAGCCGTCTTAGGGCTTTGTATTCAATTCCTGAATGCTCAGGGCGTTTATCTCGGTCCACGCATTGGTGCCACATTTGCCAACGCTAAGGTGGACGGCGATAACGAACCCGATTTTGATAACCGCACTTCCGTCCTGTTTGGTGGTGCGCTGGAACTGGGGCTGGGCGATAATTTCGCCATTCAACCTGAAGTGAGCTATATTCAGCGAGGATTCGATGGTGGTGATGATGGTATTCTTGACCTCGCCCCCTCCGTTACCCTCAACTACCTGGATATTGGCGGAATTCTCAAATTAAAAACGGGCAGCAGTGAGCGACTTAGCGCCTACCTTGGTGCCGGGCCATCCTATAGCTATTTGCTGAGCGGAGAAGTCGGAGGTTTGGAAATCGACTTTGACGAGGAAGACACCTTTGAACGCGGAGACTGGACGGCTAACTTCGCAGCGGGTGTTCAGCTGCCGCTTGGAAAAAGCTACCTTTTTGTGGATGTGCGCTACCTCCTCGGCCTGACTGATGTGAATGAAAATGAAGATATAGAAGTCAGAAACCGGTCTTATGCTATCTCCGCCGGACTGATGCTTCCTTTGTAAACCTACCGGACAGATTATAATAAAAAAGCGGCTTGCTGCATCTATGCAACAAGCCGCTTTTTTATTTTCGAAGTTATTCCCCTGCCAACTCCGGCTCGTCTTCGTCTTCTTTGCGGCGGTTGCGCCACCAAATAAAGCCTATAACGCCAATAAGCATATAGGGCGTTGCCAGCATGTATAAAATACCGTTATTCAGGCCCTTCCCATCTGTACCCCCATTCTTGAGGTTGCTTTCAGCAGACATCCGGCACATCGGGCACTGTGCCTGTACATCAGGAGCGGTAGCGACACTTAAGGTCATAGCCAGCGCAAGAATACTGAATAACTTGATGATCTTATTTTTCATAATTACTTCCGGTTAAGTCACACAAAGATAACGTTTCTCCTGCCTTTTACGTTTCCGCTTACGGATAATATGGCATTAACATGAGATAAGCCACCGGCCCGGTCACCGCCACATAAAACCAAATGGGCCATACCCAACGCGCCATCTTCCGGTGGCGATCAAACTGCCCGGTGTACGCCCGGATGAAAGTGAATAGTATAAAGGGCAGGCTAACCGCGGCCAATACAATATGGCTAAGTAAGATAACCAGGTAAAAGGTCCGCGTACTACCCACAGCCGCCAGCTCCTCAGCGCTCAGCGTGCCATTCCGATCCAGGTCCCCGAATATCGTCTCAGGGGTGGTGAAGTGGTAGGCGACATAGGAAAGGAGGAATAATACCGACAGCCCCAATGCCACCATCATCGTCTTCCGGTGAGCCTCCACCTGCTTCTGCTTGATAAAGTAAAGTGCAATGACCAGGGTAATCGCCGTTAGAGCATTTACACCGGCGTGAAAAGGAGCCAGAAAGCCCAGGTCAACGCCTTCCGGAAGCGGAATCTTCACTTGTCGCATTACGCCTACCAGGATCAATACAGCGCCTGTGACAATCCAGGCACCAACGTTGAGTTTTTTCTCGAGTTGCAAATCTGCCATCTTCGTGCTTATTTTTCGGTTTCCCGCTCGAAGATAATATCTGGCTCTTCGACGGGATGTAAGTTTAGGGTAATATGCTTGATTAATAGTTTCAGATCTTCCGCGTTGGTCATATCATAGGTGCCCCGTACCATAGCACTGTCTGCAAAGAACAGCTGCTTGTTATCCACCAGGCTTCCGGACTGAGTAATTCCGGACAGCTTCATAGATTCCGCAATGCCGGCTATCTGAGAGGCATCACCGTGCAAAAAGAAGAACTGCCCGGGGTCTTCCACGCCATTGTCCAACAACAATTGCGCGGATTCTGCCTGTGTGGCTATATCAGCACCTTCCCGGAAGGTCAGAAAGTAAACATCCCTGCGCTCATCAAATTGTTCCTTCAACCGCTGCAGGAGGTCAAAATAAGTATCCTGATTAGCACCGGTGTAAAAGTGACCAACAACCAACTGATCCGAAAACTGATCCGAAGAGACAAGAGTATCGTTGTAATTGATCAACTCAAATTCAGCAACCGGGGCAATATCTTTTAGCTCGTTGATCGCCTGAATCCGGTAGTTCAGTCCTGTTTGGAGGTAGTACCACGACCCCAGGGGCAAGACGACCAGCAGGAGCAGTAAGCCACCTATTTGCAGTAAATTCATTTTATTCTTCGCCATATTTTCGTTGTGCTATAGTTCTCTGGAAAAACACCGTAAGCCGGGGATTGTTGAAGGTTTCATCCTATAACAAAAGGGTGAGAAAACGAATTTTCTCACCCTTCAATTCAGCAGATGACTGTTGTGCAGGCTGTTGAATTATTTCTATCCGTTGAACCGGACAGTCTTATCATTATAGCGGAGACCCTGAAGATCATCCTGCTTCACTTCTTCCACTTTTTCTTTGTCCTTTTCCTCAATCTGCTGACGGCGCTGCTTCCAGGCTGTTCCTTCCTGGAAGAAGGCGATCAATGCCCATACTAATAGCACAGTAGGCAGAAGTACACTTAGCGCCAGTCCTTTCACTTCGTAGCGCATATGCATGAATTCGTAAATAATGTAGTACGCTTTGTAGATCGACAGCACAATCAGGATGAGGCCTACCAGGTAGCCCAGCCAGCTGATGTCTTCCAGCCCACCGATAACATGCCCCTTGCCAAGGAGTGAAAAGAATACCTCAATCAAAGTGACTACGGCCAGAAGTACCAGCCCTTTATAAACCAATTTCTTTGAATCTTCGTAGGATAAGTGTCCCATTATTGATAGCTATTTTTTTGGGTGAACAACAAAGTGGGTAATTAAAGGAGGTAGAATACCAGGAATACAAATACCCACACCAAGTCTACAAAGTGCCAGTACAGGCCGATCTTCTCTACCATCTCATGACCATTCTTACGTGCCATGTACAAGCCACTGCCCGCATTGACCATAATGATGATCAGAAAGACCACACCCGAAAATACGTGGAAGCCGTGGAAGCCGGTAATGAAGAAAAACAACGCACCGAACGCCTTTGGGCCGAACTGCTGCATCTTTACTTCGCCTGCATCCGGACCATCCGTTACCAGGTATTTACGCTGTAGGAAATTATCAGAATTGACATAGTACCCTGCGTGGTCACCCTGCGAATAGTCATGATCAGCATGGTCGCCTTCGCCGTGGTCCTCACCATGAGCAGCACCCGCCTTATGGATCAGATAGCTGTCCCCAGCTTCAAATACTTCGTCGGTTTCTTTGCCGTCAGCGTCCAGATAAACACCAGACTCCACATGTGTACCAAATGGGTTAACATTGACCGTCATGTGCTCTGTAGCAATAAGGTTCGTCCACTCCCATGCCTGACAGCTAAGGAAGCCGATACCCCCGATAATCGTCAGGAGCATCCAGAAAACAACCCCGTTTTTATTTTCACGGTGCCCCTCCTGTACGGCACGGACCATCGTCACCGAGCTAATGATCAGCAGGAATGACATGATCGTAACGAAAATCAGCGGAGCGTGATGTACGCCGAATGGCGCTGTTGAAAAGACGAAGTCAGGAACAGGCCAGGTCGGGCTGCTGAAACGCAACGCACCGTATGCAATAAGAAAACCTGCAAACGTAAAAGCATCAGAAAGCAGGAAATACCACATCATCAGCTTGCCATAGCTCGCCTTGAATGGCGCTTCACCTCCATCCCAGGAGGAACCGCCCTGATTGTCCAAGTCCTGTTTTTCCACTACGGAATCTGTTGTCGCCATCGGTCTTGTCTATTTTGTTTGTTTCAGTTGTAGTTGAGTATTAAGACTGCTGCAGGGTGAAAAATACCAGCAGGTACACCCATAGGAAGTCTACAAAGTGCCAATAGATTAATGTCATTTCAAAACGCAGCTTCCGGGCGGGTGTCACCTTGTGCGTTAAAGCAAACGCGTGAATGATTGCCACGATTAAAGCTGCTATGCCTCCCAGTATATGCGCGGCATGAACACCGGAAATCACATACACAAAGGAGCCGGAAGGATTGGTGGTCAACTCCACACCAATTGATGTGAGCGCCTGCCAGCCCTGATACTGCAAAGCTAAGAAAGCCAGCCCCAAAATTAAAGTAAACACAAGTAATACTCGGTAAGCTTGCGTCTTTCCCCGCTTGAAAGCCAGGTAAGAACCGTGTACCGTTGCACTGCTTAGCAAAATGACCAGCGTATTGATGTAGAAGATGTCCGGTAAACGGAACTCCAGCCAGTTGCCTGCTGCCTGACGCACGATGTACGCACTTGTAAAGGCGGCAAACATCATCAAAATACTAGCACAGGCTACACCTAATGCGAATTTCTTGGGATGGATTTTACTTCTCGTATATTCAGTTGCCACAGTTGCATTCATAATTGTAAATCAAATTTTATCTGCAAAAAAGGCTAACAGGGATACCGGTATGTACAGAAAGGAGAAAAACATCAGCATCAACGCTGACTTCCGGTCTGCCTTCCGGTAAAAATTCCAGCTAAACCCTGCATAAGCCAGGGATAAAACAACGACAATCCCGGCAGACATCGCGCCCGTTATCCCCATCCAATAGGGGAACAGGCCCACCGGTACCAGGCACAGCGCAAAGACAAAAGACTGCAGTGCGATGGAACGGTCCGGTTTTTTTTCTTTTGCAGGCACCAGTTGGTAACCTGCTTTGTGATAATCCTCAAAGCCCAGCCAGCCGATCGACCAGAAGTGTGGAAACTGCCACAGAAACTGCAGCGTAAACAGGCTGAGCGCTAAAGGCGTGAGCGTACCCTGTGCCGCCACGCATCCGATCAGCGTTGGTAAAGCCCCAGGAATCGCGCCAACAAACACCGCAACCGGTGAGATGCGCTTGAGTGGCGTGTACAAAAAAGCATACAACACCAGCGAAAAGGTACCGAAAAATGCTGCCCAGGGATTGAACATCGCCAGGAACGTAATGCCAAAAAGACTCTGCAATCCGGCAAACATAACCGCTTCGGACACCGTCATCCGGCCTGCTGCCAAAGGACGGTCAGCCGTCCGCTTCATCAAACGGTCATAATCCTTTTCTAAAACCTGATTCAGTGTATTGGCAGCACCTGTCACTAAAAAGCCGCCTGCCGCAAGAATGGCAACAGCCCCCCAGTGTAAAACATCCGCTGCAATTGCGAAAGCCACCACTGACGAAAATACAACAGTAAGGGTCAGGCGGAACTTTACCAGCATGTGGTAGTCCTTTACCTTACGCAGCACCAGGCCGCCCCAACTTAACTGTTCTGCTTTAGTAGACACGTCTGCACCTATTGTATTACAGGAGGTAAACCCCGTACTTGAAGGTTACCTCCTGCAAAGTGAATTTATAATTTTAGCTTTTCTGCTGACCTTGGATTAATGCTCATCCTTAGATTCATCAGCGCCAACCGGCTGAATCTGTGGAATGAAATCCTTGCCATCCTTACCGTAGTCATACGCCCAGCGCTGAACAGTTGGAATCTTGCCAGGCCAGTTGCCGTGAATGCCCTCGATTGGAGTTGTCCATTCCAGTGTGGAAGCTTTCCATGGGTTACGGTCGGTCATCTTCTTACCTTTCCAGATACTGTAGAAGAAGTTAACCACGAAGAGCAATTGGAAGCCAAACGTAATGATCGCAGCAATAGTGATGAACTGATTCATCAGATCGAAAGAACCAAAGGCGGCGAAGCTGTCAAAACGGTAGTAACGGCGAGGCACACCTGCCATACCGAGGTAGTGCATTGGCCAGAACACAGCGTAGGCACCGACAATCGTACCCCAGAAGTGCAGTTTACCAAGCGTCTCATTCATGAAACGACCGTACATCTTAGGGAACCAGTTGTAGATACCCGCGTACATTCCAAAGAATGCCGCAACACCCATCACGATGTGGAAGTGGGCAACAACAAAGTAAGTATCGTGCAGCTGAATGTCAATAGCTGAGTTACCCAGGAAAATACCGGTCAAACCACCGGAAATGAACATGGATACAAAGCCAATACCAAACAAGCTGGCAGAATTGAAGCGGATATTACCGCCATAGAGGGTTGCAATCCAGTTGAACACCTTAACCGCAGATGGCACCGCAATGATCAGCGTGAAAATCACGAAGAAGTTAGAGATGAACGGATTTACACCTGACATAAACATGTGGTGTGCCCATACGATGAAGGACAGGAAGGCAATTGCCAGAATGGAGTATACCATCGCCTTATATCCAAAGATCGGCTTGCGGGAGTGTACAGACAGTACTTCTGATACAATACCCATCGCTGGCAGGATGATGATGTATACCTCCGGGTGGCCCAGGAACCAGAACAAGTGCTGGTACAAAATCGGGCTACCTCCTACATGATCAAGTGCCTGACCGCCTATGAAAATCTCGCTTAGGAAGAAACTCGTTCCAAGACTACGGTCAAAAGTGACCAGCAGGAAGGCAGATACCAATACTGGGAACGAGAGCAGACCAATGATGGCGGTAATGAAAAACGCCCAGATGGTCAGTGGCATACGCCACATGCTCATACCCTTGGTACGCATGTTCAGAACGGTGGTAATGTAATTGATACCACCCAACAGAACTGATACTACAAAGAATACAAGGCTGACGATCCATAGTGTCATACCTGCACCAGACCCACTGGAGGCTTGAGGCAGCGCACTCAACGGCGGGTAAGCCGTCCAACCGCCCGCAAACGGCCCTGTGTTTAGGAATAGCGAGAAGAACATAACCACTCCTGCCAGGAAAAAGAACCAGTAGGAGAGCATGTTCATGAATGGAGAAGCCATGTCCCGTGCACCAATCTGCAATGGAATGAGCAGGTTAGAGAATGTACCACTCAGACCCGCTGTCAATACAAAAAATACCAGGATGGTACCGTGCATCGTCACGAGTGCGTAGTAAAATTCAGGTGCCAGTGAGCCAATGCCCGCATCATTTACGGTAATCCATTTGCCCAGTACCGGCTTCAGCCATGCCATGTTTTCCTCTGGGAAACCCAGCTGAAGGCGGAAAACAAGAGACATCAGACCACCGATAATCGCCCAAAACATCCCTGTGATCAGGAACTGCTTTGCGATCATCTTATGATCCTGACTGAAAAAATAAGTCGTTACAAAATTAGATTGAAATTTATCGCCGTGGTGATGATCATGAAAGTGATCATCGTAACCGTACTCTTCGATCAAAAGATCGTCTTCATGTACTAGCGGCTTATCTGCAACATTAGCCATCTGCTGAAAAATTTTATTGTTATCCGTTCTAATCGTTGTTATACTGCTTTAACACAAATGCGTGATTCTTGTTCCGAAATTATTCGGCAGAACCTTCGCCCTCAGGAGTATCTCCCTCAACCGGGCTCGCGTCCGTGAGTTCGGGCTCCTCTTCCACTGCTTCTGAAGCGAAAGGATCGTCCTCTGTACCTTTGATGGTAGACTCATAGTAAGACTGCTGCTCAGAAAGCCAGTTTTTGTACTCCGCTTCTGAAACAATACGCACTGCGCGACGCATCGCGTAGTGACCTTTGCCACACAGTTCCGCACAAGCCAGCTCGAAGTTGAAATCTTCAAACTTTGTTGGCCCTTCCGGATCTTCGGGGTCTACCGGTGCATGCCACTCCGGGTATTTCGGTTCGCCACGATCATTCAGCGCACCGAGCTTAGCGCGGTACTCTTCTGTTGTCGTCGTTGGAGTGAAAACAAAGTAGGTTGGCATGCCTGGTACAGCATCCATTTTCACCCGGAAGTGAGGCAGGTAAAAGTTGTGTAAAACGTCGCGGGAAGTAATCCGCACACGCACTTTCTTACCTACCGGCAGGACGATCTCACTTGGGTGGAAGTCATCAAGGTTTTTCTCGTCTGACCATACCTGACCAAGTGGGTTAGTTGCTGAGATCATCTTGTAATCCCGGGCACCGAGCTTTCCGTCAGGACCAGGGTAGCGCAGGTGCCAGGCAAACTGATAACCTGTCGCTTCGATTTCGATGTAATCCTCACCTTCTTCCACGTCCGCCATCACATCGTTCCAGGCATCCAGACCGCCTACTACGAGAAAGGTCATCACCACTGCAGGAATCGCAGTCCAAATTACCTCAAGGCGGTTGTTGTGCGAAATGTACTCTGCCTTGGAACCACGGCGCGCACGGTATTTGTACGCAAAGTAGAACAGCAGAATCTGAGTGATGAAAAATACGATGCCTGTGAAGAACAACGTAATATTGAATATGTAGTCGATACTGCCGCCATGAGCAGAGGCCGATTCGTTGGGACCGTACCAAAGCATGCTATCCTTATAATAAATAGCAGATACAGTACACGCCAGGAGGAAAACAATCATGAAAATCATGGAGTAGCCCGCCTGAGTGCGGTTGGTCCGCTCTTGTGCTTCCTCTTCACCGCGGATTTTACCCGCCAGCTCTGTCACCTTGCCGATCTGAACGACAATAATGCCAATGAGAATGACGCAAAGTAGTACGAATAAAGCAGTCATTATTCTTTATCTGATTTTGTGTGTAATCAATTCTTCTTTCGCTGTTGCTAAAATACACTCATTCAACAGCTTTACCCCCGTTTCTGATTTCAGACTAATTTTGTTTAGAACCAGTCTAAATAAACCGGGTTTTGCAGTTCTTGCTGAACTACATTTTTAGTGCGCCTCTTCCCCGTGCAGCTCTACATGATGGTGCAGGGACTCCTCGAGGTAAGGATCGTTCTTCGGTGTCAGCGGTGCTTTAGACAGCTGATTCAAAATTACGTAGATGAACAAAGCCAGAAAGCCTAGCATAGTTCCCAGTTCAAGCAGGCCAGGGATGGTAAAGCCCATCTCGAATGGCATGGCGTGCATAGCAGCTTCCGTGTGCCCGGCAAGTTCAGCGCCATGCTCTGCACCGTGGTGCGCGCCTTCGTCTCCGTGATGCTCCATCGCGTGCATAGCAGTTAGCCGTGCACCTGGCTTGATCATCTGGAAGAAATCCCACCAGTGACCGAAGAAAACCACAACAGATGCAAAGACCATAGTACCGTACTTCCGCTTAGTGTCATTGCGCATCAGTACGAAAAAAGGCGCAATGAAGTTCAGCAGCAGGTTACCGTAGAAAAGTACGGGATAATTCTCCTGACGCTCCTGGAAGTAAACGGTTTCCTCACCGACGTTACCGTACCAAATCAGCATGTACTGTGAGAACCACAGGTAAGTCCAGAAGATACTGAACGCAAACAGGTACTTTCCGAGGTCATGCAGGTGCTCCTGCGTTACATTTTGCAGATAGCCCTTACCCTTCAGGTAAGCAATCAGTACGATAGTGGAAGCCATCGCGGCAACGAACCAGCTCGCGCCCGTGTACCATGCAAACAGCGTAGAGTACCAGTGGGCATCAATGGACATAATCCATAGCCAGATCACTGCTGCACTTGAAAATCCTGCAATAGGAAGGAATGCCGCAGAGTAAATCCGAATTTTACGGTGGTGCCCATAAGAAGCATCCCCGTTTTTATCCTCATCGAGAGACAGCTGCCGCATTTTCCATGCGAAAAAGATCCAGATGCCCATGATGATTATGGTACCGGCAGAGAACCAGGTGAGGTTCAGAAAGCCGGACTTTCCATTAAGTACGGGGTCATTCGCAACTTCTGAGGCATCAGTCCAGTGATACAGGTGGTGCATATGACCTACTGTAGCAATCACTACAACGGCCATCAGGATAAAACCAGGTATTAGGAACATGGAGTAAGCCTCCCAAATACGCTTAATCAGTGTGTGCCAGCCAGCCAGTGCGGTTGTAAAGGCAGACAGTATAAAAAGCGACATCAGTGCAATCCCCGTAAAAAATACAGAGTTGTGCAGATAGTTTGTCCAGAAACGGGTGTGGAACATATCATCACCGAAGAAAGTAATGATCATGCACAACAGCCCCAGCCCCATGAACCCAAAAAGGACGTTCCGCTGATTGCCAGTAATCGTGAATTGGTCCATTAGTTATTTTGTTTGAATAGTTTTTTTCGATTGCTTTTCTTAAGGACGGATAAAAATCAATGATGCAATTTTGATTCGTTAAGTTTTCAAAACAACTGACCAGAGGGCGGTTGTGTGGAAATTTTAGCGAATCCTAAGAGAAAATTGTATCCTTCATTTCCGTCAAACTACTTGTGTACCCTTTTCACAGGATTACTTCTTACCATGACCGCCATCACCGTGGCTGTGATCACCGCCGTGATCACCTTCTCCACTGTGGTCGCCTTCGCTGTGGTCCCCAGCTTCAGCCGGCATTTCAACTTCGTCTGTCATCTTTTGTGCCAGTGAAGGTGCCTGACTTGCCGGTGTGCCAAATGCCGGGTTAAGGGTGTTGGCTTCCGGGCTGTATTCCAGCTTCTTCTCTTTGGCTTGCAGGGCACGGATCCAGTGGATCACCTGCCAGCGCTCCTCATAGGAGATTTTGTCCGCATAGCCGCCCATGACGTTCTTACCATACATGATTGCGTGGTAATAACGGCCATTGGAAGCTTCCAGAAATTGATCAAGCAGGAAATTGGCAGGCGCAGCTGGGTAAACCGCGTTCGGGTTTTCATCGGAAACAAGGTAACCTACACCATCGCCTTTCTCGCCGTGGCAGATGCCGCAGAACTTGTTGTAAAGGTCCTCTCCCTTTGCCAGCCCTTCGGCGGTAATGGGGAAAGGGTTATCTATGATTTCTGCCGTAGCACGCTCGCGCTCCGGCTCCGTATCTTCATAGTAATAAGGAACAGCACCATTCACAGGTACGGCAATCCCCTGCACCTGATCCTGGCCATTCATGTAAGCCATTACATCATCAGTAGAGGCACCGCCATCCTGATTGGAAGCTAAATAAGCACCAGCGTAACCGCGGGGGATGGCGCCTTTGGCAGGCAGGCCGGCAATAGGCAGCTCCTTGAGCTTCACCACACTTGCGCTGTCCCAGGTGTTGTAATAATAATCGGTGTAGACATTCGCTTCCTGAGCAATGGAGTGCCCCATATCCGGCATGTATTCACTGCCCGGATGGTTGCCATCGGGAGGTGAGCAGGAGTGCAAAACCACTACTGCAACGAACGCCCAAAGTATATACTTGATGTTTTTCATCACATCTCTTGTTTATAGTTCTTTCTTAAATGTTCTTGGTATTCACCTCTTCCGCACCCGTTTGGGAAAAGAAGCCCTTCAGCTTGTCGGTAAAGGACGCTTCCGCATTCGTCACGTCAAATGCAATGCAGAATTTATCATCCGTAATACGGTCGTCCAGCGTCGGGATCGTGACACCCGGGCCAAGACCGCAGATGATGTAAAAGGTAACGACCATACCTACAGCCGCAAACAGTACCGTCAACTCAAAAGTGATCGGGATGAATGCCGGTGCAGAGAAGTAAGGCTTACCCCCGAAAATGATCGGCCAGTCGCGGGTGAACACCCAGGTCATGAACAGGAATGCGGTCAGTGTGCCAAGCATTCCGTATACAAAACCGGTAATGTGCAGGCGGCTTTCCGCAAACCCAAGCTTGGGGTCAAGCCCGTGTACCGGGAATGGCGTAAATACCTCTGTGATTTCAATACCCTCGGCATTGGCGTGGTCTACCGCCTTGAGCAGGTACTCCTCGTCGTTGTACAATCCGTACAGAATATCTTTCTTTTGATTGCTCATTATTCTTGCGTTACAGATTCTTCAAATTGGATTAGTGGGCGGCTTCCTTGCTGCCTTGATGGGTTTTATTGGCATTTGGGCCAATGTACTGATCACCACCCGCCTTCAGGATACTCTTCACTTCCGCCACTGCAACCACCGGCGCAACGCGTACGAAGATCAGATAGAGGGTAAAGAACAGCCCCAGGGAACCAATGAAAATGATGATTTCCACCCAGGTCGGCACATAGTAGCTCCAGCTTGATGGGAGGTAGTCCCGCGCCAGTGTGGTCGCAATAATCACAAAGCGCTCAAACCACATACCGATATTCACGAAGATGGACATCACAAAGGTGACGAAGATGTTCCGGCGCAGGCTCTTCCACCAGAAAATCTGCGGTGAAAGCACGTTACAGGACATCATACCGATGTAGGACCAGTAATACGGCCCAAGTACACGGTTATAGAAAGCAAACTGCTCGTAAATGTACCCGGAGTACCAGGCGATGAAGAGCTCCGTCAGGTAAGCCACACCAACGATAGTACCGGTGGCCAGGATTACCTTGTTCATGCTCTCAATATGCTCGAGTGTAATGTAATCTTCCAGTTTGAGGATCTTCCGCGTCATGATCATCAGGGTCTGTACCATGGCAAAACCGGAGAAGATTGCACCCGCAACGAAGTAGGGTGGGAAGATCGTGGTGTGCCAGCCCGGAATCACGGAAGTGGCGAAGTCAAAGGATACGATAGTGTGCACCGAAAGTACCAGTGGCGTCGCCAGGCCTGCCAGTACGAGGGAGAGTGCTTCCCAACGCTGCCAGTGCTTGGCACTACCCGTCCAGCCGAAGGACAGGAAGTTGTACAGTTTACGGCGGATGCCCTTCGCACGGTCACGTACCGTTGCAAAGTCAGGTACCAGGCCGGTGTACCAGAACAACAGCGATACCGTAAAGTAAGTCGAGATCGCAAATACGTCCCAAAGCAGCGGTGAGTTAAAGTTCACCCACAGCGGGCCGCGTGTGTTCGGATAAGGGAAAATGAAAAACGCCAGCCAGATACGCCCCATATGGATAAGCGGGAACTGACCTGCGCAGATAACGGCAAAAATGGTCATCGCCTCCGCAGCCCGGTTTACACCCGTCCGCCAGCGCTGACGAAAAAGCAGGAGGATGGCTGAGATGAGGGTACCGGCGTGACCAATACCTACCCACCATACGAAGTTGGTAATGTCCCAACTCCAACCGATCGTCCGGTTGAGGTCCCAGGTACCAATGCCTTGCCAGATCGTCCAGGCTACACCAAAGACGAATAGCGCCAGACCGGTCACCGCTACAATGAAAGCCAGCACCCAGGCAGCGCTCGGCGTACGCTCCGTTGGCGAGCAAATATCTTCAGTAATCTGGTGGTAGGTCTTACCACCGGTTACTAAGGGTTCACGAATTGGAGATACTACTGCACTCATTATAATCGAGTCGTTAAATGTTATTTAATTATAGAGGCGGTGGGGAGCAGGCTCCCCACCCGCTTTATGCATCGAGTTCTTCGTTCTTGTTGTTGACACGTGCCTGGTAACGCACTGCGGACTGGGTGTTGATTTCCTCAAGCACCAGGTAGTTCAGTGGGTTGTCCAGACGCTCAGCCAGAATGCCTTCCTTGTCGTTGTCGTCACCAAAGACGATAGCGCCAGTTGGGCAGGCGGTCTGACAAGCGGTCTTCACGTCCTGATCGCGCAGTTTACGCTGCTCGCGCTTAGCAGTCAGCTTGCCTTCCTGAATACGCTGTACACAGAAGCTGCACTTCTCAATTACACCGCGTGAACGAACGGTCACGTCAGGGTTGAGGACCATACGGGTCAGATTGTCTGCACCGAATGGGATGGCTTCTTCGCCGTTCAGGTCGTACTCATTGGCACCGAACAGGTCAGCGGTGGTGTAGTCGAGCCAGTTGAAACGACGTACTTTGTAAGGGCAGTTGTTCGCACAGTAACGCGTACCGATACAGCGGTTGTAGGTCATTTGGTTCAGACCCTCAGAGCTGTGGTTGGTTGCCGCTACCGGACAAACGTTCTCACAAGGCGCGTTGTCGCAGTGCTGGCACATCATCGGCTGATAAACCACATTCGGGTTCTCATAGTCGCCGTAGAAATAGCGGTCGATCCGCAGCCAGGTCATCTCGTGGTGACGGGCCACCTCGGTCTTACCGACTACCGGCACGTTGTTTTCTGCAATACAAGCTACCTGACAGGCACCGCAACCGATGCACGCGTTCAGGTCGATATGCATGGACCAGTGGTGGCCCTGATCATATACCTGCTCTTTGTACTCATCATATGGGTACAGCGTATGGCTGTTCAGCTTCTGAGCCTCAGCCCGCTTTTCTTCAATATGGTGAGAAAGGTCTTCCAACTCCGACAGGTTGCCCTGATAGATAATGGAACGGTTTGTCAAACCTCCCTGATAACCTTCTCCGATGGTCATCACCGTCTTTTCATCAACGTTGATTTCCTCTCCGGTTTCCGGGTCTTCACCGGTCAGCCCCATAGAATGGTGGTACTGTACACAGGCGAAGCGGTCTTCTTCCGCTACTTTCTCAGATACGCTGTCTACGGTGGCGTAGTACTGTACGTTGCCGTTCTCATCGTAGGAAGTCCACGGGTAAACGTCAACACCGACATTATTGCCGATGGCACGGCCCAGCATACCGGTTTCGGTACGGCCGTAGCCCAGTGCAATAGCAAGTGTGCCCTGCATCTGACCAAACTGGCGTACAACGGTGCAACGCTGTGCCGTTCCGTTCACTGTGACATCTACCATATCAGCTTTACCCTTGCTTTCGTCCGGGTTCAGCCCCATGAAGGAAGTGAACTCGTTGCCACCGTCCCAACCAACAGGAATGGCCAGGTAGTTGCCCCAGGTACAGCGGTTAACCGGGTCTGGCATCTCAAGGAGCCAGGGGTTGTTGCTGTATACGCCACCGCCCATGTTGACGGTTTCGTAGAGGGAGATTTCGAGTTCGGCATTCGAAGGCTTGCGTACCATGCGCGCTGCGGCGTTTACATCGCCGGCAAAAGCGGGCGCTTCGCCTGTATAATCGGCCACGAAAACGCCATCGTGCAGCACACTGTCCCAGAACATCTTAGGCGTTGCGAAGCCTGTTTGCTGCAAGAACAAGTTTTCCTGCCAGTGCTGCTTCATATAGTTGAAGATGAAAGCACCAACGTCTTCTTTGGACTTTTCGTAGTAAGGATTGGACTTAGTGGCAACCGCCGTGCTGTCGGCACCGCCCATGACACTCATCATGTCAAAATCTGCCCAGCGCAACAGGCTCTCTTCGGTCTGACGGCTGCCGGGGCGGCCAACCGTATTGAAGATCGGAGCAATCGTTGGCTGAATCAGGCTGTAATGGCCGCGCTTGGGCTCTACGTCGCCCCAGCTTTCCAGATAGTGGTGGGTAGGTGTGACGTAGTCGCAAAGGGCCACGGTCTCGTTAGGCACCATGGAGAAGGAAACCTTCAGTCCTACCTTTGAGGCTGCCTCGCGGAACTGCGCTGCGTTAGGCAGGTCGAATGCAGGGTTGGCACCATCCATTACGAACAGCGCGTCTACCCGGCCGGCGCTCATCGCCTTCACCAGGTCCTGTACCGGCTTGTCCATACCCTGACGCTGCAAGGAAGCCGCGTTGAAGTCCAGGGTGTTGCCATAGTTACCGAGCATATTGTTGATCGCATTGATCAGGATCTGCTCGCCTTTATTGTTAGAGCCGGAAACCACCAGGGACTTGCCGCGGTTGCTGACCAGCTCGTCTGCTACTTTTTCAATTTTGCCAGCCGTGGCACCTTCCAGGTTCGGTCCGCTTACACGGGCTCCGCCGGTCTTGGCAGCAACGGCGTTGTACAATGCAACGATGGCTGCGCCCTGCTCAGAAGGCTTCACCATGATGCGGTTGTCCGCATTGGAACCGGTGAGGCTCATGTGGCTTTCCACCTGAATGTGGCGGGACATCTTCGCGCCCTTCACCTTCTTGATACGGCGGTTGGTCGCGTATTGATTGGCAAACTCAATTGGAGAAATCCAGGTGCCGAGGAAATCAGCATCAAAGCTGACAATCACATCGGCTTTATCGAAGTGGTAAGCCGGGATCACCGCCTGACCAAAGGAATCCTGATTGGCTTCCAGAATGGCAGAGCTTGAAACCGGGTCGTACATGACCACTTCTGTATTGGGGTAAGCCACTTTGAAATCCTCAAGGGCTTTCTTGGTCGTTGGGCTCATGATGGTATTCGCCACAATCCGAATGCTGGAACCAGCAGTCAGTTTGCCCATAATTTCACCGTCGATTTCTTCCCAGGACGGGCCCCGCTCGTTGCGGTCAGCAGAACGCTGAATCTTGCCCTCTTTTACCCGGTAAGGGCCATCGAGACGGTTGGTATCGTAAAGGCTGAGCACGCTGGCCTGCGCCCGGGCGCTCGTGCCGCCTTTTGTAATATTGGAAAGGGTGTTGCCCTCAATTTTGATGGGACGTCCCTCGCGGGTCTTCACCAGCACGGGGCAGTAGTCGCCGCCCTGCACAAAGGAAGAAGCATAATAAGTAGCGACGCCCGGTACAATTTCATCCGGCTTGACCACATAAGGTACCGCGCGCTTCACAGGGATTTCGCAACTGGCAGCCAACGTGGCAGCACCAAGGCCAAACCCGAGGTACTTCAGGAAGTCCCGGCGGGAAGCTTCCGTATCCATCGCGCCCTGCTTCGACAGGGTGTCAACGACAGGCAGTTCTGTGAATTCGTTTTTGTTTGTTTCCAGGTAGCTGGGATCGTTTTGCAGTTGGTCTACACCGATCCAAACACCATTGTTTTTATTCTTCATTGCTACTTTTTTCAGATTCAATTCAGCTAATGAGGTTTAATAGTGGCACTTCTGGCACTCAAGACCGCCAATGTCTTCAACCGTCACCTTATCACGCTCGCCGTTGGCGATTTCCTCGTGGTAGCGGGTGTAAGACTTGTAATACTCGTTGTCATCAAACTGTACCTCCGTTTGACGGTGGCAGTTGATGCACCAGCCCATAGAAAGTGGAGAATGCTGCTTGGCAACTTCCCATTCTTCCATTGGCCCGTGGCAGGTCTGACATTCCAGCTGACCGACCGTCACGTGCTGTGCGTGGTTGAAGTACACGTGATCCGGCAGGTTGTGGATGCGCACCCACTCAATAGGTCCCTGAATCTTCTTTTTAGTTGGATTGGTCAGTGAGGAGACGATACCTTCCCACTGCTCTTCGATGAGCTCTTCACCTTTGCTGTCAATAGAGCCATTCTCTTTGACGTAAGTATCGGCTATCCATTTCTTATAGACTTTCTCGATGTCATCCTGATTCATTTCCTCGTAGTTGTCGAGGTAAGTATCAGAAGAAGGATCGTAACCGATAGAAGCATATATTTTAGTCAGCTCCGCAGTACCATACTTGGACCCTACCTTGATGGCACGGTGGCAGTTCATACAGGTGTTCGCTGCAGGAATAACGGAGTGCTTGGAACGCCGCGCACCATCGTGGCAGTACTGGCAATCGATCTTCTGAATACCGGCATGCGTTTGGTGAGAAAACTTGATCGGCTGCTCCGGAGCGTAGCCTTGCTGACGACCGAGCATGATAGCGTTGTTGACCGTAGTATAACCACCCAGCACAACAAGCGCAAAAATGACAAATGCGATCAGCCCTTTGCTCGTCAGGATCTCAACCAGTGAAGTACGGCGGGCGTCGGAGTTGCCTTCGCGCACCTGCAACATGTAGTTCAGATTGGAAACGATACGTGCCAATACGATCGCCAGGATACCAAGTATGACAGCGAGTGCGATGAATAATGGTGTGTTGTTGGGTTTTTCTTCCACAACGGCTACCGCTTCACCACCCGCTACATCTTTCTTTTTGTCCGCACCGGTATATACCGCATCGATATAGGCAAGGATGTTATCAATTTCCGAATCGCTAAGGTTCAGGAAGTTGTTCATCACGGTTGGCTTCCACTCTTCCCAAAGCTCAACGGCACGGGGATGCCCCTCGTTAATCATGGCCTGAGACTGACGGATCCACTTGTAGAGGTCTTCCTGTGGATAATCCGCCCAGCGTTCTTCAACGCCGCCCAGTGCAGGACCGGTCAGGTCATCCTTCATGTTCTTGTTGTGGCAGGTCGCGCAATAGTTGCGGAAGAGCGTTTTGCCCTCGTCAATATTTACGGCACCTCCACCATCACCTCCTTCCTGAGCCATTGCCGGCAGTGCAAAAACTGCCATCGCCAAGAGGAAAAGGACTCGGCTAATCAACTGCTTATATGTCATCTTTATGATGCTTATAGTTTTATGGTAAATCGACAATTGCTTGTTCTGTCATTCTATTGTCAGCGCAAATATAGAATGCACTGCACTCATTTAACAATAAAAGTCCGAAACCTTCCGCTATTTAGATTTTATCTAAACAAGGCGTTAACCGCCCGGAAAACTTGACTTGAGGAAGGCTTCAAACCCCTCATTTTGCGCAATTTTGTTTGCTCGCCTGATGCATGAACAAAATTAAATTAATATATACCACTCCGGTTTGGCTTTATTGCCTCAAACTGCCACTTGCGCACGTATGGCAGGATGAGGGTCGTACCCCATCAGTTCAAAGTCTGAAAAGGTGAACCCGAAGAGGTCTTTAACCTCAGGGTTGATATTCATCATTGGCAACTTACGCGGTATTCTTGTAAGTTGAAGCCGGGCTTGGTCTATGTGGTTACTGTACAAATGTACATCTCCAAAGGTATGGACAAACGTCCCGGGTTTCAGTTCGCAAACCTGTGCCACCATCATCGTTAAAAGTGCATAGGAGGCGATATTAAAAGGCACGCCCAGGAATACATCGGCTGACCGCTGGTAGAGCTGACAGGACAGCTTGCCTTCAGCTACGTAAAACTGGAACAGCACATGGCAGGGCGGCAGGCCTGACTGAGCCATAGCCGGGATATCCTGAGGGTTCCAGGCGGTAACGATATGGCGGCGGGAGTCCGGGTTGCGCTTGATCTGCGCTACAACACCGGCAATTTGGTCCACACCGCCGAAATTGCGCCACTGCTGCCCGTAAACCGGCCCAAGCTCTCCCCACTTTTCAGCGAAAGCTACATCTTCCTTAATTTTTTCTTCGAACGCCTTCAATTCATTTTTCCACTCCGGGCTGTATTTGGGGTAGCGGCCTTCCAGGTCATTCGCTTTGAGGTAATACTGAAAGGGCCACTCGTTCCAGATCCGGACACCGTTTTGAACAAGGTAACGGATATTGGTGTCCCCCTGCAGGAACCACAGCAATTCGTGGAGTATGGATTTATAATGGACTTTCTTGGTGGTAAGCAGCGGGAAGCCTTCAGCCAGGTCAATATGCATTTGGTACCCAAAGACACTGATCGTACCTACGCCGGTACGGTCTTCTTTGCGAACGCCATTATCCAGGATATGCTGCAATAGCTTGTGGTACGCCTGCATGCTGAATGCTTTTTGTTTGTGCCAATTTTATGACTTCGGCTCGATGGGACTGTGGGCTTCTCGAAAAAGAAAATTCACAACTGGTTTTGTTCAAGCATCTTACGAAACCAACCGAAGGGCGGGTTTTGAAAGATGTTTGAACAAAACTTTCCGGAAGTTGTGCCTATTCTTTTTGCCCAACTACATAAGTGCCGGGTGGTAAAAATGTTGGACAAAAATAAAAATGTCCGACAACCAGCACAGCACTCAAGCGTTAAAAATAAAAATAACTTTTCGATGAAAAACCGCACTTCCGCGCTTAAACTTCTTGCTTTCAGCTTTTTATGTCTTTTCTATGGCCATTCCGCCGCACAGGACACCGGAGAGTGGCAACTCAAACGTCAGTCTGACGGGCTGACCGTTTACGTCAGAGACGCTGCCAACTCTGATGTAAAGGAGATTAAAATTGAAACCACGCTTGATGCTTCCCTACATGCAGTAGTCGCCGTGCTTAAGGATGTCCCGGTGTACGAAGACTGGATTTACAAGTGCCAGGAGGCTTACCGGTTGAAGCCTGCCGAGGACAAAGCCAGCCTTTATTATTGCAAGGTGGACTTCCCATGGCCCATGAGCGACCGGGACTTTATTGCGCAAAGCCGGCTGCGGCAGGACCCGGAAAGCCGGACGGTCTTTATTGATGTGAAGGGCAAGCCGGAACAAAAGGAAGAGGTAGAGGATGTCGTCCGCATCCGCAGCCTCGATATCCACTATGAGCTTACGCCGGTATCGGCTAGAAAAACCAAGATGAGCTACCGCCTGCATTCTGACCCCGGAGGTGCCATTCCCACCTGGCTCGTTAATATGGTGGTGGACAATGGTCCGGTGAATACAGTGAAGGGCATGCGGGAAATGCTTAAGTCAGAGAAATATCAGAATGCACAGTTTGCCTTTTTGAAGTAGTGCAATCCCCAACTTTCCAATGCTTCCGGTGTTGACTTTTCCGGAAAAACGATCTTATAGAAATTATGGCTTACCGCAGTATGATGGAAGCGGTGCGCGACCTGGAACGCCACGGCAAACTTGTCCGCATCAAGGAGGAAGTAGACCCCAATCTGGAAATCGCAAGTATCCACCGCCGTATTTATGATGCGGAGGGGCCTGCGCTTTTTTTTGAGAACGTAAAAGGCAGCCCCTTCCCTGCCCTGTCCAATATTTACGGGACTTTTGAGCGGACGGAGTTTCTGTTTCGGCACACCATAGACAAGGTCCAAAAGGTCATTGAGCTCAAGGCAGACCCGGCTAATCTGCTCAAAAACCCCATGCGTTACCTTTCGGCGCCCTTTACGGCGGTTTCTGCTCTGCCGATGCAAAAACGGATGGGCGCGCCTATCCTGCACGGCACGACTACGGTTAGCCAACTGCCGCAGATTAAATCGTGGCCGATGGATGGCGGGGCTTTTGTGACCCTCCCTCAGGTGTTCACCCTGCCTCCCGGGGAAAGCAGTATCATGCAGTCCAACCTGGGCATGTACCGCATTCAGCTGTCGGGCAACGATTATGTGCCGGACAAGGAAGTGGGCATGCACTATCAGATTCACCGGGGCATCGGGGTGCACCATACCCAATACAACAATAGCGAAGAACCCTTCCGGGCATCTATTTTTGTAGGTGGGCCACCTTCACACGCTTTCTCAGCTATCATGCCGTTGCCGGAAGGGCTTTCGGAGCTGACCTTCGCCGGGATGCTGGGCGGGCGGCGCTTCCGTTACGTGCGGCAGAACGGGCATATCCTCTCGGCTGATGCTGATTTTGTGATTACGGGCATCATCCGCAAAGGGGAGAAAAAGCCGGAAGGGCCATTCGGGGATCACCTGGGCTACTACAGCCTGGAGCATGACTTCCCGGTGATGGAGGTAGAGAAAGTGTACCACCGCAAGGATGCCGTCTGGCACTTTACCGTGGTGGGCCGGCCGCCGCAGGAAGACTCGAGCTTTGGCTACCTCATCCATCAGCTGGTCAAGCTGTTGACGCCCCAGGAATTTCCGGGGATTAAAGAGATTAATGCGGTGGATGCGGCGGGCGTGCACCCCCTGTTACTGGCAATTGGCAATGAACGGTATATGCCGTTCCGGGAGCGCAAGCCGGAGGAAATCCTCACGCAGGCGAACCGCATCATTGGCTCCGGGCAGACTTCCCTGGCCAAGTTCTTATTTATCGCTGCCGATGGAGACGCGCCAAACCTTAGCACGCATGATATCCCCGGTTTTTTCCGGCATGTGCTGGAGCGCATTGACCTGACCCGGGACTTGCACTTTCAGACCAAAACAACCATTGATACGCTTGATTACTCGGGAACAGGATGGAATGCCGGGTCCAAGGTCATTGTAGCCTGCTGCGGGGATAAGCGCCGCGAGTTGAGCGCCGAGCTGCCCGTTGACCTCAGCCTGCCCAGCGGATTTAGCAATCCGAAATTTGTGCAACCGGGTATTTTGGCAGTACAGGGGCCTGCATTTACCGGTGAGGCTTCCTATGAAGAAGCGGAAACCCTGGCTCATCACCTTCGCCCCTTTGACTGGTCGGGCATCCCGATGATTGTCCTCTGCGATGACAGCGGCTTCCTCAGCGGACCGGTCAACAACTTCCTTTGGGCCGCCTTTACCCGGGCCAATCCCTCTCACGACATTCACGGCGTGGATGCCTTTGTGGAGCACAAGCACTGGGGCTGCCGGGGCCCGGTGATTATTGATGCGCGGATCAAGCCGCACCATGCTCCGCCTTTGATTACGGACAAGGAAGCGGAAGCGAAGGCCGACCGTTTTTTCAAAAAAGGTGGATTACTGGAAAAGTGGGGGTAAAAGGCAACTACCCCTGCTCTATCGCCCCTTCCGGGTCCAGTAAATAGGCAATGCCGAGCAGGATAGCAAAAATAAAGGCAAGCATAAGAATAGAAAGGACTGCATTTAACAATACCCGGTACCAGGCGCTGTCTTCGGGGCTAAACACTCGTGCACTCCAAAGAAATACTGCACCAAAGAACCAGAAAGGCAAAGACCCCAGCTCTATGCCAAAGAGCAGGTAGAGCATATCGTAAAGCAGCGTGAACAGGATAGCCCAAAGTGCAAAAAGATAGATAGCGGCAGTGAAATGCTCCGGGAAACTATGCTTTTGCCGATAGTAGACAGCAGCTGTGGAGAGGCCCAGCATCGGGATCATCAGCAGGAACAGGAATAGCTGAGGCGAAAGGAACGACTTTAGGGAATCAGAAACCCCATTCACGTTCACCGTGATGCCCAGGATTTCCTGGTTGACCAAAGCCAGGTGAAGACCGAAAACGAAGAGCATGTACACCACCAGCTGGCTGGGCGACAAATAGTACCCCCGGAACCCAGACCAGTAGTTGTTGACGATGTAGCGGGGATTGGCCAGTAATTGCCGGAAAGTGCCCAGCAGGGAGCGCTCCGGCAGCAGCAGGCCTGATAGCCAGCCACCAATCACATCCCACGTATTGACGCGCCGGCAAAGGTAGCGCTGCCCGCAGGAGGAGCAGTAATCGCCCTGTAGTTTGGTTTGGCAGATGGTGCAGGTGGTTGAAGCAGACATATTCGAGCTTTGAGCTATGAAGTTAAGGCTTTTTTGAGCGTGGGATTCATTTTTGACTATTTTGATCGTAAAACTTTAGCGGGTGCAAGTCCAACCCAAATATCGAAAAGATCGTTATCTAAAACCATAAGTAACCTCAAGATAAAACTCAAGCCATGTCCTCCATACTTCAACTTGTAGGCAATACCCCTCTGGTAGAAATCAAGAATATCATTAACAAACCGGGCGTGCGCGTCTTTGGGAAGCTCGAAGGGCAAAATCCGGGCGGCAGTGTGAAAGACCGGGCGGCTTACGGCATGATTAAGGGAGCCGTAGACCGGGGAGACCTGAAGCCGGGTATGAAACTGGTGGAAGCCACGAGTGGGAATACAGGCATTGCGTTGGCGATGATCGCCCGGAGCTTTGGCATTGAAATCACCCTCCTTATGCCGGATACCGCTACTGCAGAACGGGCACAGGCTATGCGGGCCTACGGGGCAGAGGTGATACTTACCCCGGGTGAGCAAGGTGGGATTGAATACTCCAGGCAAGTGGCAGAAGACATGGTGGCTGAAGGTGGTTATTTCATGCTCAACCAGTTTGCGAACCCTGACAACTGGGGCGCCCACTACCATACCACCGGCCCGGAAATATGGAGAGATACCAAAGAGCAGGTCACCCACTTCGTTTCCAGCATGGGCACGACCGGCACCATTATGGGCACTTCCCGCTTTTTGAAAGAACGGAATCCGGATGTACAGATCGTAGGCGTACAGCCAACCGATGGCTCCAGCATACCGGGTATCCGTCGATGGTCACCCGAGTTTTTGCCCAAAATTTACGACCCGGAGCGGGTAGACCAGATCATTGATGTCTCCCAGGACGATGCGCAGGCTATGATGCGCAGGCTGGCACAGGAAGAAGCCATCTTTTCCGGCATGAGCAGCGGAGGAGCAGTCACTGCGGCTGCCCGGCTCGCGGAAACCCTCGATGAGGGCCTTATCGTCTGCATCATTTGCGACCGGGGCGACCGTTATCTTTCCTCCGGTATTTTTGAGTGATGGTGCTGCAAGTCGTGCTGGGCTTTACCGACTACGCTTAAAAGCTTGTGGCAGGCTGATTGCAGAGCAGTCCAGTCAGGAGGGCTTTCTTTGGTCATCCGTTCTATCCTGGCGCAGGCTTTTTCCTGTTGTTTTAGCCCGAGCATGGACAAGCTGGGCTTGAATTTGTGGACGACGCTGTAGAGCGCTTCTGCCTGCCGGCCATGCAGGTTTCCTTCCACCTGTTGGATCATCTCAGGGATTTCTTTTAGGAAGGTCTGAATCATATCCTGGATAAACGCCTCATCGCCACCGCTCATCGCGTGCAGATACGAAAGGGCAATTTGTTCTGCCGGAGACTCTTCTGCCTGTGGGGCATGATCTTCTTCGCCCTGCGGAGCCGAATCTTCGAGCCATTTGAGCATTACCCGTTTCAGAAGGTCCGGAGCGAAGGGCTTCGGAACAAAATCATTCATGCCGGAAGCCAGCCCGTGGTTGCGCTCTTCCAGGAGGGCGGCTGCGGTGAGGGCCACGATGGGTGTCTTTTTGTTTTTGCCGACCACCCGGATGCGTTTTACCGCCTCCAGGCCATCCATTTTCGGCATGTGGATATCCATCAGAATGATGTCGTACTTTTTGTGCGAACAGCGGCGTATGGCTTCCAGCCCATCAGGGACGATTTCGGCTTCGCAGTCAAACTTTTCAAGAATGCGCTCCACCAGTTTCTGGTTCATCCGGTTGTCTTCAGCTACCAGTACGTTGATGCCTGACAGCTTGTTTTGTCCGGCTGGCGTTGAAGAAACCGGTGCTGTGGCGACCTGCTTTTGAACCGGCAGAGTCAGCTCAATGGTGAATACTGATCCTGCACCCGGCTTACTTTCAACAGAAATAACCCCATCCATAAGGGCCAGCAATTTGCGGACGATGGATAAGCCCAGCCCTGTGCCGGCATGCCCCTGTCCAACCGCTTTGCGGCCTTGCTTAAACTGATCGAAAATATGTGGCAGATGCTCCGCTTCAATGCCCTGCCCGGTATCGCCTACTTTTATTTGCAGGTCCGCTTTGTCCCCCCGCTGACTGAGCAGGCGTACGGATAAATTGATGGTGCCCGATTCAGTGAATTTGCTGGCATTGTTGAGCAGGTTGTTCATGACCTGCTGCAAACGCATGGAATCGCCGATAAAGGAAGTGCCTTCCGGTAAATTTTGCTCATACAGGACCTGTACCGGTTTATCTTTAATGCGTAGTTGCCAAGACTGATGCAACCCACTAAACAAGCCGTGCAGATCGAAAGGTTTGGGGTCCAGCACCACTTCTCCCGCTTCGATTTTGGAAGCATCGAGGATGTTGTTGATGAGGTCCATGAGGTTGTCAGAAGCAAACCGCATAACGTTGAGGTACTCCTGCTGATGGCTGTCCAGGTTGGTGTCACGCAATAAGTGGACCATGCCCAGCATCGCATTCATAGGCGTGCGTATCTCGTGGCTGACATTGGCCAGGAACTGTTGCTGGGCACGCCGGGCAACTTCTGCCTCTTCCTGAGCAACTTTGCGCTGACGCGTTTCCTCTCGCAGCCGCTCATGCGCCATACAGCCTTCGATGGCCACAGCGAATTTCCTGAGCACCGGCCTCAGCTGCCGGAGTGACTGGCCTGACAGCGCCGCCTCGGAAGCGCCCTGAAGGAGCATAAAAGCACCGGGGCCGAGTAACACCAGAGCCACGTAACCTTTTCTAATCTGATTGACTTCCAAAAAATCTGGGAAAGGAGCCTTTTCAGCAGGCCAGACCTGTACAGCATCCTGATCTAAAGCTGCTATGATCGGATCCGAAGCGGATAGCTTAACCATGGCGGCTTTGCAAGCCGGGCGGGCGCACAGCAGCTGGTAACCATCAGGCTGTTTTTGGAGCCCCTGCTCCGCCACCCATACCGCACCGTAAGCGAGGTTGCGGCGGGCAAGTAAGACCGAGAGGAATTGCTCACAATTGAAATAGGCATCAAGGCCCGCCCCAATGGACAGCGACAATTCGTACAGGTCGGATATTTCGCGAACGATCTTATCCATGTCAGTAAGTGTTGTTGTTCAAGGCACCTGCCCACAGGCCAACGCATTGGCTTGTGTTCAGTGTGCTATTTTAGTGTTTGTGTTTGTCTGTTGGGTATTAAGGTGTTCTCAAAAAAGCTAAAAGGCTCAGTAAAGCGACCCTATAACGATCGTTTTGTTGAAAAATTCCAAATAGCCCTCTCCGTAAGAGGAGATTTCGCCTAAGCTAAGCATGCCCTGCGGGCTAACTTCGGAACGCAACGCTTTGATGCGTTTATTGATTTCTTCTAATTCTTCTTCGTGCCGGTCTTCCAAAAATAAAGCTCTTGAAACGCAGTCAACGACCATAGTATGCCGCACAGTCACCTCCCCGCCAGACTGTATTAGCGTTTCTTCCACTGCTTCGGCTGCTACCTTGATCAGGTTTTCGGGTACGCCCTTCATAATATTGAGCACTGTATTCTCCGGTACTTCTCCGACGCAGACCAGGTCTCCCTCACCGTTTACAGCTATCGGGTCCCTGATTACTTCCTCGGCATCCGACTTTGAAATCCCGAAAGGATAGCATTTGGCAATTTCGAAGAAGTTGTCTTTTGTAAGGGCATGTCCACTATCGCGCTCAACGTAGTTTTTGTAGACCTTGAACGCTTCTTCCCAGTTGAGTTCGCAGATAGTATTCCGGGAAGTCCGGGTAGCGACCACAGGTCCTGCCAGCCTTTTCCAGCCATGCTTAACGCCCAGGTGCGTATCATAATCGAGTAAGGCAATGACAGCTGCGTCCTGTAACAATCCGTTAGCAGTGATCAGGCAGGGCTGCTGTTGTAAGGAAATGGAGCCGGCACCGCCACCAATAAAATTCACCCGGTCACCGAGCCGGTCGTAAAGCCCGGAAAGAAAATGAGCAATATTCGACATTAGCCCATCAATCATAATCCACGCTGTCACTGGCTTTTCCCGGCCTGATAAAACCTGCTCAAAATCGGGCCATTCGTAATCCGGGTTATTAAGTCCGGTCGTAACTATTTAGGTGTGGGTTCCTGCGGCAGCGTAGCTGCGAAGGAACGACTCGCCCCGCCAAGCGTTGAGCAAC
>CAJXNH010000036.1 GCA_913057245.1 uncultured Phaeodactylibacter sp.
GCGGGAACATCCGCCTTGATTAGCCTCAAAATTCGCTCCCACTCAACCCATAAATTAACACTTGACAGACCACTAGTATTTTAATGAAAAATACAAGCTATGCCTATATTATTTACTAAAATACAGACATAGCTTGCCCTATCTAAAGCAAAACAGCAATAGAGAATATATATTTATCTTATTAAAAAGTGCCTACTCAGGACTGTTCTTCCATTGGCATATCATCATCATCGTCGTCATCGACTTCGACATGACCCCAACGGATTCCCTTCTCAATTTTATAAGCACAATTTTCTGAAACACCGAACTGTTTAGCGATGATTTTTCGCTTAGTCTTGCCTCTTTTCAGCAATTTCTTCATCATTCGGACCTGTGTTTCAGTCAATTTATAATTTTTGGTCCGGGCTGGCCTACCTTTATGATTTGGGTTTTTTTTCTGATAAGCTTTCCACTCTTCTTCAGTTGCCCAGGTAAGGTTAGTCCAGTTATTATTGCTTTTATCGTAATCCTGATGCAGGATGTACTCCTGCTCCTCAGATTCCCGATCCACAAAGTTTTCGGCAACAAACCGGTGGACATAAACGATGCCCGTACTTCCGTCTTTGAGCTTTTGATTGAGCATGACTAATCCGCCCCGGGCTTTGGCTCCTTTAAGCAGCCTTTCCCGTCCGGTAGTCTTTTCAACACTTTTGATACGGCCAAAACTAGAGATCTGATAGTCGCATGTTTTGGTTTCCCGCCCGAATTCCACGGGCGCCCATTTTTCGTTCCAAAAGGATTTGACCTTAGGAACATCGTCACCTTTCTGAGCGGTTTTCTCAGCGGTGGATGAATTTGATTTTTGCATAATGTAACACTCAGTTGATATTATCTTTACTTCCCTGTTTTTTAAAAGCTAAAAACGTGGTTTTTTAGGGAGGGAAATCCTAATTCAAATTAAACATATTTGTTTTTAAGCCTATCCAAAAGAGCCTTCATTTAGAGGCATTAAAAGGAAGTTAAGCTAAACGTAGGCTTAAGGCAGATGGTATTTTGAGGGTTGCCTGAGCATTGGGAACCTCAGCTCAGGTATTCATATGGGGTAGATCATAATCGTTTCAGTTTAATACCTAAACGATTTGTTTTGCCCGCTAAGATAACTTTTTCTATGAAATTAAAGTAAAATAGATGTGTCATTTTTGGACTTACCTACACTATTTGATTTCTTGTTCATGCATTTTTTAAATCAAAAAAAGCGAGGACATGGGGCAATACCAAAAGTAGTACAAGTTCGAATCTAATCTTAAAAATCAAACATTGCTTACAGTAAAAGAAGGTATTGTGACAGTAGAAATGATGCTTAGCTGTTTTTCTTTAACTTCGATACGCTACTAAAACAGCTAGTGAAAACTTTTGTTTCAATCGGCTAGCTTTGTTTGTTTAACGGTTTTAACAAGGAAAGAATTGCGTCTGTTAACGTCGTTTATATTGATTTATTCTGCATGAGAAATATTTCAAATACGTACCCCGGAACCTGTCAGGCGCTGCTAAAAAACCCCGTCAGATAAAAAATGTGTAACAAAAAAATACGCTTGAATCAAGGAAATACCTCGTGGCTGGGCGCAATATACCTCTACACTCCCCTTAATAGCTAATGAGCACAAAGTCCGAATTATTGTAAATTATACACTAAGTAAAAATAACAAAATGCGGCTACTGCCAATCTTTGCCTAACATACTTCTTTTAACACAAACATTGTACTTCCCATACAAATAATTACTGCTATTTAACCGCGTCAAAATAGTATCATCCTTTGTTAATCTAATAGTGGAATCCCCTGCTGACACCCCCTACATTTGTAATTGTATTCGAAAATGTGCTATTCAATCACTCAAGACCAATAATGACTATGAAAAAGTTAACAACCCTTGCGATGGCAATCATCTTCATGATGAGCGCAGCTAATGCTGCACTTGCCACCGACTATATGCCTTTTATAAAGGTTTCTGCCATTCCTTCTGAGAAGAAGTTTGCACTCACCATTACCAACCTTAAAGAAAGCGCAGAAATAAGCCTGCGCGATGGTGCAACGGGTGCACTCCTGGTTTCAGAGGAAGCACCGGCCAAAAAGACCTTTGCAAAGGTCTTCAACCTCGATAATCTCGAAACAGGAATGTATTATGTGAGTGTAAAAACCTCTATGCAGGAGATCGTGCAGCCTGTTACACTGACTAAATATGGCGTGGAAGCTGACCCAAATAAAGTCAGAAAGTTTTACGCGCCCATCTTCAAAGTACACAGCAACCAATATGTCGACGTGTCTTACTTTGCCGGCAAACTTGATGATGTTATCGTGACCATCTTTAACAATAATGGCTCAACCGTCTATAGAGAACGCCTGGACAACGTATTGCTGGTGGAGAAGCGGTACGACCTGAAAAGCCTGCCGTGGGGGCGTTACACTATTCAGGTTGAGACAGAAGCCAATGTGTATACCAGGGATTTTGATGTCCGATAACGAAGCGCCGGACAAAAACAAAAAACTAGTTAGCTAAGCCAATATAGGTCCGGAAACACTACGCTTTCGGACCTATTTTTTCTTTACCCGTTTACATGCCTATAGTTTTCCCGCTTTAGGCAGTGCGCCACGCAGGCCCAACTCGATAACCTCAAAATCTTTTAGGTGTCCTTGGTCAACGGTAAACCTCACAATGGTTTTGACCTTGTGAAAACCGTGATTGCCGGCAGCACCGGGATTGACATGCAAAAACCCCAGCTTTTTATCCGGCATCACCTTCAGAATATGAGAATGCCCGCAGATGTACAAGTCAGGGGGCGCTGACTGTAGGATGGCGCGGACCCGCCGGTTGTAGCGCCCGGGATAGCCTCCAATATGGGTCATGAACACTTCTACACCCTCTACGGAAAACCTGAGGTCTTCCGGGAAACGCCGGCGCAAGGGGCCATCGTCAATATTACCGTATACTGCCCTCACCGGGCGAAAGGCCTCTAGCTGGTCAACTACGCTGGCATCACCAATATCCCCAGCGTGCCAGATTTCATCGCAGGGCTCAAAGTATTTAAATACACTTTCTTCCAGGTGGCTGTGCGTGTCCGAAATCAGTCCGATGCGCTTCATATTTCAAGGACGATCTTTCCAAACTGTTTTCCCTGATCCATCCGCTCGAAAGCCTTCGCAGCTTCTGCTATAGGGAACACCTGATCGACTACCGGCTTTATTTGGTGCTTACTGACGAAAGCAACCATATCCTGAAATTCCTGTTCACTGCCCATCGATGTGCCCAGGATAGCAATTTGCTTCCAGAATATAAGCTGTGGGGAAAAGTCAGGCACTTTGCCCTGCGTGCCACCGTACGTCACAATGCGGGCTCCGAAATTACAAATCCTGGGAAAGCGTGCGAAACCGGGCCCTCCGGCACTGTCAATGATAAGGTCAAAACCACCGGATGCCTTGCCCAAAGCTTTATGCCAGTCTTCGTCCTTGTAATTAGCGCCGCCTTTAGCGCCCATTTCCATAGCCCGCGACAATTTTTCGGGACTTCCGGAGGTCACGTAAACCTCCGCTCCGGCTGCCATTGCAAACTGAAAAGCAAACAAGGCTACGCCCCCGCCGATGCCGGAAATCAGTACTTTGTCCCCGGGCTTACAGTTGCCTTTTGTGAATACGGCCCGGTAGGCGGTCAGCCCGCCAAGGGGCAGCGCCGCGGCCTCTGCCCAGCTCAGGTGGGCGGGCTTGTCCACCAGCCGGTCTTCGGGCACGCTGATTTGTTCCGCCATTGTACCAAACGACGGCATGCCCAAGATGGTATAGTCGGGCTTTTGGTGCTCCTGCTTATCACCCCAGCCTATATTTGGGTTGATGATTACCTCCCGCCCATCAATTACGCCGGCACCATCGGAACCCAGTATACCTGGCGTTTTAATGCCCGGGTACATACCTTTAGTGATCCACACGTCCCGGTGGTTAAGCGCTGCAGCTTTCAGGTCGACTACAACCTCGCCGGCAGCAGGCACAGGGGCTTCGAAATCACGGTAAGCGATGGGCTGCCCTTTTTCTTCCAATACGATGGCTTTCATATTCAATTTTTAGTAGGTTGGTTTTGGCACCAAAACATACCCATTTTTTGCATACTCGCCAAAGTCATCGTAGTGAATTTGCAAATAACCGCTCTTCCCCCAGGTGCTGCCGTAGCTGCTCATGACTTCAAATACCTGTTCCACCTCATCGTAGCCGACCACCAGCAGAGGATAAACAGTGTCCGGGTTACGAGGGGCTTTCCAGGTTTGCACCCGCACCATTTGCTTGAGTTCCGGGCTGGCATACAGCTCGATCAGTACCGGATTGCCACGCATCAGCGCCTTTTTGGTTTCAAAAACCCGCTGCCTGCCTTTGGTGGTCTCCCGGAACAGGTACAAGTAATTATTGATCTGGTATTTTTGGGCCGCATAGATCGCATTGGGCACCGAGGGGGCGTCGTAGGGCATGATAGCGGCACTCACGGTGCCTTCTCCCGCCAGGAAACGGCAGGCTTCTTCTAAATTTACCGGTTTGCCAGAATTTTCGAGATTGACTGAAATATAATCCGGGCTGAGGTTATCCTTATAGTTATTTTCCAGGTTGACGTAAAACTCCAGACAGGTCGCCAGCGCATAACTCAGAGCCGAGCCTTTGGCACCAATTTTTCGCACAGGCATCATATAGGGCTTCACGCTCTGCTGTACGAGGTTATCGTTGGGATCAATCGCCACGCCCGGAACTACAGGCATCAGGCGGTCAATCCAATTGGCATCCGTCACGCCAATGGCAACAGCATCTGTGGCTTTAAAGGCTACGCTATCGGGTTGCCCAAGCAAGCTGCTGCCCCACATCAGGCAACAGCAAAAAACAAACAAGAGTCGATTCATGGTGTCTGATTGATTTTTATTCCCAAACGCAGTACAGGGTTTGTTTCGTGCTTTTGCCCTGCTTAAAGCGCAACCTTTCCGTAAATGCCCAGTGCCGGGCTTATATTTTTTTCCCCTCCGCAGCACCATTCCTAACGCTCATACGTTGTATTGAAAAGCAAACGCCTGAACATGAAAATTGCCAAACGCCTACTGATTGCCTTCTTCCTGCTCATTGGCCTGTTCCTGGGAGCCGCCATCGCCATTCCTTACTTTTTCAAAGACGACCTGGTAACGATGGCCCGTGAGGAAGCCAACAAAGCAGTGAATGCAGAAGTCGACTTTTCAAATGTCAGCCTTTCTCTACTGCGTAGCTTTCCTGATTTTAGCTTGCGGATTGACTCGTTTTCCGTGATCGGGAAGGACGCTTTTGAAGGCGTCCCACTGGCTAAAGGAGCCTACGCTGCCCTTACCCTTGACCTCATTTCTGTCATCCGGTCCAGCGAGCCGGTAGCGCTAAAGTCTATTCACCTCGAACAACCTGAACTTAACATCATCGTGCTCAAAAACGGGACGGCCAACTATGACATCACCCTGCCTTCCGATGCCCCTGCTGATACCACCGCTGCATCAGGCGATTACAGCAACCTGGTTATTCAGCTCGCTTCCTACAGCATCGCCAATGGCAGTTTGCTCTACGATGACCATAGCCTGGATACCTATTTGGAAATCAAAGGGCTCAACCATTCCGGCTCCGGCAACTTCACCATCGATGTATATGACCTCGATACGCATACCGACATCGCTGAGCTGACGGTGGCACAAAGTGGCATCACCTACCTCAATAGCGCCAAAGCGGAACTGGACGCCATTTTCAACATTGACAGCCCCAATAGTAAATACACACTAAAAGACAATCAGCTTACCGTCAATGCCCTGCAACTCAATGCCGATGGCTTTGTGCAGCTTGATGGAGACGATATCAATATGGAACTGGCTTTCAACAGCCCTCAGAACGAATTCCGCCATCTCCTGTCCCTCATCCCCAATGCCTACATCGAAGGGTACGAGGACGTAGAGGTAACCGGCAAGTTCACCCTGGAGGGCAATGTATCCGGCACCTACAACGGCACCACCGAAGCTTATCCTGCTTTCGCCATCAGCACTTCCGCGAGCGACGGGCGGGTGAAATATCCTGACCTCCCCCTGAGCATCGACAATATCAATACCAGAGCGAATATCAATAGCCCCAGCAGCGATTTCAATGATCTGGTGGTGGATGTGCCAAGGTTTTCCATGACCCTGGGCGACAACCCTTTTGAAGCCAGCTTCCGGTTGCGCACCCCAATCAGCGACCCTGACCTGCAGGCTTCAGCCAATGGGCGCATAGACCTGGCCGCGCTTAGCCAGGCTTTTCCAGTGGAAGGGATAGAGGAAATGGCGGGGCTTATTATTGCTGATCTCAATATCGATACCCGCCTTTCTGTCATTGAGCGGGAAGATTACGAACAGGTCAATATGAATGGTAACCTGCAGGTACAGGGGCTTAAGTATGCCGCCACTGGTCTGCCCACGGTTCAGATACAAGATGCAGCAATGACCTTTTCTCCACAGTTCGTTGATTTGCGCAATTTCAAGGCTCAGCTGGGCAAAAGCGACCTGCAGGCTTCCGGCCGCATCGATAATCTCTTGGCCTACTTTTCTCCGGAGAAGACCATGACCGGGCAATTAAAAGTCCGCTCAGATTATTTTGATATCGGAGAGTGGATGCCCGAAAGCGAGGAAACAGCAACGGCTGGTATACCAGATACCACTTCTGCAGCAACTTCCGGAGAAATGTTTAACCGCTTCGACTTCCAGCTGGATGCACAGGCTAAGGAAATCGTCTACGACAGCTACACCATAAAAAATGCGCTGGCGGTGGGCGACATCCGCCCCAACACCCTTCGCGTCACCGATATTGGGGCTCAAATTGGAGAAAGCGACTTTACCGGCAGGGGCGTGATTACCGGTATTTTCGACTATCTGTTTGAAGATGGCATACTGGGCGGCGACCTGCAAGTAAATTCCAACCGGCTCAACCTCAATGAGCTAATGCCGGAATCAGAAGCAGCAAACAGCGAAACGACTACTGAAGAAAGCTACGGCGTCATACCCGTCCCTCCAAATATAGATATGGAAATGATGGCCACTATCGGCCACCTGACCTACACCAATATTAACCTGAAAAACGTCAGAGGCCATCTGGTCATCGCGAATGAAGCCATTATTCTGGATAACGTGCGCGCTAACGGTCTGGGCGGTGAACTTGCTATGAGCGGCAGTTACGAAACCACCAATCCGGAAGAGCCAGGATTCAGTTTTAAGTATGACCTGAGCAGCCTGCAATTCCAGGAAGCCTTCAACACCTTTAACACTTTTGAAAAACTGGCACCTATAGGCAAGTACATCCAAGGCCGCTTCAACAGCACTTTACTTCTGGATGGCAAACTGGGACAAGATCTCTACCCTAAGCTGAATACGCTGCACGCAGAAGGCTTTTTGCAAACCATAGATGCCGTACTTCAGCAATTTAAGCCACTGCAGTCTATTGGCAACACCCTGCAGGTACAGGAACTAAAAGAAAGCATCAGTATCAAGAATACCAAAAACTGGTTCGAAATCAACAATGGCACACTGGAACTGCAAACTTATGATGCCAAAATCGCCGGCATTGACATGACAATCGGTGGTACCTACAGCATTACCGACCTGATGAACCTCAATATCAAAGCACAAATCCCCCGCGACAAGCTGTCCCAAAACGCTCTCGGCGCTGCTGCCAATAGTGGCCTTAAATTACTGGAATCCCAAACCTCTAAACTGGGGCTGAATATTGGGCAGAGCGAATTCGTCAATGTGGGCATCGATCTGAAGGGCGCCATTGAAGACCCCAAAGTCGGCATCAAGCTGTTGGGTTTAGATGGGGAGTCAGACGAGGACAAAGGCTTAGTTGACCAAGCCAAAGACGAGGTCAGAGACCAGGTCAACCAACAAGTCGAAGAAGGAAAAAAAGCCGCAAAAGCCGCCGCCCAAAAAGCAGCTGATTCCCTGAGAAACCTGGCCAAACAGGAGGCGGAAAAAGCCGCCGAAGACCTGAAAGACCAGGCAAAAGAAACCCTGAAAGACAAACTGGGAGAGCAACTCGACTCGACCACCCAGAAAAAGGTCGACGATGTCCTTGACAAAGTGGGTGGCGATGCGACCGATAAAATCAAAGACAACCTGGACAAGTTCAATCCCTTCAAAAAACGAAATAATAGTGGCGGGGGTGGCCGTTAGCCTTTTATCTACTAAGACTATGTTGGGGTTTCACCTTTTGGGCTGCATTTGCCAAATTTTATCCTGCACTTCGTTACTCTTCAGTCACTTAGCTTGGGCTATGCTCCTTCATCGTGCCTTGTTCAGAATAAAATTTGACTGCATTCGCTCCAAAAACGAATTCCCAACATAGTCTAAAAGCTTGCACCCGCAACTAAAAAGGGCTGACCAGGTTCCTCAAACCTGACCAGCCCTTTTCCACATCCCACTCCGCGACCTCTGCGTGAACCCCTCCGCGGCCTCCGCGTGAAACCCCTCCGCGGCCTCCGCGTGAAACCCCAAAACTACATCTCCACCAAAGTCACCCCATCGCCCCCACGCTCCTGAGGCGGATGCGTAATGTCCATCGGCACATTGTATTCCCGCAACTTTCGGCGTACCGCTTCCCGCAACGCACCACTACCCTTCCCGTGCACGATCTCCAGGTGGGCCGCATTAGCAATCAGCGCCTGATCCACAAAATCCTCCACCACTTTCAGCGCCTCTTCATAACGCATGCCCCGGATATCCAGCTTGGGCTGAAAGCTCGCCGTGTCCGTAGAGGTCTGAGACTGCACGCTCTTGCCACTTTGCACTTCAAGGGGGGCATTGGCGTGCTGCAAATCCCTTAGCTTAATGGTCATCCGCATTTCCCCCATTCGGACCACCGCCCGATTTTTCTCAATAGACTCTACCGTACCCGTTGCCCCGCCCGTCTTCATTTTCACGAAGTCGCCGGCTTTGATGGCCTCTTTCTTTTTGTCCTTTTCTGTGGGCTCATAGTAGATTTTTTCGCGCAAGTCTGTCACCTGTTCTGCCAGTTTACCGCGCTGCTGTTTCACCTGCTGGGAAATCCGCTTCGCCTTTTCCAGGTTTTGTTGTTCCTTGATCTCCCGGATGAGGTTTTCCATCTCCCGATTATCCCTTGAGGTCTGTTGCAGGGCCCATTCCTTGGCTTCCAGTTTGACCTTTTTGCGGCGGTATTCCAGTTCTTTATGGAGCTGCTCATAGTTCTTGATGAGGGCGTCCAGCTTCTTCTGCTTATCGGTCAGTTCAGCCAGTTTCTCCTCCGCTTCCTGCTTTTCCTGCTGCAATTCCACGAGCAACTGGTCCACCGCCTTTTCGTTTTTGCCGGTCCGGTGCTTAGCGTAATTCAGGATTTTATTGCTTAGCCCGCTCTTCTGGGCAATCTCGAAAGCATAGGAACTGCCCGGCCGCCCCACCTGCAATTCGTAAGTCGGTGAAAGCGTATCCTTATCAAAATTCATGGAAGCATTGACGATCCCCTTGGTCTTGAAAGCATAGATTTTGAGGTTGGAATAGTGGGTCGTAATGACCCCGTATATCCGCTGCTCATTGAGCTGCTTGAGAATGGACTCCGCAATAGCCCCACCGATTTTCGGGTCCGTCCCGGAGCCAAATTCATCAATCAAAACCAGTGATTCCTTGTCTGAACGCTCCAAAAAGTTTCGCATATTTTCCAGGCGCGAGCTATAGGTACTCAGGTCATCCTCTATAGACTGCTGATCGCCAATGTCGGCAAAGAGGGCTTTGAAAATACCCATTTCTGATTCCTCATCCACCGGTACTAATAGCCCAGCCTGCAACATCAGCTGCATCAAGCCGATCGACTTCAGGGTGATAGACTTACCACCGGCGTTGGGCCCGCTGAGCATGAGGATGCGGTTGCCCTTAAAGAGGATAAAATCGAAAGGGACCGTGACTTTGTCCAACCGTTTGTTCTTCAGGTATAAAAGCGGATGCCGCCCCTGCTTAATCCCGAAGTGTGGCCGGCTGAACAATGTCTTTGGCATAACCGCATTCATCTGCCGGGCAAGGCGGGCCTTAGCCTGCACAAAATCAAAGTGGATGAGAATCTCCTGATAGACGCGGATGTCCTCCCGATAAGGGCGAAGCTCCGCGCTGAGCTCCCGGAGAATGCGGTAAATCTCCCGCTTTTCGTCCGTTTCCAGGTCAAAGATGTCGTTGTTGATCTCGATGATGCCTTCCGGTTCGATAAAAGCCGTCTTACCGGTAGTCGACTCATCGTGAATAATACCTCGGATGCTGCGCTTATGCTCGGAAGGGACACTAAGCACCCGGCGGCCGTTACGGAAGCTCTCCACATTATCCGTCAGCCAGC
This sequence comes from uncultured Phaeodactylibacter sp., assembly GCA_913057245.1. Taxonomy (GTDB): domain Bacteria; phylum Bacteroidota; class Bacteroidia; order Chitinophagales; family Saprospiraceae; genus Phaeodactylibacter. The sequence continues at coordinate 10,368 of CAJXNH010000036.1, forward strand.
CCTTGGAGCGATACTGATTAATGATGACGCGGAATTTCTGCTCCAGCTCTTTTTGCTTGGAGCCCAGTTGGCGGCGGATGCGCATCAATTCCGGAGAGGCATCCGGGCGGATGTTCCCCTCTTCATCGATAACCCCCTCAATGGCCTTGATCAGGTCCTCATTGAAGGACACCTCGCGAATGACCTTGTAGAGCGTAGGGTAGGTTTCCCGCCGCCTCGCATTAAAAAAGCGGAAAACATCCCGGGTGAACAGCAGGATAAGGTTCAGGTTTTGCAACCCCCTGATAGGCAGGACATAACCCTCTACTTTGAGCATTTCCAGCTCCTCATCTACCGACTCATAGGCCCGCACCGGGAAGTGGTCATTGTGCTCTATTGAGCGCGCAAACTCCTGTGCTTCACTCAGCGCCACCTCAATTTGCGATTTCCGGTCGGAGGGCACCAGTTCACGCACCAAAGCCCGGCCCGGCTCACCCATGCACTCCTGCTCCAGCAGGTGCAGTACTTTATCAAACTCTAATTTCTCGAACAGATCTTTCGGTAACAGTTGCATCTTCTTCATTTAGGCAATGCTCAAACAGTAATTCTAAACAGCCGAGTTCCCGCTAGGTTTATTTATTTGCCCAACTGAAATTTTGGGCGGCTAAATTAACTTTTTCCCTTCCCCCAACCTAAATTTGGGGCTTTTCGAATTTAAATCGACCAATTGTGGCGGGCAATACCTACGGACAACTATTCAGGATAACAACTTTTGGGGAATCCCACGGGCGGGCCATCGGGCTGATTTTAGACGGCTGCCCGGCCGGACTCGGGATTGACGAAGCATTCGTACAGGAGGAGCTCGCACGACGGCGGCCCGGACAGTCCAAAATCGTCACTCAGCGCAAAGAGGCCGACAAAGTGGAATTCCTTTCCGGCGTTTTTGAGGGGGCTACCACCGGCACCCCAATCTCTATGGTGATTTACAATGCCGATGCCCGTTCAAAAGACTACAGCCATATTGCTGATAAGTTCCGCCCTTCCCATGCCGACTTCACCTACCATGCCAAGTGGGGGCGCCGCGATTACCGGGGCGGCGGGCGCTCTTCTGCACGGGAGACCGCTGCGCGGGTTGCCGGGGGCGCTATTGCAAAGCTTTTGCTGCAGCAATACGGCATTGACATCAAAGCTTATGTCAGTCAGGTGGGGCACCTTAAATTGGACAAAAGCTATCAGGAACTCAACCTTCAGCTGACCGAGTCTAACCCGGTGCGCTGCCCAGACCCGGAGATGGCCGGTCAGATGGAAGCTTATATCAAGGAAGTACGCAAAGCCGGAGATACGGTGGGCGGCGTCGTGAGTGCCGTAATTACCGGTTGCCCGCCCGGATTGGGCGAACCTGCATTCGACAAACTTCACGCCGATTTGGCGAAAGCCATGCTGAGCATCAATGCCTGTAAAGGTTTCGAGTATGGGTCCGGATTCGACGGCGTGAGCATGCGCGGTAGTGAGCACAACGATGTATTCCGTACAGAAGGCGATCGTATCATCACCGATACGAATCACTCCGGAGGCGTACAGGGCGGTATTTCCAACGGTATGGACATCTACTTCCGCCTTGCCTTCAAGCCGGTGGCTACGATAGTCCCGGCACAAGATTCGGTAAACGAAGCCGGCGAGAAAGTAACGGTAGAAGGCAAAGGGCGGCACGATCCATGCGTAGTGCCCCGGGCAGTCCCCATCGTGGAAGCTATGGCCGCTCTGACACTGGCTGACCATCTGTTGCGGCAACGTACGGCGAGGGTTTAAGGCAGCCCCTGCTCCGCTGATCCGGGCGTCAGCTCATCAAGCTCGCCCATTTTTTTGAGCAGGTCGAAGGTCTCCCGTGCCTCAGCTTCATCCACCACCTGAATGGCAGCGCCAACATGCACGAGCACATAATCGCCCGCTTTGGCTTCCGGTACCATCGTCAGGTTTACCTTTTTCATAATGCCATCGAATGAAACCTTTCCGATACGGAAAGTTTCATCGAGTTCTTCAGTAATGGCAACGAGTTTCCCTGGAATCGCTAAGCACATAATCAGGAATTTTCAGTCTGACGAGCTTCCAGCCACGCGTACCAGGCATCCATACCTTCGCCATTGGTGGCAGAAACTTCCAGAAATTCAATGTGTGGATTGACCCGGCGGGCGTAGTCCATCGCTTTTTCCACTTCAAAATTCACGTAAGGCAGCAAGTCAATCTTATTGATCAGGCACAACTGAGCCGAATGGAACATATCCGGGTATTTAATAGGCTTGTCATCTCCCTCCGTGGTACTGATGATGACCACCCGGTAGTTTTCGCCAAGGTCGAACATGGCCGGGCAGACCAGATTGCCTACATTCTCAATAAATAACAAGCTGCCGTCCCGCGGCTTGAGTTTTTGCAGCGCCTGCTGTACCATATCACTTTCGAGGTGGCAGCCCTGACCGGTATTCACCTGTGCCACTGGTACGCCTACGGCATCAATCCGATCTGCATCGTTAAACGTTTGCTGATCTCCTTCAATGACATAAAAATCAGTTCGGTCTTTCATCTCGCGCAGGGTACGCTCCAGCACGGAGGTCTTCCCTGATCCGGGAGAACTTACCAGATTAATCGCCAGCATATTCTTGGCTGCAAAATACCCCCGGTTGCGCTCAGCCAGCAGCTGATTGCGATGCAGGATGTTCTGCTCCAGTTCCACCACCGCCTGCCTGCCATGATCGTGGCTGTGGTCATGCCCGAGGTGGTGGTGATGGTGATCGTGCCCGTGATGATGGTGATGACCATGATCGTCATGCCCATGATGGTGGTGGTGGTCATGGCCATGGGTGTGCTCATGATGGTGGTGATGGTCGTGGCCTTTTTCAGAAGGCAAGGCTACTTTAGGCCCCTGGGCATCGCTGCCGCATCCGCAAACTCCGCACATAATAGTTCAATTATTGGAAGGTGCCGACTGAGGCGATTCGTCCAGTATGAAAGCAAGGGACTTCACGTTCAGCTCTTTGCCGGCGGTAATCTTTTTAAAATAGCTGTTGCAGTATGGGCAGGCATCAAAATGATGCTTCAGCGCAAAAGTTTGTTCACACTCCAGGCATACCGCCTGCCCATCTGTACTTTCAATGATCCGATCTGCCCCTTCGAGGGAGGTGCCGGCTACAGCAGAAGGCCAAACGAAATACAGGGACTCCAACTGCACGCCCGCCAGTGCTCCAATTTGGAGTGTAATGGACTTAATGCGGGAAGCGCCCGACTCCCGGAAAGCCTTTTCTGCTATATCAACAACGCCCAGAGCGATCGACATTTCATGCATTATTCCGTTGCGCTTTTCGGTAAACAAAAAAACCGATAACGGCTACAGAAGCCAGTACCATAGGAATCAAATGGTCTGGCGAGGCCAAATAGTGGAAAAATTGGCCGCCATGCCCAACTCCGTGCCCGCTATGGGCAAAAAGGGTAACGGGCAGCAGGGCCGCAGCGATTGCGATAGGCTTTTTCATAGTTGTAATATGTTTTAGATCAATACAATAATAGAAAAGGTCAAACGCTAATATAATGACTTTTATCGCCAATCCTCCTGATATGCATCATAAACAGGACCGAGCACACACTATTTTATTCTGCGGAAAACCTGTAATCAAAGAAATAATGTGCCCGGATTGAGATTCACAAAAAGCAAACAGGAAGGCTTGCGTCAGCAGATGGGAAGTATATACCAGCTTTACTGAGTTGAAAAAAGATTTGTTTTCTGCGTATTTAGCATCAGAAGATACGTTTACTTGTTTCAAATATGATTTATGCAAGCTCGAATAAAAAAGAGATGTCGATTGCCTCTTTCTTCCTCATTTTTCCGCACATTTGGCATCATGGACATCCCTCTCCCCCCATTTACCTTTATTATCACCTTCGATGAACAGACTAAACTACCTGAAAATGTGTATTTCTGAATGGCCCAGTTTCTGCCTGTTTGGGCTGCTCGTGCTTCTGGCCGGCTGTAGCGGCGCTAACCAAGCCCATGAACACACGAACGCCCTCGTCAACGAAAGCAGCCCCTACCTGCTGCAGCACGCCCATAATCCGGTCAACTGGTACCCCTGGGGAGCGGAAGCCCTGCAAAAAGCGAAAGAGGAAGACAAGCTCATCGTTATCAGCGTGGGCTATGCGGCCTGCCATTGGTGCCACGTGATGGAGCACGAATCCTTTGAAGACTCGACGGTAGCCCGCATTATGAATGAAAACTTCGTAGCGATTAAAGTGGACCGGGAAGAGCGCCCGGACGTCGACAATATTTACATGACGGCCTGTCAGCTGGCGGCTGAGGGGGGATGCGGGTGGCCCCTGAATGCCTTCGCGCTGCCTAACGGACAGCCGGTCTGGGCAGGTACTTACTTCCCGAAAAAGGAATGGCTGGAGGTGCTGAAATACTTCGCCGAATTATACCAAACCGACCGGGCCAAACTGGAAGAATACGGGCAACTTCTGGCCGAGGGCATCCAATCGGTCAGCCGCCCCAAACCACTGAAGGAATCATCTGAACTATCACCGGATGCTTTGCAGACAGGCGCCTCAGCCATCCTTGAACAAGCGGACCTGCAATTCGGAGGGCTAAAAGGTGCGCCTAAGTTCCCCCTGCCTTCCGTCTTCCGGTTTTTGCTTCGGCAGCATGCGCTCACCGGACAGGACAGCCTGCTCAGCTTTGCCACAACCACCCTTGATGCTATGATGAGCGGTGGGCTGTACGACCACCTCGGCGGAGGTTTTGCCCGCTATTCCACCGATACCCAATGGGAAGTGCCCCACTTTGAAAAAATGCTCTACGACAACGCACAGCTCGTCAGTCTCTACAGTGAGGCTTACCAACTGACAGGAAATGAGGCCTACAAATCTGTTCTTGAAGAAACTCTGGAGTTTATCGCCCGGGAAATGACCAGCCCAGAAGGCGGTTTTTACTCCAGCCTTGATGCAGACAGCGAAGGGGAAGAAGGCCGCTTTTACACCTGGACCGCCGAGGAGGTGACTGCGGTGCTCGGTGAAGGACAGATGGCTCAGGTTTTCATGGATTATTACAGTTTCCACCCCGGCGGTAACTGGGAAGGACGCAACATTTTGATACGAGAAAAAAATGTGCAGAAAATTTTGGATGAGTACAAGTTGTCTTCGTCTGAATTAAGTCAAATCATCGCCGATGCCGGGTCAAAACTCTTTACGGCCCGCGCCAAACGCCCACGCCCCGGACTGGACGACAAGCAGGTGACTAGCTGGAATGCCATGATGATCAGCGGCTATGCCCATGCCTTTCAGGCGCTGCAAACGCCGGGCTACCGTGATGCCGCCGTCCGTGCTGGTGAACTGCTTCAGGAAAAGCTGGTGCAGGATGAGGGGCGCATCCTCCGTACCTACAAGGACGGACAAGCCAAGATCAACGGCTTTCTGGATGACTATGCCTTTACGGTCGAGGCTTTTTTAGACCTGTACGCAATTACCTTTGAGGAAAAGTGGTTGAAACGTGCGGAGTCCCTTGCCCAATATGCCCTTGAGCATTTCTCCGCTGAAGACAGCCCGATGCTGTACTACACCTCCGACCTCGATCCGGCGCTTATAGCACGGACGGCAAAAACCGAGGATAATGTCATCCCGTCCGGCAACTCCGCAATGGGCCGCGCCCTGCTGCACCTGGGCACGTACCTTTACGACACCACTTACACCCAGCGGGCCCGGCAAATGCTGCATCGCATGGTCGGGGAAATGGAGGAGACTACTGCCCCTTCTTACTTCTCTAACTGGATGAACCTGTACAGTGAGCTGACTTACCCGCTATACGAAGTGGCCATCGTAGGGGAAGCTTTCGCTGAAAAGCGGCAGGCCCTGCAACAGCGTTACCTGCCCAATGCTCTATTTCTGGGTGGTGCTGTTGAAGGCAGCCTGGAGTTACTGAAAGGGAAACTGCAGGAAGGGGAAACCTTTATATATGTCTGTCAGAATAAAGTCTGCCAGCTACCCGTGCAGGAGGCGGAGGAGGCGGTTCGTCAAATGCAGTGACGCTTATACCTTAAAGCCTTCATCATCCATTACCCTGCCATTGATGCAGCGGATGATACGGGCCGGGAAGTTCTCGATGATTCGGTAATCGTGAGTAGCAAGCAGGACGGCCGTATCGTTGTCCTGGGCAAGGCGGCGCAGGAGCAAAAGAATATCATCGGAAGTTTCCGGGTCGAGGTTGCCGGTGGGTTCATCGGCAATGAGGAGTTCCGGCTTATTGAGCAGGGCGCGGGCAATGACTACGCGTTGCTGCTCGCCGCCGGAGAGCTGGTGCGGGCGTTTTTGTTCTTTGCCCTTCAGCCCGACTTGTTCGAGCACGTCTGACATGCGGGCCTGCATTTTTTGCTCGTCCTTCCAATTGGTCGCTTCGAGTACGAAACGAAGGTTATCCTCAACGGTACGATCGGAAAGCAGGTTAAAATCCTGGAAGACAATGCCCAGCTTACGGCGCAGAAGTGGAATAGTTTTACGGTTGAGCTTAGCGAGGTCAAAACCAGCCACTTCACCTTTACCCGGCCCCGGCGGCAGGGCACCATAGAGGGTTTTGAGCAGGCTTGACTTGCCACTGCCGGTCCGCCCGATGAGGTAGACGAACTCACCTCTGGTGATGTTCAAAGAGACACCGCCCAGCACCTGATGGTCCATTTGCTCAATGGCCAGGTTCTTTAGGTTGACGATAATTCGTTCATTCATAGGCAGGGGCATTTTTTTAGGTAGCCAAATATAGGCATTGTAAGGAGATCAGTCATTCTCAGTCGCATTTTCTGACAAAAATCACCCACAAAAACGCCCCCCTTGCCTACCTTTGCAGAATTGACAACGATTTGACCATGCCGGAGCGCCCTTCAGGAACAAACTAACCGTATGTTTGTATTCATTACAGTTTTATCAAATTCAATCAACGCGGAGTATCCGGCTTATAAACTGTAGACAAACAGCTAATGTCATGAAGAAAATATATATCATCGCGATCATTATGGTAGGGGTTGCCATCGCTATGCTCACGAGCGCAGCGGATGACATGAGCACTTATGCCACCTTCGCTGATGCAGAACAAAGCGGGGAGCGGGTCAAAATTGCCGGGCAGCTTTCCAAAGATAAGGAAATGCACTATGACCCTGAGGTAGACCCCAACTACTTTAGCTTCTACATCAAGGATGCGGAAGGAGATGAGCGCAAGGTCGTCCTGCTTTCAGAAAAACCTGAGGACTTTGAGCTTTCTGAGCAGATCGTACTGACCGGTTCTATGAAGGGGGACGAGTTTGTGGCCACGGACATGCTCATGAAGTGCCCTTCCAAGTATAAAGAAGAAGAGGTTTACATCAAGAGCGAGGCAGGATAGGGCTGGTTCTTCCTAACCAAAGGTGTAAACCCCGGAGCCTCCCGAAGTCTTCGGGGTTTGCTACACTCAGCCAATAACAGAACAGGTAGCCCATAGCGCTGCAACAAGCAAATTTTCGATCAACGATAACACTCCATGCAAGACATTCAGTACGTAGGCGAACACCTCATTCCGGGGCATATAGGCCAAATGGCGATCATGCTCGGATTCTCTACGGCATTGCTCTCTACGATAGCTTACTTTTTCGCGACACAGCGCCGCGAACAGCCCGCTGAGGCGGCTAACTGGCTCCGGATCGGCCGGTTTTCCTTCCTGATTCACGGCATTTCTGTTTTTACACTGATTGGTACCATGTTTTACGTGATGATCAATCAGTATTATGAGTATCAGTACGTTCAGGCGCACGTCTCAGAAGACCTGCCCATGAAATACATTTTCTCAGCCTTCTGGGAAGGGCAGGAAGGCAGCTTCCTGTTATGGATGTTCTGGCACATCGTGCTCGGCGGCGTCCTCATGGCTACCGGCAGGCGCTGGGAAGCGCCTACCCTTTCGCTGCTGTCTTCCGTACAGGTCTTTTTGGGCTCCATGATCCTCGGTATTTATATCGGGTTTGGAGACGACCCGATGCGACTGGGCAGCAACCCTATGATGTTGCTCCGGGATATGGTCGATGCACCGATTTTTCAAAGTGCAGATTACGTCTCTCAGATTACCGGCACCGGTCTTAATCCGCTGCTGCAAAACTACTGGATGACCATCCACCCACCCACCTTGTTCCTGGGCTTTGCTTCCACGACTATTCCATTTGCCTACGCCATAGCAGCTCTTTGGACAAACGACCACAAAGCCTGGCTGAAGCCTGCCCTGCGCTGGAGCCTCTTTAGCGGTGCCATCCTGGGTATCGGCATCCTGATGGGCGGCGCATGGGCCTACGAAGCCCTTAGTTTTGGTGGGTACTGGGCATGGGATCCGGTGGAAAATATGTCGCTGGTGCCCTGGCTTTTCCTCATTGCCGGTATTCATACCAACCTGATCGCTAACGCTACGGGGCATTCTATTCGCAGTACCCATGTTTTTTACGCACTGACGTTTATCTTCATTCTCTACTCCACCTTCCTGACCCGGAGCGGGGTGCTGGGAGATACCTCCGTGCATGCCTTTACGGAAATGGGGCTGGAAACCCAGCTGATTTTGCTCATTGGTTTTTACATCGTATTGTCAGCAGCACTGATCGGCAAGCGGTATAGCAGCATTCCGGCACCTCAAAAAGAAGAAGCCACTGCCTCCCGGGAATTTTGGATGTTCATTGGCTCATTGGTACTCTTGTTTTCCGGTTTGATTATCTCAGCTTCCACCTCGCTTCCGGTGTACAACAAGATCATGACATACTTCAATCCGGACTATATCGGCCGCGTCATCACCGATCCGGTACCGCATTATAACAAATACCAGATCTGGATTGCTGTCTTTATAAGCCTGCTTTCCGGCGTCAGTCAGTACCTGCGCTTCCGGGAGCCTAATTTTAGCAAACAGCTTAAGAAATTTAGCATTCATACGGTTGCAGCCCTTGGCATTGCAGCTCTGCTGACCTACCTGACCACACTTTGGATCGCCATGAATGCCTGGCAGTATACCGTCATGTTATTCTTTGGTTGGTTTACCATCGTCGCTAATGTGGACTACCTGTTTACTGTAGCTAAAGCCCGGCTTAAGATGGCAGGCTCTGCGGTTTCCCATGTGGGTTTCGGTATGATGATTATCGGTATTCTGGCCTCCGGACTGAATCAGGAAGTAATTTCCAACAATACCTTCGTGATGGAAGGACTGATTGAGGGCGCCACCGAAGACCAGCTGCGCAAAAATGTCATCCTCTTCAAGGATTCCCCTTTGATCATGGGCGATTACGAAGTGACCTATGTTTCTGATACCGTGAGCCAGTTCTCCCGTACCTTCAAGGTGAACTACAAGCGGCGGGATGCTTCCGGGGATGTGGTCGAGGAGTTCAACCTGTATCCGAATATCCTTTACGACAAATCCTTTACCAAGGTTGCCGCCTCCAATCCGTCGACCAAGCGTTATCTGGACCGCGACATTTTCACCCATATTGCGTCCCTGCCCCGGGTGGAAATCGATATGGAGTACCGCAAAAACCGGGAAGACAGCCTGAACTACAAGGTGTACGAAGCGCTGATCGGAGAGACGATCGCCTTTCAGGACACCGTGCCTATCCGAGATCAGGATACCTTCTTTGTGAAACGCTTCCGGGCAGAGCTGGTCAGCATTGACCGGGACCCTTCTCATCCTGATTACGCCAAGGAAGAAGGAGACTTGCCTATCGGAGCCACCATCCGTATTCAACGCCTGGATGAAGACAGCGTGTTTATTGTTCAGCCAGTGCTGGTCCTGCGGGGGCAAATGCTCTACAGCTATCCGGTGCAGGTCAATGACATCAGCTCCAAAGTGCGGCTGAGTGAAGGTATTTTTGATGCCATATTTGGCCGGGAGGTCAATATGGAGTACCAGCCATTCACCTTTAAGGAAGGAGATCAGATTACGTACAACGGGCACACCATTCAGTTTGCAGGTTTCAACAAGAACCCGGAGCATGAAGCCTACGAGCCTCAGGAAGAGGACATTGCCGTAAGTGCTATGATTAGCGTACAGGGGCAGGATGGGAATTCCTATATGGCACAACCGCTATACCTCATCCGCGGCAGCCGCCCCCTCAATCTCAAAGACGAAATCTCCGAGCTGGGGCTGCACTTCCGCTTTACCGGTATCAACCCACAGGAAGAAACCGTGGAGGTCATGATTGGGCAGGCGGAAACCGGAGGCGAGCACCCAATCCCATTTGAGGTAGCGACCGACTCCCTGCGTGCCGATTATATAGTACTGGAGGCTATCGAATTTCCCGGCATCAACCTGTTCTGGCTGGGCTCAACGATGATGATGATTGGGCTGTTCATGAGTATGTTGGTGCGGATGCAGCAGCGTCGGCAGGTAGCTTAAACGTAAAACGGCATAACCGTTAAGGGGGCGGAAGCTAGCAAGTAGTCCAGCTTCCGCCCCCTTTTTTAAAATTGCCCTCGTCCGTCCCCGTTCGTTCGGTTGTAAGGAATGTTCAGGAAGTCCAGTGAGCCAGGTTTTACACGGATATAAAAGCTGTAGGTACCCCGGAGCGGCTGCCAGTTGGCTCCGGCTTCCCAGCAATGGAGGTCCCGCTGAAAGCCTACAGATGGGTAAGTAATCCCCTTACGCACAAAATCATATCCAAAGTTACCGACATTGATAAACCAATTGGGCGTCAGTTGAATGCTGCCGCTACAGTTGATGGTATTGGTCGCGATGAAGAAAGTATCCCGCCCGTCCGGCATGCCCTCCCAATTGAGGGAAAGGTTGTGGCTGATGCGAAAATTCTCAAACAGACTCAGGAAGTCCTTTTCTTCTACCCGCTGCAGTCCTCTTTCCTGTCTTTCCAGTTCTGCTTCCGCATCATAAATTTCCTCCTCCTTATCGCCCTGGAATAAGGCTCTGATCTTCCCAACGGTCAGGTTGGTATTGAAGCGGGCCGTTGCCTGATCAAAACGCAGGAAGCGGTTCTCGGTTTCCCAAAGCAAATCATTCACCCGCCGGCCGTTCTCGTTTACCCGATAGGGGTCAAAAGTAGCGCGCAGGCCCACTGTAGTCATGCCTTTGAACATCCGGGTTGTACCCGAAATATTGACCGGGCTCCACTTGAGAGAGTCTGCTGCAAAATTGTAATTACCCGATACGATGATGTTATCAAAGAGCTTTAGTTTCTCTTCCGTGGAGTCCTTTTTGGAGAAGTACTTTGCTTCAAAAATATTGTTGAGGCTGTAGCCAATACTCATCTGCTGCCCGGCAGTGGAGGGGCTGCCAAAAATGCCCCCCTGAAAGATGGAGTAGGTATCAAACTCATCCCGGGTATTCGGGTCCCTCACCTCCCGGAAATAGCCCAGGTCAGGATCGGTATAGTCCGGTGTGTAGCCAAAGGAAACACTGGGCTTCATCACATGGCGGATGCCCCGCAGCCAGCCCTGCCCAAAGCGCATGGTCCCAAAAATCTGTGTATTCAGGCTGACGCTGGCGTTAAACTGCCGGTAGGCTTCGAAACCGCCTACCTGCCGCTCGGTGATTTCGCCGTAGGAAAGGGTATCTATAAAATCTATGCCCCTATCCGAAATCGTATCCAGCTCCAAAGCCATAGGGTCAAAGTCCCGGCGCAGCGTGCGCAGGTACCACACTTCATCATAGTTGACCGAAGGGTTGAGGTTGAAGTACTTAAGAACTTTAAAAGAGGTACCGAGATTGGCCCGTTGTTGGACACCAAACTGGGCATTTTCTATCGTTTCCTGTGTAAAAAGCGTGGAATCCTTAGCCTGAAAGCGGTTGCGGGCCTCCGCATCGTAGCGGAAGGTGATGGCTTCATACCACTTCTCGGGCCCGGTCCGGTTTTTGCGCTTGAACGGATTGATGGCCTGTGTCTGAAACCTTACGTTAGGGAAGCTGACCGTAACATCGCCTGTATTGGAGTTTTGGTTATGGTTGAAGGAAGCCGTCAGGTTGATGGGCTTGTCCCGCCAGTTTTTCCGAAAATTCAGGTTGGAGCGTAATTGGTTCTCCAGGATCCGCTGATCGTTGAGGACCCGCTGCTGATAGTTGTTGCTCTGTATATTAATGGACCCGCCAAAGCTGATCGTCGGATGGGCAGACTGTGCCTGTTGGTGGCTCCATTGAAAGATAAAGGACCTTGGCCGGGAAATATTGCCCTCCAGGTCTTCGCTTCTCCGGACATCGTAGCCGATATTGAAATTGCCGTTGTATTTGTAGCGCTTATTGTAGTTGGAAAGCGCATTAACGCCCCAGGTCCCTTTCAGGTAAATATTTCCCGTAAGGGATAGGTTGAAATGATCGCCCAGCGGAAAGTACCAGCCGATGCCTTCCAAACCGAAGCCCCACTGAGGAGAGTACTGATAATCGCGGGGGAACAGCAAGCCCGTCGATCGCCCCTGCGGGATCGGGAAAAAACCGAAAGGCAGCCAAACCGGCGTAGGGACGTTCATAATTTCCAGGTTGGAAGGCCCCACCACAACCAGCTTATTGGGAATAACCTTCTGCTTGCGGCTGCGGATGCCGAAGTGGGGCTCCTCATGCGTACAGGTGGTAAAAATGGCATTGGAGCTGTACACCACATTTTGGTCTTCCGACAGGCTGTCCTGTGCCTCCTGTGTGACAAACTTGGACTTCTGCCCGCGGACCACCACATCATTCTGCGTGGTGACCACATCGTAGACCACCCCTTTTTTCGTTGAAAAGTTGTAGCGCATACTGTCCGCCGTAAAGCTCTGACTGGCATCCGAAAACTCCGGCAGGCCCGCTGGCCTCCCCAGGCTGTCGGGCATCCCCGATGCGGTCACGATGTTGGTCTGCCAGTCAAAAATGATATGGTCAGCTTTCAGGTTAATGGTCGTATAGGTCACTTCTGCCTCCCCGTAGAGGTGCACCCGCTGATTGGCAATATCATACACCATGGAATCCACGGCGGAGTATTGTACCGGAGCATCGAGGGAGTCCTTGGAGAAAGAAATTTCGCGGGTTTCACGACGGCGGGGCAACAAGGTATCCTTTGGTGGTGTATCTAAAGGGGCCCTTACCTGGTTGGCACTGAACGGCAAAGTATCCCCCGGCATAGCGCGTACAGTGCTGTCCACCTGTACCTGAGCCGATGGCGGCCTTTTATCCCGCTCATTTACAGGCGCCTGCGCCAGTAGGTTAGGCAAGATGCCCAAGAGGAATACAATAATTATTGGTAACTTTGTCTTCAAGGATACAATTCTAAGTTGTGCTTATGACGAAAGCGGTAACTTTTCTACCAACGCTGTTTCTACTCGCTTTGCCGTTTACCGGTACCGGGTTTAACTTTTCATTATCCTTTCCCGCACCAGCTATGGCTGAGGCTACCTGCCTTCCGGGTTCCGATCATTCGGGCTGCCCGGTGCACAGGCGCGGCAAAGTTATAAAACCTGCCAGATTATCGGAGGATTTCTCTAAAGGGATGATACTTCCCTTGCCGCCTTTTCGGCACGCCCTTGGTTTTCCGCCCGAATACCGGATCAAAACAGTCGTCATAGACCCCGGTCATGGCGGGCATGACCCTGGCTGCCTCGGCGGGCACTCCCGGGAGAAACACCTGGCTTTAGCTATTGGGCTGAAGCTGGCTCAGGAGATGCGGCTCCATTATCCGGACCTTAATGTGATCCTGACCCGGGATTCCGATGTTTTCATCCCCTTGCACGAACGAGCGGCAATTGCCAACCGCAACGATGCAGACTTATTCATCTCCATCCATTGCAACTACATGCCTGGCTCCTCAGCTACTAAAGGAAGCGAGACTTACGTAATGGGGCTGCATACGGCAGAACATAACCTGAAGGTGGCCAAACGCGAGAACGCTGCGATCCTGCTGGAAGAGAATTACGAGGCCAACTATGATTATGACCCCAATTCTCCGGAAGGGCATATTATGCTAAATATGTTCCAAAGTGCCTACCTCGAACAAAGTATTCTGTTTGCAGAAAAAGTAGAGGGGCATTTTGCAAAAGCCAACCGCAAGAGCCGGGGGGTCAAGCAGGCCGGCTTTGTGGTCCTTAAAGAAACAACGATGCCCAGTGTGTTGGTGGAAACCGGTTTTCTCAGCAACCGTTCTGAGGAAGCTTACCTGATGACACCACAGGGGCAGGCGGTGGTGGCAGGAGCAATGCTCGCCGCTTTTGAAGACTACCGTCGGCAGGTAGAAAACAGCCCGGAAGCCCAGCCTTTGGCCGCCGCGCCAGTTGCTGTTCCGGCACGCGTATTACCGCAGGACAAGCAGCCCCAACCCGATCAAAGACCTGACCCCAACCCACCGCCTTTGTCTAAGGGCCGCTATCTCGTTGCCCGTTCCCCAGAAGCGGCCCCCAAGCCCTATACGCCGCCAGCCGGGCCCACCCCTTCTGCGTATCAACAGCGAGCAGAAAGCGTAGAGGTTCGCCCCGAGCCCGCTATCCGGCCGTTGACGCCTCAGCCACAGCAAACCACAGCGGAACGCTCCATGCTCCGGGAAGCGACGCTGGACGATCTGGGGATCAGCCTGCATGTTCAACTGGCCGCCTCCAAAGACCCTTTGGATACCTCTCACCCCAAATGGGACAATACCGGTTACCTGATTGAAGTAGTCCGGGAAGGAGAGTTTTTCAAATACCAGGCTAAAAACTTCACCTCTATTTACCACGCTACTCAGGCTAAGCTATCACTCGAAAACCGCGGGTTCCCTGGTGCATTTATAGTGGCTTACCGCAATGGTGTACGCATTTCTATGGATGAAGTCCGGCAGGCTTTGGGCACACCTTAGCGCCTGTGAGGACTGGCAGGTGAGTGCGTCGCGGGAGCCAAAGACTGGCAGCTCCTGCCCCACTGCAGAAGTAAACGGCCGAAAATTACCGTTTTACCCTAAAGGGCTATACCTTTGCGACGCTTAAACTAACACGACCATGTCAAACGAAGTAAAGGTAGGTCTTCTTGCTATTGTAGCCATTGCGGTCTCTTACTGGGGCTATAAATTCATCATGGGCAAAAATGTCTTGCTAAAATCCAACACCTATAAAGTCTACTACCCTAAAGTAGACCGCATGCAGGTAGGCACGCAGGTGTTTATCAATGGTGTCCCCGTGGGCAGCGTTGCCAAAGTTGATCTGCTCAATGACGTTGATCGCACCGTCGAGGTAATCCTTGATTTGGAGCCTGGCATGACAATCCCTAAGGATACCCGTGCGGTCATTGTAGCGACCGGCTTCATGGGTGGTAAAGCCATCAAGCTGATGTACGATACCCCCTGTTCCGGTGACGACTGTGCGGAGCCCGGTGACACCCTGGAGGGCGAATTCAGAGGCCTGCTGGACTCCATGGTCGGAGAGGAAGCCGTTGGCGATTATGCCGCTATCCTTCAAAAAAGCCTTCAAAAGGTCATCGACACGCTCAACTATGCTCTGCTCAGCGAAGAAAGCCAATCGCCCATTGCCAATACCATGCGCAACCTGGACGCGACCATGGCTAACCTCAACTCCTCCACCGCTCAGCTCGACCAACTCATGCGGCGGTCCTCCGGCAACATCGCCAGTTCTCTAAAAAACGTCGAGTCCATCACCGGTAATCTCGAAAAGAACAATGCCAAAATTGCAGCAATTATCGCCAATGCAGATAGCCTGAGCAGTCAGTTGGTGGCGGCCGACCTGGAGAAAACCGTCAATGAGATCAATGCTTCCATACAGGAACTGAAAGGGACGCTTGAAAATGCCAACCAGGCAATCGCCGGTATTTCCGGTCTGGTCGATGGCATTAAGGAAGGAGAAGGGACGCTGGGACAGCTCATGAAGGACGAGGCTCTGTACCGCAACCTCTCCAACCTCACCCGCGAAGCCGATTCTCTGGTTACGGATTTCCAGGACCGCCCCTACCGGTATATGCCGCTTAAGAGCCGTCGGAAAGTGGAACGTTATGACCGTCAGGACGCTCAAGAGGCTGGGAATTAAGGTAGCGCCCGAAGTGATACATTACCCAAAGGTGTGCTAGTGCCTGCGTCAGGTTGTAAACCAGCCAGGGCAGACGGGGCACAAACTCGTGGATAGCCGCAATAACGTACCGGCCGCCCAACACACTTCGGAATTCCAGCCAGCCATGGTCCCGGCGCTTCACCAATTGCCCGCCAACGATGTAAAACAGTTGCCGGTTCGCATCGCTGCGGTCCGGGATAAACTTTAAGTGCAACAGTTCAAATCCTCCAATACGAAAAACCGTAGTCTGCCCCCGGTGGTCGGCTTTGAGAAGATACCGAAAGTGCCGGGGCAGCCAGGTTTGGTAGCGCCTGGCTACCCAAATAGCCGAGTGATCGCCAGGATTAGGCAGGCGCTGAACACTTCGTACTGTATTTTTTTCTTCTCTGCGTTCCTGCTCTTCTGCTAAAGGCAGGGCAGGCACCTGTTTCCGCTGCTGCAGCGCCTGCTTCGCGGCCTCTTCAAAGTTTTGAGTGGGCGGCACTTCTTCCATTAGCCGATTGGGCCTTCCTTTAAGGTCCCAGCGCAAGGTGGCGATCAGCGGGGAGACCATGGTCGGGCTCAGCCCGGAAAACAAAGCCACCCACAGGCGGGAAAGCCCCGGCAAATTGAATGGCAGGGCGTAAATCCAGCGTTTGCGGCCCTTTAGCTTCGCCAGGCTTTTGAGCATATCAAAATAAGTGGTTACCGCTTTCCCTGCGATATCATACTCTGCATTGAAATAGTCGGAATTCCCCAAAACGGTGTCAAGGACGCAGAGGGTGTCATCCAATCCGATGGGCTGCGTCTTGGAGCGCGTCCACTTTGGGCACAGCATTAGCGGCAACCGGTCCACAAGGCGGTCCATGATTTTGAAGGAAGTCCCGCCCGGACCGACGATAATACCGGCTCTAAGGGTGGTGAGTGGTACAGATGTGCTTTCCAGGGTTTTTTCCACTTCCGCACGACTTCGCAGCGGGCGGGCATCCGGCAGCTTCCCTTCCGGCAGGATGCCGCTCAGAAAAACGATTTGCTGAACGGCGTTGAGCTCGGCGGCCCGGACGAAGTTGTCCGCCAGCAATAAATCGGTATTATCGAAGGAGCCTTGGTTGAGGCGGGTGGAAGGGCGCATGGAATGTACCAGGTACAAAGCATAGTGTGCCCCTTTAAGTGCTTCCCGGCTGGCAGAAAGAGAGTAAAGGTCAACCTGCCGCCATTCCACATTGGGATCGGCTTTTTCCGGGGACATGGTCTTGCGGCTTAGGGCGATAAACCGGTATTTATGCCGGTACCGGTTCATAAACCAACGACCAATAAAACCAGTGGCTCCAGCAATAGCGACAGTGGGTTTCATATTCACCAAACGGAGAAGCTACCAGAAGGTTCGCTATTCTTCCGCCCGGAAAGGCAAAGCCGGTAGCGCATCGTTGCAAAGCGCCTTCAACTCACGGGTGGTTTTCTTCAGGCGGGGGTGAACGAGCTCAGGGGCAATGTCCAGCAAAGGAGCCAATACGAAGTTGCGCTCGTGCAAATGCGGGTGAGGCAGGGTCAGCTGATCACTCTCCCAGATGACATCGCCGTAGTACAAAACATCAATATCGATCAGCCGCTGCCCCCATTTTTGAATTCTTACCCGGCCCATTTCCAGTTCGATCCCCAGGACCGTATCCAATAACCCGAGAGGGTCAAGAGCAGTTTCCAGTTCCAGCGCCTGATTAAGAAAGTCGGGTTGATCCCGGACGCCCCAGGCTGCCGTTTCAAAAATCCGGGAAAACTGCAGGATGGGCCCAACGGTTGCCTTAAGCTCGGATGCCGCGAGTTTGAGGTTCCTGAGCCTGTCGCCCTGATTGCTGCCGATATGTAAAAAGACCCGGTTCATAGTTGTGCGAAGGTAAAGTTTTATTCTGATTCCCGGGGATTACCTTCGCTGCAAGTTGCATTTACAGACCGATCGGTTTATTTTTGCGTCAACCATACTGATAGCCATGTCAAAATCAGACCGTACACGCCAGCAAATCATCGAAAAAGCCGCAGCATTATTTAACCAGCAGGGGTTCGCTGGGACTTCAATGGGCGACATCATAAAAGCGACCGGACTGTCTAAAGGCGGTGTGTATGGCAATTTTTCCAGTAAGGAAGACATTGCTGTGGCTGCTTTTCAGCACGCTGTCGATCAGGTGCACCAGCAAGTCCGGGCCCGGACCCGCGTCATTGAGCACCCCATTGATAAACTTAAAGCCGTCGTCTACTTTTATAAGGAGCATGCTGCCCAGCCGCCTGTGGAAGGTGGATGCCCGATTCAGAATACCGCTATTGAGGCGGATGACGGCAACCTACTCCTCAGGGAACATGCCATAAAAGCTGTGGGGATTTGGCACAACCGGATTGTGACCACCCTGAAAAACGGGCAGGAAAAAAGGCAGATCCACCCGGATGTGTCCCCCGAAGATTTTGCCACCCAGTTTATTGCCACTCTGGAAGGGGGCATTATGCTCGCCCAGCTGCACAAGGAAGACCAATATTTCAGCCCGGTAGCCCGGTTGCTGTTGCAGATGATTGAACAACTCCAACCCTAAATCTCCAAATACATGCCCATTACGAAAGATATCCGCTACCTCTCTTCCGACTATCAGGACCCTTCGCCGGAACAGCCCGTCCAATATCCACCGGTCTTAAAGGTTATCCGGTTGATGTTTGGTTTGTTCGGGTATATATTCCCCAAAGCCATGGCCAGGCTGGCGTATCGTTTTTTCTCCACGCCCCGCATTCGCGCCCGGCACAAAACCAGTGACGCCCTGCTCGAAAGCGCCCGCTTGTTTGAGTTCATGTACGGCCGGCAGTTGCTCAAAGGGTATGAATGGGGTTATGGAGGCCGGACCATACTCCTGGTTCATGGATGGGAATCGCGGGGCACAGCGCTGCGGACGTTTGTCCCTCCACTGGTCGAAAAAGGATATCGCGTGGTCGCTTTCGATGGCCCGGCGCACGGTAATTCTGATGGCAAACGGACTAACCTCCCCCACTTTGGCGGGGCCGTCCGGGCGATTATCAATCAGATTGGCGGAGTGCACGGCATTATCACCCATTCCTTCGGGGGCGCCTCCACTGCTTTTGCCCTTTCCAACCTCGACCCTTCCATCAAGGTAGATAAGCTCGTACTGATCGGCGTGCCGGACAAAATGGAAAAGGTGCTAAACAACGCTATGGAAACCCTCAATGTCCCGCCACCTACTGCCCGGGAGTTTATCCGGTATATAGAGCAAAAAGTGAAGTTCCCACTCCACCACGCCGACACCTCCAACGCAAAAATCTCAGCAAGTGTGGGAAAAGTGCTGATCGTTCATGATGAAACGGACGCCGTCGTTGCTATTGAGGAAGCCCGCTCTGTTTTTGAGGCATGGGACAACGCAAGCATGCTCATTGCCAATGGCTACGGGCATTACCGGCTCATGAAAAACCCTGACGTGATCCGGGAGGTGGCCGCCTTCATTCATGCCAGCCCCTAACCACAGATTTATGTTGACCATCCGACCGATGAAGAAATGTAAGGGCTGTAGTTTCAAATTTTGATTATTTTTAGCCAAGTTCAAGCCTGATTTAGGCTGGAAAAACAAACATTAACCTGGCTAAGCATGAGAATACTTTCCACACTCACTGTACTACTGTTTTTACCATTTGCCCTCTCTGCACAACCCGTCAATGATGATTGTGATGGTTTAATCGCACTTGGCGCGCTCCCGGCCTGTGGTGATGAAATCTACGACAATATCGATGCGACGCCTTCCGATATTGGATTCGGGAATATCCCGGGCTGCTTCAACGGTGGAAGTGTCGACCGTGACGTATGGTTCTCCTTTACCACTACTGCTGACATCATTGATGTCACAGTGACTTTGCAAGGCGCCACAGATGGGCCCAATGGCAGCATCCTGAACCCCCAAATCAATATCTACCGCGGGGAATGTATGTTTGATGGCCTGGCAGATCTGAGCTTTTGTGCTTCCGCTGCAGATGGCGAAGCAACGGCACAGGTGGACATTATCGGGCTGACTCCGAATACGACTTACTTCATCCGGGTTAATGACTATTCTCCATCCGGCACCCCGAATGCAGGAGATTTCCGCCTGTGCGTGGAAGAATACGTCCCCGCCATTAATATTGGTGACGAGACATTCACCTCCGCCTGTTTTGGTACGCTATATGATTCCGGCGGACCGGATGCGGACTACAGTAACGGTGAGAATGCTACTTTCACGATTACACCTTCCACACTGTTTGAATGTTTGGAAATTCAGATACAGGATTTTCAGATTGAGAATAATTTCGACTTCCTGAATATTTACGCCGGCCCTAATGCTGGTGGTACGCTACTGGGCAGCTATACAGGCGGCAATACGGACCCCATTACCATACAGACCTCAGAACCTTCTGTGACTATAGAGTTCACCTCAGACGGATCAGCCACCGCCCCCGGCTTTGAGCTGACCTGGAATTGCAGCCCGCTGGCCTGCAGTGGTTCCTCTGTTGACAACCCTACCGTCATCAGTGGCTTACCGTTTGAAGGCAGTGGATTTACAACCTGTGGTGAGGCAGGTACTATTGCGGAAACGCCCTGTGGGCCATCACCTTTCCTGAATGGGCCGGACGTTGTGTTTTCCTACACGACTGATGGCGGCTTTTGTGCCGATGTGATCATTAGTGGTGCAGACGCCGGTACGGGTGTGCTTATTTTGGATGGACCGCCCCTTGATCCAGCTACGGAGTGTGTCGGCCTGGGTGGCAGTGGCGCTGCGTTTGGGACTAATTTTGAATCGCCTGGCACTTATTACATTATTGTAGCCAATGGGACAGGCTGTACCGGGTTCGATCTCTCCATCACAGAGGCCGAGTGCAACCTGCAGCCCTCCCTGCTCAACGCACTGTGCAATCCGCTCAATGGCTGCATCCCTCCGGATAATCTACCCTCCGTTTTCACCTTTAATCAGGGGTTTGAGGATATCGCCTTCAACCCGGGACTGAATGACGGTTGCTGGTTCAATACCGGCTCCGCTGACCCTAATTACTACTGGTTTACTATAGAGGCCCAGGCCGCAGGGCCTTTTGGTTTTACAGTCGAAGCCGCTAATCTGCCGGCTGAAGATTCAGATATCGACTTTCAGGTGTGGGGCCCTTTAGACAAGGATGAAGTATGCAGCGACCCGCAGGCTATTGTGGATTTTGTGGAGAACAATCAGCCCATCCGGTCTTCCTATGCCGGTGGTGCCGACCCTACCGGACTGGCCAGCATCCATCCCGTTACCGGAATAGAAGTACTGGATGAACTGGACTGTGCGCCAGACCCTAATGGTAACGTTGACGACTTTGCTTCTGTTATTAACTGCCAGCCCGGTGAAGTATACGCTGTATTGATTAATGACTGGGGAGACAATATCCAAAGTGGTGCGATTTCTGTAGACTGGTCTGCCTCTGACCCGGATGTGCTTGCCCCAACACCCAGCGAACTCCTCAATAGCGATACCGCAATTTGTCAGGGAGAAAGTGTACAGCTGTTCCTGGAAACCTCCGTCAGCAACATCACCTGGCTCAAGGATACCACCACCCTGTCCTGCGATGACTGCCCGGACCCATTGGCTACCCCTACTGAGACCACAGAATACGTGGGTTTGGTCGATGCTGTTTGCTACCAGGATACGGTAAATGTACTGGTGCAGGTCTATGACCTTGATGCCGGGCCTGACGTAACCGTTTGCCGGAATGAAGAGATTCAGATTGTGGCGGGCAGCAACTTTCTGAATGCCGCCTATGAGTGGGTGCCCCCCACCGGGCTAAGCCTCAGCTGTACCGAGTGCCCCGATCCGTTCATCATAGCAGAGGCTGCCGGAACCTATACCCTTCCTGTGACGCTATTTGCAGACAATTGCACGCTGGAAGATGTGGTCACCATTACCGTTCTGGATGCAGAGGCTCCGGTCATTGCCATTTCACCTGATCTGGACATTTGCCTTGGAGAAACGGTTTCAGTTGGCGGTACTGCTACTCCCGGCGTAGATTATACCTGGAATGCCACCCCCGGCGGCTTCACCTCAACGGATGCAGACCCTGCAGTCACGCCAGATACGACCACGACCTATTACGTCAGTGCACAAAACCAGGAGTGCCCGGTACCTTCGCTGGACAGCGTGACGGTCAGTGTTTCCATTCCACCGGTAATTCTTTTGAGCAACGACACCGCTGTTTGTCAGGGTGATCCGCTGGTATTGAGTACCCTGGCACCGGAGCCGGGTGTGGTATACGGCTGGACCGGACCTGAGAATATTGAAGACCCAGCTGATCTGAACACGGTCATCTTCCCGCAAAACGAAGGGACTTATACCCTAACCGCCGTGCGCGGTGCCTGCGAGGAAACGGCCTCAGTAGATGTGGGGATTACACCTATTAATATTGACATTCTTGCCGAAGACACCCTTCGGATTTGCCGCGGGGAAGTAGAACTGGAGTTTGCGACAGACATCATACCGGCAGCCGAAACACCGGTTTGGACCGCTTCCGCACCTGATTTCGATACACTTGTGGCTCCTGTCCTTACCGTTAGCCCGCAAACGGCCACTACCTACTATGCGGAGGTAGCGGTAGGCAGCACCTGCTTCCGCAAAGACTCCGTTCATGTGGTTGTGGATAGCCTGCCAGCGGCCGGCCTTGGCATTATGCCTTTGGATACAACCGTGTGCGAAGGCGAAATCCTCATATTGCAATCGCCCCTGTATGAACCCTCCGATTTCTCAGGAATAACCTTCGAATGGGGCCCGGAAACGGGCCAGGAGTCTCCGGATTCACTCTACAACCTGGTCATCACCGGGGTGGATACCATAGAGTACTTCCGGGTAACTCAAAATGGCGTTTGTACGGATACTTCCTTCGCGCAAGTCAATGTGAACCCAACCCCGACGATTACCATTACGCCATCTGACACCTCGATTTGCAATGGCAACAGCATCGATTTCCAGGCGACCGTAAGCGATAACGCCACTTCTTTTGAGTGGACCGGCGGGACCGAACAACTTAGCTGTACGGACTGCCTGAACCCCTCAAGCAGTAACCTTACACAAAGTACCACCTTCACACTTGAAGCATCCGTGGGCGATTGCCCAACGGAGGTGAGTGCGAATGTGAATGTGCTGCAGCCACCGCCCTACGAACTGGAAGCTTCGCCCATCATCTGCGAAGGGGAAAGTATACAGCTGATTTTCAATACCGATCCGGGCTACAACTACACCTGGACCGCTACAGACCCGGATTTTGGCACGATTGAAGATGGCGCACTCACCGTAACGCCGGACACCACAACCACTTATTTCCTCGTAGCCGGCGATGGCATTTGCCCGGATGTGGAAGATCAGGTGCAGGTCCGAGTAGTACAGGCCGCAGAAATTAATGCGGTTAACGTTTCGCCTACGGACCTTTGCTCTAACGAAGAAGTGACCTTCAGCGTAGATATCGACAATGCCATTGCCGAAGACCGGTACGAATGGCTAGACCCGAACGGCAACGAGCTGGCTACCGGGCAAAGTGGCACTTTCGAGCCCACCGTATCAGGCACCTACACGCTGATTTATATTAGTGCGGCGGAGTGTGGCACCCTTACGGAGACTTTTGACCTGACCGTTTCCCCTGCCCCGACTGTTGAGCTGGGCAACGATACCACCATCTGCCTCGGTCAATCCGTACAGCTCAACTTCGCGGAAGATGAAAATACCACCTACACCTGGACCTCAACGGACCCGCTGTTCAGTGATTTCAATAACCCGCAGCCGGTAGTCAGCCCAACGGAGACCGCCACCTACACCCTGACGGCAAGCAATGGGGTGTGCGATGATTTTGTGGGCTCCGTTACCGTGGAAGTCATTGGCAATATCCTGCTGGACATCCTGCCCGAAGATTTCTTTATTTGCCCGGGCAGCTCTAC
>CAJXNH010000037.1 GCA_913057245.1 uncultured Phaeodactylibacter sp.
GCCCCCGCCTGCCTTAGTACCTAAGTACGGTCTCCGGTGGCCAAAGCCAACAGGCGACGAGACACGGACAGGTTGATTAGCCTCAAAATTCGCTTCCACTCAACCCATAAATTAACACTTGACAGACCACTAGTGCAGCGGCTCCTCACTCCAGGTTGTTGCATTGTAAACCAAAAGCCCCGGCAGAAATTTCTGCCGGGGCTTTTTAGTGCTGTTTTCTTACTGCTTCACTACACTTTTCGTGCTCGTCCCGTCTTGAGTCGTGATTTGGACCTGGTACAAGCCAACTGGCAGGTTGCTCAGGTCAAATGCTGCCTGATGCGTGCCGGAAGGCAGTGCCTTAAACTCCTTTGTGTGGAGGGCTTGGCCTGTAGCATTGATGCAGTTGAGTTGCACCGGGCTGCTTTCATGCAGTACATACTGCACCTGCACCAAATCCTTGGTTGGGTTTGGGAAGACGGACCACTCGGCTACCGCTTCCGCATTAGGAGTACTGCTCACATTGGCTGCAGCCAAAAACTTTATGAATACTTCTGTACCCTGGAAGTTGCTGATGTCGGCAATAGAGGTGCCATACTCATCCAGCACGAGAATAAACCCGCCTTCATTGATACCGTCACCTTCCTCATCGTAGAAGCGTAGTTCATAGCAGCCTTCCGCTTCCAGGGACAAGCTAACTTCTTCATAGGTACTGTTGGCCAGCGTACCTTCTGCTACCGGATTGCCATTCTCATCGACAATTTGCCAGCGGTTGTTATGGTCTTCGGCATCGCTGTCGGATTGGATGTAGAGGTCCAGGTTCACAGAGACTTCCGGGGCTTTGACGAAAGGCACCACGACCTCGTTGTTGGAAGAGTCACCATCGTCAGAAGTGAGCACCACGGAGAAAATATTTAGCCCCGGCTGCAAGTCTACGTTTTCAAAAAGGACAGGGGCTTCCGCACCGGTAGCCAATTCACCCGTCCATTCGTAAGTGTCTACAAGTTCTCCATCGCGCCGAAGTTCTATTGTAGCGGCGGTCAGCGGTTCACTGCCTGTGTTGTAGAGGTTAGCGCTCACAAAACCATCGTAGCAGGAGCTGTTGCCAATATCGTAGGTATGAATGGCTGCGTCTTGTTCCAGTAGCGGTTCATTATCACAGGAGAAAGCCTGGTTCACGACATAGTCGACGGACCAGTTGTTGATACCGGACCACATTTGCGGGACTTTTACCTGCATATCCGGGCAGATCATGACCACCGTTGGATAGCCCAGTAAGCCGTAAGCTGCCTGAAGCTGAAAGTCTTCCACGTCAATGATAGGGTAGGGGGTGCCATCAATCCAGTTGCCTTGTGAAGGCCAGGCTTGCCCGGTGAGTTGTTCGTAGGAAGTGCTGGGGTCCCCCTCTACAAAAAGGACCATGATTTCGTCGCTGCCATCCGGGCCATAGGTTTCGTAGACTTCTTCCATCACACCGCTTGTGTGCAAAGACCAGCAGGGCGCACACCACGTTGCTGAAATGATCATTACCACGGGTTTGCCTTCGCTGAGGTAGTCGTAAAGCCTGTGGTCATTGCCATAGATATCAGTTAGGGTGAAAGGGGTTGCCCAATCGCCAGGCTGTAGCTGGGCTTTGCCGGTAAATGAGGTGATCAGGGAAAGAAGGAGGATGAGGTAGTGTTTTTTCATGTTGATTCAGGTGATTTAAGTGTGAAAAATTACCACTTAAAAATACCTGAATTGCCGGTCTGTCGCAACAGGATTTGACGAACACCACCCTTTGAACGATGAAGGGCTTTCGTAGTTACCCGGAGCGGGTCACCAGAATACGAGGAAGCATTTGATGATTTCACCATCGTTTTGCCGTATCCAGACCATGGGTGACCTTTTCTGATCCAATTCTGCTTTTAGAATCGGGCGGGCGTCAGGGTAGGGTAGCCACTGTACCTGTGGGTGGGGCGTAATCAGCCAGTCGGGCTTATGCGGGATGAAGAATTCGGCATTCCGGAAGGCCTCCAAATCGGAAAAGGGCAGGTAAAAGCCTGCAATGCAGTCCCGGTTAAGTGGGGTAACGTCAATTTCCTGTTGCTGATAAGGTAAAAAGAGTTGCGCTTTAAAGCATAGCCTTTGTTCCATTGCCTCGGCAGTCAGCCCGTAGCGTTCCAGGTAACGGTTGGTCAGTTCGCTGTGCAGGAGGGGGAATTGTTTGCGGTGCAGCTTATCGAGTTTTTGCACCAATCGGTCTTTCCGGTTAGGCCCTATCCAGGGCCCTAAGAGCGTATCGTACTTTTCCAGGGTGTCGAAGAGGTAAAACTTATACGCTACTTCCAGATGAACGGGCTGACCTTCGAGGTAAAACAGGGCATCAATTTCACCCACTGTCCGTTTGCCCTGCTGTATTTGAAGATTGTCGCAAACCCAGGAGACCGAAGGGCGCTTTTTGAGCGCATGGAAAACAAAAGCCTCCGCCAGTTTGCCAAGCCGGTGCTGATCAAAGGAAGCTTGCTCCGCCAAAGGCTCAGGGCTAAGAGAAAGCGCTATTTGCCGGAAAGGGGATACGGTCGTGCCTTTCCAGAGGGGTGGGGTGGCGAGGCAGCCGTTGTAACGTTGCTGGGTGGATAAATTCATACTTTGCTGAAAGTACGAATCATTTAATAGATTTTAGAGTAGTTTTCCCGGTACCAGGCCTTCCAGTCTGCGGGAGTGATAGAATTAAAGATGACGAGTTGTTTCTGAAGCTGCTGCGTAGAGTAGCCGTCCAGCTCTTTGGCTTTTTTGCTGACCAATTCTGAAACCGAAATGGCCTTTTCTGCGCAAGGCGCATCAGGAGGGACCATCAGGAGCATATCGATGGCTTTGCTGAGGTCCTGCCGGGAGCCGCTATTGGCAAGGATGGTACTCTTTTTAATGATGACATCACAGGCGTAGGCCTGATGCTTATCTAGTATGGCCTGCTCCGCATTGCTTTTAGTTTCCTGACAATTGCTTAGGGCATCATAGTATCCCAGCAAGCTGTTCGCTTTTGCCATTTCATGGTTGGCGAGCCGTTCATTAATGACGCTTGTTATTTTTGTGCAGGTTCCAAGGTTTTCCTGAATGTATTCCTGTATAAAGGCATGGACCTCATCATAATGCGCCCTGTCTCTAGCCATGGTAGTGCCTAATTTGGTGGCCAGGTCTTTCTCATTGGTGCCTTTGCATTTGATGGAAAGCGTTTTGCTGCGGTTTGGCAGCCCCTCAGCAGACAGGGAGTAGGTCAAATCTGCATCAGCGACGGTGTAGGTATCCATACCATTGATGGTGTGCATCTCACCGAAGTTGCCTGTTACATGAAGTGTGATGTAGCTGGAGGATAGTACATCGTAGTCCTTTTTTAGTCTGTTTTCCAGTTTCTGCTTTACTCCGCGAGCTGCGAAGGCATTGTCCTCTATTTCTACCTGTCCTATTACGAGGCTTGGTTTGGCTTCCTGCGCGAAAGCAAAAGAGCTGCCAAAGAGCAGCGTCAACATTACGGATACCATTATTCTCATGATCAGAGGCTTGAAAGGGTGACGGTAATGGCGCTGCCGGTGATGGTTCGGTCTGCTTTGATGCCTTTTTCACGGAAGTGCCGCCTGAAGTCTGTTGCAAATGTTGAAACCCTGTAATTCCTGCCCATTTCGTCCTTGAGGGGTACTTTGATGATGTCGAATATCATCCTAGTCTCGCTTTGCCCCTGTATATGGAAGTAATGGTTGTACGCGTTTTCAGCAACCCATTCTTCGATCAGTTCTGAAAGGTAGTAGCCGCTGTCGTCTACTTCTGTGTCCAGGTTGAAGTCTGTACCGATTTCAATGCCCACTTCCATGGTAATTGTACGGCCGTTTTCAACCATGTCGTTGAATTTTTCCTGTATGGTATTGAGCAGGTTGTCCACTTCGGCTTCGATGGCTTTTTGGGTAAGCTTTTCGAAGTTTTCGGTATTGAATTTCGGACTGGAGGATACCTTATTCGCCAATGACTCACCGGAAAAGGCATCGTAAGCAGTCAGGATACAGGTAACGCTGTTGCCAGTGTTAGTACGGTCTTTATTGGCCTCTATTTCCACATAAATATCAGCGCCGGACATTTTAATGACCTCATCCTTAAGCGACATTTCCTGGTCTTCTGTCAGTGCCTCAGAATTTTGCAGCTGCTTTAGCTTTGCCCTGAAGTCAATGGTGTTCACGCCTCTTTGGTCAAAGGCTTCCTTCACTTTGGTGATGGCTATCCTATTGAGCTCGCTGTACTCATAGGCTTTCCTGGTGCTATTGCCCTCTTTGGCGAAAGGAATGACCATGATCGTGGGCTGAATCGTCGGTTGTTCCTGTGCAGTCAGACTTACTGTCAGGAAACATATGGATAAGATTGTCAGTAGCTGGTTCATAAAATTTAGTTGAGGCTAAAGTCCAAATTTTTTTGTGATGCCTTCTTCCTGCAAGAAGTTTCTTAATCCCCGAAGGTCAATTTTAATGACCTGATCCACAAAGGTGACCCCGCGGGAAACTGAGGAGTGGCTGGTATAAGAGTCCATAATAAACCGTTTATAGCCCTGATTTACCAGCAGTCTTTCCAGTATAACACCATTGTCTTCAAGGGCCAGATATTCATTGGGGACCATTGGTGATTCCTGATTGGTGTTGGGAATGCCTTTGAAAAGTAAATTTTCGAAGGCATTCCGCTCCGCATAGTAGACGGATTTGTCCAGGTGCTCCGCCTGCCCCTGACTGCTGAGCACGACGATGGCATTCTCGTGGCTTATGGCGTTAACTTTTCCTGTTCGCTCGTAGGGGATTATGGTTTTGCTGCAACTCCATAAGAGCAGAACAAGCACTAAAAAACCGAATGGGTACTTCATATGCCTTTAATATCTGACTTTAAATCTGATTTTATCACCATTGTCCAATGCCTGCTTTAGTTCCTTTTCACCTTTCGTGACCTTAACTTCCGCAATGGTGTTCGTTTTCTTTCTTTTTGCCCACACTTGCCCTATTTCTTCTTCTCTTTCGACGGTTCTTCCCCCAACCGTTTCTTCGGTGATTTTCATGATGTATAAAGTTGAGATATTCTCAAACCCAAAGGCACTGTAACCCAAAAACTCCTTGATCTTACCTTTTTTCTCTTTGGTGATTTCCAGGATTTCCAGGTCTTTGTCCATAATATCCATGCACATATTGACGATCTGTACTTTCCTGTTAGGTGGTAGCTTGAGCAACCCGCCGATCCCACTGGCTTCTTGGTGCTCCAAGCCTACAATCCTTCCGGTTTGTACATCCGTTGCTTTCATTCCGGTTGAAGTTTTTTCAAAAATCACTTCCACACCCTCTTGCTTATCCTGTACGGCTTCCATTTTGTAGTCCATGAATTTTTCAGCGGTATACTGGTTTGTAAAATAGCTGCGCTGCTGGTCAAAGTTTCGTTCTATAAGCTTTGTAGTCGCCACATCCAACAGGATGCTTTCCAGGTACAGCTCGCACATAAAGCACTCCCCTTTGACTTGTACACGCTTCATAGGCTCATTCCTGCGATTCGCCTCATTGATCAAGGCCGTGCTCCTTGCGAATACAATTTCGTCTCCGCTTTGCAGGGCTTCCGTCATCTTTTTCTTAGCAAAAACGGAGGGCACGGCTTTCGTTCTGTTCGGTCCGGCCTGGGTTACTTCCACTATGGAAAAGCCGGAAACCGGGTTATACATTTCAAAGTCTCCATATTTAGAAAGCTGATACATACTCAAAACATCGCCTTTGGCAATGTTTTCGGTAGATTTGGCATCTAAGTAGAGCTCACCCCATTTATCTTTTTCATCCAGCGTGAATTCATCCACTTTAAATAATCGCTTGTCTCCGGAAGCTTTGACCAGTCTTGCGAGGTCTATATTTTTGCCATACGATTGGACTTTTTTGGTATAAAATTCATTAATACGCTTGAGTTCCACCTTTTTAAAAGCCTTCATTTTTTCATTAAAGACCTTTCTATTGCGCTCCAGTCGTTTCGGGTTGTCTCCAAAATACTTTTTGAAGTCGGTTACCTGATAATGTTCCTGAATTCCCCAGTCTTTGGTATCAAAGGCATGCACCGCGATGACTTCCGAGGTAGGCAGGTCAATCATCTTAAGCCGCGGCCCTATCTTATGCGGGTAGTAGACAAACATCCGCAAGACATTGCCTAAAGTATCTACCTGATAATTGGTTTTCAGTGTTTTTTCAAAACTGAACTGGGTATCGAGGTAGAGTGCTTGTTTGATGGGGATTGTACCAAAACCCTCGCCGTTCAGCACTTCGATGGGTTCCGGATTGGATTTGGGGTTTTCATTCCAGGTATAAAATTCGGTATGTGGAGGGCTTTGATTGTTGTACTTTTCTACGATGGCCTGAACAAAAATCTTGTTGAATTCCCCCTTGTTGGGAGCTGTATCCATGAGTACAGCGGTGCCAAAGTTTTGAGAGAAAGCATAGACAGTTACCAGGACGAGTAGGCTGGTGAGTTGGCTTTTCATGATTTGTTATAATGCTTTTGTTTGTATAAAAATATTATCGGATTAATGCTCCGTATAGCTGTTCATTAGCGTTCAGCGCATTCATTACTGCTTCACCATTTTTGGTGACTTTCAGGATAGAGAAGTTAGCATCCTGAATTTCATCGATTTCGCCCATGGCAATCACTTCTTTGCGTTCGTATTCTTTGCCACCAACGGACTCTACTACGAGCTTGTAAATTTCGTAGGTATCTTTTTCCTTAGCTCTTTGATTGTAGCCAATTGCAAAAAGTAGATTTTTTGCTTTTGACTTCATTTTTTTGTCTGTGCACCTCAGGATCTCATACCTCAATTCAAAGCAATCTGCATTTACTTTTTCGATGACTTTGTTGATGGCAGACTGCAGGTTTTTGGGTGTACCAAGGATGGTGTGTCCCAGTTTTACTTCCTGGTTTGATATGACCGTCCCTTTTTCAATATCATACACTTTGACCGAAAGAAGCTTTTCCTTTTTGTCATAAATCGGGTAGTAGCAATACTCAAAGCCTTCCTGCTTGCCCTGATTAACGATATAGCCGTCAATGAATTCTTCAGATTTTTGGCGGTCCTGCTCGTCTTTAATGAGCTGTATATTGGCTTTGTCGATGACGATGAAGCGGTCATCGCTTGCATAATGGGCAACGATCTGACTACTGACCTGTCCCAGGCCTGCTATAGAACCGGCGGTGGTCTGTACATTAAAAATAGCAATTCTATGCTGCCCGAACAGAGATAGGCTAAAGAAGAGCCCCAACGATAAAAAAGAGAGTCTCATATTAGTTAAAGCCTTTGTAATTTAGAGCCTAAAATTATTACAATTGCAACAGAATACTGCAATCTTAGCCTAAAAATTGCAAGTGGTTGCGAGGCATGTGCTTCGCTTTTTCGATTTTGGAACCTAATACAAAGGCAATTTTCTTTGTTGATGCAGAGCTTATGCTTTACTGGACCGCATCAAACTCATGAGCTTCTGGTACACTCCTCCGTTTTGGAAATCCACCCTGAACATCAGGGAAATCAAATTTCCGGTTTCTTCTCTTCCGAGGTCGATTCGCTTTGTTTCGCAGAGGGCAATCAGCTTGCTTGCCTTTTGTTGTCATAGTTATTACTAAATAGCATTGCTTCTTGATTCAATGGTGGTAGTGAATAGGGCTGTTTGGGTATTACAGCACACAGCTGGAAATTTCAATGCCAACAATGCAGGGTTGCGGATTAGTTTCTGAGCGTACTCTTTTTCAACAATCAGGGAGTGTTTATAGTCAGTTGGTGGGATTAGAGTTCCTCTTTCGGGGTAGACAATTGCTCATCAGAAGCTCAATTAGGAGAGGATAGGGGGCGTTCTCCGGTGGTATTGCGGTGCAGGGGCTGACTTGACAGAAAATCCCGAACCCAGGCAATAGCCAGGATTCGGGATTAACTCAAATGGATATAAAGTTTAGCGCTACTGGCGTACCACTTTCAATATCTCCCGGCAGCCATCGTCTGTTATGGTTTCAAGGAATTACATCCCGGCGGGCAGGTTCCCGGTATCCCATAGCAGCTCCGTTTCACCGGTACGCAGGGTCTGCCGGGCTACGTGCTGACCGAACTCATTGAACAAGGTAGCGGTACCCTCCGCAGGGAGAGGCCTGCTGAAGTGTAGGGTAAAGGCATCCTGCTCCGGATTAGGCGATACGGTGGCTTTGGGCAATTCAGGAATTTCCGTTTCCCATATCAGGTTATCAGTAGCCGAGAGGTTCTCATTGACCTGGCTGCGGTAACGGACCATGCCAAAGGATGCACTGGCATCCCCATTCGGATCGATGGTAAATACTGCCAGCCCCATTTCCACGCAGTTGTCCATCGGCAGATAGGCCTGATGGAACAGCTACTAGTCGCCATTATCTGTATTTCGATAGAAGGCGCGGATGTAGTCTTCCTGGCGTCTCAGTCTCAGCCAGTATGGGAATGAAGCATAAAGGTTCAGAGGGCGTAGGTGTGGCTGCTGCCATCGCCCTGATCGCCGATATCATTGGCAGTCCACGGAATGGGCAGTGCTATGACTCCAGACGCGTCTTAATCCTACTCCGATCTGGATATACTCTCTGACTAGTGTGGTTCTGGAAAGCTACACAATGGCTAATTGGGGCTTGATCCTACTCTGATCTGGATATACTCTCTGACGTAACCTTCGCATTGCTCTGTTTATCAATCAGTTAATGTCAAAGAACTTAAAGTTTTAACACTTTTTAACAGGAGTTTTCCGAAAGAAGTACCCTGTAATGTTAATAAATGTTTACCGAACAGAAGAGTCTTTTCCCTGCTGGGTACGGCTGATATACAAAATACTTTTCGGAATGGTTCCCTTCAGAGTACGATAATGGAACCGCAAAGTCGTCTGAGAAATATTCTGTGAAGTTGTATAAGGTGGTAGGTAGAGGAGAAGGAGAAAGGATTCGAAAAGGATTGCATTTTAGAGTAAAATGCTGTAAACTGAGCCAATCAGACAATGCATTTTCGTAGATGTTTACGCAAGCAGCGCTGAAGCCCTTATTTTACAGTTAATTAAGTGGCCCCGCCAGGACTCGAACCTGGATCTAGTGTTTAGGAAACACCTATTCTATCCCTTGAACTACGGGGCCAATGTGGTCAGTTTTGGACGCCCCAAAGATAAAAAAAATCTCAAGCCACAAAATGTGGCTGCACTTTCCTGGCAAACACTTAACTTGAGGGAAAAAGAACACCATGAATATCGAAGCTTTCCGGGCCTATTGCCTTAATAAACCGGGCGTGGAGGAGACGCTGCCCTTTGGGCCGGATACCCTGGTCTTTAAGGTGATGGGCAAGATGTTTGCCGCTACCGGGCTGGACGAGGAGGCATTTCGGGTCAATCTTAAGTGTGATCCGGAGCGGGCACAGCAATTGCGGGAGGCGCATCATCAGATCATCCCGGGATGGCATATGAATAAAAAGCACTGGAATACGGTGTACTTTGAAGATGGATTGGAGGAGGCGTTGTTGCTCCAGCTCATCGACCACTCCT
This sequence comes from uncultured Phaeodactylibacter sp., assembly GCA_913057245.1. GTDB lineage: Bacteria > Bacteroidota > Bacteroidia > Chitinophagales > Saprospiraceae > Phaeodactylibacter. The sequence goes on from CAJXNH010000037.1 coordinate 9,534, forward strand.
ATGATCTGGTGGTTTCTAAGCTGCCTAAGAAAGACCGGGCGTTTATTGAGGAGGCAAAGGGGCAACGCTAAGCCCTTGCTTTTTCAACAGGCGGAGCACACCTCTGCCGCCATACAGGTGGCCGGCGCCAACTGCGCAAAATACGGGCTGTCCGGCGATCATCTTTCCGATACGCTCCGCCATAATGGCATTGCGCCGGTACAACATGGGATACCGCATACCGGAAAGGCTGCGCTTAGAGGCCTGATGCAGCTGTGGGAGGTTGCCTGCCGCATACAATGCCGCCAACCGGAGCAAATGCCGCCGGTGCTGCCTAAAACGCCGGGCCATAGCGACAACAGAATGTGCCTGCACCTCGGGTGGGATTTGCTGCAGTACTTTTAGCTGTTCTTCATAGGTTTCAATGCCCAGGATCGTTTTGTTTGTCTGACGGGCGTACTGCCAGAGCATTTCATCCAGCGCAATGGGGTGGTCTTCTTCCAACAGGCGCTCATTGATAATATTGCTGACCAATAAGGGGGACAGCTGTCGCAGCGGGAATATGTCCACGCCAATCGCCCGCAGGAAGAACTTCCGGATTTTCTCTAGTTTGCGAGGGGGCAGCAGGGCTTCCAGCGACTGTGCAGGTACCTGTTGCAAAAGGTCTGCCTGCGCTTCCTGGTCTATACTGCCAAGATCGAACTCCAGTGCCAGTGCTTCACATTGGTCGATGCAGCGGCAGGCTTGTTCGTAGAAAGTATAGGCGCGGTGGTCCCTGACATGCATGGTGCCAAACAGGTAGGACGGTTCCATCAAGCCGGGAGACCGAATGGACCACAGCATGGTGTGGTGTTGTTTTGCTGACATAGAGGAAGTTGAGCCTGTTCCAAAACGCAAAGCCGTTGCTGTAGGTAATTCAGCAACGGCTGTGATTTGTATTGTGCCGGGGTTTGCCGGACGCTTACTCGTAACGGTAAGGCAGGACTTTGGCGTCTTTTACAGTGGAAAGGGTCATCAGCGTTTTCAGGCGCTCAATTTCATCAATCTGCGAAAGCGTCTTGAATAAGAGTTTCTCGTAGGTTGGAATATCCTTGCAAACGATCTTGATCAGGAAGTCCGCTTCACCAGTGATGATGTAGCATTCAGTGATTTCCTCAATTTCCTTGATTTTCTCGAGGAAGTGGTTGAGGGCATTTTCCTTTTGCCAGGCCAGGGATACCAGTACGAAGGTCTTTACATTTAATCCGATTGACTGCGGATTAACCTTGGCATGGTAGCTTTCAATTACGGTAGAGTTTTCAAGCTTCTTTACGCGCTCCAGGGTGGGAGCTGGGGATAGACCAATACGCTTGGAAAGCTCAAGGTTCGTAATTTTGCTGCTTTCCTGAAGGATTTTCAGAATTTTGAGGTCAATTTTGTCCAGTTTGTCTGACATTTTTCTGTTGATTATTCAGTTTTTACAAAACCGCTCTAATATATTGACAAAAACAGCTAATTGCAAACCCCAATGGGGTATTCGATGATAAAATATTTTGCAAAATGGTTTTTTGCCAAATATACTAAGGGTGTATGACTGGACAGCGGGCACGTTTTGGGCGCCCGCTGTACGTTGTATGTTGAGGAATGCTCCGCAGTTTATGGGAAAATTCCAAGCGACAGGTAGTCGCTGCTGATCTTGTTGATCGCGCTGACGAAGGAGGCGGTCCGCAGATCTTCCACCTTGCGCTTGCGCATCATGATCTCCCGAATCTGCTGATAGGCCGTGATCATCGTCTCTTCGAGCCCGGAGCGGACCAGGTCGATTTCTTCCGCGCCGCGGGCAACCATCATGCGCTCCCGATCGGTCACGCTCTTGCCGGTGGTCCGCTCGATCAGGTCAACCAGGTTTTGGTTGATTTGCTGATTGAAACGTTTCTCCATACGGCCGAAGCGCATGTGCGACAGGTTCTTCAGCCATTCAAAGTAAGAAACGGTCACACCGCCTGCGTTGAGGTAGACGTCAGGAATGATCAGCTTGCCATTCTTAAGGAGTACTTCCTCTGCCATAGAGGTAATCGGGCCGTTAGCCGCCTCAGCGATGATTTTCGCTTTAATGCGGTGCGCATTTTCGGTTGTAATTTGATTCTCCAGTGCCGCAGGAACCAGTATATCACAATCGAATTCCAGTACACGTGTCCGTTCCTTCTTGTCCAAGTTTTGAGCACCCGGGAAACCAAGGATGGAGCCGGTTTCTTTCCGGAACTTCAGCAGCTCGTGAATGTCGATGCCTTTCTCATTATAAATGGCACCTTCCACTTCACCAACGCCCACGATAACCGCATCGCCTTCGTCCTGTGCAATAGTAGCAGTGTAGGACCCTACGTTACCGAGGCCCTGCAGAACAATCTTTTTGCCTGCAATACCAGGCTCCAGCCCCAGTTTTTTCATGTCCTCCGCTTGATCACAGGCTTCGCGGATGCCATAAAATACGCCCCGGCCCGTTGCTTCTGTCCGGCCACGGATACCACTTTGGTTCACGGGTTTGCCCGTAACACAGCCAGCGGCATCAATGTCGTCGCCCTTGAAAGTGCGGTAGGTGTCATAAATCCAGGCCATCTCCCTGGAGCCGGTCCCGTAATCGGGTGCCGGTACATCCACAGACGGGCCGATCATGTTCCGGCGTATCAGTTCCGTGGTGTAGCGGCGGGTAATCTTCTCCAGCTGCGAAGGCGTGAATTCCCACGGGTTGATTTTTACTCCACCCTTGGCACCTCCGAAGGGAACATCAACGATGGCACATTTGTACGTCATCAGCGTGGCCAGCGCCATCACCTCTTCCTGATTGACGTGATTACTGTAACGGATACCGCCTTTGGTAGGGGTACGATGGTGGCTGTGCTGTACGCGGTAAGCTTCGATGACTTTGTACTCATTGCCTACTTTGACGGGGAAGCGGATCTGGTAAACGGCGTTGCACTCCCGGATCTGATCCAGCAGCCCACGGTGCAGGCCCGTGTGCTGCGCTGCTTTGTCAAAGTAGTTCTGAACACTCTGATAGAAGCTCGTTTGTGATTTCGGTTCGAGATCAATCATTGTCCTTAATTTGGTTCTCTAATTTGGTTAGTTTCCTGTCGAGGTAAATGAGGAAAAGGACAAGACCGGCAAATATGGCCAGGATGACGGCGACTACGACGTAGATCTTCCCCGTGCTACGCATGAAGTCTGTGTCTCCGGTTTGGGCTTGGAGCGCAGAAAAAAAGGTCAGGAAGACCAGGATTGAAGATAGGCGTCTCTTGATCATAAATGGTCCTATTTGATTGGCTTGGTTAGGATTTCCCCATCCGGTTACCGACAATAGAATTTCGGGGGCTAAAGTCGTTTTTATTTTCCACTCCGCAAAATAAAATTTGGCTTTTCGGAGTCAAATTCCGCGTTTATTTAAAAACGGCTGCAGCCCTCGTTTTCTTCCAGAAACCACTAACGGTGCTTTACTGTTCGTAGTGTGCGATAAGCGCTAAAGTTTTCGATTCATCGAGCCAGCCTTCAAAGGTGTTGGTACCCAGTCCATCATAGTACAAAAACCAAGTCTCAATAATGTGGCGCGCGCCATCGTAACGGATGCTGAAGTCAGTGAAATCCTCAGGCGTGATGGTCTGTAGCGTGGCATCCGTAGGGATCGCGATGACCTTCGTGTCTAATTCCCCCTCATCCACTAGCTGCAGGGCGCCAATAGGCCGTGCCTCCACTACGGTTCCGGTAGGCAAAGCCGCACAAATCAAGAGTACATCCACGGGGTCGCCATCGCCACCTGCCGCTTTATCCATTCGGGTGGAGGGGACAAAGCCGTAATTGCCGGGGTAGGGGAGGAAGTCAACCTGCCTGTCTTTCCCATTGCGCTGATCGGCTTCGAAGCGCTGATTAGCTTCCTGGTATTCTATCTTTTTATTGGTGCCGGCAGGGATTTCCACGACCACGTTGAGCCCATTGGGCGTGCGTGCGGGATAAGCTTCCGGGGCGGCCGGAGCAGCTTCCGGCTGACAGCTATATATAAGGAGTGCAAAAAACAGGAAAGACCAGTAGTTTTTCATCGGAATGGGGTTTAGCTTTTTTTGTAAAAAACAGGGGCAACTGCTTTACAGCGCCCCTGTCATTTTACCATTAAGGAGGTAACTTTATGCATTCACCGCCTGCCCCTGTACAGGAACAATCCAGCCGTGCTTGTCTTCAATTTTGCCCGAACGCATGCCATCGATTTGTGCTTTAATGAACGGGCCGACTTTCCGGTCTTCCACAGGTGGCAGCTCCATTTCGAAGCCATCGTAGGCGACCTTGGAAACATGGGCCACCACCGCTGCGGTACCAGAGCCAAATACTTCCTGCAATTGGCCGGCTTTGTAGGCGTCTACCAGCTCATCAATTGCGATAGGGCGCTCTTCCACCTTGTACCCGTGCTCAGGCAGGAGTTTTAGAATGGTGTCCCGGGTAATGCCGGGAAGGATGCCGCCGTCCAGTTTGGGGGTCACTACAGTGCCGTCAATCACAAAAAAGATATTCATGGTACCGACTTCCTGAATGTACTTGAACTCCCGGCTGTCCAGCCACATGACCTGATCGTAGCCCTTCTCATTCGCCAGTTTGGCAGGCAGGAGGGAGGCAGCGTAATTACCCGCAACTTTTGCTTCGCCGGTACCGCCTTGTACAGCCGCACGGGCAAATTGCGTGTCGGCTATCAGGCTTACCGGTTTCGGGTAGTAAGGGCCTACAGGGCCGGTGAAGATGATGAACCGGTACGTTGCAGATGGCTTCACCCCAATGAATTCATCCATGGCAAACATGTAGGGGCGGATGTAAAGCGCACTGCCTTCCTGTGGCGGGATCCAGTCGCTGTCCAGGTCGACGAGGGTGTGAAGGGCTTCCAGGAACAGGTCTTCGGGGACTTCAGGCATGCACATACGGCGGGCCGAGTTGTTGAGCCGCTTGGCGTGCATCTCGGGGCGGAGGAAGAAGGGCGTGCCATCGTGAGATTTAGACGCTTTCATGCCTTCAAAAATAGCCTGCCCGTAGTGGAGGACCATAGCAGCAGGGTGCATTTCAAACCGGCCGAAAGGGACAATTCTTGGCGACTGCCATTCACCATCCTTATAATCAGCAACAAACATATGATCCGAAAATACCCGTCCGAAAGGAATGTTGTCAAAATCCACTTGTTCAAGCTGTGAATTTTGAGCTTTCGTGATTTTTATATTAAATTTCATCTGCAATATTTTTTATGCGAAAATAAGAAAAAATTACAAATATTCTATATTTGGGATAAATTCACTACTTTGCTTATTGATTATTTGGATACAAGGCTTTATTTAAATCAAAAATTTTGAATTCTACCTTTTTAGATTTCCATCTTTTTCCCGTCCCGGAACAAGCACAGCCTAAAAATGGCATCGATGGAGCGGGCGCGCAGGGCATTTGGATTTGGTACGAAGCCGAGGCGGCGCAGCAGTCAGAAATGGCAGGCTTTTTGGCCAAAGTGTTCGGCGCTGCGAAAATTGACCTCGCACAACAGGCAAAACACATCTGTTTAACAAAAGAGGAATCCATTAGTTTCAGCCGGGTGGAGGGGAGTAAAACCGCAAAATTTGTTTTCCTCTTCGGGATCAGTGCCCAACGGCTGGGATTGCATTTTCAGCTGCACCCGTATCAGCCCGTGCAATTTGGATCCACCACCTTCGTCCTTGCCGACAGCATCGCTGATATATTCGAGGAGCGGCAGGCGGGCGGGAAAGAAAAATCAGGACAGCTCTGGCGTACCCTCAAAGCTTGCTTCAACGTTTAAATCCTATCAACAAAACCTAATTATACTTCATGCTATCTATTGTATTCGCAACCGGCAACCCCAACAAAATCTCTGAAGTCAGCCAGTTGCTGGAAGGCAAAATTGAAATCCGGGGGCTAAAGGATATCGGCTGCGACGAAGTACTGCCGGAAACCAGCCCAACTATTGCCGCCAACGCCTCAGAAAAAGCGTGGTACGTCCACAATAACTACAAGGTTGACTGTTTCTCTGAAGATACCGGCCTGGAAGTGGACGCGCTGAATGGCGAGCCGGGGGTCTATTCTGCCCGCTACGCCGGCCCTGCCCATGACGATGAGGCTAACATGAGTCTGTTGCTCGCCAATATGAAAGGGGAGGAGGACCGCAAAGCCCGCTTCCATACGGTGATCAGCCTCATCATTGATGGGAAGGAGCATCAGTTTGAAGGCACCGTGGAAGGGCAGATTATCCATCACAAAAAAGGCAATCAGGGGTTTGGCTACGACCCCGTCTTTATGCCCGATGGCTTCAACCGCACCTTCGCCCAAATGTCTGCCGAAGAGAAAAGCAGCATCAGCCACCGGGGGCAGGCTGTGCGCAAGCTTGTGGCCTTCCTCAAAACGAAAGTTTGATTTAAAAGAAGTTTTTCTTAATTTGATTGGCTGGAATAACCACTTTCAGTTGTTGCACGGTGCTTAGTATGGCCCTATTAATGTATTTCAATCATGAATGCCGAAACCTTTAGCCGATATCTGCAAGACCGGTCTTTGCTGCATCAGCTGCCCTACGAGGAGTTGAAAACAATGGCGATGCAGTATCCTTTTTGCCAGCCCTTACAATTGTTGCTGCTGAGAAAAAGCCTGCAGGACCGCCGGGAAGACTGGGAAACTGCCCTGGCAAGGGTAGCGGCAACCACGAGCGACCGGAGCCTCCTGTATGCCGAAGTGGGAGCCTATCTGGAAATGGCACCGGAAGAAGAAGTCTTTCAGTTATCAGAAGATTACCTGGAACTGAGCAGCCTCGGGGAAGAACCGACAGAAGCACTGGAGCTTTCCGATTTGGATGTCAACCCTGAACCCTCGGAATCTGCCCTGGAGCTGGACTTTGGTTTTGATGCCGACCCTCCCGGCGAAGCGGACCACAGCCCGGAAAGTGATACGCCTACTGCCGGTGTGGGGGAAGAGCTCGATCTTTCAAGGGTAGATGCAACCGACGGACAGGAAGCTGATATCGAAGCCTGGAAAAACCAGGAACTGGAGGCATTGGAATCCGCCCTAAATGACATTACGCCGGACAATGCAGTTCATCCTACACTGGAGGAACACACGAGCGGTCCAACTGAAGCGTCAATAAAAGCTGATGCGTTTACAGTCCCTTTTCATCACGCTATAGCTACTGCTATTACTGTCGCTGGTCTTATGAAGCCCATCGCCCAGCCTGCACCGGAGGAGTCGCCGGTGGCAGACCGTATGGCGCCTCATGAGCCGCTGCATGCACCAAAACCAGCTCCACGGCCCAAGAGTTCCTTCAGTAGCTGGGTGGCACAATTCCAACCCCCGGATATCCAGACCCAGCTCAGCGAAATCATGGAGTCCAAGAAAATGGAGGACAACCGGAAGACAGGAAAGCATAAAAAAAAGGGGCATCCTACCAGCAAAGTAGACGAAATTGTGCTGCAGAGCATAACCGAAAATGGCAACCTGGTTTCCGAAACGCTGGCGAAAGTACTGGCTCAGCAGGGGCAGTACGAAAAAGCAGAAGAAATGTATCGCCGTTTGATGTTGGTTTTTCCGGAAAAAAGTGATTACTTTGCGCAGCAAATTTTGAATATAAAAAGCGATTAAGATATGCTGACTACCATGACTGTACTGATTGCCCTTGTCTGTGTGCTACTGATGGGCGCAGTTTTGATCCAGAATCCGAAGGGCGGTGGTGTTGACTCTACCTTCGGTGGAACGCAAGCCAATCAGATGTTTGGCGCAGCCAAGTCTACTGATTTTATTGAGAAAGCAACTTGGTACCTCGCCATTGCACTGTTCGTGCTTTGCATCGTAACCAGCATGATGGTAGGTGGTACAGAGGGTGCGATTGAGCAGCTGCAGTCTCAGTAATACCATCTTACAGCACCCGTTGCTGTTGAAAGGGCTGAATGAAAGCAATTACCGCTTTGTTCAGCCCTTTTTAATTTAATAAAGCTTCCTGAAATGCGCCCCTTGTTCGTTTACGGCACCTTGCTCTTTCCGGAAATCCTACACTCCCTGCTCGGCCGCCTGCCCGGCTCATCGGAAGCTATTCTTCCAGGTTATCATCGTTTTTCCATACATGATGGCGCTGATGTACGTCCGTACCCTGCTGTATTCCCGAGGCATGGCGCTGAAGTTCAGGGCCTTTTGCTTTCCGGGCTTTCGCCGAAAGAGCATACCATACTGGATGCCTATGAAGATGAGGATTACGTGAAAACGGCAGTCTCTGTTTTACAGGATGATCAAAGGGTTGAAGCCAGTGTTTATGTCTGGCGTGCCGGCAAAAGAGGACAGTTGAGAGGCGTATGGGACCTGGAGCAGTTCAGGGTGCAGCATCTTGATGCCTACCTCCGGCATATGAAATAGAAAAAAGCCGGATAAGCTTCAGCCGGTCTTCCTGATGGTATATTTCCTCTGGCAGTGCTTCGAAAATATAATTTCTTTTTCCTAAATTGTGAGCCCTCCCACCAACAATCACTTACCGGGCAACACTACAGCTAGTCTTTCATAACCCATTCGGCCATTTACACCGCTTGTAAATGGTGTGCAAAACATAAATAAGCATGAAAAAAACGCTCTACCCACTTGCATTGCTATGCCTGTTCTTGTCCCTCCCACATTTCTCATCCGCACAACAATGGTTTAAAGAAGCCCATTTGCAAGACGCACAGCGGCTTGGCGGCCCCCGTCAGATCCAACCTGATGAAGCCCGGCTCATTAGTGTGGACCTGGAAGCGCTGATCTCCGTGTTGTCTGAAGCCCCAATGTGGCACACACCGGAGGCTGCGGAAGGGGCTGTGCATCTGCAGTTGCCCTTGCCCAACGGCCATAACCGGACCTTCAAAGTGGTGGAGGCACCGGTGATGGCGGAAGGCTTGTCCGCCCGGTATCCCGGGATGCGCTCCTTTGCGGCCTACAGCCCGGAGGATGGCACGGCCTATGCCCGTTTTGGGTACACCCACAAGGGATTCCATGCTATGATTCTGTCCGGGCTGCACAGCACGGTTTTCATTGATGTCTTCTCCAACGGGCAGACCCGCTACCATCAGGTGTACTACAAATCTGACTATAACGGCATACCAGGCAATGAATTCAGCTGCCGGATGCATGCCGATGCAACCACAGAAGCTACCGGTAATTTAGATACTCCACCTGCCGCCCTGCTGGGTGATTGTTTGCTGCGCAACTACCGCCTTGCGATTGCCTGTACAGGGGAGTATGCACAGTTTCACGGTGGTACCGTGCCTGATGTACTAGCGGCCTACAACGTGGCCATGACCCGGGTCAATGGCGTTTATGAAAGGGACTTCACAGTTCATATGGAGCTCATAGACGAAACCGATCAGGTCATTTTCCTGGATGGAGCCACAGATCCTTTTACTAACAACAGCGCCGGTACGCTGCTTAGTGAAAATCAAGGTGTCGTAGATGACCTGGTGGGCTTCGATAATTATGATGTCGGGCACGTATTCAGTACAAGCGGGGGCGGTGTGGCCTCCCTGGCTTCTATTTGCACCAACCGGAAGGCGCGTGGCGTTACAGGATTGCCATCACCTGTCAACGATCCGTTTTACATTGATTATGTAGCCCACGAGTTTGGGCATCAGTTCGGCGCAAACCATACGCAGAACAACAATTGCAACCGGGTGGCTGCAGCAGCTATGGAGCCGGGCAGTGCCTCCACGATTATGGGTTATGCCGGGATTTGCAGCCCGAACGTTCAAAACAATAGTGACGATCACTTCCATGCCATCAGCATACAGGAAGTCACCAATACGATAGAATTTGGCGCTGGGAGTACTTGCCCGGAGTTGATTGATGTCGGGAATACAGGGCCCGTTCTTACAGATGAGGAGGAGGCGCTGTTTTTGCCGGTGTCCACGCCTTTCTTCCTCAGAGCAGAAGCGACAGATGCCGAGGGCGACTCCCTGACGTATTGCTGGGAACAAATGGATAACGAGATAGCAACCATGCCCCCGGTTTCTGCCAGTACAGGCGGGCCGGCCTTCCGGTCGCTGTCGCCTACGCCTGACCCGGTCCGGTACTTCCCCAATTTGAATGCGGTGGTTTCCAATACACCAGAAACGTGGGAGGTGTTGCCTTCCGTTTCCCGCACCATGAGCTTCCGGTGTTCCGTCCGGGATAATTTTCCCGGAGGAGGATGCGTTAAGGCTACGGATGTGGAGCTGGTTTTTTCGGATGACGCAGGCCCTTTTGTGGTACAGCAGCCCAACACCAGCGTGGTATGGGAAGTGGGAACGCTGGAAACCGTCACCTGGGATGTAGCGGGTACCGATGGTGCCCCTGTAAATTGCAGCGCGGTGGACATCTACCTGTCCAAAGATGGTGGCTTCACCTATCCGGTACTGCTGGCGCAAGGTGTGCCTAATGATGGCGAACAGGAAATTCTCGTACCGCTCGAGCTGACCACTACGGCAAGGGTTCAGGTAGTAGCTTCCGATAATATATTTTTCGATATCTCAGATGAGGATTTCGAAATCCAACTACCGCCCAGCCCAACGGTACTGATGGCTGCCACGCCTTCGGTTCAGGCGCTCTGTAGCGATACCAGCGCTACTTTTGATATTTCGACCACCCCGGTTGCCGGGTTTTCTGAAATGCTGGACTTGTCGGTGACCGGACTTCCGGACGGAGCCATGGCTACCTTTAGTGCTAATCCGGTCGGCGCAAATGCTTCAAGTGTTCTTACCATCAGTAATCTGGGAGGGGCTGCTTCGGGCGTATATGAGCTTTCCCTTGAAGCAACAAGCCCTTCTGTTAGCAAGAGCATCACCCTTATTTTAGACCTTGCGGCGGGCACCCCTGTAGCTACTGTTCCCGCTACACCAGCCCCGGGCGCCCAATCGGTGCCCTTGAACCCTACAGTCAACTGGTCCGCCTCCGCTTTTGCTGATCAGTATCTGCTGGAGGTCGCTACTTCGCCGGCATTTGGTGCAAACACAGTCATCGAAGAGACCGTCTTAGATACGGCTTATGAGCTGTCAGGGCTCGATGAATTCACCGTCTATTACTGGAGGGTCATACCCGTTAATGAATGCGGCGGGTCTCCTGATCCGGTATGGTCAAGTTTTCAAACCCTCGGTAACAACTGCACGGTTTACACTGATGCACAGCCTGACTTGGTAATCCCGCCCAGCGGCACCGGTGAATTTACGACTACCCTGACCACCGATGGTGACTTTACGATACAGGACCTCAACGTAGGCTTAGCCATCGATCATACCTGGCTTGGCGACCTGTCTGCGACCCTTTCGTACGAAGGCGGCCCGAGCGTCACCCTGTTTGATCAGCCAGGGGTGCCGGGGTCAGACTTTGGGTGCGCTCAGGATAATATGCTGGTGGGTTTCGATGATGACGCCCCGCTCACCGCCGACGATCTTGAGCAATCTTGTGAGGGCAGCGGACCATACGGTATTTCCGGCAACTTCCAGTCTTTAGATCCATTGTCTGCTTTTACCGGCTTATCAGCCTCCGGTACCTGGACCCTCACCATTAGCGATGCCTTCAATCAGGATGGCGGCAACCTGGTGTTCTGGTCGATTGAAGCCTGCCCGCCTTCCGATGTGCCCGATCCGGCGGATCTTTTAGCCAATCAGGCACTGGAAGTCCCCTATGCGCAGCAGGAGGCCATTACCGCTGATTTTCTGGCTTTTGAGAAGGGTGCCCTTGCTCCGGAAGACATTTTCTATACCCTGACCGCTCTGCCTGAGCATGGGGTACTGCAACGGAATGGCAGCGAGGTACTTTCCATTGGTGGTGTGTTCAGTCAGGCAGACATCAATAACGGGCTGCTGTCCTATCAGCACAATGGGAGCGCTGCCACAACCGATCAATTTATGTTTGATCTCACGGATACAGAAGGCGGATGGCGCCCGGGCGAGACGTTCGAACTGCTGATTTTGGAGCCTGCTGTATTATCAGGCCTGGCCAGCATCACTAATCCACTTCGTTGTGCCGGAGATACCGATGGTGCGATTGAAGTTGCCGTAGCCGGTGGGTTACCGCCTTACACCTTTGTGCTCAATGCAGGAGCACCACAGGATACCCCGGTTTTCGAAGACCTGTCCGCCGGGGCATACTCCATCGTCGTGACGGATGATGCGGGTCAGGAAATTACCCTCCCTGTAGTCGATCTGCAGGAACCCGACCCGCTGGAGCTGTCCGCAGGCTTATCGGTCAATACGCTGGTTTTGGAAGCTACGGGGGGCACGGCGCCTTATCAATACAGCCTGGATGGCGGTGTGGCCTTCGGCCCGGAGTCCTCCTTTGAGGGACTGCCCAATGCCGTCTACAATATCGTGGTGGAAGATGCCAATGGCTGTCTGACTTCCCTTGACCTGGAAGTGAATTTGTTGCAAAGTGCAGCCTTTTCGGTAACAGATAACAGTTGTGCCGGTGCCGCCGATGGCAGCATCACTGCTACGAATATTCAGGGTGGGGTAGCGCCTTACAGCTATAGCCTTAATGGAGGGGACCCCCAGCCGGGCCCGGAGTTCACGGCTTTACCTGCCGGCAATTATGACCTGCTGATTACAGATGCCAACGGCAGCGTGTTGCAGTTGGATAATATCGAAGTTAGCGCACCGGATCCGCTGCAGTTCAGTACCGACCTTGCCGGCAACGATCTGACCCTCTCCGCCACAGGTGGTACACCGCCTTATCAATACAGTATTGACGGAGGCGCCACTTTTGGTTCGGCTACAGCGTTCAACGACCTGCCCAACGAGACCTACGAGCTGGAAGTCCTGGATGCGAATAACTGTTCAGTTACAGGTAGCATCACCATCAACCTGATTGTTGCCGCAGAATTTAGTATCACCGATGCTTCCTGCAGCAATATTGCCGATGGCAGCCTAACGGTCGTCTCCATCGAAGGAGGAGAAGCCCCTTACACCTATCAGTTAGGAACCGGCGCTGCGCAGGACAGCCCGGTGTTTGAAAACTTGTCCGCTGGCGATTATGGGCTTACAATTACGGATGCGAATGGCAATCTGTACCAAATAGCTGGCTTATTGGTTGGTGCTCCGGCCCCACTTACCTTATCTGCAGAGGCTACACTTAATGACCTCGCCTTGTTGGCAGAGGGGGGCACGCCGCCCTACAGCTACAGCATTGATGGCGGTGCTACATTTGGGGATGACTTCACATTTGCCGGCCTGCCTAATGGCACCTATGCTCTTGTGGTACAGGATGCGAATGGCTGCACAGAAGCTGGACAGGCAACGGTCAACATCATCACGAGTGCCACTGCATCCGCAGAGGAGGTAAGCTGTGCCGGTGCCGCAGATGGGCGCATTGATGTGGACGAGGTATCGGGTGGTCTGCCTCCCTATACCTATAGCCTGAACGGAGGGGATCCACAAAGCAGCAGCATATTTGAAAACCTGACAGGCGGTACCTACACCCTAACCATCATCGATGCCAACGGCAGTACTTTCCAGGTGACGGAGATTGTGGTGGGAGAGCCCCCGGTGCTGGAACTATCCGCCAATGTGGAGGACAACACCCTGACCCTGCAGGCATCAGGTGGTACACCGCCTTACGCCTTCAGCATTGACGGGGGGAGCAATTTTCAACCTTCCGGTGTTTTCTCCGGGCTGGACAACGGAGACTATACTGCTTTTGTGGTGGATGTGAATGGCTGCACCGTTTCGATTGGCGCTAACGTCAATATCATTGTTAATGCCAGCATTGAGGTGCAAAATGTATCCTGTGCCGGTGATGGCGATGGAGCCATTCAGGTACAAAATGTAACCGGTGGCGTGGCTCCCTACACCTATCAACTCAATGAGCAGGGCTTTGGCAGCAGCCCGGTATTTTCAGATCTAGGTCCCGGCATATACAATTTGGAAATCCAGGACAATGAAGGCTTTATTTTCAGCACCGCTATTGAAATCACTTCACCTGCACCACTTGAGGCCACCGTTGAAGTTGTTGAAGATGCGATTACTATTACAGCCTCTGGTGGTACGCCTCCCTATGCCTACAGTATTGACGGAGGGGCGAATTTTGATAGCCCATCCTCCATTACCGGCTTGCCCAATGGAGTATACGAGGTAATAGTGATGGACAGCAACGGCTGTCAGAGCGAAGTGCAAAGCGTCACCGTTATGGTTTCCGGTGTAGGCAGCTTCCCGGCGGACTGGGCTGTACGGCTTTCGCCTAACCCCACGACCGGTCCTTTGATGATGGAGGGCAATGGCTTTGAAGTGTTCGAACTACAGTGGTCGCTCGTAAGCCCGCTGGGGCAGGTGTTGCAATCGGGACAGGTGCCGGTTGCTCATCAGCAGTGGCAGTTACCGCTTTCACTCGGACAGCTGCCCTCAGGCATCTATTGGGTGGAATTGCGTACAGCAACAGCCCGCAGTGCCTGGCCCGTGATTAAGCAGTAGATTGATTAAATTGAAAGGATCGAAGGAGCGCTGGGTTATTCAACTTCCCAGCGCTCCTTTCATTTTTTGCATCAGGCGAGCCACCCGGCGGTGGCGAACAAGCCATATTCCAAAAAGAACAGCCCCCACACGGCCTGATAGTAGCGCATGATGGAAGCCTTTTCCGAAAGATCTACCCGGCTGGCCAGCAGGAGGAAACCCAATAACAGGCTCAGGTGCCCCAGGCCAAAGAGCAAATGATGTACCTGGAGGTCAGCCCATAGAGGAAGAGTGGCCAGCAAGAGAAACAGTCCGCCCAACAGGCTGTTGCCAATCCAAAATACGCGCCGGAGGCCAACTTTTAGGGAGAGCGTTTCAATTTGATAAGCCTCATCTCCCGCCGTATCCGGCATGTCCTTAAACCAGGCAATAATGAGCCCGTAAACAAAAATGGCAACGGTAAGCCAGATAATGATGGGCGGAAGCGCCGTATCTCCGCTCAGTTGATTGTAAAAGTGGAGGAACAAAATCAGATTGACGATTAGCCCGCGCACCGCAATAATGCAGAAGGCGGCCCAGAAGTGAAACCGCTTCAGCCGCAACGGGGGAAGGGAATAGGCAATGCCCAGCAGCAGGCTCAACCCAACGGTCCACATCAGATAGGGACCGCCGTACACGGCAAGGGCCAGCGCAATAAACAGTGCAATACCAATAATGGCTTGTCCGGTACGAACAGAGTAAGCACCCGATGCCAGGGGCAGGTAGGGTTTATTGATGCGGTCGATTTCAATATCGGTCAGCTGATTGAGCCCAACGATAAAAATATTGGAACCCAGACAGCTGAACCAGGCAGTCAGAAAGATATTCCAGTCTCCGGTTGCTTTTCCCGCGTAGCTGAGGGCGAGCACGTAAAGGGCCAGTACACTCAGGCTTGTACCAATGATCGTATGCGGCCGGCTAAAACGGATGAAGTCCATCATAAGATTACACAGGTTTTTGAGCTTGCAAAACCCCAAAGCAGATCGTCCCCTGCTTAAACCCCCGGGTCATATGCCGCATGGCCAGTGCACCGCGAATGGTAGGCAGGCCGGCTTTGAGCAACCCACTCAGGCTTTTCAGTTTCAGGGCAGACTGGATCACCGCCTGCCAGAAGGGAGCTACCTGAGCACTCCAGTCCTCTGTTTGCAAACCGGTGAAACCAGCTTTTTCTGCATCCTGCCGCAGCCCGGACAAGGGAGCCAAAGGCGGAAGGTGGTACAAATGCCGGATACGGCTGAGGATCTGTTCGTCTTTTGAGTTCAGGGGCGGCGGGGTTTCGCGGTGGCACCAGGTAGCCATGAGGAGTTGGCCACCGGGCGCCAGTAAGTCATAAAACAACTGTAGCATTTGGGCTTTATCCTCAATATGTTCTGCACTTTCCATCGACCAAACCAAGTCAAACGGGCCGTCCTCAGGGCGGAGCGACATCATATCCCGGGCTTCGGTTTTGACAATGGCGCTTAGGCCTGCTTCCCGGTTGTAGGCGGTGCCGCGCTCCGCCTGTACCGTACTCAGAGTACAGCCCAGGACCCGCGTTGCCTGCAGTTTTTCCGCTAAATAACGGGAGCTGCCGCCTACGCCACAGCCGGCATCCAAAATCCGGTCTGCTTGTTTAACATGGCCCCATTCCAGCATCACATTGACCAGGTCAAGCTGTGCCTGCCGATGGTCCTTGGCGGAAGCCCCGTCCCCGTAGTAGCCATGATGCATGTGTTCTCCCCAGGTGTCAAGCCACACCTGAGTGGAGCGGTCGTAAAAATGAGCGATCTTGTCGTTGAGCACGGGCAGTGATTTTACGGTATGAAATAAGTTGATTTACCGAAGCAAGGCAATGAGCAGGAGGATTAGCACGGCCGTAATGAGCAGTGCCACAATCTGATGCCGGTTGAGGCGCTCCCGCTCGGTTTCCGGGATATGCGACTGATCCGTAAAAGCCATCCGGACGTAGCCCAGCAGAGCAGCCGGAATAAACAGGAAGCCGGCCAGTGAGCCAATCAGTACCCGGAAGATCATGAGCAAACGCCGGCCCGGGCCCATTTTCTCAGGCTCAGTTTGAGCTGCAGAGACAGGAGGCTGCTCCGTAGTGTCGGTCAGCGGTTTACGGCCGGCCAGTGCAATGCCATATTTCCCTTTGCCATCCACCCACTGCGGCTTGACATAGCAGACTTGCAGGTCCTCAAAGCCTGCCTCCCGGAACCATTGCCAGTATTCTTCTTCTTTGGGAAAGAGCATCCAAAGTTCTGCGATAAACCGCCCAACGGGATTAGCCGGCTCCAAAGGGCCAATCATCAGTGCAAGCCCGCCAGGCTTCACTACCCGGTAGGCCTCGCGTATGCCTTTGGCAGGGTCTGGCCAGTATTCGATACTCCCCGCCGAGACATAGCGGTCGAAGCTATTGGAAGGCAGGGGAAGATTTTCGGCATCCCCCTGAAGGAAGGTGCATCCCTGTAGTTCAGGCTTGGCTTTCGCCTTTGACATTTGGTGCGGGCTTTGGTCCACGCAGGTGACCTGCTGGGGAGGGACGATCTTTACAATCCCCTCTGTGTTAAAGCCGGTGCCCGACCCTACATCCACAACTTTAATACCGGTTTCCTCCAATTGTCCAAGCTGCAGCGCCTTGTCCCGCATGGGGACCGTCCAAAAAAGCGGATTGACAATTTTGTCGTAAAAGATGGACAGAAAGCGGTAAAACCAATACGCTTCCTGCTTGTGTTGTACTAATCTCATAATGCCGAAGGGTTAACGCCAGATATTGTTGGCGAGGATCGTCAATATAAGACTTAAAATTGACCTACAGCCTGAAAATGGGTTTCATTTCGACCCATTTTGTGCCTGCCTCTACTCCCGGGAGGGCTTGTTGATAATCCCACATCAGCGTTTCCCACTCCTGTACCTTAGGGTTTGCGGCATCAAGGCGGGCTTTCTCGGCCGGGTCGAAGTTGTCCTCGGTTTCCATGATCATGCACAGGCGGTTGGACCAGCGGTAGATGGTCATGTGCCGGATACCGCTGCCTGTTATGCTGTCGAGGATTTCCGGCCAGACAGCTTCGTGGTAGCGCTCATATTCCGCGATTAGCGCCGGGTCATTTTTGAGGTCGAGGGTATAGCAGTAGGTTTTCATAAGCTGTATTTAGAGGGCACGGTCCAGGTGGACGTAGCCGCCATCGATAAAGAAATGCTGCCCGGTAATGTGAGAGGCACGGTCGGAGAGCAGGAAGAGGGCCATATCTGCCATTTCTTCACAGGTCGTCATGCGCTGCCCGAGCGGGATTTTACTTTCGATACTCCGCTGTTTGGCAGCCGGGTCATCGAAGGTATCCAGCCAGGTGCGGTAAAGCGGGGTCATCACCTCAGCAGGTACCAGGGCATTGACGCGGATGTGATAGGGGAGGAGTTCCACTGCCCACTCCCGGGTGAGGGCCAGTTGGGCGCCCTTTGCGGCAGCGTAAGCAGAAGTATTGCCCTGTCCGGTCACGGCCGTTTTTGAGCTGATGTTGAGAATGCTGCCTTTACGCTGCTTTAGCTCGGGTAGGAGGTAGTGTGCCAAATAATAATAATGGTGCAGGTTCTTTTGCAGGGAGTTGATCCAGGCTTCCGGGCTGCCAGTTTCCAGCCCTACGCCATCATTGGCACCGGCGTTATTCACCAGTCCGTCCACTCTGCCGGTAAGTTGAAGGGCTTCTTCGACGACCTCGCGGCAGCTCTCTGCGGTGCCCAGGTTTTTTACAATTTGAAAGCCCGTCCCCAGTTCTTCCAGGATAGCATCGCCTTTGGCTTTATTGCGGCCCACGATGACGGGCAGGGCGCCTTCTGCCACCAATGCCCGACTGATGCCGGCCCCTATGCCGCTTGCGCCACCGGTGACGAGGAATACTTTATCTTTTAGGTTTAAGTCCATGGTTTTTTAGTTGAGTTGGTAAAATTGGGTGGCTGTTGCTCCCAGAATAGCCGGTTGGGCTTCCGGGGCGTATTGCCGGAGGTACGTCTGCACTACATTCACCGTTTCGTGGTAGGAATCAGCGGCAAGCAGGCATACCGGCCAGTCTGAACCAATCATCAGCCGCTCGGGCCCAAATGCTTCCATCGCGATATCCAGGAAAGGGTAGAAGTCCTCACGTTGCCAGTTGTTCCAGTCTGCCTCGGTGACGAGCCCGGATAGCTTGCAGTACACGTTAGGGTGGGCGGCGATAGACCGGATATGGTCTGTCCAAAGCGGACTGGGCCCTCCTTCTATAATGGGCTTTCCCAAATGGTCCAGCACAAAAGGCTGATCGGGGCAGGCGTCAAGGAACTTCAGCACTACCGGGAGGTGGCGCTCGAAGACCAGGATGTCATAGGTATAGCCCTGCTGTCCCAGTTTTTGCACACCACGTAGAAAGTCCGGGCGAAGCAGAAACTCATCATCCGGTTCGTCCTGAACAATATGGCGCATTCCTTTGAGTAAAGAGTTGCTTTGGTAATGATCCAGGGTTTGCGCTACATCAGGTGCCTGCAGGTCAACCCATCCCACCACACCTCTAATGAAAGGGGACTCCCCGGCCAGCCAGAGCAGGAAATCTGTTTCTTCGGGAGATTGCCGGGCCTGTACCGCCACACAGCCATCCATACCTTCCTCTTTCAGTAAAGGGCTAAGGTCGTTGGGCAGGCGGTCCTTTTGGAGTTCGGGCATCGCCTCAGAAATCCAGGGATAGGCAACCGGGTCGTATTCCCAAAAATGTTGGTGGGCATCAATGCGCATTTGGATCGTTTTTGCCAGGGTGTTTACTTAAGTGTGTGGCCGGTGTACATTTGTAACCCCGCAGTGCAATGGGATTGGCAGCAGGGCTTTAGAAATCCACAGAAATGCTTATCTTTTTATCAAAAATATGCCCAGGATATACGTCAATCAAACGGAACTTTACTACGAAGAGCATGGTCAGGGAACGGAAACCCTGCTGTTTGCTCATGGCTTGCTTTGGAGCAGTCGCATGTTTGCTGATCAAATTGCGATTTTCAAAGACCGGTACCGGGTCATCGCCTACGATCACCGGGGGCAGGGGCAAAGTGCAGTTGCGGCGGGTGGGTATGATATGGACACCCTTACCGGGGATGCTTTGGCCTTGCTTGATGCGCTGAAAATTGACCGCTGCCACTTCGCAGGGCTGAGTATGGGCGGTTTTATCGGGCTGCGCCTTGCCAGTCGGCACCCCGGTCGGGTCAAGTCACTGATCCTAATGGATACTTCTGCTCAGGCAGAGCCTGAAGAGAACATCCCACGTTACCGGATGCTCAACCGTATTGTGAAAATGCTGGGCGTTTGGGCGGTCAAGCGCCCGGTCATGAAGATCATGTTTGGTCCCTCGTTTTTAGCTGATCCTGAACGGTTGATGCTAAGGAAAAAATGGGAAAAAGAATTAGTCCGTAATAATCGGAATATCACAAGAGCAGTGGAAGGCGTCATTGAGCGGGAAGCAGTACCCCCCGGGGCCTTAGCTGATATTCAGTGCCCAACGCTGGTATTGGTCGGGGCGGAGGATGTTGCCACCGTTCCCGCCAAATCAGAATACCTTACTGAGCACATTCCAAATGCCCAATTGCGCATCATACCCCGTGCCGGCCATACCTCATCCGTAGAAGAGCCGGAGGCGGTTTGTGAGGCTATGGCTGCCTTTCTGGATGAACAATAAAGCAGGACCTACTCCGGATGATACACCCGCACCGCTCCATTTAACACCGCCTCCTTATCCAGCGTCATCGGCTTAAGTTCCTGGCTGGTGAAGCGCTGCACTTGGTCGGCATAGTGCGGGCTGTCGGGGCGGGCGGAAGCCCCGTAGGCGTTGATGCTTTCGATTCGTACCCCTTCCTCACTGTAGCGGACAAACTGTATATAGGAATCACCGGAGACCGGGCGGAGGCGGCCATCCTTTTGGAGTTCACTGCGTACTGCGGCGAGCACATCCGGGCCGCCGCCCATGGGCAGGCTGATGTTGCCCCGGCGGTGCTGCTGTAGCTTGCCGAGACGAACTGTAGGTTGCCCAAAGTGCTCAACGAAATGCTCCTGAGCGAATCGCAGGGCTTCCGCAAGCGCTTTCTCCGGCAGGGTGTCCAGTTCAAGCACCGACTGTCCGGATTTTAGCGCAGATTCCAGGTGGTAATAGGCAAGAATAGCCGTGGCAGCGGCCTCGCTATCGGCATCGGCTACCCGGTCCCAATCCCGGAGCAGTCGGATTTGCTCCTGAATATCCGGATAATCAGCCGGGTTGAGATGAAAAATGGGCTCAAACCAGGGCACGGCTACCATGGGCTGCTCATAAGCCTGATCGTACTTGATGCGCTTGAAATCCTCATAGCTTACCTGATCGTATTGTTGCATCAAAGCCTGGAAACGGGCACCGCGGTTGGTGAGATCGTTGGGGCGTTTGTAGCCCATGTGGGGCGGTACGGAGGTGGTGTCAGGGTTGTCTTCGGGAGCGGTGCTCCGGAAGGGGGTGTGGTTGCAGTTGTAGACATAGCCCGAAGGCGGGTCAAATACCTGCACCAGCTGGTCTACCGGGTAAAAGTCATTCTTCCAAAGGGTGGCGGAAGTGTCGCCGGGCAGTATGCCTGACCAGTCGTAGTTGGGATTTCGCTTGGGCAGCAGCCCGTTCCCGAGGTGATAAATATGACCCTCGCGGTCCGCATACACGATGTTGGTGCAGGTGATGCCCTGTAGGTCCAGGGCCGCCCGGAATTCATCCCAGTTCCGGGCTTTGTTCATGCGGTACCACTGCTCCGGTGCTTTGATGGTCTGATTGGCAACGGTGCGCAGGGCGAAAAACCCATTTGGCGTTTCGAAAGTGATGCCGTATTTACTCTGGTAAAACTTTTGCTTTTTGCCTATGGGCAGAAAGCCCAGTAGCCGGATGCGTGCCTTGTAAAAGTCAGGTTGCAATTCCAGCCATGCTCCATCAAAGCGGTAAGTTAGTTCCCGCTCCGGGTGCATATCCAGTTGGTAGATATCTGTAAAATCGGGGTAATTGACCGTATGTGCCCAGCCGAGGTAGGGATTGGTACCCAGGAAGAGGCTGACACCACCCGGGAAATTCGCGCCCAGCATATTCCAGCCCTCCTCGCTGCACACATGGGCCTCGTACCAGGAGTAAAGCCCTTCCAGGGGCTGATGGGAATTGGCGAGCAGGAAGGTTTCGCCGGTTGTCGTTTTATGGGGGGCGATGGCGGCGGCATTGGAGCCTCTTTCCTGACTGGCCTCCTGCCCCATGCGACCGCTGAAAATAGCGCCCAGGGGTTCATCAATTTGCGAAAGCAGGGCCAGCCCGAGCATGTAGGAGGGAATGAGGTCCTGCCCATCCACCGGGAAA
The DNA here is from genome assembly GCA_913057245.1 of uncultured Phaeodactylibacter sp. Classification (GTDB taxonomy): domain Bacteria; phylum Bacteroidota; class Bacteroidia; order Chitinophagales; family Saprospiraceae; genus Phaeodactylibacter. Next base: position 31,312 of record CAJXNH010000037.1, read on the forward strand.
AGCTTGCGGTGGAGGACTTCCTTTGGGTGTTTTTTGGCGTATGCATTTAGCCCATCGGCATAAGCTTCGAGTATCTTTCGGAAATCCGGGCTGAGGTCGGTGGTGTAGCGCTCCCGGGTCGTTTTTCTTGCGCCCAGCAGGTGCACAATGACATCAAGCTGAGCGCCTTGTTTGCCAAAGACCTGCCCCATCAGCCCCTTAGCGGGCAGCAGCTGCTTTTGCATGGTGAGAAAGTCATCCTCGGCAGTGGCCCAGGCCAGCCCGTAGGCGACTTCAGCATCCGTAGGGGCAAAGATGTGGGGCACGCCCCATTGGTCGCGGGCGATTTGGATATTAGCTGGATCGATTTGAGCAGGCAGGGTGTATTGGATGAGCCAGAGACAGCCAAGAATGATAAATCGCATAGCATTGGTTTTGTGCCTAAGATAGGCAAGGATTTATAGGTCTCAGCCACTCAGACTTGTTGATGCCATACCAGTTGTGTGGGGCATCGTCAAATTCAAATACCTCAATTAGCCGGAGCCCTACCTTCTGCAATACTTTGTTGGAGCCGATATTGTCAACGTGGGCACCAGCGAAAACCTCCTCTAACTTCAGTGTTTCAAAACCATATTCTAATGCCGCCAGGGAAGTCTCCGTGGCAATGCCCTGCCCCCAGTATTTCCGCCTGAGCCGGTAGCCAAGGTCGTAATAGTCCATATCAGTACGCACGGTGGTCTCGAATTTCAGCCCTGACCAGCCGACGAAGTCTTGCGTGGCTTTGTCAATCACCGCCCATCTGCCTATGCCATATTGATCATACTGATTGCGGACATAGGCAATCGTATCATGGGCCTGATCAATTGTTTTGATGGGGTTATTCCCCAGGTATTTATG
>CAJXNH010000038.1 GCA_913057245.1 uncultured Phaeodactylibacter sp.
TCCCCTCTCGGGCGCGCATGCCGCTATTGCCAGTAATTGCAACGACTGCCATAACGGCGATTACAATAACACCCCTACTACCTGCGACGGGTGCCATAGCGATGATTACAACGCCGCCACTGTCCCCAATCACGTTAACGCTCAGCTCCCGCTTGATTGCGAAAGCTGCCACGCGCTGACTGCATGGGTACCCGCTACTTTCGACCACGACCAGTACTTCCCAATGACCGGCGCTCACCTGCCGATTGAAAACGACTGCTTTGCCTGCCACCAGGGCAATTACAACAATACCCCGAACACTTGTGATGCCTGCCATGCTGATGACTACAACCAGAGCAACAACCCCAACCACCTCGCGCTTGGGTTCCCTATGGACTGTGCCTCATGCCATACCACTGCTCCTGACTGGGCCCCGGCTGCCTTTGATATACACGACCAGTATTATCCGCTGACTGGCGCGCATGCCGCCATCGCTAACAACTGCGTGGACTGCCATAATGGCGATTTCAACAACACCCCCAATACCTGCTTTGGGTGCCATAGCGATGACTATAATGCCACCAGCAGCCCCAGCCACGCTGCAGCCAGCTTCCCTACGGACTGCCAGCAGTGCCATACCGAAAATGCGTGGGTGCCTTCTTCTTTCGACCACGATCAGTACTATCCCCTCTCGGGCGCGCATGCCGCTATTGCCAGTAATTGCAACGACTGCCATAACGGCGATTACAATAACACCCCTAATACCTGCTTCGGGTGCCATAGCGATGACTATAACGCCGTCACCAACCCCAATCATGTAGCAGCTAATTTCTCAACTGACTGCCAGCAGTGCCACACGGAAGGTGCATGGATCCCTTCCTCTTTCGACCACGACCAGTACTATCCGCTTGTGGGCGCGCATGCCGCTATTGCCTTCAACTGCAACGACTGCCACAATGGCGACTACAATAATACCCCTAATACCTGCTTCGGGTGCCATAGCGATGACTATAACGCTACGAATAACCCCAATCACGCCATAGCAAACTTCCCTACGGATTGTGAAGCCTGCCATGGTCAGAACACTTGGATACCTTCTACTTTTGATCACGACGCTATGTACTTCCCCATTTACAGTGGCAAGCACGACGAAGAGTGGAATAGCTGTACAGACTGTCATACCACCCCAGGCAATTATGCCATTTTCGACTGTATCAACTGCCATAATAATGCAGCTGACCTGGCGGATGAGCATGATGAGGTACCGGGGTATGTATTTGAGAATAATGCCTGTTTCGCCTGTCATCCTACCGGAGAGGACTAACGGAGGCAGAGGAATAGTTAATTCATAACATCAGCAGAGACTATCAGCATAATGAGGAGCCTGTTTAACATAGTACTTTGGCTTTTCCTGTTGGCTACTTCGCTACAGGGGCAGGTTGCTGATACCGGTGCGGCCTGGGTCAATGGCAAAGTTTCTTTTCTTTCTTCACGCAACGTATATGTAAAGTTTTCTTCTACCAAAGGTATTACTGTAGGGGACACGCTTTACATCAATCGGGAGGGCCAATACCTCCCGGCAATGCAAACGGATAATAAATCTTCGACCTCTGCGGTTTGCACGCCTTTTGCAGGCTTTTCCTTTCAAAAGGAAGATTTGATTTATGCAAAAATCCCGGTTGATGAATCACTTCCCCCGCCCTCAGTTGCGCCTGCTGAAACCACTGTACCGAAAGATGAGGCCGTTAATGGGATTACACCGGTACTAGTACCAGAGGAAGACCAGGAACAGGAAGAGCCTGGCAGAAGCCTCGAAAAAATCAGGGCCCGGCTTTCCGCTGCTTCTTACAGTAGTAGGTCTGAATACCGTGAATTGCACCGGATGCGCTATGCTTTCTCTTTTCGGGGTGACCACTTAAAGGATTCCCAGTTTTCAACTGAGCAATACATCACATTCAGGCATACGCTAGGAGAGTGGGAAGAGGTACAAGATAATTTATCTGATGCCCTCAAGGTATATGCCCTTTCTGTCCGCTATGATTTTGACTCCACCTCCAACCTAACGCTAGGCCGCCGGATCAACCCGAATATGTCGAGCGTAGGTGCCATTGACGGACTGCAATATGAGCAGCAAATCGGCGCTTTTACTTTGGGTGGGATCGCAGGCTTCAGACCAGATTATTCCGACTACAGCTTCAACCCTTCCCTACTAGAAGCGGGGGGCTATCTGGCGCTGACCGCGGCCGGCAAACAACAAAGCCACCGGACAACCGTTGGCTTTTTGGAACAGACCAATCAGGGGCAAACGGACCGGCGGTTTCTTTATTTTCAGCACCGCAGTACGCCCTTTGAAGGCTTTAACTTGTTCTCCTCGGTGGAAGCCGATCTCTACGAAAACCTGAACAGTGAAGTCCAAAACAAACTGCGCCTGACCAGTTTATACCTGTCTATGCGCTACCGGGTGAACAAAAAAATCAGGCTTTCCCTGTCCTACGATAACCGGCGCAACGTCATTTACTACGAATCTTACAAAAGCTTTATCGACCAGCTTATCCAGGATGAAACACGGCAGGGGCTGCGGTTTAGTATCAATCTGCGGCCGGCGAAACTTCTCACGCTGGGCGTCAATACCGGATGGAGATTTCAGAGGAGTGACCGAAATCAGTCCAAAAACCTGAGAGCATTCCTAACTTGGTCGAAAATACCGAGGCTCAACATGCGGGCATCTCTTTCGGCCACCCTCTTACAGACCAACTACATCAAGAGCCAGATTTACGATTTGCGCCTTTCCAGGCCAATCATTAAGAAACGCCTTAATGGAGATGTGTACTTCCGAACGGTACATTACGAGTACCAGAATACAGGCTCACAGGTGGACCAAAAAATTGCAGGCGCAAGCCTTTCGCTGCGCATCCGTAAGCAGTTGAGCTTGCTGGTCTTTTACGAAGGTACTTTTATTGAACAGGAACAACCCTATCAACGCATTAATACAAAAATTATTCAGCGGTTTTGAGTGTAGGACACAGCTATTGAAGATACGGCCTTACTAAACAAACAAAAACACCATTAGCCAGCTAATCCCATAGCAAACCCTCAGGTTACTCAGCTGCGCGATTCTAAACATTAGACTTATGATTTCTCTAAATTACAGAAGATTACTGAGCATTTGCCTTTCCGGCTTCCTGATCGGCATCCTGGCCGCCTGCGGAGGCCAACCAAAAGTTATCGAAAGTGAACCGTCCGATACCCCTGAAGGCACAACTTCGAATACCATCCCGGCACTGCAGGAAGCGACTGAAACGCCATCTAACCCGGCAGAAGCCACCCATCAGGTGACCGTCAATGAGGTATTGAATACAGACCGGTATACCTACCTGCACGTAGAGGGAGAGGGGGAACAATACTGGGTTGCCGTATCTAAACAAGAGATTACTGAAGGTGAAACCTATTTCTTCAAAGGAGGCCTCCTCAAAAAGCAGTTCTTCAGCCAGGAATTTAACCGGGTTTTCGAAACGCTTTACCTCGTCTCCAAATTCTGGAAAGCGCCTTCGGATAGCGAAGCCGTACTGGATGAAGCCTTTGCACAGATGAATGCGGCGGCGGCCACCGATCTTGAAGTACGCCCTGAGGACATAAAGCCCGCAGCAGGTGCTGTCTCCATTGCGGACCTTATAGCCCAAAAGGAAAAATACAACAACCAGCAAATAAAAGTTACAGGCAAGTGCGTAAAGGTCAACCCCATGATTATGAACCGCAACTGGGTGCACCTGCAGGATGGGTCAGGCGAAGGGCTGGACCTGACTATCACCACAACCGAGAATATCCCCCTGGGCGCCATCATCACACTGGAAGGGACCATTGCCCTGAACAAAGACTTTGGTGCCGGCTATCAGTATGATATTATTATGGAAGGTGCTGTGCTCCGGTAACCCAAAACTATCCCTGGTCATGAAACTATTAAAGCTAATTTCCAACCGGCTGTTTTCCACTTCAGCAGCAGGGTTGTATATGATTCTTTTCGCCATTGCTATTGGAGCAGCCACCTTTATTGAGAATGACTTTGGCACGAGTGCCGCCCAAAAAGTCGTTTTCAAATCCTGGTGGCTGGAATTGCTGATGCTTATGTTTGGCATCACTATTCTGGTCAATATTTTTCGATACCGCCTCGTTCAGCAGAAAAAATGGGCCGTGCTCTCCTTTCACGCTGCAATCGTCATTATATTCATGGGTGCAGCAGTCACCCGTTATTTTGGCTTTGAAGGCATGATGCATATCCGGGAGGGTAGCAGTTCAAATACCTTCCTCAGCGCGGAGACCTACCTTATTTTTGAAGCCCGGCAGCAAGGCCGGCAATACCGGTTTGACGAACCTGTACTATTTGCCAGTTTAGGCTATAACCATTTTCAGGAGTCCTACCAGCTTGGGGCGACGACCATTGATGTAGAGGTGACTGATTTCATGCCTAACCCCAAAGAGTTTCTGCTGAATGACGAAGCGGGTGTTCCCACCCTGCAAATCGTTATTGGCGGCGCAAACGGCCGTGAAGAATACTACATTCAGAAAGGGCAACGCAGCCGTATTCGCGGCACCCTATTCAATTTCACAAAGGTTGAGGACCCACAGGCCTTCAATATTAAGGTAGAAAACGGCCAGCCCTACTTCAAAGCCCCCACCCTTTTCACTCAAACGGTCATGGCTACTCAACAGCGAGACACTTTGCAAGCCGGGCATTATCATCCCCTTAAGCTCCGTAGCCTTTACGCCAGCGCACGGGAAAGCTTCGTCTTTGGCCAGTTTACCCCAACGGGGCACCTTAAGCTGGCCTCCGCAAACCAAAAAATGGAAAGCAACAGCACCGCCGGCATTCAAATCCGGGTGAGCGATGGAAAACAGACGCAGGAGCAATACATCTTTGGAAGCAAGGGTGTGGAAGGCCGCCCGCGTACCTTCCTGCTTGGCGACCTCGAGTTGTCCGTTGCCTACGGTTCCAGGCGCATTCAGCTTCCTTTTGCATTACAGTTGCGAGACTTCATCATTGAAAAGTACCCGGGTACCAACAGTGCCTCTTCCTATGCCAGTGAAGTGACCCTGCTGGACGAACGCAACAGTATTCAGGAGGATCAGCGGATTTACATGAATCATATCCTGAATTACGATGGTTACCGGTTTTTCCAGTCCTCCTTCGACCTGGATGAACTGGGTACTTACCTGAGTGTCAATCACGATTGGTGGGGCACCTGGATTTCATACCTGGGGTATGCCGTCCTCACCATTGGTATGGTACTTACCTTCTTTAGCAGGAAGAGCCGCTTTCAGCAACTGGCCCGCAACCTGAAGCAAATGCAAAGCAAACCATCCTCAGCCCTGGTCCTGTTGCCTTTAATGCTTGCCTCCAATCTGGCTATGGCCTCCCCTGCCCCCAACTATGTACTGGGCCCTCCGGTTTCCACTATGCATGCCGAAAAATTCGGACGCCTGGTTATGCAGGACCACAGAGGGCGAATGAAACCTATGAATACCTATGCCAGTGAGATTTTGCGCAAGCTATCCCGCAAAGAAACCATCTACGGGCTTAGTGCAGAACAGGCTATCATAAGCATGACAGCCAGCCCGAAAGACTGGTACCACCTGCCGCTCATCAAAATGGGGCGGCACGATAAAACGAAAGCGCTCATCCCGGTGGAAGGCAAACTTACCGCCTACCGCGATTTCTTTGATCAAAATGGTAATTATATCCTGCAGGAGCACGTTCGCAAAGCTTACAATACGCCTAAGAAGGACCGTGGCGTCTTCGAAAAGGAAATGATGAAACTGGATGAGCGGGTCAACATCTGCAACATGGTATTTTCGGGCAGCTTCTTCAAAGTCTTTCCGGTACCTGGTGACCCCAATAACCTTTGGGAATCGCCCAATGATGCCCACCGGCACGGACAACAGGAGGCCTCGTTCGGAAAGAAATTCTATGACGCCTATGTCCCCACCATCCAAACAGCCTTGCATGATGGCGACTGGGACCTGGCCAACCGCCTAGTTGATGAGTTGCGCCAATTTCAATACAAAAATGGCGCTGCCGTGATGCCCTCCGAACAAAAGATCAGTGCAGAAATACTACTGAACCGGTTAAACGTATTTAGCCATTTAGGAAAGGTATACGCCCTGCTCGGCCTGGCTTTTCTGGGACTGCTTTTTGCAAGAGTATTCAAACCCGGGTTGGGTTTAAAATGGCCGGTCCGGATCGCGATAGGTATATTCCTAGCTGCTTTTGCAATGCATACCTTTGGGCTGGGGCTCCGGTGGTATGTTTCCGGCCGCGCACCCTGGAGCAATGGGTACGAGTCTATGATTTATATTGCTTTTACCACAGTACTGGCTGGTATTCTTTTCGGGCGTAAATCACTGGGCAGTCTGGCCGCCACCTCTATACTGGCTTCCACCATCCTGATGGTAGCTGGTTTGAGCTGGCTCGACCCGGAAATCACCCCACTGGTCCCGGTACTGAAATCCTATTGGCTGACCATCCACGTATCGCTTGAAGCGGGCAGCTATGGCTTTCTCATGCTCGGTGCATTAATCGGGTTAATCAACCTGGTGTTCATTATATTCCGTACGCCAAAAAACGCCAAAAACGTGAACCGGATGATTCGGGAGATGACTCAAATCAGCGAAATGACGCTCATTGGAGGCTTGGTAATGGTCAGTGTAGGCACTTATCTCGGAGGCGTATGGGCGAATGAATCCTGGGGGCGCTACTGGGGGTGGGATGCCAAAGAAACCTGGGCGCTGGTCACAATACTCGTCTATTCCTTCATTCTCCACATGCGGTTCATTCCCGGATTCAGAGGGGCCTATGCCTTCAACGTTGCATCTTTGTTTGGATGGGCTTCTGTCATCATGACCTACTTTGGGGTGAATTATTATTTATCCGGGCTGCATTCCTATGCAGCAGGCGATCCTGTACCAATTCCACCTTTTGTTTATTATACCGTAATCTGCCTTACGGTGATCAGCCTGCTTGCACTTTGGCGAAATTGGCAATACCACAATGCGGAGGTGAAGGTTGATAACCATTAATGCGGGTGGCACTTCGGAATACAGGCTGGTCCATAAGGTTGAGGCGTTGGTTGGCAAGGCTGAAAATAACCCTTCAGCCTTGCATTTCCACGTATTGTGTGTATAACATAATACACAAAACAGAAAGTAACCACCGGCTTTAACACTAGGGGGGGCAACCCTCTGTGCATTTAAGCGCGATAGCTGCTGGGGTAGAGCTTCCCGCTCTGCTCCAGCTTATCCACGAATGCTGCCGAGCTATTCAAGTAGTGCAATTTGTTATGAACCCCCACGTATTAAACAGACTGTGGGACGGTTTCCCCCCAAATCCCACTTGCCGCAGTTTTTTGCGCATAAGCGGTAAAGTCGGTCGCCGGGCGCCCGAGCACGCGCTCCACATCGCGGGTGACGTCCTGATTGGCCGGTACACTGAGCACTTCGCGGAAAAGGTAGTCGATCAGCCACACGTAGTCGCCGGGCAGGCCCGCAGCCTCCATCGATGCCTTATAGTACTGTAGGGAAACCGCGCGGTAGACGATGGACTTGCCCGTAGCTGCTCCAATCTCCCGTACTGCGGCCCGGAAGGTCAATGCCCGTGGACCGGTAATTTCATAGGTTTGTCCGTTATGGGCATCGTTTATAAGGGCTTCGACCACCACTTCGGCGATGTCGCCGGTATCCACAAACGGGATTTTAGCATCAGGCATGGGCAGGGCCACATAACCGGCAAGGATAGGCTCCATCAGGAAGCTTTCGCTGAAGTTTTGGCTGAACCAGGAAGCGCGCACCAGGGTATAGTCCATACCGGATTGGGCCACTACCTGTTCGCAGCGTTCCGCTTCCTGCTCCCCTTTGCCAGAGAGGAGGACGGCTTTTTGCACGCCTGCCTCTTTGGCCATTTCCGTCAGCTTTTCGATGGCTTGCAGGGCACCGGGCACGGCTAGGTCGGGGTAGAAAACGATGTAGAACTTGTCCATGCCTTCCAAAGCTTCTGCCCAGGTATCGGGCTTGCTCCAGTCGAATGCGGGGTTGCTGTTGCGGCCGCCGATACGGACCTTTTGACCGCGCTTTTGAAGACCTTCTACGACTTTGCGCCCGGTCTTACCGGTGCCGCCGATGACGAGGATGTTGCTTGAATTTTTCATAAGAATTGGGTTTGGATGAGTGGGGTATCAAGGGGGGGCGCCATGTGCTGGAAGGGTTCACGCAAAGTTCGCGAAGGGGCTCGCAAAGGCCACAGCGCATTACGTGATGGGGCCCTAAAGCCGTTGGAATGGTATCCGTTTGCGTTAGGTAGCGGATCTGGTATTGATCGTTACTGCTTGACACTACTCATGATGGTGAAAAATTGAATTATTTGATTTCAAAGGAAGTCAACACTAGTCGACTGCTACGCCTCAATAGCTGGGCAACCGAAAACAATCATCAAAGGCGTTCTTCCGTCAGCTAGGGTAATATGCGACTTCTACGAAGTCGATCTGCTGCGATGTTAGCCAGGTTAGAAGGATGTGACTTCTACGAAGTCGATATACGGCGTGGTTACCAGGGTATAAATGCGTGCCTTTTATACGGCCTTACAGCGTTTACAACGAACTGCCCTGCTTGCCATTTTAAACTTTAAAAAGCGCTAACAGCGACAAGGCAAAAGCCAGTACCGAACAGGCCATCCGCAGCTGATGCAGGCGGTTCCACTTTTGCTCGTAGTGTTGCCGGAAATCGGCGGCTTCCTGTTGGCCCAGCTCGGCCAAATCGAGGATATCCAGGGCGTCATTGAGGGGGACGTTACCCAGGGCGGTTACACCGAAAGTGCCGGCCAGGTAGGTCAATGTTGCGCCAAGCAACAGCCCGAATGCCCAGCCGCTGCCCGCCTGCTGAAAGGTGCTGATGCCCAATGCCAGGGGGCTCCCGAAAAAGATCAGGAAAAAGGCGGGGTTCAGGATCGCCCGGTTGATGGACTGCATGGTTTCCAGGTAAACCGGGTCCGGAATTTTGCGGGTGCCGGGAATGACGGATACTGACCAGGCGTAGAACAAGCCCGCTGAAAGTCCGGTAAGGGCCACTGCGGTAAACAGGGTAAAGGATTTGATTGAAAAGTCCATGTTGAATAGGGTTTTAGAGTTTTAGTGCATCAATCCAAAGCTTCAGCGTTCGGTATTCCAGGTCGGTCAGCCGGGGGGCGTTGCCTTTGGGCATGCGCCGGTAGACAAAGACCTGCTTGTATACGCAATACGAAGTGGTTTGCGACATCGGAGCAAGCCACTTCCCAGCGTAAATGCTGACATTGAGTAGGTTTGCTGTGGCAAACCACTTAATCGTCAGTATAAATACGAGCGCCATGGCGGTTCATATTCTTCAGCGTAAAGCCCCGAAAAGGGTTCTGTCTGCGGTGGCAGGTATTGCACTTCGCATCCAGAATGGCGAAAGCTTCTGCTTTAAGGTCGTTGGCGGAAAAGCCTGTTGTTCCACCCACCGGGTAAAGGGCAGGTGAAACGGGCAGGTTTGAAGCCGGGAAAATCAGGGTTGCTATGAGTAGCAGCCCGGAAAAGAACAGTGGGGTGATTGGCTTTTTCATTTTGCTGGAGATTCGTGATTAATTACAACAGCAAAATTGGAGCAAAAAGGGAGGGTGCGCTTGACCCTGCCTGCCAATCTTATGACACTTTGAGCCAATTCGCGTGAGGCCTGGGCTGAAGGTTGAGGTTTGGCGGTGAAAGGCTGCGTTTATGGCGTTGGCTTAAGGTGCGACTTCTACGAAGTCGGTCTGCCATAGGGTGGCATGGGTTATTAACATGAGACTTCTACGAAGTCACTCAGAAGCGTTGGGTTTCCTCTTTATACGCAATACGAAGTGGTCACCGACGATAAATGTCGGGATCTTAGATTTGCGACATAGGAGCAAGTCACTTCCCAGCGTAAATGCTGACATTGAGTAGGTTTGCTGTGGCAAACCACTTAATCGTCAGTATAATGTTGATGTTTTTGACTTCGGAGATGGGGATCATGAAGTAGTCGCCGGGCATGTTGTAATAGCGGGCATCTGTGTCTTTGGAAAGCACGTCTGTCATTAAGTTAGGACCTTCCTCCTTCGGCAACTCCGGGGCAAGCGAGGAAGCTGACTGGTAATCACTGCTGAGCCTCCGCCGGTAGACGGAGGACATGTAGATATTTTCCAGCCCCACTTTGCTGTTGAGAGTGTATTTCTCCAGGATGCCGCAGTAGAGCATATCGCCTTCGTCTCCGGAGGTCAGCACATCCACCTGAATGAATTCTATTTTTTTATGATCAACCGGCCCCAGCACCCGCCCGCTGAGGAGGCGCTCCCATTCATTGGACAGGCGCAGGAAAGGATATTTGCTGTCCAGGTCCCAGTGGATGACCACCCGTTGCAAAATCATGCCAAAGGACACGGCCATTATTGAAGTAAGGATCAGGTAACCCGTAAATCCCGGCAGGCTGCTTTTGATGACTTCAAAATCAATCTGCGTGCTGTCCTTCGCGCCCGTGATCAGGTAGTAAAACTGATCCAGCCGGACCTCTACTTCCAGGTACGCCTCGACGATCAGCATGCCGCACAAATGTAAGACCAGCGCTGGTACGCTGACGAACAGCAGCTCATTGAGGACAGTCGTATCGATGTTACTTTTGAGAGAATCGCTTTTCAGAAAAGCCGTACGGAAGAGCAGTCCGGGAATGAAAAGCAGGAACAGCAGCAGCGCGCCTAAAGCAATATTCATTGTTCTGCATCCTCGATATTACGGTGAACGGACTTGATGCGCACAATCTTGACCTTGCCACCATTGACCTCAATGGAATCCTCCTTATGCCCCCGGTTGATGATGATGTTCATCAACTTCTCCAGCAGGGTGGAATCGTTTTGTATCCGTTTGATGGTAGAGCCTTTTGGTGCATCCATATTTTGCAGGATTTTGAATCTGTTTGGTCCTACTTAACGTAAAAAGCAGACAATAGATTGAATAAATATAGTGAAATTGGGACAAAGGTTGATGAGGGTTTTCCCTTTTTTCCTATTTTAGCAGGCAACCCTTACACGACGAACCCAACGATCCCATGTTTGAAATATCCAAACCGGAGGAGCCCTCAACCGCCTTTAATTTGCAGCGCCAACCATGAACGCAGTAGAAATAGAAGAAGCCGTCTCTCAGCTGGTCAGCCTACCCTTTGACCCAGGCGAGTTCCCCTTTGTCTTCCTGGAAGCCTATGGCAATAAGGAAACAACGGTAAAGCGATTACGCAAAGGCAACACCAATAAGTCTAAGATGGAAGGCGGGGTGCTGCAGCGCAACAACATTCACATTGCGACCTGCAAACCGGGGGCAGTAGCGGATACGCTGCGGCAACTACAGGAAGCCCCGGAAACCGCCAAAAACAAAGCCAAATTCGTACTCGCCACCGATGGCGAAGAGCTGCAAGCCGAAAACCTGAACAGCGGAGAAACCCTGGCGTGTGCTTACCCTGATTTCCATCAACACTTTACTTTCTTCTTTGAGCTGGCGGGCATCAGCACCGTGAAGGAGATACGGGAAAGCTCCTTCGACATCAAAGCCACGGGGCGGCTCAACAAGCTGTACATGGAGCTGTTGCGTGCCAATCCTGACTGGGCGACTCCGGAGCGCAAGCAGGACATGAACCACTTTATGGCCCGCCTGATCTTCTGCTTTTTTGCGGAAGACACGAGTATTTTTGCTGGCGACAACCTCTTCACGGGCACAGTGGAGCAGATGAGCGCGCCGGATGCTTCCAATATGCACGAGATCATCGGGGAGCTGTTCCGGGCGATGGATGTCAAAGTGGAGGAGCGGGAAGCACAGGGCATCCGTACCTGGGCGCGCAAATTCCCCTACGTCAACGGGGAGCTGTTTTCCGGGGCGACGGACTGCCCCCGCTTTACCAAGATTGCCCGCTCTTACCTGCTGCATGTGGGGCGGCTCGACTGGCAGCAGATCAACCCGGATATCTTCGGCTCTATGATACAGGCGGTGGCGGACGAGGACGAGCGGGGCTCCCTGGGAATGCACTATACCTCCGTGCCCAATATCCTGAAGGTGCTCAACCCGCTCTTTCTGGATGAGCTGCGGGAGCAACTGGAGGAAGCGGGCGATAATCCCCGCAAACTGCTCAATCTGCGCAGGCGCATTGCCCGCATCCGGGTATTTGACCCGGCCTGTGGTTCGGGCAACTTCCTGGTCATTGCCTACAAGCAGCTGCGGGAGATCGAGCACGAAATCAACCGACGGAGGGGCGAGCCGGACCGCCCCACCGAAATCCCCCTGACCAACTTCCGGGGCATCGAAATCAAAGGCTTTTCGGCTGAGATTGCCCGCCTGGCACTTATCATAGCAGAGTACCAATGCGATGTGCTCTACCTGGGGCAGCAGCTGGCCCTGGCGGAGTTCCTGCCGCTGGATGCGGAAAACTGGATTACCTGTGGCAATGCCCTGCGCATCAACTGGCTGACGGTCTGCCCGCCTACGGGGACGGGGGTGAAGTTGTACGGGGATGACTTGTTTAGTACGCCCCTGCAACAGGCACAGATTGACTTTGAGAATGAGGGTGGGGAGACATTTATTTGTGGGAATCCGCCGTACTTGGGCTCGACCTGGCAATCCAAAGAGCAAAAGTCTGACCTGACAGAAATTTTTGCCAAGTACACGAAGACCTGGAAGTCGTTGGACTATGTAGCGGGCTGGTTTATGAAAGCAGCGGAGTACGGTACGCAGACCAATGCGGCTTCAGCTTTTGTGTCTACCAATTCGATCTGTCAGGGGCAGCAGGTGCCGATTTTGTGGCCTTTGATTTTCAAGAAGAAACATGAAATCAGTTTCGCCCACACTTCTTTCAAGTGGGCGAATCTGGCGAGTTATAATGCGGGGGTGACGGTGGTGATTGTTGGGATTTCTCGTCAGCCCAATAAAGTGAGACGTTTATTTTCATTTGATGAACAAAATGAAACGATAGAAAAGAAGGCTGAAAACATTAATGCTTATTTAGTGCCAGCTTCAAATATTATAGTTAAAAAGTCATCTACAGTTCAGGATTCACGCGGCATTATCGAGGCGGGTGGAAAACCTGTGGAGGGAGGAAATCTACTTTTTGATGCAGAGGAAGCTAGGCGCATAATTGATGTGGATTACAGAGCAATTCAATTCATTAAACGTGTTTATGGTTCCAGTGAATTTATTAAAGGTGATGTACGGTATTGTGTCTGGGTATCTGACGAGAATAAATCATTAGCCTCGGAAATAGCTGATTTTCAAGATCGGTTTAGGGCTGTTGCCCAAAAAAGACTAGGAAGTCCTAAAGCAGCTACAAATAGAGGAGCAGAATGGCCTCATAGATTTGAAGAGGTTAAACAACTTGGTGATGAGCAAATTATTATAATGCCAAAGGTTTCCTCTGAATCGCGCGAATTCCTTCCTGTCGGAATCTTGCCAAAAGGATCCATTATTACTGATCTGGCTTTCGGAATGTTCGACGCCCCGCTCTGGAACCTAGCCCTCATCGCCTCCAAACTTCACCTGGTATGGATAGCCACTGTTTGTGGTAAGCTAAAAACCGACTACCGCTACTCCAACACCCTAGGCTGGAACACCTTCCCCCTCCCCAAGCTGACCACCAAAAACAAAGAAGACCTCACCCGCTGCGCCGAAGACATCCTGCTTGCCCGCGAGCGCCACTTCCCGGCCACGATCGCCGATCTGTATGACCCGGAAAAAATGCCCGAAGACCTCCGCCACGCGCACGAGCGCAACGACGAGGTGCTGGAGCGCATCTACATCGGGCGGCGCTTCAAAAACGATACGGAGCGCCTGGAAAAGCTCTTTGAACTGTACACGGAAATCACTGCAAAAAAAGAAAGGCTATGAACCCACACCGTAATTTAGAAGAAAAGCTCTACGCGCAAATAGGGGAATTGCTTTCCCTTGCGAGAAGAAAAGTAGTCAGTCAGGTCAATCAGACGATGGTCGTCACCTATTACGAAATCGGGCGGATCATCGTGGAAAATGAGCAAGGCGGAAAAGAACGGGCAGAATATGGCAAAGGAATTCTAAAAGGGCTGTCCAGGCGCTTGTCTCAGGATTTTGGCAGAGGCTTCTCAACGGATAACCTGGAGAACATGAGGCGGTTCTATTTGACGTACTCAAAATCCGAGACACTGTCTCGGAAATCTGAACGTCCTGATTTTCGGTTAAGCTGGTCGCATTATCTCAAACTTATGAGAATCGAAGACGAAGCGGAGAGGAGGTTTTATGAGTTGGAAGCGATCCAAAACCAATGGAGTTTGAGAGAGCTGCAAAGACAATGCGACAGTGCTTTGTACCAAAGATTAGCTTTGAGCAGGGATAAGGAAAAAGTAAAAGAGCTTTCGACAAAAGGTCAGGTCATAAATAAACCATCCGATGCACTCAAAGACCCTTACATCCTTGAATTCATTGGGTTACCCGATAAAAATGAATATTCTGAATCAGATTTAGAAAAGGAATTAATCGATAAGTTAGAACACTTCTTATTGGAATTAGGAAAGGGTTTCACATTTGTAGCGAGGCAAAAAAAGATCACAATAGACGAAAAGCACTTCAAAATCGATTTGGTATTTTATAACAGGCTGCTCAAGTCGTTTGTCTTAATTGACCTCAAAATAGGAGAATTAAAGCATCAGGACATTGGGCAGATTCAAATGTATGTCAATTATTATGACCGGTTTGTAAAGCTGGATGATGAAAACAAAACAGTCGGAATCATTCTTTGCCAGGATAAAAGCAATACACTCGTAGAAATTACACTTCCCGAGGACAATGAGCAGATTTTCGCAAGTAAATATCAAACGGTTTTACCAAGCAAAGAAGATCTGAAAAAGCTAATTGAAAGCAAGGATTGAATCTTGCTGATATAAAGTCTAAAAAGGAAAACGATACTGTATGCCTTATCCATTTTGGCAGTTCCAATAAAAAGTACAAGCATGACCCCTAAAAAAGACATTCCCTCGGTAGCCGTCCATTACAAAAGCACCGGCAGCTCCATCACCTCCAATGAGCTGGGCATGCGCGCCATGCAGGAGCGGGCTTACGAAAAGCGGGGCGAGCAGTACCTGCTCCTCAAGTCGCCCCCAGCCTCGGGCAAAAGCCGGGCGCTGATGTTTATTGCCCTGGACAAGCTGAACCGGCAAGGTATAAAGCAAGCCATTATTGCCGTGCCGGAAAAGTCCATCGGTGCCAGCTTTGCCAATGAGCCGCTGACGAAGTTTGGCTTTTACTACGATTGGGAGGTAGAACCGAAATGGAACCTCTGCAATGCGCCGGGGGAAGACGGCAGCAAGGTCAATGCCGTCAAGTCTTTCCTGGAGAGCGAAGACCGGGTGCTGGTCTGCACCCACGCCACCTTCCGCTTCGCTGTGGAGCGCTTCGGCATTGAATGCTTCGACAACCGCCTGATCGCCATTGATGAATTCCACCACGTCAGCGCCGATGAGAACAACGTGCTCGGCACACAGCTCAAGCAGTTCATAGAGCGGGACAAAACCCACATCGTCGCCATGACCGGCTCCTACTTCCGGGGTGATGCCAATCCGGTGCTCATGCCCGAGGACGAGGCAAAATTCGACACCGTCACCTACACCTACTACGAGCAGCTCAATGGCTATCAGCACCTCAAGACGCTCAACCTGGGCTACTACTTCTACAGCGGGGCCTACGCCGATGAGATACTGTCCGTACTCAATCCCGAGGAAAAGACCATCATCCACATCCCCAACGTCAACTCCCGCGAGAGCATGGGCGACAAGATCAAGGAAGTGGAGCACATCATACACGAGCTGGGCGACTGGCAGGGCACCGACCCGGAGACCGGTTTCCATTTGGTGAAAACCGCCACCGGCAAGACCCTCCGCATAGCCGACCTGGTCGACGATGACCCGGCCAAGCGCAACCGCGTAGCCGCCGCCCTGCGCTCTCCCGAAGCCAAGAAAAACCGGGACTATGTCGACATCATCATTGCCCTGGGCATGGCTAAGGAAGGTTTCGACTGGGTATGGTGCGAGCACGCGCTGACCATTGGCTACCGTTCCAGCCTCACCGAGATTGTGCAGATCATCGGCCGGGCCACCCGGGACGCGGAAGGCAAAACCCAAGCCCGCTTCACCAACCTGATCGCAGAGCCCGATGCCTCCGAGGAAGCTGTGACCGATGCAGTCAATGACACCCTGAAAGCCATTTCCGCCAGCCTGCTGATGGAGCAGGTACTGGCGCCCCGTTTCAACTTCACGCCCAAGAAGGCCGACAGCGGGCCGGTCAAAGGCTACGACTACGGGGAAGAAGGGTATGACCCGAACAAGGAGAATATCGGCTTCAACGAAGAGTCCGGGCAGTACCAAATCGAAATCAAAGGGCTGACCGAGCCCAAAAGCGAGGATGCCAAGCGCATCTGCAAGGAAGACCTGAACGAAGTGATTGCCGCCTTCGTACAAGACAAGGAAGCCGTAGGCCGGGGATTGTTTGACGAAGAAGTGGTGCCACAGGAGCTGACCCAAATCCGCATGGGCAAGATCATCAAAGACAAATACCCGGAACTGGATACCGAAGATGTCGAGTCCGTACGGCAACACGCCATCGCCGCCCTAAACCTGACCCAAAAGGCCAAAGAGATCCTCAACGGCGACACGAGCCTGAACGAAAAGGGCAACACCGCATTGATAGACGGCATCCGTAAATTCGCCATGGACGTACGCGAGCTGGATGTGGACTGGATCGACAGCATCAACCCCTTTAGCGAAGCCTACTCCATCCTGTCCAAAGCGATGACGGAGAGCAGTCTCAAAGCGATGGCGGAGGTCATTTCAGCCAAAAAGCACAACATTTCCCTGGACGAAGCCCGGGACCTGGCCAAGCGGGCCTTGCAATTCAAACAGGAGCGTGGGCGCTTGCCCGACCTCAAATCGTCAGACCCCTGGGAGCAGCGCATGGCACAGGGCATCGCAGTATTGGCAAGACTAAAAGCGGAACAATCGAATGGCTAAGAAAGACAAGCTTACGAAAGAAGATGAAGACCTGCTGGCAGAACTCGGCGTAGAAGTTGAGGCGAAGGCTGTCAAAAAGTACACCGCCCGGGAAGAGCGCATTATAGCCGGTTTCGAGGAAATCCAGAAGTTTGTGGAAGAACACGGGCGGCTGCCACAGCACGGTGAAGAGCGGGACATCTTCGAGCGCCTGTACGCCGTACGCCTCGACCGGATCCGCGCGCAGAAAGAATGTGTAGAATTACTCAACGACCTGGACACCCAAAACCTGCTCACCGCTGAGCCAGCCTCCGGCCATTCCATACCCGAAGACATAGACGACGACACCCTGCTGCAAGAGCTGGGCGTAGAGGTGAAAGACGATTCCTCCATCACCCGCCTGAAGCACGTCCGGTCGAGCGCCGACAAACGAGCCGTGGAAGAAATGGCCAATCGTACGCGCTGCGAGGACTTCGACCAATTCAAGCCCCTCTTTGAGCGGGTACAGCAAGAGCTGGATAATGGCATACGGGAAACCATACAGTTCCGTAAAGATTCGGGCTTTACCAAGACCGATTTGAAGAAAGCCCAGTTTGTTATTGTGGGCGGCCAGATGGCCTACATCGCCGAGGTTGGGGAGTCCTTCAAAGCTCCCAACGGGGAAGAAGACGCAAGGCTGCGCGTCATCTACTCCAACGGTATGGAAAGCAACATCCTGCTGCGGTCGCTCATCCGCGCCATGTACAAAGACGAGGCTAGCCGCTTTGTCACCGATCCGAAGTTAGGCGGGCTATTCTCGGATCAAAGCAGCGAAGACGATGTAGCCACCGGCACCATCTACGTCCTGCGCAGTCAGTCCGACCACCCCACGATACAGGAAAGCCGTGATGTCATCCACAAGATCGGCGTCACCATCAGCGATGTGAAACGCCGGATTGCCAATGCCAAAAACGAGCCCACCTTCCTGATGGCCGATGTGGAAGTCGTCGCCACCTATCAGCTCGCCAACATCAACCGCTTTAAGCTGGAGAAGCTCATCCACCAATTCTTCGACCAAGCCCGGATTGACATTGAGATCAAAGACCGGTTTGGGAAGCCGGTACGGGTGCGGGAGTGGTTTTTGGTGCCCATTTTTGTGATTGACGAGATGGTGGAGAAGGTTATGGATGGGACTGTTGGGGATTATTATTATGATGTGGGGGAGGCGCGGTTGATGCAGTAACAGGGGAGGATGTTCAATAATTACAGGGCACATCAACTTTACAAACTTGATTTCAGGAAAACAAGTACGCAGGTACGTGGATTAACTAATATTAATTACTAAAAGGTTATTTTGCAGGTTCATTCGTTCGGAATTTACCCCCAAATCTGTTTCAATCAATGAACATCAATCAGATAAAATATGAATTACAACATCTCATTTCAGGAAAGAGTGGCTTTGGCTATGATGCGCTTATCCAAGCAGTCGCCCGTCACCTTGGAAGCGGCAAAAGAGCAAGCCCAATGGCTGAAGAAAAACACGAAAACAAACCAAAAGAAGCAAAGAGACTACTCGAATTTGCCCGGCAAAGCGAACTCATAATTGATGATATCAATCAAGAAGCCTTTGTTTCCGCAGGAGCCGAACAAAAAGTCTACATTAACGATGACAAGAGTGTGATCAAGTTAAACGATGCTATTTACTATGCATCCTGGGAGGATTATTTTCATAACCTGTTGCTGCACAATTACTTCTTTTCAGATACGGCTTATCACCTACTTGGTTTTCATTGGGCAGAAGATACTTTATTCTCTGTGGTGGAACAGCCCTTCGTCAAAGCAGACGAAATCACTGATTTGGAAGGCGTAAAAAGTTTCATGACTGCTAATGGCTTTATCCATTCAAGAAAACATGATTATCGCCACCCCGAACTGGGAATAATCATTGAAGACCTCCATGATGAAAATGTATTAACACAAAAGGGATTACTTTATTTTATCGATACAGCGTGTTTCATAGAGCCCGCCCAATTTTGGGCATAGTGCTCCCTTTAGATGTCTCGGCAGAGCGGACTAAGGGCAATCCGGGAGTTGTTTATTGGGTTTCAGGGGGCGTTGTATGAGGAGGTGGGGTGAGGGGGTTGAAACGAAACAGTTGACATTTTTGATTTTTTATCTTAAATTGTCAACAAAAGTAATTTTTGAATGATTGCCTCCGAAAAAAACACTTTTGGCGATAGATTGAAATCCGCCCGCAAGATGCAAGGTTACTCCCTACAGGGATTGGCTGATGCCCTGGAGGGAAAAGTCACCAAGCAATCCCTAAGCAAATACGAAAAGGGAGTCATGAACCCTTCGGGCGAGGTGCTAATGGCGATTGCCAGCGCATTGAAAGTCAAACCGGACTACTTTCTAAAAAAGAAGCAGGTGCAGCTGGGCGAGGTGCTTTTCCGGAAAAAAGCCAGGCTTTCCAAAAAAGACGAGGAGGCCATTGTGGAACAAGTCCGGGACTATGTGGAGCGGTTTCTGGAAGTGGAATTCATACTGGGCGTTAAGCATAGCTTTATCAATCCCCTTGCAGATTTAGCAATAGAGCAATGGGAGGACGTCGAAGAAGCAGCCCGGCTTCTTCGCGCTTCATGGGATTTGGGCAGTGACCCTATTCCCAACCTTGTGGAGATGTTGGAATTACACCAAATAAAAGTGTGCCTGCAAAGTGTAGCTGACGAATTCGATGGGCTTGCAGTCCGTAGTTCTGAGGGCGTTCCCATTGTCGCGATCAATACTAAAAACAAGCCCACTGAAAGGCTCCGGTTTACCATTATTCATGAGCTGGCGCACCTATTGCTGCAGTTTAGCGAAGATATTGAGAAAGACGAAAAGCTAGTGGAAAAGTACTGCCACCGCTTTGCCACTTGTTTTCTAATCCCCACTGAGAATCTGTTGAAGCTGATAGGAGAACACAGGAGCTATATCAAAATAGCGGAGCTGATTTCCATAAAAGAATACTATGGTATCTCTATAAGAGCTATTGTTTATCGCCTGAAAGACCTTGGGGTTATCTCTCAGAATTACTACCAACGCTGGATGCTCTATATGAACAAGGAATTCGGCTCCAAAAACGAACCCGGGCACTACGGGGGCGAAGAGAAGCCTAAGCTATTCAACCTACTCGTCAACAGAGCGCTGGCGGAGGAACTGATCAGTATGAGTAAAGCCGCTGCGCTGTGGAATGTCAGCATTAATCAAATTAGAAAAGGGTTTGGAGGTGTCTGAGGAGCGCAACATAATAGTGGTGCAGGATGCGTGTTCCTCAATGACGGCAAGATCTTCGCTGGACTTGGATCAAAACTTAAGGCTGATCAGTACTAAAAACTGTCAGGCGTGCGGCTTGTATCGTAACCAACTGCCGCTCTTTGATAAAATTCAGCATGCGCAGGTTTTCTGGGTGGGATTGTCAGCAGTGCCAACGCAAGGCTGTCACGGGAGTCAGCCCTTGTCACCAGAAACCAAATCCGGCGCACTTATCGAAGAAATAGAAAAACCGCTTTCCAGTCAGGTCACTTTTTACAAGACCAATCTGGTCAAGTGTCTTCCGCTGAATAGTGGCAGGATTCGGTATCCTAATCAGGGGGAAATGAAAAAGTGCAGTTCGAAGTTAGATATGGAGCTGCGCGCTTTAAATCCTTCACTGGTTTTTTTGCTGGGCAAGCAAGTGGCTTCATTTGTTTTCAAACGATACCTAAATAAAGAAGCCGAGCTAGATAAAACATTTAACTACCAGCCTCACCTTTATAATGGGATGTACTTGTGCCGGTTCATCATCCCTCTTACATCCTTATTTATAAGCGAAAATATGTGGAAGACTATATTACTGGCATTAGAAGTCTATGCGAGTCTCTCTAATTTAGGCGAACCAAAACTATCATAAGGCATCTCTCCATACATTCTCATTCTACCAGAATTGATAGCATTTACCATCCATGCAAGCTAAAGCCTTAGTTTTACAAGCCTGCCGGCATATCCAAAAATCATTTCCGGAAGTCACCATTGCTTACCAGTACAACAAAGAATTGGGTACGCATTTTATCCGGGTAACGCCACAGCATGTTTATGATTCTGACGCTTTTCTGGATTTTGAAGCAGAGCTGAATCAGCTTTGGCTATACCGACGACGAAGTAGTTTGGGACCAACCATGACTTCGTGCCTGCCCGACATGCAAAGGCAGGCGGGTCGGCATACCTGTGCCGATAACTATCGGTATACTCGTGCATCGGGTTTGTGCATTACGCCCAAACCTCTCCGTTCTGAGTATAAAAGAAGTAGCCCGTAATACAGAAGAAGATCTTGTATCGTGTCTACAAAATCTTTGATACAGCTGGAGCAACCAGAGGTAATTTATCTTCCTGAAAGCTAAGTTATCGGTTTTTACCCCCACACCTGCTCCCACTCCACCAGCGTAGCCTCCGCCAGCAACTGCTCAAATAGCGGGCGCAAAGAAGCAGTGTAGCCGATGTAGTTGCTCCCAAGCGTTACCCACAACAATTGCCAGAGAAAGATTTTTTACAAATTGATGAGTGGATTCATCAATTTGTAAAAAAGGTATAAATGCTTATTTTTGAGCATGATAAAACGTCACATTGAACCAGCAATCGCATTATTGGTCGGCAAGTTTCCCGTTTTGACCATTACAGGGCCGAGACAAAGTGGGAAGACGACGCTGATTAGATTTTTTTTGGAGAGACAACTCACAACACGAAATTGATTTGTTGTTGAACGTTGGAGGGCAGATACGGCCCATTGAAATTAAAAGCGGGACGACTTATCGGAATGATTATTTTAAGCAGTTAGATTGGTTTAGTAAGACCGCAGATGTGCCCCTTTTTCAGCCTACCGTCATCTACGGCGGGGAAGATTCTCAGCCCATTGGAGATCATTTCTTAATGAGTTGGCGGGAGGTAGGCAGCTTGGTTGCTTAATCTTTGCCCTTTTGCAAAAAAGTGAAGGCTCAGGATGCCGCAAAAGATGGTTTACCCTCAAAGATAACACTTGAAAGCACCAGACACCCGACTTACCCGCTGAATGGGCCAAGTCTGTAAGTTATCGATTTCTGTTGACTCCATATTAAATTCCTGCTCAGTTAGTTCATCAATTAGGAGTTCACCCAGTCCAAATCTGGTGAATCGGTAGAAATAATGTTTCCCACCCTCCCCAAAACCATGAAAAACAAAGAAATCACGCCCTACCAGCAGAACCAGGCGCTCAAAAAGGAATTTTCTGAGCTGGGGCTGGACCTCGAGCCGGTCATGGAGTTCACCCCGATGGATATTGATCTGGAAAATCGCCGCCTGCAAAGCCTGCTGGACTTTGTGCGCCTATACCGGGAACGCGGGGAGAGCCAAAAAGTCATGGAGCTTTTGGATAAGCCCTTCCCACCGATATTTCCGATGATCTCGCCGGACAACGATTGGTACCGCTTCCGGCTGTGGCTGGAAGGAGCCCCGCTGACGATGAAGCTCCGGGAGCAGGCCGGGCTGCCGCCGTTGGAAAAAGCCATCCCAGAGATGACGGAGGAGGAAATCAGGGAAGCCATAGCGTTTCGGATGGATGCTTTGAAGAAAAGTGGAATCGGCATTTACCTGCAAGAGCTCCCCCCGCCCATTTTACTGATGGCACTTTGCGAGATGCTGGAAGAAGAAACGGAGCGCATGGAGGGCGAGGGCTGGACCCTGGACGGATGTAGCGGCTACTGCCCGGGCTGCCTGCAACGCCCATGGTGCAATACCGGGCAAAGCCTCGGGTGGGCGGAAGACAACGAAGCCGGCGGCATGCACCTCAGAGCCGAGCTTCAGGATTTTGTATCCATGAACCCTCAATCGAAGGAAGTGCTCGATGCCTTCAATGAAGAGCTGGAGGAGGACATCAGAGGATTCCGCAGTGCGGATCCTAAAAACAATTAATTGTGGATTGGGCGAAGGGATAATGCCCGGGCCTGGATTGAAGCGGAGCATGTGTTCTGACACCCAAAGGCAGAACGTATCCGAGCCGATAAGGCAGGGGATGGACAAATCGTTGGGGAATGCCTGCTACAATAACGTAAGTCACGCATAATTCCCTACTTTTACCCTATCATTTCATCAAATTTAATTCAACCAATGAAGCTTAACATCCTTCTGTTTTTCTGCTTAATACTGGGTACCAGCATGGGATTAAGTGCCCAGGAGCTCAAATTCTCCGGTATGGACCCAAGCCCAATGGACGCGGCACATTATCCACGCGCTGCAGCCTTCCAAAACTACCTGGATGAAGGTGACCCCGACCGTGTTCAGCAAATCAAGGTGTTGTACTGCCGCCCTCAGAAGAAGGGCCGGGAAATCTTTGGCGGGCTGGTGCCCTGGGGACAGGACTGGCGCCTGGGAGCTAATGAAGCTACCGAGGTCACCTTTTTTCAACCCGTGGAAATTGGCGGCACCTACATCCCGGCTGGCACCTATACTATGTTTGCACAGCCCTATCCACAGCAGTGGATCATCAAAATCTCTCAGGAGCGCTTCATCGGTGGTGCTGAAAACCGCGACATTACTAAAGACATCGCTGCGGTATCTGTACCCACCACTTCAGTAGCTGATGTGCGTGAATACTTCACCATAGGCTTTCAAAAAATTGACGATTACAACGTAAATATGGTTTTGGAATGGGACCAAACCCGTGCCGCGTTGCCCATCAACCTCAATCCACCGATCCTGTCAGGAGAAGACACCAGCCCGATGGATTTGGTGCAGTATCCTAATATGTCCCGCCTACGCAACTACGTGGAAGAAGCGGAGCTCGCGGCTAATGAACCCCTGGTTCGCGCAGTCTATTCCCGCCCGCAAATGAAGGGCCGTACTATTTTTGGAGGCTTACTGAAATACGGAAGCATGTGGCGCGTGGGCGCGAACGAAACAACAGAACTGACCTTCTTCAGGAATGTGACGATTGACGGTACCGATATTGAAGCAGGCCGGTACGGGCTCTTTGCCACTGTCAATAAAGACAACTGGGAATTCATCATCCACAAGAACGTACAATCCTGGGGCCCACCGAATCACAATGAGGAGGATAATGTCGTGAAGGTCGTGGTACCTACTGAGAAAACACCGGAAACGCTGGAAGCCCTTTCCATGACCTTCGTTGAGAAAGGTGATAACCAAGTCGAATTGGTGATTGGCTGGGAAGACACTATGGTACGCCTTCCTATTACCGTTATGTCGGAATAAGCACAGATAAAAAGTGTTACGCTATCTATCCCGCATTTTGGATTGCTCAAAATACGGGATTTTTACGGTATGTCCACTCCGTAGGCACCTGCCATCAAAAGTGGAAAATGGGCTTAGTGGTTTTTGGAGAACCAGATACAGCACTTGACCCCGGGCATGCGGCACGGGAAACTAATAACCCGTCACGAATCGGGAAGTCACTGTTCAACAGGTACTTGATTTTGATTTTTGCAATGGATTGCTCAAAAGCGAAACCCTTTAACCTCCACTTGCTCTTCCTGTATCGCGACGACCACCAGCGCGGCTGTATTACAGCCTTGTAATTTATCGTGAGCTTCGCCGCAAGGAAACTAACTTGCTCAGCGGTCAACAACAGGATGGACTGGAAACAAGGGGGCTACCCGCTGGACTTCACTGCCAGACATTGTCTGCCGCTCAGGGTCAGCGAACGCTGAAAGGGCTAATACAATGGCCCAAATCGCTATATGGCCCTTTTTACCGGCCCAGCCACTGAGCCGCCTCCTTCACCGTTTGCCGGGCCGACCGGCCTACTCCAATTAGGGTAGCCGAAGCAAATCCCGTCCACCCGCCATACCCTACCAGCCATAGCCCAGGCACTTCTGCAGACCGGGTGCCATCAGTGGGCATCCGCCCGCGCTCATCCTGCTGCCCCAGTGGCCTGAGGTGGCCGGTAGCATAGCCAAAACCGGTGCACCAGAGAATCACATCAAATTCTTCTTCCTTTCCATTGGCCCAGACCACGCCGGTTTGGTTTATGGATGCGATTTGCCCTGTTGCCTTTAGGACACCCCGTGACCTTGCCTCCAGAACTGAAGGGACCATTACAATATTTCCAAGCCCAAACTTTTTGGCATCGAAGGGCTCGCCCCTTTGTTCAGCGTAGTATTTTGCGGAAGCGACATTAAAAAGCACCCGCCCGTCCACATCATCGGGCAGGAGCTTAGGAGCATGGCGAACTGCCCAGGCTGTAGTTGCCACCTTGGAAACCTCCGACAGAATCTGTGCGCCGGAATTGCCCTCTCCAACTACGAGCACCTTTTGTCCCCCAAAAGCGCCGGCACTCTTGTAAAAGGCGGAATGCAGCTGCATGCCTTCAAATGTCTCCCTGCCCGGCACATCCGGAATAAAGGGCTTGCCCCAGGTACCAGTCGCAGAAATAATGGCACGAGCCGAGTAGCGCCCTTGGTTTGTATCTACCTGAAACCGGTCCGCTTGCCGGGACACGGCACTTACGTCAACCGGACGGTGGACTGGCACCTCATACCGTTGCTCATAGCGGCAGAGATAGTCAATGACTTCTGCACGGGTTGGGAAAGGATGGTTGGATTTGGGCATCCACCAGCCAGGCAGGGAACTTTGTTCTGCCGGAGAGAACAGGGTCAGGCTATCCCAGGCATGCCGCCATGCGCCTCCGCAGTCCGGCTGATTGTCCAGCAGCACGTAACGAAGACCGGTGCGCCGAAGGTAATAGGCACACGCCAGAGCACTTTGCCCACCGCCGATGATGATGAGGTCATACATGTTTTTCTACTATAAGGTGGGGAAGTATGGGTTGGTTGACGGCACTCTGAAAAACATCTTTCTAAAACCTCTGGCGTTGCCCTTCTCAACAAAAAACCAAAAAAACCAACGGCGAACACAAAAAATTTCAACAAATATGTATTTTAGCCCCGGAAAGCAAAAACCCAGCGATGAAGCAACTCCTCTATTCCCTTTTTGGCTACCGGTTTATTTACCTCGGCATGTCCACACGTAATCCGGGGCGGATCAAAATTGGTATCGCGCGCGATGTAGACCTCCGGTGGAAAGCCATCGGGCGGACCATGAAGGGGCGGCAATTCCCTATCTTCTCCCTGCCCTGCTTCTTCGCAGATTGGTTTGAAGCACATTTGCACCGGGTGATGAAGCGCTTCAACCGGCCCGTAAAAGGCTCAGGGGGCAGCGAGTTTTTCTCCTACCTCAATCCGCTGAGCTGGATCGGCTGGGTGTACGTCCTGTGTTGTATTCTCTGGGCCTTTGCGGTCAGCCACCTGCTGATTTACGGTGCGCTGACTGGCCTTTGGTGCTGGTGGCGGGATATTGAGTTCTGGGCCTTTCAGCGGGAAGTGCTGGACTTCCTGCGGTTCTGGATTTCTTAACGCTCCCGCACTCCCCTAAACAGCAAATAAACCATCAGGGATACTTCTCCGAGCGCTGCCGCGCCGCCCACCAGAAGCGCCAGCCATGCATCATGGCCGGGGAAGAGGAAAACACCAAATGTTTCCATCAGATAAGTCAGGCCTGCCAGGCTCATCAACACCCCAAAAACTTTTGGGATTAAACCAGACCGGTAGATCAAAATGCCAAGCAGGAGACAGTGGAGGCCGAACAGTGCACCTGCAATCAGATAACCGGCTCGGTGGGCATCCATAAACAGCAGGGACAAATCGTACAACTGCTCCGGGCTGTGCGACAGCGCCCAGTCTTTTGATTCCAGTACGCGCTGCGCCATGTAGTGGTTGAGCAGGTTGAGGCTGGCAATCGCGGGGTGTGCCAACAGCCGCAGGGCGGCAGCTACCATCGAAAGGGTTGGACTGACTGGCCTGAACAACTGATAAAACAGTACGGCTATAACGGCATCTGCGGTGAAGGCGATCAGGTCGGTTGCCAGCCCAAGCCGGAACAAACCGCCTTGCTCCAGGATATTCAGTGCCGTTTGGGCAGCATCGCCAGGCACCACTATGGTACCCCGCACGTAGCCCTGACTAAAGCCTGCGCAAATGATCACAACAAGATAAAGGAGCCCGGTCAGGCGGGCCAGCTGTCTGGGGGCAGTCGGGTGATTTTTCATTTTACTTCGGTTTTGATTACGGAAGCAAAATTAGCGGGATACCCTCCTGACAACGCCCCGGTATATAATCCCGAACGGATTGCCCAAAACGACGAACAGGCAGCCCGTTGCCGGACTACCTGCTCTCAACTTTATATATCGCTATAGAGTTTACTGCTTCAACTCGAAGCGGTCTGCGTTCATCACCTTGTTCCAGGCTGCAATGAAGTCGTGCACAAAGCGCTCTTCTCCATCCTGGCAACCGTAAACTTCCGCGATGGCGCGAAGCTCCGTGTTGGAACCAAAAATGAGATCCACACGCGTGCCTGTCCACTTCACCTCATTGGTCTTGCGGTCACGCCCTTCGAATACGGTCTCGTCTTCCGAAACGGCTTTCCACTTGGTGCTCAGGTCCAGGACATTCACAAAGAAGTCGTTAGAAAGTGTACCCGGGCGGTCAGTGAATACGCCGCGCTGAGACTGATCATAGTTGGTATCCAGTACGCGCATACCACCTACCAGAGCTGTCATCTCCGGTGCGGTAAGGGCAAGGAGCTGTGCCTTGTCGACCAGCATTTCCTCTGCGGAAACTGAGTACTGTGTCTTCATGTAGTTGCGGAAACCGTCTGCTGCAGGCTCCAGCGGATCAAAGGATGCAGCGTCGGTCTGCTCCTGCGTGGCATCGGTACGGCCAGGTGTGAATGGCACAGTTACGTCGTACCCCGCCTTCTTAGCCGCTTCTTCGATAGCGGCGCAGCCACCGAGTACGATGAGATCCGCCATGGAGACCATTTTGCCACCCATTGCGCCACCGTTGAACTCTTTCTGAATGCCTTCCAGTGTATCCAGCACCTTCGCCAGCTGCGTTGGGTTATTGACTTCCCAGTCTTTCTGTGGCGCCAGGCGGATGCGTGCACCATTGGCACCGCCCCGCTTGTCGGAATTGCGGAAAGTAGAGGCAGAGCCCCATGCAGTGGACACGAGTTGTGCAGTAGTTAGGCCGGAAGCCAGAATCATGCGCTTCAGCTTCGTGATGTCCTCCTCCTCGATCAGCTTGTGCGTTACCGGTGGTACAGGATCTTGCCAGATCAACTCCTCTTCCGGAACTTCCGGTCCAAGGTAGCGTGTCTTTGGCCCCATATCACGGTGTGTCAGCTTGAACCATGCACGGGCGAAAGCATCAGCAAACTCGTCAGGGTTCTCGTAGAAACGGCGGGAGATTTTCTCATATGCCGGGTCCATGCGCAGCGCAAGGTCTGTAGTCAGCATGAATGGCGCGTGCTTTTTCTCCGGATTGTGCGCATCAGGCACGGTGCCTGCACCTGCGCCACCCTTTGGCTGCCACTGATGGGCACCTGCCGGGCTCTTGGTCAGCTCCCAATCGTACTTGAACAGGTTCTCAAAGTACTTGTTGCTCCACTGCGTTGGTGTGTCCGTCCATGCGCCTTCCAGACCGGAAGTGATGGTGTGCTCACCGTTGCCTTCGCCAAGGGTATTTTTCCAACCGGTGCTCATTTCTTCTATGCTTGCACCTGCAGGCTCTGCGCCAACGTATTTCTCCGGATCACCCGCACCGTGGGTCTTGCCGAAGGTGTGGCCACCTGCAATCAGGGCTACGGTCTCCTCGTCGTTCATTGCCATACGGCCAAAAGTCTCGCGGATATCGTGTGCCGAAGCGATCGGGTCAGGATTGCCGTTAGGCCCTTCCGGATTTACATAGATCAAGCCCATCTGTACGGCAGCGAGTGGATTTTCCAGCTCACGGTCGCCTGTGTAGCGCTTGTCGTCCAGCCATTCGCCCTCTGGTCCCCAGTAAATATCTTCTTCCGGTTCCCAGACGTCTTCGCGACCACCAGCAAAGCCGAAGGTCTTGAAGCCCATAGACTCCAGTGCCACATTACCGGTCAGGATCATGAGGTCAGCCCAGGAGATTTTCTTACCGTACTTCTGCTTGATGGGCCACAGAAGAAGGCGGGCCTTGTCCAGGTTGGCGTTGTCCGGCCAGCTGTTCAGTGGCGCGAAACGCTGCGTACCCGCACCTGCACCACCCCGTCCGTCGGCGATACGGTAGGTACCCGCACTGTGCCAGGCCATACGGATGAAGAAAGGCCCGTAGTGACCCCAGTCGGCTGGCCACCAGTCCTGAGAATCGGTCATCAGCGCATGAAGGTCTTTTTTCAGGGCTTCGTAATCCAGGCTTTCAAACTCCTTTGCATAGTCGAAATCCTTGCCCATTGGGTTGGACAATTCGGAATGCTGACGGAGAATGGTCAGATTGAGGCTGTTGGGCCACCAATCGCGGTTGGAAGCGCCCGCACCAGCGCCGTGCTCAAGCCTGCCGTTCATAAACGGGCAGCGGCTGGATTGATTCACATCCCAGACCTTACCGTTATTCGGCTTGCTTTGCTCTGTATTTTTTTCCATGGTGAATGGTTATTTGGTTGCTTAAAAATGTAAAGATAGGATAAACAATATTTATTGTATTTATAGACGCATAGACAATAGCTATACAACAAACAAACAAGGCGACAAGGAACTACTGTCAGGAGATTGTAACAAGTGATGACCGGAGCAGTTCATCGGAATCCCACCTTTTCATCCAAAACTGGGGCTGGATTGTTAGTGATAGGAACAGCAGGTAAAACAAAGACGATGCGAACAGCAGATGTGCTAATCATAGGAGGCGGGCTGACCGGGCTGACGCTAAACTACTTACTAAGAAAGGCAGGCTACGCTGCACTAATCCTGGAGGCCCGCGACCGGCTGGGCGGCAGGATATGGACAAAGACCACTACTGAAGGCGTAAAAATTGACATGGGTGCTACCTGGCTGGGCCAAAAGCACACTCATTTGGTGCAGCTGCTGCAGGAATTGAACCTCCCGGTTTTTCAGCAGCGCCTGGGGGCTAAGGCGCTGTTTGAGCAACATCGGCAGGATAAGGCACAGGTTGTCCCCCTTCCCCCCAACAACGAACCCAGCTACCGGATACAGGGAGGCACTTCCGCACTGATACAGGCACTTGCCCGGCATCTTCCGGATGAGGCCGTGCTTCTGGGTACACCGGTTGAAAAGATTCATGCAAAAGCAGATGGGGTTTATACCTTCAGTGGAGCATTAACGATCAAATCCAAAGTCGTCGTTTCCACCCTTCCGCCTAATTTGCTGAGCCACCGTATAGAACTACAGCCTGCCCTGCCGAGTACCTTAATCCGCCTCCTGCAGCAAACCCACACCTGGATGGGCGAGTCCATCAAAGCCGGGGTGGCTTATGCACAACCTTTTTGGAGGGAGTATGGGCATACAGGGACTGCTTTTAGTCATACGGGCCCGTTCATAGAGCTTTATGACCATACAGATGCTGAGGAGGGACACTTTGTTTTAAAGGGTTTTCTTAGGAATGACATGGCAAACCTGAGCGCCCCGGACCGAAAACAGCTGGTTGAAGGGCAACTTTTGAAGTTCTTTGGGCAACCTGCCCTGGAGTATGCTTCCTACGAAGAAGCCGTTTGGCCAATGGAGCCTTTCACCTATGCCCCTTACGAACACGCACTCCTCCCCCACCAAAACAACGGGCACGCGATGTACCGAAAGCCTTATTGGAATGGCCGGCTTTTTCTTGCAGGCTCGGAAACGGCAGATGCCTTCCCAGGGTATATGGAAGGCGCAGTCAGGAGCGCGGAATGGGTTTATAAAATACTAGATGCATCGCCTGTACCTTCACGGTCACAGCAATAAAAACAGTACTTCTATCCGCGATTCCTGATCCCTAAATTTCTTTCTGCCAACCTGCACATTTTAAAATATTTTGTTTCAATACACTGTGACCATCTTGCTAAATCAGGGTCTACCCTGAAAATTACTTTCGGGAGTCCCGATCAGAACAAAATTTGGTTGCTTTGACCTTGTTGTCAAGGCT
>CAJXNH010000039.1 GCA_913057245.1 uncultured Phaeodactylibacter sp.
TTGGACAGGTCATAAGG
Source organism: uncultured Phaeodactylibacter sp. (assembly GCA_913057245.1). Taxonomy (GTDB): domain Bacteria; phylum Bacteroidota; class Bacteroidia; order Chitinophagales; family Saprospiraceae; genus Phaeodactylibacter. The sequence goes on from CAJXNH010000039.1 coordinate 18, forward strand.
CAGGTCCAGGTAGTGGTCCATGAAGCTGTTGTTCTGCTCAGGGTCCAGGACTTCCAGCAGGGCCGAAGCCGGGTCGCCCCGGAAGCTGCTGCCGATTTTGTCGATCTCATCCAGCATAATGACCGGATTGGAGGTGCCCGTCCGCTTCAGCGCCTGAATGAGCTTTCCTGGCATCGCCCCAATGTAGGTCCGGCGGTGCCCTTTGATTTCCGCCTCATCCCGCATACCTCCTACGGAGAATCGGAAAAATTCCCGGTTCAGGGCGTGCGCAACGGACTTGCCAATAGAGGTCTTGCCCACACCCGGAGGGCCGACCAGGCAAACGATGGAGCCGCTTACCGCGCCCCGTTTGATCACGGTGCTGAGGAACTCCAGGATGCGGTCTTTCACTTCTTCCAGCCCGTAGTGCTCGTCATTCAGTATCGCGCGTGCGGCTTTGATATCTGAATTATCTTCGGAATGAATGCCCCAGGGCAGGCTGCCGATGGTTTCCAGGTAAGTCCGGGTGACGTTAAATTCCGGAGACTGAATGTTGAGGGTCCGGAGTTTGTTGAGCTCATCGTCTACGGTCTTCTGTACTTCCTCCGGCAGGTCCTTGCCTTCAAAAAGTTTTTCCAGCTTCTCGATTTCCGATTCGCCTTCCTCCTTCTCCATGCCGAGCTCTTTTTTGATGGCTTTCAGTTGCTCGCGCAGGAAGAATTCTTTTTGTTGTTTGTTGACCTTTTCCTCAATCTGCTGATTGATGCGTTTCTGGATTTTGGCAATTTCCAGTTCCTCTTTGATCAGTTTGAGCAGGGTCTGGGCGCGCTCATGGAGGTCATAAGTTTCAAGCAATTCCTGCAGCACTTCTGCATCGGAAGACAGGAGGTTGCTGATGACATCCATCGTCAGGCCCGGCGCATCGTAGTTGAGCTGAGAGACCACCATGTTGACTTGTTCCTGAAACAAAGGGTTGAGCTGAAGCAGGGATTTGATCTCCCCACTGATGGCCATCATGTAGGCTTTGAGATCCTGATCAGGCTTTTCTTCGGGCTCGTTGTGGTATTGTACCTCCCAGCGCAAAGTAGGTTTCACGAGCACTACCCGCTTTTTACGGAAGCGGGACACGCCCCGGCCCAAAACCTGGGCAACGCCGGGAGCCGCTTCATTGACTCTGAGGACCTGGAAGAGGGTGCCATGTTCGTAGAATTCAGATTCGGTATAATCCTCAGTATTGTATTCCTGAGTCAGGACTAAGCCGAGGTAACCATCTTGTTCTTCTACTGCCTTTTTGATGGCAGCCACTATTTCTTTACCCTTGAAAGTCAGGGGCATGGCCAGCCCCGGAAAAATGGGGCGCTGCTGAAGCGGCAGGATAGTCAGGTTTTGCGGAAGCACATTTTCAACCCGCTGTAGTTGCTGGTCTGCACTTTCTGATTGTACCTCTTCTATGATTTCTTCGTCTGTAATAATGTCGTTGCTCATTGGGTGGTATTGGTTTAGGTCAAATAACTAGCCCACCTTCCTTGGATGCGCAGGCGGCTTGATAATTGCGTTCAATGGGCGTGCCATATTTAGGCGAACAGACGAAGTGGCAGATAGGCACAGTGCTTGGTGACAAAATGGCTTGTTTTTCGGCTTTAATGATGACTTTCTTTGACAGGTGGTGAGGAGAATAAAAAAAAACAGGCGATATGTAAGCTGGAAAACATAACCTTCTAAATGCTCATGCGTACATTTAGAGGATGGGGTGTCCTTAAAGCACACGATGCAACACAAAGACAAAAGAATTGAATTCAATGGAGAGAATATATTTTGGAGTACTGATTACAGTGATGTTTTTTTTAGGGGCTTGCAGCTCGGATACCGATATCACACCTGACGGAAAGAAACATTCTGGGGGTGAAAGTACATCCGGCATCGACACCCTGTACTACCTGGCTTTGGGCGACAGCTACACGATTGGAGCATCCGTGGCGCCACAGGAGCGGTTCCCGGTGCAGCTTACGGCCCGTCTGAATGCAGTACACCAGGACTCCGTTTTCATCAAGGGCCCGGACATCATCGCCAAGAGCGGGTGGACCTCCTCAGATTTGCTGGATGCCGCAGAGCAGGCAGAAGCACTTAACCGGCCCTACGACCTTGTAACCCTGCTCATTGGTGTCAACAATCAGTATCAACGCCTGCCCTTTGTGACTTTTGAACGCGACCTGGAAGACTTATTGCACTTTGCAATCGAGGCAGCTGCCGGCGACACGAGCCGTTTGGTACTGGTTTCAGTGCCTGATTATGCCTACACGCCCTTTGGGCAGAATTTTGGTGAGCCTGCGCAAATCTCCTCAGAAATTGAAAAGTATAATGGCTATCTGGAGCTGCAAGCTGAGGTTTACGGCATTCCGTTTATAAACGTCACCCCGATGTCCAGGGAGGGCTTGCAAAATCCTGATCTGCTCGCAGAGGACGGGCTGCATCCCTCCGCCAAAATGTACACGGGATGGGTGAACTTAATGTTCCGGGATGCAGAAAAAGCTTTATCGCTTCAATAGCGCCCTTGCCTTGCCGAAGTACTCCCAAAAGAAGTCTGAAATATCCGGCGTGAGCCGCAGCCCAATGATTGCTGTGCAATAGAGCAGGGTGGCCACACCCGAGCGCAGGACGAGATCGGCCAGAAAATGCCATTCCCAAACCGGAATAAGGTAGTCTACCCCCAGGCAGGCCAGGCCAACCCCTGCCAGCCCCAGCATCCGCCACGAGAAAGGGTGCATTTGATAATGCCGGTAGATGAAAGACTGTATGAAAACATTAATCAATACGATCGTCAGCGCGGTAGCCAATGCCGCCCCGGTGATGCCCAGCCAGTTGATGAAGAGATAGTTCGTGATGATGGTCAGGATAGCGGTGGCGCCTTTGAACAGGAGGTCGTACCGGAAAAGCGGGGAATAGTTGAGCAATAATCCGTTATAGCCATTCGCTGCGTGTGCCAGTTGGCCCAGCCCCAGAAAGACCGCCACCATTTTCCCCGTTTCAAAACCTTCCCCAAGGATAGTGGCAATGTGATCCAGATTGATCAGGATACCCACATAAATTAGGATACCCACTGCCAGATTGCTGAGTGCCAGGCGGCTGTACAAATCCTGAATTTCGTCAAAATCCTCCCGTTTCCAGGCATCCGCCAGCAGGGGAGAGGCGATCTTGGCCAGCCCCTGATGCGGGATAATGATGACCTGCGCGAAAAACATATAGACCGTATAGATGCCCGCAGCTGCATAATTGAGCAGTGCAGGTATCATAAGGATATCGATCTTGGTGGTGATTTTGCTGCCCAGGCTTGCAAAAACCGAGTAAAAGCTATAACTAGCGATCTCTTTAAAAACCGGCTTCCGGAATACCGGCCATCCGCTGCGCAGGTGCAGTTCGCCAATATACCAGGTAAAGCCCAGCATACCTGCTATGCTTGCCACAAACCGGCATAAATAAAGCACAATAAAGGCAGACAAGCTGATATACCCGAAGCCATACGCCAGTATAAACCCCAATGCCAGCACTCTGGCGAAGACATCGCGGAAAAACGTAGGCACCCTGGGCCGCAGCAAAGCTGCCAGGTAGTTTTCAAGCAACTCCAGGTAAGCGACCATCGCAAGCGCCACGAAGAGCAGGTTATAGTAATCATCTACAAAAGTCTGACCTTCATCGGTGCCATAAACCCGGAGCAGGAAATCTTTGGCAAGATAGAGCACCAACCCGGTGGCCAATAACCCGAGGGTACGGAGCAGAAAGAGAAAAGACAGGTAGCCGCTGTGCTGCTCGTCTTTATTTTTGAAATATGGGAAAAAGCGGATAATGGTGGCGTTGCTCCCAAAACTCGCGAGCAGCGTAAACAGCATGGCCAGTTCCATCAGCCAGTTGGTAAAGCCCAGCACCTCCTCGCCCACCATACGTGGGTAGAGGATATTGTTGGCAAAACCAATCAGCAAGCCGATGTACATAAACAGGCCGGAGCCAATTCCCTGACGCTTAATGCTTCCCATGCAGCAAAATGATTGAAACTGAGATGAACGTCTTTATACTGTGTACCGGAAGGAGTGGGTCTATGACATTCATCAGAGCCTGCCAGCACATCACCAACTACACGGCGGGCCACGAAACCCGGTCGACCCTTTTGGGCGAAGCCCGTGTGGCCTACCCGGATCAGCACATTGAAGCAGACAACCGCCTGAGCTGGATGCTCGGCAAGTTAGGTAAAAAATATGGCAAGGATGCGTTTTATGTGCACCTCAAGCGGGATGTGGAGGCTACGGCGGCGAGCTTTAACCGGCGATGGGGCAGGGCGCGAAGCATCATCGACGCTTACACGGAGGGTATCCTCATGCGCCCTCGGGAACGTGGGCTGGAGTTTTGTGCAGATTACGTAGACACTGTACATCAGAACGTTGGTTATTTTCTGAGGGACAAGCCCAACCGTATTCAGGTTGACCTGGAAGAGGCCAAAACAGGGTTCCGGCGGTTTTGGAATGCCATTGGGGCCGAGGGAGACCTGGAGGCAGCGCTAGCAGAATGGGATATCCGAAATAATCCATCTGTTTCTCCAAGTATGGTCGACCGGGTACGTTCCTTTCTCCGTCAAATATGATAACTTCGCCCCATGACAAAGCAAAAAATCTACACGACCTTTTCCTTTTTCAAAGCAGCCGCAGCATTGAGCGCGCTCTGCGTATTGGCGCTGCTTTTACTGGAATATCTGGGGTATCCGGGCTTTCTTCTTCCCGGCCTGGCTTTGATTAGCCTGGGGTTTATCATTCTTGGCTTTCGAATAGTACAGTTGATTTATAAACTTCAGCTCGATCGTGTGCATGATACCAATCAGGTGGAAAGCATGCAATGGATTTACCAGCAGTTTCAGCCTAAAGTCGCCTTTCCCCCAATGCGGGTGATTGCGGGGTCGCCGGATTTCTTCAAGGTCATTGTCGAGCATTGCATTCAGCTGCAGCCTAAAATTATCGTTGAAGCAGGCTCCGGTGTCTCTACCGTTGTTATTTCAGAATGGCTGAGATCAGTGAATAGTGAAGCCCGGCATTATGCGCTCGATCACTTGGAAAAATATGCAAAAGAAACGGCTCGCAAAGTAGAAAACCCTAACAGCGAAGTCCTTTTTGCGCCGCTCAAAAGCTACTCATTGAATGGCTCCGACTGGAAATGGTACGATATTTCGGGTCTGTCAAACGTTGAGGATATCGATTTGCTAATCATCGATGGGCCGCCGGAAGATATTCAAAAAGAAGCACGTTTCCCGGCCTTACCGTTGTTGTTGGAAAAGCTCAGCGATAAAGCGGTTATCATTTTGGATGACACCAACCGGCCGGATGAACAAGCAACGATCCAAAAATGGAAAGCAGCTTACGGCCTTAAAGAGCAGTATCTCTATACAGAAAAAGGCACAACGATTTTGTACCGCTAATTACTGCCGGCCGCTTAGCTTCGCCCGCATCCTGCCCTTCCTAAACTGCCGGATAAACCGCCCCTCCTCTTCAGTCACGATAAATTCGTCCTGTTTTAGGAAGGATTGCAGCCAGCCCCAGAGCACAGCGAGCCCGGTAATGCCATACGGCTTGTTCAGATAGCCGGCTTTGATGGCGCTGATGAAGGTGATGAAAAATCCGTAGCGCAGGCGGTACATGCCATTGCCAACCTTAACACGGATTTTGACGGAACCGGTCTCCGCCCCCAGTACCCGGTAGTGCCTGACTTGTAGCTCCGGGTCGACCTGAATGCTCCAGCCGTGGAAACGGGCCAGTAGTTCATCAGCGGTGTCCCAGCCGATAGAGGCGCGCAGCCCCTCAATTTGCTCAAAGCACGCCCTCCGGTAGGACTTGAAGGCACCTTTGACATGATCAACATCCGAAAAATTCTCGTACACCCATTCACCGTTTTCTTCAATGGCAATGGTGCCGCCGGCGATGCCCAGTTTTGGGTCAGCCTGGAACAGGGAAGCGATGCGCTCGAAATAGTGGGTGGGCAGGGTAAGGTCAGCGTCGAGTTTGACCAGAAAGTCGTAGGCATCCTGAATTTGCTGATACCCAAGGTAGAACGCACGTACGACTTTGGAGCCCGCCGCCCGCTGTTCTTTTTTATCGTTATTGACCAGCTGAATCCAGGAGTAGGTTTGCTGATAGCCCTCCACAATTTCGCGGGTACGGTCCGTAGAGCCATCATTGACGATGACCAGGCGCTGTGGGATCAGCGTCTGCGCTGCAATGGACTCAATGGCGCTTCCAATGAAGCCCTCCTCATTGTAGGCCGGCATGACGATGACGTACTTCATATTTCCTTTTAGTCTTCCCGGAAGAACAGGCCATCAATGGTATTCACCCGCCCAGTGGTAAGGTCTACGCCTTCTACATGGAAACTGTAGGGTTGGAATCCGTGGTGCCGTGCGAGGTCCATAATATCGAAAAACTGAAATTCCGTATTCTCGTAAATCGCATAAAGCGGGATTTCAATCTTCAATCCTTTGGCTTTGGAAAGGGTCTCATTCCCGCCGTCCAGCACTTGTTTTTCAAAGCCCTGCGTATCAATCTTGAAGAGTATGCTGGCGTTGTCCGGGTCTTTGATATACCTCGGGAGGATGGTATCGATTTGAAACACCGGGACTTCTTCCTGCCGGACAATCCTCGACTTCTGATTGTGGGAAACGTAGGAATCCTTGATCGGCAAAGCTGAGCTGAAGACGGTATCATCAGACACATTCATGGTGATGGTGCCGTCCTCAGCTCCGATGGCACAGCGCTCCGCAATCGTCCAGTTGGGGTAGGGGGCAGAGCGTTTTTCCAGCTCTTCCCGGGCGGCGGCTACCGGCTCGAAGGAGACAACCTTGCCCGAAAACCCAAAATCGTAAAGCGACTCCGCAAATTGCCCGGTATTTGCACCGATATCCACCACGTGGGTGATGCCCATATGCTTGCAAAGCATAGCGGTCCGCATCTCTTCGCTGGCAGAAGGGGTGAAACGCTTGAGCTTGAGGTAGAGCCCGGACTGTTTGCCGACGAATCGCTTAGTGCGTTCCAGGGCCTTGGACTGCAAAATTTGCTGGAGCAGATTCATTGGTATGGTTTTGCGCTGTAATTTGGAATGATTAAGCCTCCTCGTGGATCACCACGGCCTCAATCTTATCGCCCTGACGGATGTCGTCGATCACATCCAGGCCTTCCACTACCTTACCGAAGCAGGTGTGGTTACCGTCCAGGTGAGCGGTGTTGTCCCGGCTGTGGCAAATGAAAAACTGAGAGCCTCCGGTGTTCCGTCCGGCGTGCGCCATAGACAGTACGCCACGGTCGTGGTACTGATTGCCGCCATCAAGTTCGCAATCGATGGTATAGCCGGGGCCGCCACGGCCATCGCCACGTGGGCATCCGCCCTGAATGACGAAGTTGGGGATGACGCGGTGGAACGTCAGGCCATCGTAGTAGCCGTCCTTGGATAGCTTCACAAAGTTAGCAACGGTATTCGGGGCATCCTCGTCGTAGAATTCGACTTTCATGGTGCCCTTTTCAGTCTTGATTTCTGCTTTGGTCACGGTAATTGTTTTTGATGGCTGGCAAAGGTAAGGCTTTTCGGACTAACTGCTAACGGACTGCACAATATTCCCCCAGTAATACCTGCTGTAAAAAGTTGCCGGGGTAGGCACCTGCCCGTCTCGGAAGCATTGCAATAGCGTTTCCGCAAATGCTGTGTAGTCTTCATCGGCTACCCGCCTGAGCTTTGGCCCGCAGGCTTCCGGGAGTACACCAAGCGCGCCGGTGAAGCTGGAGACTACGGTAGTGCCCAACGCAATCGCTTCTACCAGTTTAGTCTTCACTCCACCACCGGAATTGACCGGGTTCACCATCAGGTCAGCTGCCTGAACGTAGGCTTCGATATCCTCCACATAGCCCAGGTATTCGACATTTTGGTAAGCCCTTAATTTGTCGTACTGCGCTGGCAGCCCGCCTCCACAGATCAGGAAGCGGTAGGGGAAATCTGCCATTTGCCAAAAGGCCGGCTCAATGTGCTCAATGATGCGCACTACGGCTTCCAAATTAGGCTGATAAGTCTGTGGCCCGAAAAAAATAATGAGGCATTCCTCCTCACCGTAGCCGTGCTTTTGTCGGATACTTGCCCGGGCCCGTTGACGCTCCGGTTGGCGGGGATGAGGGGTGCCATAGGGCAAGACACTGCACTTTTCGGGCAAAAGCCCAAAGGCCTGCTGCCCTGGCCCAACTTCATCCGGAGAAATGAAGTAAAGGTGATGCGCCAGCCGGAAAGCGAGCCACTCGGCAGCGAAGATCAAAGGCCACCATGCCTTTCCCATGCTCCGGAACCGCTGGTACTCCAGATTTTGGATGTAGATGGAAAGTTTAACCTCCTGCCTATTGCACGGCCAGTATAACAACAAGGCAATGAAGGGCTGAAAGGCGATGCAGTGGTCCACACCATTTTCTTTGAAATACCGGCTAATGCGCATGGCGCCTCCCGGTAGCACATAGCGGGCTACACCACTGCTTAGCAGGCCTTTCAGTTGGAATGGCGCGGCATCATCGGTATTATCAGGTGTTGAAATGGCAGTGAGCCGGGTACGCTCCGCCAGGAACCGGCACAGCCCGAATGCCGCTTTGTGCCCGCCGTTATGGGGTGGCACAAAGCGGTAAGGGACGACCACCGCGACGTGGCTATCCTTTGGCATTATTTTTTCTTCTTTTTGCGTTGGGTGCGGGTGGCTGCAGGCTGAGTCTGCTTACTGCCTGCATCCTTTGGTTGAGGGGCCGCTGGTGGATTTTGATAAAACTGATAGCCATTGTACCCCACATAACCAATGAGCCCCAAAAGGATCAGGCTACTGAAAATACGGGACACCATCACACCCCGGTCAAAGGAAGCAGGTGAAAACTCAAAGGTGATTTCATGCTGCCCGGCGGGGATTTTAAGCCCTCTCAGGATATAGTTCACCCGGATGTGCTCTACCGGCTGCCCGTCAATGTAAGCCTGCCAGCCTTTGTCGGGACCGTACCAGACTTCAGAGAAGACGGCAAACTGATCGCCCTGCACGGTCGTTTCATAAGTCAGTTTGTTAGGCGCATAGCTGGTGAGCTGTACCTGTCCTGTACCGGATGGCGACAACCCGGCAATATATTCCTGGAAATCCTGATGCACGACTGCCGTAGTTGCGGGGTCAAAATCGTTGAGCGCATCAATCTCAGTATTGGCAGAATTTACCGTTTGGAAATTGCTGATCAGCCAGGCATTGCCAAGGGCGTTTGGATTTTGCTTTACTTGTTCCTGCCCTGACTGCCCGACGATAAAGTATTTGGTATTCAGCATATCCAGCACTTTCTGGTTGCCCTGACTGAGGTGGCGGTCGATCAGGTCCTGTGCTCTTTGCAGCTTGGCAGCGTGATAGCCACCAATGGTTTTATGGTAGTAGGAAGCCTTGGAACTGTTGAACGTGTTGATCGAGGCATCGTAAACCCGGTAGTGCGGGTCGGTATCCTGCAGTATTTGCTCATCCACCGGGCGGGGTGCAAGGCTGGCAAAGTACTGCCGCTCAGTTACGAATAGGTCTTCATCCACATAGCGCCGGCCTACCGTCCAATGGTCAAAAGTGATCAGTACACCGAGCCCAAGCAGCAGGATATTGAGCTTTATTTTTTCCTGCAAATAAGCCCAAAGCAATCCACCACTGAGCAATACCAGGATAAGGGTGCGGAAAGCATCCCCCCGCATCAGGGACTGCCGGTCGGCACGGACGGCGCCCAGGTCAAAACCACTTTGCTCCAGGCGGGCATCACCCGCACTGTTGAAATCGAAAAAAGAAGGGCCAAGCAAGGCAAAGAACAGGGCAATGGCGGCGGCTATACCTCCGCCGATCTTGAGGCTGCGCAGGGCTTCCTCTTTGGTTACCTTTTGGTTGATGATCTTGTGCAGCGTCAGGAAGCCCAGTACCGGCACCAAAAATGCCGTGACACTCAAAATGGAGTTAGGCGTTCTGAACTTGTTATACAGGGGGAAGTAATCGAAAAACAACCGGTTGAAGCCCTCCAGGTTATTACCCATCGACAACAGCATCGTCAGGAGGGTACCCAGGCCAATCCACCATTTCACCGGCCCCTTGACCAGGAAGAGCCCCATAAGAAAGAGGAAAAATACAATACTGCCAAAGTAAATCGGGCCACTCGTGAAGGGCAGGTCACCCCAGTAGAGTGGCGCCTTAAAGTTGGCAGGCAGGCGCGCACCTTTGCGCCTCAAATCCTGGGCGATCGCTGAATCATTCCCAATCGCTTCCTGTGATCCACCACCGGCTACTCCCGGGATGTAGGAGGCAAATAAATCAACTACCCCGTTGCTCCACTGCATGGCATAATCCCAGGCCAGCCCGTCTGTTTCACTGCTGGAGGAGGCATCGCCAGTGGTTTCCAGGATTGGCTCCCCACGCATGGTATCTTTGGAATATTCGTAGGTGATCCACAAGTTGGAAGCCGCAGCGCCAAGGGCCAGCAGTCCGCCCGCAATCAGTACACCTGCTGCTTTGGCGAAGTGAGGCAGGCGGTTGCGCCTGATGTTGTAGATCAGCTCTGCCACACCGAAAATGAGGAGGGTAAGGGCGAAGTAATACGTCATCTGCACGTGGTTAGCCATGATGTTCAGGCCCAGCCCTGTCGCAAACAGAATGCCGCCCAGCAGGTAGCGTTTTCGGAAAGCCATGAGCAGCCCCACCGTCACGATGGGGAGGTAAGAAATAGACTTGACCTTGGTCTCGTGGCCCGCCTCGAAGAGGATGAGGTTGTTGGTGGTCAGGCCAAAGGCAATGGCACCGATCACCGCCAGCCAGGGGTTAGCGCCCAATACAACCATAAGCAGGTAAAACCCTGCCATAGCCAGAAAGAACCGGCCAATCGGCGGCTTCATGCCCAGCGTGCCGATGTTGTCGAGGACTTTCAGGGAATTGCCTTCGCTCACAGTATTGATCTGATAAGTGGGCATCCCTCCGAACATGGCATTGGTCCACAGGGAGGTTTCACCGGTTTGTTCCTTGTATTCCCGTACTTCCTGCGACATGCCCCGGTACTGAATAATATCCCCCTGCTGCGGCATTTTGCCTTGCAGCTGCGGGAAAAAGAATGCGGCACAAAGGGCGAAGAAAATGCCCAGGGCAATAAGGTGAGGAATGACTTTCTGCATCATAATGATTGTTGTTCTGGTCAGATGAAGTCTACGTCCACATCGTAAGGATACGTAATCAGGAAGTGGATCGCGCGGTCTATATCAAAGTTTTCAAATACAATTTTGTAAAGCATATCGGTGATGGGCACCCTGAGCTTATAATGCCGGGCCAGTTTTCGGGCGATTTGAAGGGTGCGTACGCCTTCTGCGAGTTCCGGCATGGTCGCCTCTATGTCTTCGATGGCCTCGCCCTGCCCGAGGCGGTAGCCGAAGGTGAAATTCCGGCTGTTTTTACTTGTAGCCGTAGCCACCAGGTCTCCTATACCAGCAGTTCCGAAAAAAGCACTGCTTTCGCTACCCATGGCATTGCCAAAGTACACCATTTCGGTGAGGCCTCTGGTGATGAGCATAGCCTGAATATTCTTGCCCAACCCTTTACCCTTCAGTACGCCTGAACCGATAGCGATGATGTTTTTCAAAGCACCCGCCAGTTCAGCCCCGAGCAGATCGTAGGTGCCAAACACATGAAAATGCTCGCTGCTAAGTACCCGTTTGCCAAGGCTGATTACCTCATCGTAGGCGCTACCAATCACTGTTGCGGTTGGCTGCCCTTCCATGATTTCACTGGCCAGGTTGGGCCCCGACAGGCAGCCTACCCGGCGTACGACACTTTCCTGTAAAATGACTTCACTCATTGTGCTCACGTCGTTTCTGGAAAGCGGCTTGCCATTATCCCCATTCTGGAATTCCTGCTCCGGCGCATCAAATCCTTTGGTGCCGTGTATCAGAATGTGGTAAGGGCGTAAGTGGGGTCCCAGGCTGTGCATCATTTTGCGGAAGCTGTTGGAGGGGACGACCGGAAAAATCAGGGTGCAGGATTTCGCTAACTCCTCGAGGTCATTAGTGGCGCGGACTCTGGGCGACAGGTCCACGTCAAGGTGGCGGTGCGTTTCATTAATTTTCTCCACAATAGGCGCCTGCCGGCTGTACAACAGTACATCCACATTATACGCGAGGAGATTGGCAATTGCGGTGCCAAAGCTGCCTGCTCCAATAATTCCTACAGGTTGTTCTACTGCGATTGATGGCATGAAGCGCTGCTCTGATTTGGCGTAAATGTACACTTTTTTTCAAAGCTTATCGGAAGCGGATGTGTGTTGGCCGACAGATTAAAACATTCCGGGCAAAATCCCGTTTTGATGCGTATGACTAATGTATGGATTCCCACTTTATTACTGATCGGCAGTATGATGTATTCGTATGACACTGAAAAACCTGCCGCTCCTGTTCAGCCGGCGGAGGGGCCGGGAGGACAAAACTACTTACACGCTGAGGTAACCTTTTCTGACTATGCCCGCCGTTCTGATGGCTTTTGGTTATTCGAGCCCGCTGCGCCTGTACCGGAAAACGCCCCGGTAGTGGTGTTTCATCATGGTTATGGGGCAATCAATCCTATGATTTACGGGGCATGGATCCGGCATATCGTCCGGCAGGGCAATATTGTCATCTATCCCCGGTATCAGAAAAATCTGTTATTTCCCGGCTCAAAACACTTCGTGCCAAATGCTGCAAAAGGTATTCGATCGGCATTGGAGTTGCTGTCTGAAGAAGCAGGCCGGGTACGCCCGGATACGAATGCTTTTTTCATCGCGGGGCATAGTTACGGTGGCGCGATTTCTGCTCATATTGCTGCCCGATACGCTGAACTGGACCTTCCACACCCTAAAGGTGTGTTACTGTGTGCCCCCGGCACCGGCCCGCTCAAAGGGGGGCTGCTGCAGTCCTATCGGGGCATTTCCCCTCAAACCCGGTTAGGCGTCATCGTGAGTGTCAATGACTATGTGGTTGGGGAAGAACTTGGGCATATGGTTTATCAGACGGCAACCGAAACGCCTTACCGCTTTCTGATGCGGCAGTTCCCGGATGCTCACGGTACTCCTGAACTTACGGCGGGGCATAATGAATGCTATGCGATGGACCCTGCGTTCGACGGCGTTGTTGAAAATCTCTCTCTGAAGCGCGCCCGCCGGGTGGCACAGGAAAATGCTGCCGATTACTATGCCTACTGGAAAATGCTCGATGCCATGATGGCTTGCGAGCTGCGCGGGGAGTACTGCGAACTGGCGAAAGGATGTGGCCCCGAAGCTGCTTTTATGGGGCAGTGGAGCGACGGGCACCCGGTGCAGCCTATGGAGGTGTGGGTGCCGGAAGATACCATAGCGCATCGTACAGACTAATCTCAAAAAAACCTATATTAGCCACCGAACTAAGCCAAATGCACTATGTCAGGATTCGGAGGGATGGACCTCAGCACCTATCAGCCACAAGGCAAGAACTACCTCTATATCGTAGGCATCGATCAGTACACTGCTATGCCTGAGCTCTACAACGCCCGCATGGATGCTGAAAAAATAAAAACGGTGCTGGAGGAAAAGTATCAGTTCGATGCGGACCTCACACACTGCCATTTTGACGAGGAAGCGACGCAGGCCAATATAACGCAGCACCTCCGCAGTCTGGTGGACGTGATCGGCGAGGACGATAATTTTTTGATGTACTTTGCCGGGCACGGCGAGTACGACAAGGCTTTGGATGTGGGGTATTGGATTCCTTACGATGCCCGCAAAAACCATATTGGCTCCTATATTTCATTTGACCTGATCACGCGCCTGATCCGTGCCATCAAAAGCAAACACACCTTTATTATAACCGATTCCTGCTACTCGGGCAGTATTTTTACCCAAAAGCGGGACACTAGCTACATCGACCGGCTGGAAAGCATGCCGTCCCGGTGGTTGCTTACAGCGGGCCGCAACGAGCCGGTTTCTGACGGCCGGCCCGGGCAGCACAGCCCTTTTGCGCAAGCGGTCCTTGCGGTCCTGAAAAACAATCAGGATCAACGCCTTCGGGTGTCCATGTTTTGCAATATGGTGCTCGATGCCGTAGGGCAAAATGTAAAGGACCAGCTGCCACGTGGCGCAGCTTTGTATGATGTGGGCGATATGGGCGGCGAGTTTATGTTCCGCCTGAAGGACTTCGCCTACGCCCCTGTGCAGGAGAAGCGCAGGACAGCATCGGCTGAGCCTGTGCCAACCCGTGGCGGCAACGATGCTCCCCGTGGCGGTTCGCCGGGAAACACGGCTCCGAAAAAAGCCAAACCCACCACCCTCAAGGGGTTGAAAAAACAACTCAAAGGCTTCCTCGCTGCCGGAGAATTTGAGCGGGTGTTTGATACGCTCAATGAGCTGATTTCCGATGATTCTTACCGGGAGACCGACATCATCATGCAGCAGGCCCGTTACAACCGTACCAAGCGGGAGCAAAATCAGGGCACCATCCGCAGTGAATCCGCACAGCTGACCTTTAATCAGATTCAGTATGCAATGATTGACCTGGTGGACAGCCTGGAGGAAGAAGACCTGATCCTGGGCGAAGTGCAGGAGGAGCAGCCTGCCCATTCCAATGCCAGCGGGCAAACCACCAACACCCTGAGCGACCTTGAGCGGCAGGGGCTGGAGAATCAGGCAACGCTTCTGCAGCGCAAACTCAACTCTTTTAACGAAGCCCTAATCAAAGCCTTCGATCCATCCATGAAATTCAACCTTGAGGAACAGATCAAGGAAACGCAGCATCAGCTGGAGGAAGTCCGAAGTAAGCTGGAGGGGTAATTGCGTTTGCAAACTTCCCGGATTTGGCCGTATATTGCTGCTATGTCCGATCAGCTCAACAAACCAGCGCTAGCGGAGCTCTTTTACCAGGAAGTAAACAAGGTTGTCCGCAATGATGAGATGCCGCCCGGTGATCAGGTAGCGGCTTTTTATCGTTTGCTCACCCTGCTTTTTGTAGAGTGTACCAAAGCCGAGCGTATACAGTTTTCCACGCTTTTTGCCCGTATGGCCTATGTATGCCACCGCGATGAGGTGGACAAGCGCCTGCAATTTTACCTGCACCAATTCCGGAAACGGGCCCTGAAAGCCATGCGGCAACCCGATGCGGTTGATGACAACATTCGCGCGCTGGGGCTTAAGGTATTGCTCGATATGATTGAGGCACTGCTGGACACTCCTCTGCCGGAACACCTTCGAGGCGACTATCCGCCAGCCTGGCCTTCGGGTATGAAAGCTCACAAAGTCGAAAAGTTTATCCCGCAGGCAAGAGTGGTGGTACTTGAGGACGATGAGGGAGCCGAGCAATTGCTGGTTCGGGATGAAGCCCAGGCCGATACCGTTGTCCGGGTACAGTACAATGATGCCAACCGCAACGATAATTTCATGCCAACTATCGAAGCGATCCGCTCCGTTTTTGGCTTCCCATTGGTGCTGAACCTGCTTGATGTGGAGGTGGACGATCAGGGCTTTTACCATCCCCGCGCCTTTGTGGTGGAGCCGGACTATCTCATGGATGTGACCGCTGTAGCGGAATGTTTCCAGCCAGACGGCACCAACCCCTGGCCCTACCTGCTTAAGAAATACCTGCCCAAAGAGCCGAACAAATACCTTATGATCGGTAACATCGCCAACTTCTTCCTCGATGAGTTGATGAGCGATTCCGAGCTGCCTTTCCGGGAAGTCTTCCGGCAAACCTTTGTGAATAATCCCCTTCAGTACTGCCTCTTCGAGAACCGGGAAGTCCGGGAAATCATGCAGCAATCTCAAAAGCACTTTCTCAACCTGAAGCAAATGGTGAAGGAAGGCTTTCGGGAGCAGGGCATTACACCTGAAGATTGCTATCTGGAGCCGAGCTTTTACGCCGAAACCTACGGACTGCAGGGGCGCCTTGATTTGCTGCACCTCGGGGCTGACCGGGCAAGCATCGTAGAGCTGAAAAGTGGCAAACCTTTCATGCCCAATACCTACGGGCTTAGTGCAAACCACTACACGCAGACGTTGCTGTATGACCTGATGGTGCGTTCTGCTTTTGGGAAATCGGTAGACCCCGCCAATTATATTCTTTACTCCGGGCAGGACGACCGCCAACTGCGCTATGCGCCCCGCATTCAGGCGCAGCAGTACGAAGCCTTGCAAGTCCGTAACCAACTCGTAGCTATAGAGCGGCTGCTGGCCAAACTCGGAGACCCGGCAGCGGGTGACCTGCTTGAGCAGGGCAACCGGCTGTTCGGAAAACTCAGCCCCCGCCGGCAGAGCAACCTCAAGGGGTTTACCCGGCGGGATATGGAGGTCTTTGAAAAAGTGTATCAGGGCATGGGGGCTGTCGCCAAACGATATTTCATTGCCTTTTCGGGACTAATTGCCCGGGAGCATCAGCTCGCTAAAGCAGGAGCGCAAGGCATGGAGCAGGTCAATGGGTTGGCTTCCCTCTGGCTGAACAGCTTTGAGGAAAAACAGGCAGGCTTTGATATCATCAGCCACCTGACCGTGCAGGAACTGAATGCTCAGGAAGAGGAGCCCACCATTACTTTTCAGAAATCGGAGGACACTAACCCCCTGGCCAATTTCAGGATGGGTGATATAGCAGTCCTTTACCCGCATCAGGAGGGGCAGGCCGTGCTGTCGAATCAGATTTTCAAATGCTCCATCGTCCACATCAACAACGAGCAGGTGGTGGTCCGCCTGCGCAGCAGGCAGTTCAATACCCGGATTTTTGAGGAACAGCCGTTGTGGAACCTGGAGCACGACTTGCTGGACAGCAGTTTCAACACCATGTACCGGGGGCTGTACGCTTTTGCCAATAGCCCAAAGGAACGGCAGCGCCTGCTGCTCACACAGGACCCGCCCCGGGAGGGGATACCAGAAGACATACCCGTGAGCGCAGAGCTTACCCCCGAGCAACAGGATATCTTCCGGAAAGCGCTGGCTGCTGAAGATTACTTTTTGCTGTGGGGCCCGCCCGGTACTGGCAAGACGAGTATGATGCTCAAGCACCTGGTGGGGTATCTGTTTGAAGAAACGGAAGAAACCTTACTGCTACTGGCTTACACCAACCGCGCAGTGGATGAGATTTGTGCCTCCATTGAACGGCTCCGCCCGGACATCCGGCAGCATTATCTACGTATAGGCTCCCGCTATGGCACGTCCCCTGAATATCAGGGGCAGCTCCTGCAAGAAAAAATCAAAGGGGTGGAAGACCGGGAAGCCTTAAAAACTATTATTGATAAGCACCGCATTGTAGTAGGCACAGTCTCCTCGGTAGCGGGCAAACAGGAACTATTGCTGTTGAAGCATTTCAACCGGGTGATCATCGACGAAGCCTCGCAGATTCTGGAACCTATGCTGGTGGGCTTACTGCCGCAATTCGAGCGGTTTATCCTGATCGGTGACCATAAGCAGTTGCCTGCGGTGGTGGTACAGGACCCGGTGGTGTCGCAGATTGAAGACCCGATGCTGCATAACCTTGGGCTGTACAACCTGCGCAATTCCCTTTTTGAGCGCCTTTTCAAGCG
This sequence comes from uncultured Phaeodactylibacter sp., assembly GCA_913057245.1. Classification (GTDB taxonomy): domain Bacteria; phylum Bacteroidota; class Bacteroidia; order Chitinophagales; family Saprospiraceae; genus Phaeodactylibacter. The sequence continues at coordinate 17,587 of CAJXNH010000039.1, forward strand.
GTGCCGGGAGAATGGCTGGGACTGGGCCTATGCACAGCTAAGCCATCAGGGGCGCATGCATGAGGACATTATGCGCTTCCCGAACCAGTTTTTTTACGAAAACAGCCTGAAAATTTTGCCGGATTCAGTTCCCGTTGCTCAAAAGCAAAAACGATTATTATCTGTCGCTTTGGAAGAAGAAACTGATGAGCTTCTTCAGCACCTTGCTTCCCGCCGGGTCATTTTCCTCCCCACACCGGCCGATGACCGCAGCGCTACTCAAAAAACTAATGCTTATGAAGCCGAAAAAGTGGGGGAGGTCATACGGGCCTACCAACAGCTATTCCGGCAGCAGGGATGGCGTTTGCACGAAGGGAGCATTGGCGTAATCACGCCTTACCGGGCGCAAATTGCTCAAATCAAATCGGTATTGGAGGAGCAGGGGGCGCCTCTGGAGCAGCTCACTATCGACACCGTAGAGCGCTATCAGGGCGGTGCGCGGGATGTGATCATCATTTCCCTTTGCACCAATTCCCTCAATCAGCTGGCGATGCTCACTTCACTGTCTGAAGAAGGCGTAGACCGCAAACTGAACGTTGCCCTGACCCGGGCGCGCAACCATATTGTCATTATCGGCAACCCCGATCTGCTTAACCGCAGCGATATTTACCGGGCGCTGATCAGGTACTGTGAGGAGCAGACGATAGAGCCCTAAATGCCACTCTTATGCATAAAAACCTAAAAGCACTTTTGCTCTTTATTGCGGCCGTAATGCTCGCCTTGTTTTTTTACCGGGTGTTTTTTGACCGGTCGGTGGGTGCAGGGCCAAGGCCTTTGTTCCGGGAAGTCATGGCCGTTTCCGATTCTGCTGATCACTCCGCCCTGACAGGTGCACAGAGCTACCTGCTTCAATGGTGGAAAACCTCCCTGAATCAGGCGGAGTTGGATGATTTTTATAATCTGATCGACAAAAAAGAGTCTCTGGTGCTTACTGTACGGGCCCTGGCGGAGCCCGGATTTGGCGATAGCTACGGCGCGAACCTTAATGCCACTATCCGAGGGGATTATGATGCCCGTATCCGGCAGTTGGCGGGAAAACTGAAAGCGCACCGTGCACCGGTCTATCTACGCTGGGGAGAGGCCATGGAAGTGGATGCGCAGGATTACCCCTGGCAGCTGAAATACCACAAGCTTTACACGGACGCTTACCGGCATTTCGTAACCACTGCCCGTGCCGTCAATCCGGACGTAAAGTTCATCTGGGGACCGGCGGGATACCCTGGGCTGGAAGAATATTGGCCCGGTCCTGACGTGGTAGATGTTATCAGCCTGGATATAGCCCATGAGTCAGAGGCGCAGCCCAAGCCCTATCCGCCTTATCATTCAGTGAGTGAAGAATTGTACCGGAAAGTCCATCGCCTGCGTTTTTTTGATAAGCCTATTGCGGTCTTTGCTTTTGAGGATGTACCGACAACGGAGGTTCAGGAAGGGCTTAAGGAGGCTGTTCAGGCCCAAGAGCCGCTTGCAGATATTCCTCTCGGTACAGCAGTCACCAATAAGGTGGGAAAAAGTAATTTCCGGGTAGGCGTTTATGACCCAAAAGACCGGCTGACCGGACTGCCGGGTGTGACTGTAGAGCATTTGTTCGTCAACTGGGCAGACTTAGAAAAAGGGCCTTTTAAAAAAGATTTGCAGGATGCCTTGGACCGGGGGCACGAAGTGATTGTCACGGCCGAGCCCTTTAAAGATGCAGAAGCCAATCACGACCGTCAGGTGTTGTCCAAAATGCAGCATGGGCATTACGATACCTACATCCGGGACCTTTACGAGATACTGGCTCAGGCGGATCAGACCATTTACCTGCGCTTCGCTCATGAAATGGAAATTCCCATTGAGCGCTACCCCTGGCAAAGTCAGGACCCTCTGGAATACATTATGGCCTACCGTTACTTTATGAATTTTCCGGATACCTTTCCGGCAAATATCAAACGGGTTTGGGGACCGGCGGGCGACCGGGGCAGTATGGAGTTTTATCCTGGGGACGATGTGGTGGACTACGTCAGTATTGCCATCTACGGGCTACCGGACAAGAATATCACGAACCATAAGCAACAGGAAAGCTTCGAGCGGATTTTTGAGCGTAAACGGCACCGGGTGGCACTATCCGGAAAGCCCCTGTTTATCACTGAATTTGGGGTGAAAGGGCCGGAAGATTTTCAGGCTTTCTGGCTACAGGAAGCGGCAGAGGTGCTACGACCACAGAAGCATAAGATCTACGGTGCCTGCTACTTCAACCTCTATGATAATCCGGATGTATGGGGGGAAGGCATCCCCGCGCCGGACTGGAGTGTGGAGGCGGAGACCTTTGAGACTTTCATAGCAACGCTGAGGGAGTAGATGGACATCGCTCTGAGCTAATTTTGGTAAAATAGCTAAACAAGGACGCCCGGCGAAGGGAGTGCGCCGGGCGTCCTGTCTGTTAACACCCGGCGCACTCCCTTCGCCGGGTGTTCTACGTTGCAATAGGATTTACCCCAAACGCTCCACTGCCGCAGCAATCCGCTTCACCGCTTCCCGCAGTTCAGCTTCACTGGCAGCGTAGGAAATGCGGAAGCACTCCGGTGCGCCAAAGGCAGAACCGGTGACCACAGCTACGTGGGCTTCCTTCAAAAGGTATTCGCAGAAGTCATCTGCAGTATTGATGGCAAAGTCACCTGCTTTTTTTCCAAAGTAGGCACTGATATCCGGGAAGATGTAGAAAGCGCCCTGCGGCTTATTGACTTTCATGCCCGATATCTTACTCAGTTCCTCAATCATCATATCCCGGCGCTGCAGGAAAGCAGCTTTCATCTCGTGGGTGGGCGTCATATCGGAAGTCAGGGCGTGAGCACCTGCCATTTGCCCGAAAGCGGTGGCGCCAGAGGTAAACTGACCCTGAATTTTGGCACAGGCACTGGCAATCCACTGTGGGGCACCGATGTATCCGAGGCGCCAGCCCGTCATGGCAAATCCTTTGGAGAAGCCATTGACGGTAATGGTGCGGTCCTGGACGTTCTCGAAAGTGCCGATGCTGACGTGCTCATCGGTAAAGTTAATGTACTCATAGATTTCATCGGAGATAATGTAGATATCATCCCGCTCAGCAATGACATCGGCAATCGCCTGCAGTTCCGGCTTGGTGTAGACGGAACCAGTAGGGTTACAGGGAGAAGAGAACAGCAGGATACGTGTACGTTCGGTGAGAGCGTCCCGCACCTGATCAGCCGTTACTTTATAGTCCTGTTCGATACCGGCGCTGACCAGCACAGGCACACCGCCTGCCACTTTGACGATCTCGGAATAGGAAACCCAGTAAGGGGCCAGAATCGCCACTTCGTCGCCCTCATCAAGAAGAGACATGCAGATGTTGGCAATGGACTGCTTAGCGCCGTTGGAAACTACAATCTGGCTCAGGTCAAACTCCAGCCCGTTATCGCGCTTGAATTTGGTCTGAATGGCTTTGCGCAACTCCACCAGGCCAGGGACCGGCGTGTATTTGGTGTAACCATCATCAAGGGCTTTCTTAGCGGCCTCCTTAATGTGGTCAGGGGTATCAAAATCGGGCTCGCCGAGGCTGAGGCTGATGACCTCGTGCCCTTCTGCGGCCAGGTCGCGGGCCATCTGTGCCATTTTGATGGTAGCAGATTCTTCCATGTTTTGTATGCGCTGAGCGAGGTGCGTCTTGCTTGCCAATGCCATTTGCTAATTGTTTTTGCATTAATAAAATCGAAAAATGACGGCTGCAAAATTAGATATTTTACCAATCCATTCCACTTTTTTTGAAGGGATTAGAGCTGAGGGGGCAAAATTTGTTACAAAAAGAGCCAGGGATAGCCAAATGTCCATTTTTTTCTATCTTCGGTCCAAATACGAACGCGATTCATGAGCAAGAAAAAACAGGGTACAAAGAAGAGCGCTGCCACAGCTAAGAGTGTGCCAGCTGCACCGCCAAAGGCTTCTGCGATCACGCCGCCTGAGCGCCCCCAGGACCCATTGCTGAAGAAGATATTTCAGTTTTCAATTATTGGTATGGTCCTGCTGGCTGGTTTATTGTCGTTAGGTACCGGTATCAACGGGGACGATGAGTACCAGGTGGACTACTCTGAAAAGCTGGTGGATTACTATACTTCCTTTGGTGCGGATACGGCAGCGCTATACATCGAGAAGGGAAACATGCACTACTACGGCGGCTTTTTTGACCTGACCACCGGGCTGATCAACGCTGCTCTTGGATTTGATGAGTTTGACACAGGCTACCATCAGGTGCGGCATCTGTTCAATGCGCTTATGGGCATGCTGGCGGTATTATTCGTAGGGCTGTTTGTCCGGCAGATTGCCGGGTGGCGGGCCGCTGTGCTGGCTATTTGGATGTTGTTCCTGTCGCCCCGTTTTCTGGGGCATAGCATGATGAATCCTAAAGATATACCGTTTGCAGCTGGCTTTGCCGTTTCGCTCTACTATATGGTGCGGGTATTCCGTACGCTGCCCAAGCCGGACTGGCGCAACGTGCTGGGGCTTGCTCTCGGCATAGGGCTGGCACTGGCTACCCGGGCGGGCGGGCTTTTGCTGATTGCCTACCTCGGGCTTTTTGCCGGGCTGGATTTTCTGTTTAAATATGGTGTGAAAGGCCTGACCACACAGACCAAACTGGTTGGGCAGTACCTGGTTTGGTGCCTGGGTGCTGTAGTAGTGGGGTATATTGTTGCTGTTCTGTTTTGGCCGGCGGCTTTGGTGGACCCGATCGGGCATCCCCTGGCTGCGCTTACGGAGTTTGCCCAGCTTGGCGTGAAAATCCGTTTGTTGTTTGAAGGGGAGAATGTGATGTCGGACGATACCGCCTGGTCTTATCCGCTGGTTTGGATTGTGAAAACGATTCCGCTTTATGTGCTGGTAGGTTTCCTGGGCAGTTTATTCCTGCTGCCCCGATTGCTCCGCAAGTACGATAAAACGGCAGTTTTGCTGGCTTATTTTGCCACTATTTTCCCAGTCGCCTATATCATTTACAAGGACTCTATCCTTCACGACGGCTGGCGGCACCTGATGTTTATCTATCCGAGCATGATTGCGGTGGCGGCGCTGTTTTGGATTAATATGGAGGATTTTTTGTCCAATAAGAAACCTATGCTTTATGGTCTTTATGGCATACTGGGCTTAATGGCGGTTGAATCCACCCAATTCATTGTCCGCAATCCTCACTTGTCCTATGTCTATTTTAACCCTATCGGCGGAGGGCTACAGGGCGCTTTCGGTGTTTATGAAACGGACTATTGGGGCATTAGCGTCAAGCAGGCCATTGATTGGATGGAAGACGAAGGTATTCTGAGTGAGCAAATGCAGGACACCATTCGACTGGCCACAACCTTTTACTACCCGGCGAGCCGTCAGACCCGCGAGCAGTTCAACGGCAAAGTGAAGATGGAGTATGTACGCTTCAGCTCCCGCTACGATGAGCCCTGGGACTACGCGATTTTCCCTTCCCGCTTTATCCGGGGCGCTCATCTGCGGTCGGGGAACTGGCCGACGAGCAAGTCCGTGCATACCGTGACGGCCAACGGCGTACCCATTGCCACGATTGAGAAAAACGCAACCCTAGCGGCCTACAATGGCCAACAGGCGATCAAGCAAAGCAATTGGCAGGAAGCGATCCGCCAATTTACGGCAGAAGTCCAAAACCACCCCGACAATGAAATTGCCTGGATTGGTTTGTCCAATGCCTACATTAATACCCAACAGTACAATGAAGCGCTTAATGCGGCTAAAAAAGCACTGGAAGTGGCACCGGATGTAGAGTCTGCCATTCTTTATCAGGGATTGGCATACCTAAATACCGGGCGGGCGTCTGAGGCATTGCAGACTTTTGATTATGCCACCCGGGTCAACGATGAATATTTTGCTGCATACTACTACATGGGGCTTATCCATCAGCAACAGCAGCGGTACCGGGAGGCTTATGAGAATGCACAAAAAGCGATAGAAGCCAATCCGAGATTCCGGGCGGGCTATCAGCTGGCCGCTCAGGCGCTGCAGGCATTGGGAGACAACCAAAACGCCCAGCGCTACCTCGAAGCAGCACAAAAGTTATAAAATACTAATTTTGCGGCTTTTCAACCTGATGTAAATACGGCAATGAACTATAAACTACTCTTTCCGACCTACCGTAACCGCTACCTCTTTGTCCGGCGCAACCTCAAAAGGCTGTCACAGGACCACCGTTTTGAAAAAGCCCTCAACCTGGGCACCGGAGAAGGCGATTATGATCCTATGATCAGTCAATACTGTGAAGAGCTGATTTCCTGTGACATCAACGAGCAGGACATTGCCTACGCCCGTCAGCTCAATACCGGGCTGAAGAACGTGACCTACCGCGTGGAAGACGCCCTGAATCTGAGCTTTCCAGACAACCACTTCGACCTTATTACCTCCGTGGATGTGATAGAGCACGTGGGCCAGCCGGAACGGATGATCGAAGAAGTACAAAGAGTATTAAAACCCAACGGTATTGCGCTAATTACTTTTCCATCTTTGGATTTTCCCCTAACTTACGACCCTATTAACCGGGTGCTGAGCTGGTTCAGCAAAAAACGGATTCCACAGGGTGCCTATGCTTTCGGGCATGAGTACCTCGTCTCAAAAACGGAATTCCGGCAATGGTCAGAACAGTACCGGTTGAGCATCATGATTGAACAAAACCTAAGTGGATACATCATCGGGCTGCTTGAAATGTACTGGACGGGCATCGTTCAGCGCATCTTCAAGGCCAACGCTACCAACCTCCAACGGCAGCCCGACAAAGGGATGGCACTCCGGCCTTCCACCCGGGAGCCTTTTCTGACCAGGCTGACAGACTTGATTGTCGCCATTGACCATGCCCTTTTCCGCAGTGCTGCACACTCTGTTGGTAAAGGCTTCATTATAAAAAAGTAAACCTATTACGAATATGAAAGACCGACTCGTAGAGTTAAAAGACCGCCTGGCAGAAGCCGAATTAGGCGGTGGGCAGAAACGCATTGACAAACAGCATGAAAAGGGTAAACTCACCGCCCGGGAGCGCGTACACTTTCTCCTGGATGAGGGTTCTTTTGAGGAAATCGGTGCCTTTGTCAAGCATCGCTGTACGGATTTTGGCATGGACAAGCAGCGGGTACCTGGTGACGGTGTTGTTACTGGTTACGGCACGATCGACGGCCGCCTGGTATATGTGTTCTCTCAGGATTTCACCGTTTTCGGAGGCTCCCTCTCTGAAACCCATGCAGAGAAGATTTGCAAGATTATGGACATGGCCATGAAGAATGGTGCGCCTGTCATTGGGCTGAACGACTCCGGTGGTGCCCGTATTCAGGAGGGCGTCCGCTCTCTGGGCGGCTATGCTGATATTTTCTACCGCAACGTGATGGCGTCCGGTGTGGTGCCTCAGATTTCTGCCATTATGGGCCCATGCGCTGGTGGTGCCGTGTACTCTCCGGCTATGACCGACTTCACGATTATGGTGGAAAACACCTCCTACATGTTCGTGACCGGCCCAAACGTAGTCAAGACCGTAACCAACGAGGAAGTCACAGCTGAGGAACTGGGTGGTGCTTCTGCCCACTCTACTAAATCAGGGGTTACGCACCTGACTGCCGCCAATGATATTGACTGTATCGTAAAGATCAAGCGGTTATTGAGTTACATGCCTCAAAACTGTGAAGATAAGCCGGCAAAACTGCCTTACGAACTGGGCGATGAACTGAGGCCTCAGCTGCGGGACATCGTACCGGAAAATACCAATCAGCCTTATGATATCCGTGATGTTGTCAAAGGAGTGGTAGACGAAGGCAGCTTTATGGAAATCCACCCCAATTACGCAGACAATATCGTGGTAGGCTACGCTCGTATTGGTGGGCATAGTATAGGCGTTGTTGGCAATCAGCCGATGAGCCTCGCAGGAGTACTTGACGTGGAAAGCTCCAAAAAAGGAGCCCGCTTCGTGCGTACCTGTGATTGCTTCAATATCCCGCTTCTGGTGCTGGTGGATGTACCGGGCTTCCTGCCGGGCACCGATCAGGAATGGAACGGCATCATCGTCAATGGCGCGAAGCTGCTGTATGCTTTTAGCGAGGCTACGGTGCCACGGGTGACGCTGATTACCCGAAAGGCCTATGGCGGTGCCTATGATGTAATGAACTCCAAGCACATCGGTGCGGATATGAACTTCGCCTGGCCGTCCTCTGAGATTGCCGTGATGGGGGCAAAAGGCGCCTCTGAGATTATCTTCCGCCGGGAAATCATGGAAGCAGAAGATCCGGAAGCGATGCTGCTGGAAAAAGAAAAAGAGTATCAGGAAAAGTTTGCCCACCCTTACCGGGCAGCAAGCCGCGGGTTTATCGATGAGGTTATTGACCCGATTTACACCCGCCGCAAACTGATCAAAGCCTTTACGATGCTGGAGAATAAAGTGGCAAAAATCCCTGCTAAGAAGCACGGTAATATCCCACTCTAAGCCAGCTGTAAGAACTTTTTGATACATTTGCCAACTGCCGGGCGGCTACAAGTCCTCCCGGCAGTTCTGATATAGCAATCACTATTTGTTATTTAGCACTACAAGATGTCGCACAGACTACCACCGTACACACTGATTGAAACCCCTCAGGCACTGGAAGACTTCTATCAGGCCCACCGGGACCTAAAATGGATGGGCTTTGATACCGAATTTGTGGGCGAGAAGCGCTTTCGGACCACGCTCTGCCTGATTCAGACTATTTCTGATGCAGGGCTCTACCTGATCGACTCCATTAAGCTGAAGGATGACCTGGGGCCGTTCCACAGGCTTATTCAGGATGAAGGGATCGAGAAAATCACCCACGCTGGTGATAATGACTACCGGCTTCTTTATAATCTGTACGGCATCCTGCCGAAGAATGTTTTCGACACGCAGATCGCTGCCGGGTTTGCCGGGTACAACTATCCCACTTCCTTCCGCAAGCTAGTGGAAGGAGAGACCGGCCGCCACCTGAAAAAGGGCTATGCAGTTGCCGACTGGGAGAAGCGGCCCTTCGACACCAAAGCCCTGAAGTATGCCCTGGATGATGTCATTCCCCTGCCTGAGCTGCACAAAGCCCTAAAACGCAAGCTGGAAAAACGGGGGCGCACGCACTGGGCAGCCGAAGAGTTTGCCCACCTGGAAAAAGAAGCCTACTACTACAAGGATCCCCACCACGATGCGCTAAACAGTAACATCATGCGCAGCCTGAAAAAGAAAGACCGGGTATTCCTGCTCCGGCTTTTTGCCTGGCGCAATGCCACGGCTGAGCGGCGCGATCATTCTAAGGAGATGGTACTGCCTGCTAAGTACATCAGCCATATCGTCCGCGGTATTGCTTCGGGTGCCAATGCGCTAAAGCAAAACCGCCGCATTCCGGATAAACTGGCCAAAAAGTATGGGGATGAGTTTGAAAAGCTTTATAAAAAGGAAGCTACCCCCGAAGAGCTGAATATTTTGAAGGGGTTACCCTACGAATCCGATACATCTCCGGAAGAAGATGTCCTCATGGAGCTGCTCTACCATGTGATCAAGTACCGCTGCATTCAGGAGGAGATTTCCATCAATATGGTGGTGCCCCGACAGATCCTGAAGTCCATCCGGAGCGGGGAGGAAACCGCCCGGGAGGCCATAGGCGATGGCTGGCGCAAGGAGATGCTCGGCGCCTACTTTACCGAGTGGCTGGCTACCGCCAAGGAAATGGATGTCAGACTGCACGACGACCGGATTGAGCTTTGGCCGCGTTAGCCCTCACTTCGCAATAACGAGTGGGCGAGCAGTAAACGGCCCGGAATAAGCCTGACTGGAAATGACGTAATATCCGGGGGCAAGCCCCTGTAGGTCAAGTGTATATTCCGTTGTGCCCTC
>CAJXNH010000040.1 GCA_913057245.1 uncultured Phaeodactylibacter sp.
TTGAGCTGTAAGTAGCTGCAAAACAAAGTGTTAAAGCATTTGAGAGTTTTAAAGCATTGTACCGCTACGCTAATATGTCGTGTTTTGCGACTGTATTCGCTTTCGACGGATATTATGTGTTAAACTCAAAAATGCACAAGCAAATATGTACTTACTTCAACCTCATTCGTACGGTCGTACGGCCGGAAAACTCCTTCTTTTATTCTTGTTGCTCACCCTTGGAGCCCGGCAGGGTTTCGCGCAGTACGGTGGCGGAAATGGTACTTCGGGCAGTCCGTATTTGATATCAACTGCAGCACATTTAGTAAGTTTATCGCAAGATCCCAATGACTGGGCGCTGCACTTTAGACAAACAGCCAATATTAACCTGAATGGTGAGTCCCTTAATGACATAGATTTCAGCGGTGTCTACGACGGTGACAACTTCACGATTTCCAATTACACCATAACCGGTACTTCGAACGACAAAGGCTTGTTTAGTGAGCTCGTTGGATCGGCCACAGTGCAGGATCTGACCCTGAATAATTTCAATATCTCCGGTGGCGTAAGGGTCGGTGGGTTGGCAGGAAAAGCGAGCGGAGGTACGACCATTGATAACGTAGATGCTACAGGGGTCAGCATCGATGGCAATTTTGATAGCGGCGGGCTGATTGGAGAATGTGGTGGATGCACGATACAAAACTCCACTGTGGATGCAACAAGTATGATAGATTGCGGCAATACGGGTGGTGGAATCGTGGGCAAATCAGTAAGTAGTGCTACCTATACCAACTTATCGAGTAGTGCACAAATGACGGGGTCCAGTTTGGGTGGAATTGTAGGCAACATTTTTAACAACCCCACCTTTACCAATTGCAGCAGTGCCGCAACGATAAGCAATAGTTCGGACCGTTTGGGCGGGATTGCCGGTAAATGCACAGATACGCCCTCCTTTAGCGGCTGCTCCTTTTCGGGCTCTATATCGGGTACCTGGCACTGCGGCGGCATTATTGGCCGGGTGGAAGGCGGTACAGCCACGATAACGAATTGCAACAATTCAGGCAGCATAACGCAGACCGCCGATGAGGGTGGCGGTATCATCGGGACCACAGACGGGACTGCGAATGTCAGCACCTCTTATAACACGGGCAGCATCAATGCCAATTGGAAATCAGCCGGTATCATCGGAAGAGTCAATTCAAACAGTACGGTCACGATTACGGAGTGCTATAATTCTGGTACAATAACATCGAACTCGAATCAGGCCGGTGGTATAGTCGGAACGTCAACGGGCGTGTCGAACATTATCGAATCGTATAACACCGGCAGCATCACTTCCAGTGCCAATTCTGGTGGTATTATCGGAAGAGTGGAAACTCCTGCTTCCGGGCATTCCAGCCTGACCAATTGCTACAATACCGGCGCAATTGACGGAGGATGGTCGGCGGGTATAATTGGTGAGGAAACGGATGGAGGTGCCACAACGGTTGTGAATTGTTACAACGCAGGGACCGTTGACAATGATTCATCGGTTGGAGACTTCGTGTCTAAAGGTGGTTCTGCAACCGTCACTGCAACTAACTGCTTCTACGATGAGCAGGTCAATACCGCTTTCACGAGCCAAACTATAACCGGAATAACTGGCAAGACCACCGCCGAGATGAAGGACTACACCACCTTCACTGCCGCCGGCTGGGACTTCGTCAGCGAGACCACCAACGGCACCGCTAATATTTGGGACGCCGACCAATTGGGCACCGTTAACAACGGCTACATGATACTCCGCTGGCAGGCAGGTGCGGACGATGACTTAATTTACACTTACTCCGGTGGGGCAGGAACGCAAGGCGACCCCTATCAGATTGCAACCGCAGCCGATTTGATTGCTTTGTCAGGCATAAGCGAGGATTGGGATAAGCACTTTAGGCAGACTGCTAATATTGACTTCGGTGCGGACGAGACTGCAGTAGACTGGGATAATGATGGTAGTCCGGACGGTGCCAGCCCTGCCGGTTTTTCGCCTATTGGCAATTTTGCAACCGAATTCACCGGCTCTTACGATGGAGATGGTAAGACCATTTCTAATCTATTCATCAATCGGTCGGGTTCCTTTTATTTAGGGCTATTTGGGCGGGTGAGCCTTTCTGGCGGAGGAATATCAGATTTAGGATTGCTTAACGCAGATATAACGGGAAATTCATTTGTCGGTGCTATAGTTGGTTTTATTGCCTCCAGTTCGACCGGCAGCGTTAGTGGTTGTTACAGTACAGGTAGCGTTGTGGGAAGCAATAATCAGATTGGAGGATTAGTTGGCTCAGTTGGGAATAGCCCGACCTCTAGAATAGAGAATTGCTATTCCAGGTGTAGTGTGAACGGCGGCAACAGGGTCGGAGGCTTGGTCGGCGTAATAGAGGCTGTTAATACTACTACAGCTATATCGAATTGCTACAGCACTGGTGCTGTAACAGGAACAGGAGATGATGTAGGAGGCTTGGTAGGCGCGAATATAAATGGCGGCATCACCACCGACTCTTTCTGGGACACGCAGACCTCCGGCCAGGCAACAAGCGCCGGCGGCACCGGCAAGACCACGGCGGAGATGAAGACGACCTCCACTTTTTCGGTTGCCGGGTGGGGCAATTCAGTATGGTATATGGATCCCGGTACGAACGATGGCTACCCCAACTTGCAAGGCAATGGAACACAGATACCACTACCATCTCCTTACAATGATGGTGCCGGCGCTGGCACGGAGATGGACCCCCACCAAATCGCAAGCGTAGAGGACCTGATCTACCTGTCGCAGACTTCAGCAGACTGGGGGCTGCACTTTATACAGGTCGCTGATATCGACTTCGGTGCGGATGAAACAGCGGTAGACTGGGACAATGATGGTAATCCGGACGGTGCGAGCCCTGCCGGTTTCTCGCCTATTGGCAATTCAACCGAATTCACCGGCTCTTACGATGGAGATGGTAAGACCATTTCTAATCTATTCATCAATCGGCCAGCATCGGGTAATGTAGGGCTATTTGGGCAGGTGAGCCCTTCTGGCAGAGGAATATCAGATTTAGGGTTAATCAATGTAAATATAACGGGAGATTTCAGAGTCGGTGCTTTAGCTGGTTGGTTGAAAGGTGGTAACGCCAGTGGTTGTTACAGTACAGGTAGCGTTGAGGGAACCCAAAATTCTGTTGGAGGGTTAGTTGGCGCTACAAGTAATACTACTATTACGGCAATTAGTAATTGCTATTCCACGTGTAGTGTGACAGGAAGCACCGAGTGTGGTGGTTTGGTCGGAGTAAACAATATTGAAACCACTATATCGAACTGCTACAGTACGGGTACTGTCACTGCTTCCGGTGGCACTCCTGTTGTCGGAGGCTTGGTAGGAGACAATAATTTTGATATCGGCACCATCACCAACTCTTTCTGGGACACGCAGACCTCCGGCCAGGCAACAAGCGCCGGCGGCACCGGCAAGACGACAGCGGAGATGCAATCGTACGCAACCTTCCAAAGTGCGGGCTGGGACTTTGTCTCGGAGACGGCCAATGGCACAGCTGATGTATGGGACATGGACCAGGAAGGGACGGTCAACAACAGCTACCCCATCCTGAGTTGGCAGCCCGGGGCAGACCTCCGCACACAGAAGTACGGTGGCGGAAATGGTACTTCGGGCAGTCCATATGAGATTCATACTGCCACCCACCTCATTGAGCTGTCGAACAACAGCGGGGACTGGGATAAGCACTTTATTCAGACTGCTAATATCGACTTCGGTGCGGATGAGACAGCCGTAGACTGGGATAATGATGGTAATCCGGACGGTGCGAGCCCTGCCGGTTTCTCGCCTATTGGGAATAGTAGTACAACCAAATTCACCGGCTCTTACGATGGAAATGAGAAGACCATTTCTAATCTATTCATCAATCGGGCGGTTGTAAATGGTATTGCGCTATTTGGCTATACTGAACTTTCCGGTGTAGGGATATCAGATTTAGGATTGCTTAACGCAGATATAACGGGATTTGCATTTGTCGGTGCTATAGTTGGTGATCTTTCCCCCGATGCGACCGCTGGTGTTAGTGGTTGTTATAGTACAGGTAGCGTTGATGGAGCATCGAGTATTGGAGGGGTAGTTGGCAGTGCCGGGAGCAGTTTCGGTACTGGCAGTATAATAGAGAATTGCTATTCCAGGTGTAGTGTGAACGGCTCCACCAGGCTCGGTGGTTTGGTCGGAACACTATATATTGGTTATACTATATCGAATTGCTACAGCACTGGTGCTGTAACAGTAACAGGAATAGGAGATAATGTAGGAGGCTTGTTAGGTCTAAGCTTTGGCGGCACCATCACCAACTCCTTCTGGGACACGCAGACCTCCGGTCAGGCATCAAGCGCGGGCGGCGAAGGCAAGACGACAGCGGAGATGACGACGGCCTCTACCTTCGGTGATGCCGGCTGGGACGGCGCGGTGTGGACCATTGATGCGAACACAAACAATGGCTATCCTAATTTGCAGGGCATTGGGCTTGCTGTAGATGCTTTCGTGCCTTACAACAACGGTGCAGGCTCGGGGACCGAGCTGGACCCGCATCAGATTGCGAGTGTTGAAGACCTGATCTACTTGTCGCAGACTTCAGCAGACTGGGGGCTGCACTTTATTCAGGTAGCCGATATCGACTTTGGTGCAGATGAAACAGCGGTAGACTGGGACAACGATGGCAATCCGGACGGTGCGAGCCCTGCCGGTTTCTCGCCTATCGGGATTTTTGGAACCCCATTCACAGGTTCTTACGATGGAAATGAGAAGACCATTTCTAATCTATACGCCAGAAGTGGTAATTGGAAAGGGCTGTTTGGGGTCGTAGATGGCGCGGCAATATCAGATTTAGGATTAATCAACGTAGATATATCGAATTTTTTTAATACTAGTGGTGCCCTGGCTGGCCAAGTGGGAAATGCCACCACCATTAGCAATTGTTACGCCACAGGTGCCCTGGTGGGTCAAGGTAATAACATTGGGGGGTTAGTTGGGACATTTAATAGTTCAACAATCAGCGATTGCTATTCGAGGTGTAGTGTAGAATCAACAGGTACAACTCCAACTAGTATTGGAGGCTTGGTCGGGCGTCTTTCTTTTAGCACCATAGAGAACAGCTATAGTACGGGTACTGTCACTGTCAATGTTGGCGCTACTAATGTAGGAGGCTTGGTAGGAATCAGTGAAAATAATGGTGGCACCATCACCAACTCTTTCTGGGACACTCAGACCTCCGGTCAGGCATTAAGCGCGGGCGGCGAAGGCAAGACGACAGACGAGATGACGACGGCCTCTACTTTTACAGGTGCCGGTTGGAGCACCCCCTGGTACATCGATGCGACAGAAAACAACGGCTACCCCAACCTTTCAGGAGTCGGGCTTCCGCTGGCAAGTTTCAGCACCGACCTGACGATTGTCTCCAATGGTGGCGGCACACAGGATACGGACTGGGCCGTAAACGGAGGGATGCTCTACGGATTATCTGGCGGAGCGGTGAGTGTCAATGCCAGCGATCTGAACAATCAACTGTCAACTGGCGATCTGGAGCTGTCTGGCAACAGCCTGACGGTAAACGAAAATATCGCACCAGGCAGTGGCACGCATACCCTCACGCTTGGTTTCTCCAACGGGGTAACGGTACCTGCTGGCAAAGGTATTGACCTCGGTGGCAGCCTGGTCAACAACAGCTCACTAACGCTGACCTCCAGCTCTACCAGCTACTCCAGCCTGAAGGTACTGGGTACGATCACCGGCACCGGCAGCATCAGCTACGAGCGCTACACCAATCAGGTGGGCACGGGCAGCTCCGGGGGCAACGACCTGGTGGGCACGCCATTCACGGGTCAGACTTTCGGCCCTTTTGCTGCTGCCAATACGAATTTAGCGGCTTCCGGAACCCTGCGGGCATTCGGCCCCTGGGACAACACGGGCACCGGCTTTATCAACTATGATGTGACGGCCAATGCGGGCACCACGCTTACACCGGGCACCGGCTACCGGGCGGCGACTACAGATGGCTCACCCGTGATCTTCACCGGTACGGTACAGACCGGCAATGTGACGGTGAACATTACCGATGCTGCCAGTCAGTGGAACGCCGTGGCCAACCCCTACCCGGCTTATCTGAGCATGGCGGACTTCCTGAATTACGACCACGGCGGAGGCGTGACCAACCAAAGCCTGATGGTAGAGAGCGCCGCCGGCATCTACGGCTACGACGGCAACAGCACCGATGGCTGGACCGTCATCACGCTGGCGAATGCAAGCACGAGCCTGATGGCGCCCGGTCAGGGCTTCTTCGTAGCGGCAGACGCTGCGGATGTCGATACCTACGATCTGACGTTTACGCCTACGATGATGCGCACGGGAGACAGCGACGACTTTATCAGTGGTTTCGCGCCGGTCCAAACGCCGGTTTACTTCAAACTGCAGGCCTTCACCGACAGCCGCAGCTACGGCACAAGCATCTACTTCAACGAAGCGTCTGCTACAGGGCTGGACGTAGGGTACGATGCGGTGCTATGGGGCGATGCCATCCCGGACTTTGCGGTGTACACCCATCTGGTATCGGAAGACGAAGGCGAGCCCTTCGCCCTGCAGTCCCTGGGCATATCTGACCTGGATGACCCTCAGCTGGCTATCCCGCTGGGCATAGAAGCTGCCGCTGGCATCCCACTGACACTAGCCATTACCGAGGCGGAGCTGCCTGCGGGCACGGAGGTGTACCTGCTGGACTCCCTGAATGGGGAGCGTACGCTGCTGAGCGGGCTGCCATATACCTTTACGCCAAATGCACCGCTGAGTGGCTCGGGGCGTTACTACCTGGTTTTCAATGAGGGTCAGGTTGTCAGCACCTCATCGGAGACCGGCCGGGGCGAATTAAGCGCATTGGTCATTTACGCCCCACAGTACCGGGAGGAGCTGGTCATTACCGGCGAGCTTCCGGGCGGGGCGCAGCTGTCGCTCTATGATGTACAGGGCCGTAAGCTATTGGGCCGGACACTGTCGGCGGGAGCTGCTCAGCAAACGGTTGCTACGGGCCATCTGCCGGGCGCCATCTACCTGGTGCGCATAGAGAGCCCGCAGGGCGTACGTGCCGAACAGCTGTTTATCCCGTAAAAGATTTCCTCAACAAGCCTTCTTCTCCCGGTGCAATACGGCGCCGGGGGGGTATCCAACTCATATCCATCAACGAATACAAATTTAAGGTCATGAATATTGACAATAAGCATAAAGACGCTTCAAAAGCACCCTTAATCAACCGTCAGGAGGCAATCCGGAAGCTGGGCAAATACGCAGCGGCTACTGCTGCAGGGACATTTCTGGTGCTGAGCCCGAAGCAGGCGCAGGCGAGCTCGCCGGTCCCTGACCCCGGTGGCGACCCTTTTGGCGGTAGTGGCCGGCCTGGGGATTACAGCCCTTCCACCCATGAGTTTGAGACGGACCGGGGCCGCGGTGCTATATGGGGCGATGACGGTAACGCCGCCGATACTTATCGCAACCGCTCGCGGGGCAGTCAGCGCGGCGGTATCTGGGGCGGCTCGGATACGGAAAGGCGCAGCCGGTAGGAGAGGCGCTTGCCAGGTATTGGCTTGGAGGTTGGTTTTGTGGTGGTTTGGTGTTTTGGTTTTGTGGTGTTCCTGGCTCCGCCCCTGCTAAGGCTGCGGCTGGTTCGGTGCAGGCTGAGGATGAGACTCTCCGGGTTCTTCCGCAGGAAGCGGCAGCAAGCTGTCGCCCCCAGGAAGGCTAAGCTGTGTCCCTCAACCTCGGTTAAGCCCCCGTTGCAGACCAACCTCAACCTGCCTCCGTATTGGGATACAGTAAATAAATTACGCTAATGTATTGTGTTGGGAGTATTTAAGAGTGTGGGAGATAAGCTCGCGTGGACCTCCCACACATTTCTCCCTGCTCCGGACCTGACTTATTATCAAAAAATACAAAGACATGCAAATGAACCTATCTCCCAAAGTGCTCAAAAAGGGCGAAGGGGAACTACTGAAAGTGCTACAGGATAACATTACGGTGAAAGTAGATGGTAGAGACACCTACGGACAGTTCACTGTGGTGGAAACCAACAATGAGGTAGACGCCGGCGTATCGCCTCACTACCACGAACGCGAAGACGAGTGTTTCTACATCATTGAGGGTGAAGCGGAGTTTACAGTAGGGGGCGAGACGTTTACTGCCAGGACGGGTGATTCTGCTTTTTATTTTCCAGAGTGTCTGTGCTGTTTGGTTTTTTTCCGAGCCTTATTTTGAGTAAAATATGGACTTAACTGAAGTTTACAACGGCCCTTTTAATGCCCCATCAATGGTTTGTCCGGTTGGTAGCGATTGGCTGCTATGGTTTGAAGCCCTCAACCGATATGTCATTTTGTCCCCACCACAAAAGGCAGTACTGGATTTATACTATGCTGTGGAGGGAGATGCTGAAACCTTTCGCCAACTGCTGTTGGAAGGAGCCAACTGGCAGCAGGGGCAGGCCTTAGAGGCACAACGAAACATCAGCGCCCTTCTGCAAGAGGTTGCAACTTCACCAGGAAGCTTGCCCATTGCGCCGCCTGTTGCGTACGAGGAGGGCTCCTTTGCGGTTCGGCAGGATTTTCAGCTGGGCAACCGGCACGTACGGGTGGAAGGGCAGGAAAAGGGTGTGCTGGAGCTCCTTTGTCCCGCCCTGGCCCATCATTCCATTCCTGCAACCGGCACCGCCGATGTCGTCTTCCAATTGCAAAAAGCAGCGGGGCATCTCTATCTGTACAAAAATGGCATACTCCTGCAGGCCGTACCTGAACAAGACTATCATTACATCACCGGTAAATTCCTCATGCACATCATTGTTGCGCAGCATCAGATACCGGAGGCGGGTTGGATTGGTACACTGCACGCCTCCATGGTAGTCCGTCGTGGTCAGGCGATTATGCTTACCGGGCAGTCGGGGCAGGGCAAAAGTACCCTGTCTACCCTGCTTTGCAGCGCCGGCTATCAGCTGCTGGCTGATGATATTACACCACTAAGGGCGGATAACCTCGAGCTGGGGCACAACCCAAGCGCGGTTTCCGTAAAAACAGGGGCCTTTGATATCATTGGGCGCTACTTTCCCGGGTTTAGGGATTTGCCCGAAATCTATCTCAATGCTTTCAAAGGGAAAGTCAAATACCTTCCCCTGCCTGCTCCGGTTGAGCCAAGCTACCCTTGCCAGCATTTGGTGTTGGTGCAGTATCAGCCCGGTGTTAAGGCAAGGCTGCAGCCGGTAGCGCCGTCCGTAATCCTGAAAGAGCTGATCCCGGATTCCTGGATTGCCGGCGACCGGGGCCATGCAGCTGCCTTTATGGAATGGCTCAGCAGCCGGCGTTATTATCAGCTGACCTACAGCCGATTGGAGGAAGTGGTACCTTTATTCAATATGCTTACCCACTATCCATGAAAGATACACTACGGTATTACCAACTCATTGCAGCCCTGCTCGATCCAGCTAAGGACGGTGCAAGTGTCCGGAAACTCCTGGAGGTAAACTCTTTTCAGTGGGAGCGTTTCGTATATATTAGCAGCAATAACCTCGTTGTTCCGGCACTTTATCTTCAAATTCAGCGTAAGGGGCTAAAGGCATTTTTTCCGGAAGAGCTCACCGTTTATATGGAAGAGATTACCCGGGCCAACCGGGAGCGGAACCTGGCGATACTGCAGCAGATGGAGCGGCTGTCGGAGTGTTTTGCGAAAGAGGGTATTGTGCACGTTTACCTAAAAGGGGCTGCAATGATCGGGGGCAGCTATTACCAGGATAATGCAGAGCGTATGCTCCGGGATATTGACGTGCTTATTGCCCCCGGAGATCAGATCAAGGCTTATCAGCTTTTAAAGGAACGGGGTTACGTAGAGGTCTTAGCTGCAGGGCTGCAGTCCAAAACGCTTAGCGATTATGAGAGGGAAAAGCACCTTCCGGCTCTTCGTCACCCGCAGGAGATTGCTGCTTTAGAGTTGCACAACTACCTTCATAATACCTTTCAGCGCGAACGGCTAAAAACAGAGCGTGTTATAGATAACCGGGTGAATGGTGACATCGCTCTGCCCGCCCCGGAGGATTTGCTCCGGCATAATATTTATAACTGGCATATCAATGATTTTGGAGGGGTCAAGCTTGATGTACATTTCCGGTCTGTTTATGATACACTGGTACTTCTGCAAAAGGAAAAAGGGCTGAAGTCCTTGCTGCATACAGATGGTGTGGCCCGGCAGTATGCTGCTTTACTAAGCCCGTTTTTTGATGGGTTTTATGCCCGTTTCAATTGGCGTGTGACCGTAATGAAAGTCAAATTACAGCGCCCACGGCTCAATCAGTTGTGGTACTACGTGGTCTTTGGCAGCACTCTGTTTTTTCAGATTCTACCATCCCGGCTACGGCTTTTTATAAAATCCGGCGTATACAGAAAACGGGTCTTGCAGGTCCTGCAGAAAGGAAGGTAATTTGCAGGTAAAGATTCAGGATTAACAAGCCCGCTCTTTTGCAGCGCCTTTATTATCCCTATCTTTGTTCTGATCACTGGCTGAAAAGCCACGCTGCACGCGCGACAGGGGCACTGCACAGTCATCCTCTGCCCGGCAGCGTGTACTTCTTAGGAAGTTTGGTGGTCAACCGTACAGGCATCAAAAGTTTTGACTCTACATTTTTAACTATATTAGGGTACGACTTGGTGTGACTAGGGCGGGCCTCAGTCTTGGTTTTACCGGGACTCGCTTCTGCGACAAGGGGATTACTGAACCACACCGGCGGCCTTAACCATGTCTTATCGAGGGTCCAAAACCATCCCGGTGTTTGTGCGGTTTTTTATTGCCAAATAGAGGCGACTCCTCCAATCTCTCCGCTTTCAAGTTCAATGGTGCCGCCTTCCACCTCAAGGGTAACCTGCGTAAAGGGCTCACCAGGGAAGAAAATCTCCGTCAGGTTAGTCGCACCGCTATCGGCAAACAATTCTACCGAGGCGACATCCAGCCATATTTCCACATCCAGCTTGTTCTCGTCGGACCAGCGCGGGGCGGTGGCTATACGACCAAAACCTTCCTCAAAGCCCGTTTCTCCGGCTTCGCTGCGGTCGGCATAAAAGGTGTCGCCTTTCAGCGTAATGCGGTAAGATTCGCCTTTGGCATTCGAAAAAACAAGACTGATCTGCTCCGGCTGCTCACCGGCGGTCCAGGATAGCTGCAAATCCAGGCGGAGGGTTGGGGAGGGGCTGTCCAGGATGCCGGTAAGCTTGAGCTGTCCGGAGACTGTTTGACCCGGGATAGCCGTTTTGTCTTGTACGATAGCCTTTGCTTCTTCTACCGGTTGGGCGCAGAGCAGTTGCCCCTTTGGTGTATTCCGCAGGCTCAGGTTGCGGGGCAGGGTCATAGCGCTCCGCCAGCGGTCGGTCGGTACGACGTTGGCATAGTTCCAGTTGCTCATCCAGCCGATAAAAATGCGCCGACCGTCCTCTTTGGGCACATCTGACCAGGTCACCCCGGCGTAGTTATCCCGCCCGTAGTCGATCCAGAACGGATTACCGGATGCCGTGTCTGCCGCTACCTTTTCGGCGAAAGCCGGGCGCATCGTAAAGGCCTTTCCATCAAAATCGCCGAGAAAGTATTGCGTGCCCGAACCGCCGTTTGGCGCACCGGGATTGATGCTTAGCAACATGACCCAGGTCGTGTCCCCATCGACTTGCAGTGGGAACAAGTCGGGGCATTCCCAAACGCCTCCGTGCCCGCCGATGCCCTGCCCAAACTCACTTTGGTAAGCCCAGTCGATCAGGTTGGGAGAGTTGTAGATCTTGATGTGGTCGCCCGCTGCAAAAATCATAACCCATTTTTCTGTGTCTCCGTGCCAAAAGACTTTGGGATCGCGGAAGTCTGTGATACCGGGATTGGGCAGCACAGGGTTGCCTTCGTACTTGGTCCAGCTCCGTCCCTTGTCCAGGCTGTAGGCAATGCTTTGGTACTGGTAATCATGGGTTCCGGCATCTGCCCCTACCGGATCGTGGTGGGTGAAAATGGCAATCATTGGTGGCCGGCCCGGTTCGCCCAGCCCACTCGTGTTGTTCCAGTCGATGACTGCACTGCCGGAGAAAATGTAGCCCAGGCTGTCCGGGTACAAGGCAATGGGCAGGTGCTCCCAGTGGATGAGGTCTTTACTCACGGCGTGCCCCCAGTGCATAGGGCCCCAAACGGTGCTATCGGGGTAATGCTGATAAAACAGGTGGTACTCACCTTCGTAGTAGACCATGCCATTGGGGTCATTCATCCACATACTGTCCGGAGAAAAGTGGAACTGCGGGCGGTGGGGCTCCTGATAGTAGGCTTCTTCGGCTGCCATAGGTGCTTGATTTGTAGGTGTGGTGCAATACGATAAGGCGAGCAAAAGTAGGCTGCTCAAGCCAATTTTTGATAGTAATCGATACATAATTTCGGGTTTAGCGGGCCATGAATAGATTAAGGTCTTTGGGCGACAGGTTGGGCGTACCGCCTTCCCGGGTGGCTACCAGGGCTCCTGCCGCGGCGGCAAATTCCAGGCAGTGCGGCAACGGTTTTTGTTGCAGGTACTGACTGAGGAAGCCTGCCAGGAACGCATCGCCACTGCCTACGGTATCTGCTACCTTCACCGGAAATACGGGCTGCTGCAAACAGGTGCCATCCGGGGCCATCCAAGCGGCACCATCGCTGCCCTTGGTTACAATTAGCCCCTTCAGTTGGTGGGCTTCGAGGATGGCCTTCATTTGGGCTTCCTCTCCGGTCTGATCGGTATACCATGTGGCGATAATGGCGAGTTCCTCCTCGTTCATTTTTACCAGGTGGGCACGGCTGAGCAGTTCCCTTAGGCGTTCGGGTGTATAGTGGGGCGGGCGTAGGTTGACATCGAATACGGCCAGAGTGGCTTGCTCCAGCAAACGCAGCAAAGTGGCACGCGTGCCTGCCTGTCGTGCAGCCAGGCTGCCAAAGACCAGGGCTTCTGCTTCGGATACCGCCTGCGCCGCCGCATCAGAAGCAGTGATGAAATCCCAGGCTACAGGCTCTACAATTTCATAGGAGGCATGCCCCTTTGCATCAAGGGTGACCTGAACGGTACTCGTGGGCTGTTCGGCATCTTCCTGCACCAGGCTGTGGTCGATCCCTTTAGCATCCAGGAAAGCCCTTAGTTCCTCTCCAAGGGTATCCTTTCCGACCCGGCTGATCAGTTGGGTTTGGAATCCAAAATTGCGCAGGTGGAACGCTACATTCATGGGTGCGCCCCCTGCTTTTTTGCCGGAAGGCAACATATCCCACAAGACTTCTCCAAAGCTGACAACACTCATAAAAGTTAAGGTTATTTCTTCATCAAACGTTCCTGTAGCTCTTCAAGGGAAACCCCCTTGGTTTCGGGCATCATGAAGGCTACGAACAGTAATTGCAGGACCATCAGCCCGGCAAAGAGGCCGAAAATGGCATACTCTTCCATCACCCCGGTGAGGTAGGGGAAAGTGCCGGCAATGAGGGCGGCAAAGACCCAGTGGGTGCCGCTGCCCAGGGAGTTGCCAAAGCTGCGCACTTCGTTGGGGAAAATCTCAGAAATGAACACCCAGATCACCGCCCCCTGACCAATTGCGTGGGATGCAATGAATACAAACAGCCAAAACGGCACCGTATATCCACCGGATACTCCGCTGTAGAAAGCATACGCTACGGCGGACAACGAAATGATGTAGCCCAGGGAACCGATGTACATCAGTTTGCGCCGGCCGAAGCCATCAATGAGCGACATGCCGATGAGGGTGAAAACGAGATTGACCGTACCAATGCCTGTACTCGCCAGCAGGGCGGCACTTTCCTCCAGACCTGCCAGCTTGAAGATACGCGGAGCATAGTAAATCACGGCATTGATGCCAGACACCTGATTGAAAAAAGCAAACAGAAACGCCAGCAGGATGGGGCGGTTATAGATGCCCGACAGAAAGGCTCTGAGCCCTCCGGCGCGGGCGTTCTCGTGTGCGTGCTCGATAGAAGCCAGTTCCTGTTTCGCGGTTTCCGGATTGATGCGCTGCAGGACCTCCAGGGCCTCATCGTGTGCATCCCGTTTGACCACCAGCCAGCGCGGGCTGCGGGGCACTTTCAGAATTAATAGGACAAAGGCCAGGGCAGGCAGGGTTTCCACACCGAGCATCAGCCGCCAGGAGCCACTGCCGATGAGCCAGTTGGAAACATAGGCAACCATAATACCCAGCACGATATTGAACTGAAAAAAAGCGACCAGCCGCCCGCGTTGCTCTTTGGGGGCCACCTCGGTGATGTACATGGGGGCGACTACGGAGGAGGCACCCACGCCCAGCCCGCCGATGAACCGGAAAAACATAAGGCTGTACACATCCGGAGCGAGGGCGGAGCCCGCAGCCGAGATCAGGTAAAGCACCCCAATCCAGAAGAGGCTGGTTTTCCGGCCGAAGCGCTCGGCAGGCCAGCCTCCTAAAAGGGCACCGATAACCGTGCCGTACAGCGCCATGGCGACCATCTGCCCGACCATAGTATTGCTAAGCCCCCATATCTTTTGGATAGCGCCTTCTGCCCCGGAGATGACGGCGGTGTCAAACCCAAATAAAAAGCCGCCCAGGGCCACAGTAAAGGACCAGAAAATAACGTTTTGGTTTTTCATACACTGCTTTGATTATAGACCCGGATAATTTTGGGAATGCAGTATAAGAAAATTTAATCGGGGTTGGATTGGGGTTGCGCCAATTTATTAGATTTTGTTAATGTAGGTTTTGTATAGACCTTTTTTGCCAGATCAAAGAGCGCCCGGAACCTCGTAGCCTTAGCTACGAAGGTGAGGACGTGATGCAGAGCTGGCGAAAAAGGCAATTCAGGGGCATACAAAATTTACTTTAATAAAATCTATTATTGGTTAGCTACCGTCAGGCCTAGTTCTGCTCCTTTGTTAAGCATAAACTGATAGGCTTCGTCGTAGTTGTTGCTGACATCCCCATCCAAAATCGCCTCCCGGATCGCATTTTTGATGATACCCACTTCCCGGGAAGGGGCAATGCCAAAGGTCTCCATAATGGTCTCTCCGGAAATGGGGGGCTGCCAGTTGCGCAGGTGGTCTTTCTCTTCCACTTCCTGCAGGCGCTCACGTACCATTTCGTAGTTTTCCAAATAGCGCTTTACCTTTTTGGGGTTCTTGGAAGTGATGTCGGCCTCGCAGAGCTGCATGAGGTCGTCAATATCGTCCCCGGCTTCAAACAGCAGGCGGCGGATGGCGGAATCGGTAATGTTTTCTTTCGTCAGGCTGATGGGGCGCAGGTGCAGGCGGACCAGTTTCTGCACGTACTTCATCTTGTGGTCGAGTGGCAGGCGCAGTTTTTTGAAAATCCGGGGCACCATGCTCGCCCCCAGTGCCTCATGCCCGTGGAAGGTCCAGCCATGCTGTGGGTGAAACCGCTTGGTGGGCGGTTTGGCGATATCGTGGAGGATGGCTGACCAGCGCAGCCAGAGTTTGTCGGTCTTGGCGCAGAGGTTGTCCAGGACTTCCAGCGTATGGTAAAAATTATCCTTATGGGCTTTACCGTTGCGGACTTCCACACCCTGCAGGGCGGCCATTTCGGGGAAGAATTTTTGTAGCAGACCGGTATCAAAGAGGTGCTTAAACCCGATGGAAGGCTTGTCCGCAAGGATGATTTTATTGAGCTCGGTGGTGATCCGCTCCTTAGACACAATACTGATACGGCTATGATACTGCTGTATGGCGCTGAGCGTTTCCGGGTCAATGGTAAAGCCGAGTTGGGTGGAAAACCGGATGGCGCGCATCATACGCAGGGGGTCATCAGAAAAAGTTTTACCGGGCTCCAGCGGGGTTTTGATCAGTTTGGCTTCGAGGTGCTCCAGCCCGTTGAAGGGGTCGATTATGGAGCCGTAGTCGCGCTCATTCAGGCTGACCGCCAGGGCGTTGATGGTGAAGTCGCGCCGGTTTTGATCTTCTTCCAGCGTGCCTTCCTCAACGGTGGGCTTACGGGAGTCGGACCGGTAGGATTCCTTGCGGGCCCCTACGAACTCGATTTCCATATCCCGGTGCTTCAGCATAGCAGTGCCAAAACGCTTGAAGACGGTGATTCTGGGGATAGGCCGAAGACGCCCGGCAACAGCCCGTGCCAGATCTATACCACTGCCCACGCAGACGATATCCATATCCTTGGAAGGGCGGGCCAGCAGGCGGTCCCGGACATAGCCGCCGACCACGTAAGCCGGGAAGCCCAGTTCCGTGGCAGCCTTGCTGATCAGCTCAAATATTTTCCGCTCGTGTGGCTCAATATTAAAAACCAATGGATTGCATTTTGGGGTTAGACCAGTGCTTCTTCATTGCCGTAAACGGCTTCAATCTCATCTAGAATGGCGTAGACGTCAGCCGGGTTTTCTTCGGTGACGAGGCGTTTGCGGTACTCCTTGATGTTGCGGAAGCCCCGGAAATAATTGGTGTAATGGCGGCGCATTTCCAAAATGCCAAGCTTAGCCCCTTTCCAGGAAACGGAGTGCTCAAGATGAGCTCTGGCAGCAGCCACACGCTCCTCCACCGTGGGTGGGGGCAGCAGTTCTCCGGTAGCGAAATAGTGCTTGATTTCCCGGAAAATCCAGGGGTAGCCAATGGCTGCCCGGCCAATCATGATGCCATCTACGCCGTAGCGCTCCCGGTATAACTTCGCTTTCTCCGGGCTGTCGATATCGCCATTCCCAAAAATAGGGATATGTACACGAGGATTTTCCTTGATTTTGCCGATGAGGGACCAGTCTGCTTCGCCTTTGTACATCTGCTTGCGGGTGCGCCCGTGGATGGAAAGGGCTTTAATGCCAACATCCTGCAGCCGTTCGGCGACTTCCTCAATGTATTTGGTATTGTCATCCCAGCCCAGGCGGGTCTTAACGGTGACGGGCAGGTTGGTAGACTTGACCACATCATCGGTCAGTTTGACCATGCGGTCAATATCCTGGAGAATGCCGGCGCCTGCCATTTTGCAGACCACCTTCTTCACCGGGCAACCGAAGTTGATATCGAGGACTTCCGGCTTGGCTTCTTCTACAATTTCCGCCGCCCGCATCATGGAATCGTGCTCTGCTCCAAAGATCTGAATACCGATTGGGCGCTCATAATCGTAAATGTCGAGCTTTTGAACGCTTTTGTCTGCGTCGCGGATCAACCCCTCTACCGAGATGAACTCCGTATACATCATGTCGCAGCCCTGAGCCTTACAAAGCGCCCGGAACGGCGGGTCGCTAACGTCCTCCATGGGTGCGAGCAGCAGCGGGAATTCACCAATATTTACATCACCAATTTTTACCATCTTTCTGCCTTTAATGCTACAGCCTGCAAAAATACATAATTCCTATCCGATTCGACAAACGATGCCCGGGAATAATAAGTTCAGGATTATGGCCGGGGGCTCAAAAGAAAATCCTAAATTTACGCGCACTAAGAACCAACTAACCTTTTCATGGATTCGGCAATTATCCTGGTATTTTTCCTTGGCTATCTGGCCATTGTATTTGAACATCCACTCCGGCTTGACAAAACCGTACCCGCGCTCATCATGGCGGCAGTCGCCTGGGCGCTGTTGGCACTGGGCTTCCACTACGGCTTACTGTCAGTCGTCGATACACACGAGCACATCTACAGCCTGGTAGGCGCGCACGACGCCCACGGCGAGGGGCACCACCTTGCTGAGGAAGGCTTCAACAACACTTTGCTCCATCACTTAGGCAAAACCGCGGAGATCCTCATCTTCCTGATTGGCGCGATGACGATTGTGGAAATTATCGACTTGCACCGGGGCTTTGAGGTGTTGAAAAGCTACGTAAAGACCAAGAGTAAACGGAAGCTGCTCTGGATTGTAGGAATACTCGGGTTTATCCTCTCTGCCATTATCGATAATCTTACCGCAACTATCGTACTCGTGACCTTGCTGCGCAAGATTGTACCCGATAAGAAGGAGCGCCTTTGGTTTGTAGCCCTCATTGTTATTGCAGCAAATGCAGGCGGTGCCTGGTCTCCAATTGGTGACGTAACAACGACTATGCTCTGGATTGGCAATAAGGTGTCGGCAGGTGGCCTGATCG
Organism: uncultured Phaeodactylibacter sp.; assembly: GCA_913057245.1. Taxonomy (GTDB): domain Bacteria; phylum Bacteroidota; class Bacteroidia; order Chitinophagales; family Saprospiraceae; genus Phaeodactylibacter. The sequence continues at coordinate 18,125 of CAJXNH010000040.1, forward strand.
AATTCCTGGTGGTCCCTTCTATCGCTTGTTTTGTGGTGCCGTTTACAATTGCGGCTTACTTCATGAAGCCCTTCCGGGGAGATATTACACTTGATGTTGACGAAAATATACAAGCGGGCAAATTACTGAGCAGCCGTACCATGTTGTTCCTGGGCCTGGGGGCTATCGTGTTTGTCCCTGTTTTTAAGACCGTTACGCACCTGCCCCCTTACTTAGGTATGATGCTTTCGCTGGGTGTGGTCTGGCTGGTTTCTGAATATATCCACCCGGAAGAGGATTTCTCGCATTCCCGGCGGGAAATGTACTCGGCCCATAAAGCCCTGTCCCGGATTGAAATGTCCAGTATCCTGTTCTTCCTCGGTATCCTGATGGCAGTCGCTGCCCTGGAAAGCCTGGTTTACGCTACGGTTATCCGTGATGGTGCGGAAGTTCAGGTGGGTACGCTCCGGTACGTGGCAGAGGTGCTGGACCGGGTCATTCCAAATCAGGACGTGGTCGTCATACTGCTCGGTTTCGCCTCTGCGATTATCGACAACGTACCGCTGGTAGCTGCCTCTATGGGTATGTACGAAATGCCTATAGACTCCAAGCTGTGGCACTTCATCGCTTACTCCGCCGGTACCGGTGGTAGTATGCTGATCATCGGCTCGGCTGCGGGTGTAGCTGCGATGGGTATGGAGCGTATCGACTTCATCTGGTACCTCAGAAAAATTGCCTGGCTGGCATTGGTCGGGTTCCTGGCGGGTGCTGTGGTCTTCCTGCTGATGGTGCCGCTGCTGTCTTAGGCCGTATTCGGTCAAGGGCAATGAAAAAGCGCTGTCAGGTTTGTTCTGGCGGCGCTTTTTTATTGGTAAAACTGCAAGAAAATTACTTTCTATCCAGCGCTTGCCCCACCGGACAGCCCATATCATGCGCCCCGGGCAGATACCCGGTACTCATCAGGAATTCGCCGGTGATTTCCCCGCCGGTAAACTTGAAGGTCTTTTTAAACAACTTCACCCAATCCGCTTTGGGCATGGGGTGGTGGTGGTCCAGCCAGGCTTTGAAGCTGCCAAATTCCGCCTGTAGCTGTTGTATTTGCTGAGCGTTATGAATGGCGGCATTTACCTTGAGCTTGTTGCGGATGATGCCCGCGTCCTGAAGCAGCCTTGCCCGGTCTTCAGCTGTATAGCCCGCTACCGTGCCGATGTCAAAGTTGGCGTAAGCTGCTCGGAAGTTATCAGCTTTTTTCAAAATGAGCTCCCAGGACAGCCCGGCCTGATTGATTTCCAGGATCAGCTTGCCGAACAGCTCGTTATCGTCGGTTAGCGGGAAGCCGTATTGGTGGTCGTGGTACTGCCGGTGGACGTTGTCTGCCGGCAGGTCCCGCACAAATGCGCAGTAGGATGCCATAGAAAGTTAGTTGCCAAAGAACCAGCTCATATACTTGTTCGCTTCATCATAAAGGTAGCCTTCGCGGGCATCGAGGATGTCTTTGCTGACCGGGTTGACCTGCCAGGTTTCATCGGCCCAGTATTCCAGCTTACCGCCAATGAAAACAAAGTGAGCGAATGGCTGTGAAGCATAGAACAAGTCCGGCCCGGCGAAGTAGAAGGTGGACAGCCCGGTCATTCGGCCACTGTCATCGGGTTCGGTTACGGTCAGCTTGGTGGCTTGTTCGTTTTCGAGCCAGAGTTTGATGATGCGCCCGCTTGCCATACCCTCTTCAGTGGGCAGGGTGTCTACAATGGGCTCTACTGTAACCAAGCGTTCGTCAGTGGCATCTACGATGCGCTTGACCTTGGTAATCATGCGGTTAGCCAGCTCTTCTTCGGTCTGCGGAAGAGATGCTTCCGGGGGGGCTGTGGAAGAGGTGCCGGATTTAGGGTTGCAGCTATACAAAAGTAAAGCCACCACGAGCAGGGGGAGTGCCGTTTTCATAGCGTAAGTTTTTAGTCAAATGCCGCAATGGCGGAAATTTCAATATTGACAAATTTTGGGAGATTAGCGACTTCCACTAATTCCCGGGCAGGAGCGGTTGCTTCATCAAAATAAGTGGCATACACTTCGTTGATCCGGCCGTAGTTGTTCATATCCGAAACGAAGATGCTGCATTTGATGACATCCTCAAAGGTCAGATCTGCTTCTGCCAGGATTGCCCGGAGGTTCTCCATGACCCGGCGTGTTTCGGCTTCGATATCACCGGTCACCAGTTCGCCCGTTGCAGGGTCGAGGGCAATTTGTCCGGAAATGTAAAGCGTACCGCTGTGGATAATCGCCTGATTGTAGGGGCCTACCGGTGCAGGCGCTTTGTCGGTCTGAATAATTTTTTTCATAGTGGGTACAGGTGAAACCAATAAAGCTCCTCATCGCGTCATTCGGATGGGAGCTCTATGGTATAGCTTAGATAAAGCCGGAAGGGTTTAAAACCCCGGGCTGTTTACTCTTCGATATCTGCCTTAATGAGCATCTTGCCGCGGTAGTACACGTTGCCGTCCAGGTCGGTGTACGAGCGGTGCAGTTGGTGCTTTTCACCAGTCGTTGCGCAGGTAGCGATGTTAGGCATTTTCGCTTTCTTGTGCGTTCTGCGCTTGTGCTTACGCTGCTTTGAGATTCTACTCTTAGGATGTGCCATCGTTATAACATTTTGAAAGGCATTACAGCCCTGAATTTATTAATTGTTGTTGCCCAGTTTCTTCAATTCGTCCCAGACCGGATTGGTCGTAGGCTCTTCTTCGGTCAGGTCCTCTGCGGCGCCGAGGCGGTCGAGCATTTCGTCATTGCAGGGGCGTGGCGAATCCGAGTCACAGTCGTAAATCTTAATCATGGGGAGGGCCAGGCACAGGTACTCGTACACGAAAGGTGCGAGATTGAGCTTGGGCAGCTCCGGGTGGATAAAGATCACGTCCGGGTCGTCTTCATCTTGAACGACTTCGTTTTCGACTACTTCGCTGCTCTTGGCAATCAGTTGCTGTTCGCCCTCGATGGGCAGGCTGATTGGAGCCAGGCAGCGGTCACATTCGGTATCTACTGTCCCTTCAAAGTCAAAGTGGATAGTCAGCAGCCCGGGGCGTTTGTTCAGTTCAACGTTGAGTTGAATCTGGCTTTCACCTATAGGGGCATTTTCGAATGCGTCGAAGAACGCGCGATCAATCTGGAAGTCAAATTGATGGATACCTTCGTGCAATCCACGTAAGGGGATTGAAAAATTGATTAGCGGATCCATGTCAGTTGGCTTTTTAACAGTACCAGCTCTTTAGCCGGGTCCTGCTTCATTCAGTAAAAAGCGGATGCAAAGGTAAAGTTTTCCATTGGAAAACAAAAAAATATCTACTGAAATGCACCAGTGTATTTCGTTTTTAAGGTAAGGAAAACTGCGGACAATCAAAAAGGGGCAGCAGGTTGTTTATGTGCCCTTTGGTTAATTAATTTGTAGTTAACACCGGGCGGGCTGTGGGGCTTGCGATTAATGCCTATTTTTGTAATGCCCTTTTGAAAGCAACGACACCCCGATTTATTACTGCATACATTGACCTCCTTCCTTTGTGCGAAGGGCTAACTTTTTTTGAAACTGCTCTATGAATCATTCTACTGTTTACCGTAAGCTTAGGTTCTTTCAGTTTTGGATCCTACTCCTTTGCTTTATATCGGTAAATTCATTGCTCTATGCGCAATGCCCTACCGTTGACGCAATTATGATAGATGCCTGCCCTGGTGGGGGAGAGCCTGACAATGAGTTTATATTACTAAATTCGGGGGGAGGATTTAATGTGGATGACCTGTTTATTGATTTTGATACTAATAATAATAATGGCGGTACTCAGAATGATGATATCAATTTGAGTGGGGCCTCTTGTGGTTGGTCTATGGGGGTAGCTGGTCTAATTTCAGGTTGCCCAAATGTAACGTCAGTAGGACCTGGTGATGAAGTTCCTCCAAATGTGACCGTTATAGTCCAAGTAAGCTCCGCTGCATCTTTTTCGTACGATTTTTCTGGCTTATGTGGTGCAGGTCAGTGCGTTTATGTTCTTAGAAGTTCTTGCGTGAGAAGTAGCGGGGCTTTTACTAATACTGGAAGCGGACTTCGTACAACCACAATAGGATTAAATTCCTCTTCTTGTTCTGTTCCCTATACGTATGATAGAGGTTCATTGCCGGGTGGAGATGGAGATTATTTCATACCTCCTTCAACATATGGAAATAATGGCTGTATTTCACCTCCTGTGACAGCTCCGCCTATTCCGACACCAGCCTTGGATCCGGTTGGTCCCTTTTGTGAGCAAGACGGAATAGTCAATTTACCTACAGAGCAGGATGGTTATGCGGGCACCTGGTCTGGCACGAGCGTCTCCGGCAACACCTTCGACCCCTCCTCCATAGGCCCCGGAAACTACAACATTACCTTCAACCCCAATCCCGGCACCTGCGCCTCCCCGGCATCGACCACTATTACTGTCACGGCAGCAACGGACCCCAACATTCTTACACCGCCTGCTATCTGCGAAACAGCTGCAGACTACAACCTTCCGGTAAATGTATCTGGCATCGATGGCACCTGGTCCGGCCCCGGTGTTACCGGTACGGTCTTTGATCCGGATGCCCCGGATACAGGTCCAGGGGTGTGGTCATTAACCTTTACCCCTCTATCCGGAGAATGCGCCAATCCCGCTACCGTAGAGGTGACCGTTGATCCCGCACCATTGGTCAATGTACCGATGTTTGGCCCTTACTGCGAGGGCGATCCAGCAGTAGACCTGGGGATATCCTTTGGCGGAATAAATGGTGAATGGACGGGTACCGCAATTACCGGAGATGATACCTTCAGCCCGGCTTCCTCAGGGGTGTTTTCGGTCGTTTTTGTGCCAGATGCCGGGCAATGTGCGCAGCAAACCCAGGTGAGTATTACTGTTCAACCAGGTACACCGCCGGCGCTAGACGATCTTGGCCCTTATTGTGCAGATTACCTGCCGGTCGACCTGCCGGCTACCCAGGGAGGCGTAACGGGAACCTGGAGTGGCCCAGGTGTTTCGGGGACACAATTTGATCCCGGAAGTGCAGTTGTTGGATTCAACACTCTGACTTTCACCCCCACGGGCGGAGGCTGCAGCACTCCAGCCACAATTGAGGTACAGGTGCAGCCCGGCGCCAACGTAAATCCGGATCCGATCGGGCCCTTTTGCCAGTCCGATGACCCACAATCCTTAACGAATCCAGATGGCTTATCTGGTCAATGGTCGGGTACGGGCGTAAGCGGGGCTACTTTTAACCCGGCCTCTGCCGTTACCGGCTCGAATACGCTGACCTTTACTCCGGACCCCGGGCAATGTGCAATGAATGGTACGCTCGTTGTTGAGGTTAACCCATCCGTAACACCTATCTTGGATAATCTCGGCGGGCCTTACTGTTCTGCTGACGGTTTATTACCGTTAGATCCTATTCAGGATGGTATCACCGGCACCTGGTCCGGTCCTGGCGTGGCAGGCGGCAATTTCGATCCTGCTCAGGCTAACACCGGCAATAATACCCTGACCTTTACACCCAACCCTGGTGTTTGTGCAGCCGTCGCAACGACTTCGGTAACGGTCAATGCCGGCCCTACGCCGAATCCGCCCAGCGGCCCCATTTTGGTCTGCATCGAGAGTATTATTCCACCTCAGTGGACCGACAACCTGACCGACATTATCAACCAGATTAACGGCGGTACGGGCCA
>CAJXNH010000041.1 GCA_913057245.1 uncultured Phaeodactylibacter sp.
GCTACCACAATCACGCCTTTGCTGGTGGCGTATTCGATAGCCTGCCGCATGGCTGCATTTTCGCCTCCGCCCAGGCTTAGGTTGATGTAGCGGGGGTGCCCCTGATCGGCTTTTGCCTGGGTGGCATCTGTGAACTCGCGGATGGACTGGGCAATGCCAGAACTGGGGCAACTGCCGCTGCCGGTGCAGACTTTGGCAATCGCAATCTTCACCAAGCCGGCTTCCGCAAACTTGGCGGCTATGCCGTAGGCGCGTTGGGTGGTATGCCCTACGATGCTGCCAATGACGTGCGTGGCGTGGCCGTGGTTGTCGAGCACCGGCTCCCCGGTATAGCTGCGTACAAATTGGTCGTAGATGTAGGGCTCCAGATTGATGTTGTCCGGGAAGCCGGTATCTGCGGTCAGCACGATGGCGTACTTCTGCCCGTCGGGGACTTGCGACAATAGCTGATCTTCATAGCGGTCCCATTCCAAGTACACACGGCCCCAGTTGGCTTCGTAGCTCAGTACATCCGCTACAGCAGGTGTGAGGGGAAGAGCTACAGACTCTCCGGGCGGGATGAATATCGTATCTGACGTATTTTCACGCTCTTTGGCGAGTTTGCGCTCAAATTTGTAATCCTCCTTTACATCCTGACGGACATCACGGGGGAGCTGCCTCCACACCTGCCGGGGAATATTGTCCGGGCGGCTGGGGCTGAAAATCTGCCCGAAGCCACTGACCGTAACCAGCAGCAGGAGCAGTAATGAAAATAGATTTTTCATAGCTTGATATTATTGTGGATTGATTTGCTCTTCGAGTTTGGCTAACCGGCTGCGCAGGTCGCTGATCTGCCGGTCGCGCTCTGATACTTCGTTGCGGTAGATTTGTATTTCTGTTTTGAGCAGGGCGATTTCCTCTTGCTTTTGTGCCATTTCACGCCGGTACTGCTGTTCTTTTTCGTCCATGCGCTCTTCGAGCTTCTGTATATGGTCGTTCGACTGTATGAGCTTGGCCTGGTATTCCGCAAGGCTTGCCATCAGGTCATTGCGCAGGGTATTGGCGATGGCCAGGGCTTCATTCTCTTCCTTGTTCTGCTTCTCTCGTGTACGGAAGTGAAAAGCTTTGCCCAGCCATCCCACAATCAATGTTGCGATTGGAATAACTATGGCGGTCCAGAAATTGTAGTCGGAGTGTGGCATAGGTACTCATTAACAGGGGGCGTGTTAGTTGATCCAGTTGAATGCTAATTCGAGGGAGGCATCCCAGGGCGCCGCGCCGCCGTAGGGCCCAGGCGAGTTGTTGAATCCGCCCCAATAGGTGCCGATCTGCCGGTAAAGGGGCAAAAAGGGCATCTCAAAGCGATGAGAGGCCGACCAGGTGCCAGCCGGTGTGTCCAGTAAGTAGTCTATACTGTCTGCCGCGATGGGCCAGGTTGCATTGAGCATCCCCTTCCCATAGAATCGCTGCCCAACCTTTACCTCTTTGTATAGAAGTGTTTTCCTACCTACTGTCCGGTTGCCTATGCGGTCGTTGGTGTAACCAGTCACCGCCATCACGCCTTCCCCGTCTGTAGGGCGAAAGGCAAACATGCCAGCGTTGTGGTCATTCCAGCTAAAGAATGCTGTCATACCCGTCAGCTTCAGCCAGTCATCGCGGTCGTCGTCACCCCCTACATCTTCACTGGAGAACCAGCAGGAAGGGTGGAAGACAGCTTCAAACTCGAAGCCTACCGCCCAATGCGGCCAGAAGGGCTCCCGAGGGCGGAAGTCGGTCTTTCCTTTTTTGATATGGTAAGTTTGGCGCTTCATTATTGCCGGATTTGGTAGACCTGATGGAGTTCATAGCCTGGTGCAGGGGGCGGCACCTGTTCCTCCCAAACTGAAGGCTTAGGTACGCGGCGGTCTTTCATTGCTGCCCATGCCTGGAAGATAAAAGCGGTATCGCAGTGGATATGGGGCGCGAAATTGCCGATGCGCAGGGTGTCGCAGGTAATCTTGCGCCAGACCAGGTCGCCTATCCTTTCCACGGGCAGGGCGGATTCGTAGGAGGATGGGGTTTCATCAGCGGACGTGCTGGAAAAGTAAGCACGCGCCGCGCTGTCCGGGCTGCCCGCCTGATAGCCTGCGGTTAGCGAGAGGATGGCAATGATGATTTTCTGCAGTAGGCTGCGGTAGTGTTTCATAGCTTAATTTTTCGGATTTCGGTAATAGAAATAGTCAGGGTCGTAGAAGGTCTCGGGCACGGCCCACTTCTGTATGGTATTCCAGCCCGATGGCGGGCTGATGGCGTTGTTGTTGCTGCGGTTGACTACGTCGCTTTGATAGCTTTGGGCGAAGTTGAGCATAGCCGAGCGTATGGCCGGCTGTGCGCTGCTCAGGTCGGTAAACTCATTGGGGTCTGTGACGACGTTGTAAAGGTTGGTGCCCGCCCCGCAGTTGTTGCACAGCTTGTAATCGCCGTTGATGACCGCCCAGCTGGCAGAAGTGGCGTTGTTCACTGGCTGGTACTGCTTAAGGAACATCCGGGCGGGGAGGCTATTGCCCTGCACCAGCGGGTAGATGTCGGCCCCGTCCAGGCTGGCTTCAATATCGGAAATGTCCCGCCCGGCAAGCTTGAGCAAGGTGGGGTGGAAATCTTCGATTTGTACCGGCGTGGCGATATCCAGGTGCGTTGTGACGGTATTTTTGTGGTACCAGATGGCAGGCACGCAAATGCCGCCTTCCGTCAGGTCGCCCTTTTCGCCCCGGAACGGGTCGTTGTCCCCGGCGTAGTCCACGTCCCCGCCGTTGTCACTGGCAAAGATGATGATGGTATTGTCTTCTATGCCCAGGCTGCGCACCTTATTGACGATGCGGCTGACGGCATAGTCCAGCTGCTTCATCATTACCCAGTACCGTTTCTGAGTGGTATTCAGGCTGCCCGGTGCGTTAGCCAGGCTATCTGTAGGGATTTGCAGGCGTGCAGCCCCGCTGCCGTAGGGCGCGACGTGGGGCGCCGTAAAGGGCACGAACAAAAAGAAGGGGCTGGAGCTGCAATCCGCCCAGCTTTCGAGGTAGTCTTCGCATTTCTGCGCGATGACGTCCGTGAAATATTTATTGGCGCCGGGGTGCCGGGAGGGCGCATAATGGCTGCCGTTCTCCTTGCAGTCCTCGGCATTCTCATACGACCAGTCGTAGTAGTCCAGCAAGCCGTAGCTGCTGCCGAACTGGTAGTCGAAGCCCCGGGCGTGGGGCAGGCATTCGGGGTACATATGCCCGAGGTGCCACTTGCCAATAATGGCGGTCTGATAGCCCGCTTCCTTGAGCAGGCGGGGCAGCATGTATTGGTTTTCGCTCTGCGGCAGGCAGTAGTCGTCATACCGCCCAATGACCACCTGCCAGAGCCCCTGCCGCAGGGGGTGGCGCCCGGTCATCAGCGCACTGCGGGTGGGCGTGCAGCCGGGGTAAGTGTAGAAGCGCTCGAAGTACACGCCTGCTTCGGCCAGGGAATCGATGCTGGGCGTATCGTACTTGGCTTTGTTGTAGCTCAGGTCCCCATTGCCGAGGTCGTCCGCCATCATGAAGATGATATTCGGGGCGTCCTGGGACAGGGCGGGCAGCGCTGCCAGCAAGCATAAGCTAAGGGTATAGAGCAGGTGCATTTGTTTTGGGTTATAGTGATTGAAAATAGTCGTCCCATTCATCGTCCAGCTGCGTTAGCTTGGAGGGGGCGGCTACCCCCAGCAGGAAAATGGAGACTTCGGTTGCCGAGAACTGCCCGGCTGTGCCCCCGGTATTGTTGGCCAGGATGAACAAGTCCTGGTTGGGCAGCAGCCCGGTCGTCACGCTGGTATTGTCGGTGCCGTCCAGTGTTTTATTGCGGTAGGCAGACAGGGTTGTCCAGTCGTCCCTCGACCAGAAATACCGGCCCGACAGCCCGCTTGGGGTTACCAGCAGGTACTCGTGGTCGCCGGTTGTCTCGGAGTGGGAATTAATGCGAACCAGCGTCTGGTTGCTGGCATTATTTTGTATCAGGACCTGCTGGTCATTGTCCACGGTTGCGTTCAGCCTTGCCCCGCATGCCGCAGAAGCCGCCGGCCAGGTTTCGTTCAGGTGCATGTAGATCTGCCCCCTATCCGCTGAGAAGTTCAGGCTGGCGCTATCGGCATTCAAATTGAGGGTGGTGTTCAGATAGCTGCTCGTACCATTGCCCTTGAAGCCTTCATTCGCCGTGAAGGTTGGCGAATTGACTTCTGTACAGTTGTAATTGCCGTCCGGGTCCTTCCAGTTGATTTTAGCAAAATCCCGCCCCCCATCGGTGGCAAAGACGTAGAGCACATCAAGGCTGTCCCATACGCCAATGGCCTTCAAGTCTTCGACAAAAGCATTGCCGGAGTCCCGCACCGTCTGGCTGGGCAGCGTATAGCCCTGCGTGGTGGCATAATCCAGTATCGCCTGATAATCGGCATCATAGCCCGGGCCGCCACCGCCGCAGGAAGATGGGCAGCTGCCGCCGCAGTCCACGCCGGTTTCGTCCCCGTTCTGTACGCCGTCCGAGCAGGTCGGCACGCCGATGAGACTATTGCCCAGGCTGCCGTAGGTCCAGTAATACTGCCCATCGTACCAGAAGTCCTGGATCAGGCTGCTTTTCAGATTGATGCTGCCGATGGGCATGCTGTCCAGCACATACAGGAACGCTTCCGGGAAGGTCACCGTATCGTTAAGCCCGACTTCGGTAAACATCAGGGAATACTCCGCTGCCACACCGGATGCCGGGTTGGAAGGCACGACCTCCCAGCGGTCGCGGGTGCCCATATTGACTTTGAACAGCCCCTCTTCCTGCCCGCCGAAGTCGTAGCGCAATGTGAGGCTGTCGTTGGGGACCTGCACGGCCGGGTAGCCGCCGCCGCCGCCCGGCGCGACGGCAGCAAACTCAAGGGCGGTGCCCCCTGCGTTGACGCGCACATACTTGCTGCCCTCCCCGCTCAGGGAAGCGGGCGTATCGCTCAGCCCAGTGAAGGTGCTGGCCCCGCCACCGGCTACGGCAGCAAATTCCAGCCCGTTTTCTGTGGCATTCACGCGCACATACTGCCCGCTCTGCCCCGTATAGCTGCCCGGCGTATCCGACAGGGCGGCAAAAGAAGTGTTGCCGCCCGTGCCAGAATCCGTGATCAAATAGCCGTTGGCGTCAAAGGCCAGGTAACCGGCAGCAGTGCCGGTGAATGCCGTGCTGGACGTGTACTGGTTGAGCCGGGCCTGCCCGCTGGCAAGCAGCTCCAGCTTGACTGTAGCGTCGGTGCCAAACTTCAGCTTGCCGGCCGCCAGGTTATTGATAAATGAAAAGTCGTTATCGGCACTGCTCAGGTAGCCCACCCTGCCCAGCAGGCTCGTATTGCGCCCCCGGTAGAACTCCAGCAGGGGCGTCGCGCACTGATCGGTACTGCAGCTGTCGCTGAGGCGCATCGTCATATTCGGGCTGTACAAATGGAAGCTCGCGCCAATGGTCGTGCTGCTGAAGTCCCCAATGCCAATACTGCCCCGGTGGTAGTTATTGGAGGTATTGTCGGCAGCCAGGCTGGTGGAGTTTTGTACCTGCCAGATGCCGCCTCCACTTCCGGAAGGGGCATACACCTCCCACCGGCTGCCCATCGGCGCTGTAGCGTCATATACGTACACCACGCTGTTGACGGTGTCAAAAGCGATAGAGCAGCCGTATTCCTGGTTCTGCGTCTGCATGCTCAGGATGTTGTCGGGGTCGCCGGTGGTCTTGCACACCCCAGCGCCCCCCGCCAGGGCCTGCCCTTTTACCTGGAGGGCCGAAAAGCAGGCCAGCAGAACAAAGGCATAAAACTTCATGGATGAGTGTTGCCCGGTTACAAAATAGGTTTGTTAAAATGCGCGGCGCACCTTGGTGCCGGCCGGCAGCCCCATGGTATTGCCCGCCGAGGTGTAGAAGTACTCCCCGATAGCTACGCCCTGCACGCCTGCATCGGCATGGTCATCGGCTTCCACCGCCGCGAATTCGGTATTGATGATATTTGCACCATTAGCTCCGTTTGAAGTAATGCTAATACCGTCGCCTTCAATGAAACTTACGGTTCCCCCATCAAGTACGCCAACATCAGACAAGCTTACTGCAGCTGTTCCAGTCGCAACCCCAATAGAAAGCTCCTGTGCCTCGTTCGTGGCATCTCCATCAATAGTTACCGTGCCACCGTCGGTAAGGCTCAGGTCATTGCCAACCAGAGATAAATCCTGAGTATCTGTATTATCCAGATAAGGGCTCAAATCAATATCTACTGCTGAGTTCGTCAAACTTAGATCATTGCCAGTAAGCGTCAGGTCTTGAAGCTCGTCAGTGCCATTGGTCGGGCTTGAGTTCGTAATGGTAAAGTTGGGGTATGTGCCCGACACATTAATCCCTGTACCCCCTGTGATCCCTACCGTTTGGTCAGGGGCTGTGTTTGTAATTTCTATATTTCCGGATCCGTCATCCGCAATGTCGATTGCAGTGCCTTCAACGATATCAACATTTCCTCCGCCATCGCTAAGGGTCACACGGCCGGTTGAAGCATTGGGGAAGGTGTTTCCCAGCGTTTGAAGCTCATCCGTAGCATTAGCAGGCGCGGTGTTGGTTATGGTAAAGTTTCCATTGCCGTCATCAGTAACGCTGATACCCGTACCTGCTGAAATACCTTGCACAGGAGCAATGTCCAAGATTGGAACGCTTACATCACCAAGATCAGTGTCAGTAATCTCGTCGTAAAGGTCAAAAACAAGGTTTGCCCCTACAACTCTAGGATTGTCCAGCCGGGTATCGGTGTCAATCACACTTGATAGAGGGACATCAGTCCACCGGTTCCCGGCCGACTGTGTTGAGTCGTACAGGTAAAGAACCTGGTTGGTATTGTCCCAGGCAACAACACACTCGTAACGAGCATCTTGGTCTTGCATGGCCGTAATGTTATCAGGATCGCTGCTGACAACACATACACCAGAGCCGCCAGTGATTGCCTGGGCAAATACACCTTGCCCAGCGAGCAATAGTGCAACAATAATGATTAGATTTCTCATGATTCGCTAAGTTTGTTTTTAATGTGTACGAATAATTAGGGCTCCCCAAGGCATACCCATAGTATTGCCTAAAGCAGCTTTGTATGGAGAACCCACAGGTACTCCATCGGCTCCAGCATCGACATGATTAAGGAAATAACCATAGATTGTTGCAGCCGTCAGTTCGTTGAGTATTTGATCGAGCTTTAACCAGTTAGAGGTTTCTAAAGATGCTTTGATGATTTGCGAAAGGCCATTCTGATTATCCGGAGTGAATAAATCAAAACCGAAATTAGGGGTAGCTTGCGTAATCTGGCCTTTTCCGAACGGCGCAGGGCAATTACCACCTACACAATCGACAGTAATGTTTGTAAGAAAAACGCTCTGCACGTTAATTGCAGTTACGATATATTTATTCTTATTGCCATCAATAATGACATGGCCGACTGCAACATCACTTGCCGAGTATTCACTCCCTTGATCCGTAACGAATATGTCAAAAGTATAGGTGTCCGAATCGACCGCAGTCACATTACCAAAAGTACACGTACCTGTCATTTCAGAGTAGAGCTTATCTACCTGGGCAAATAGTGATTGCGCAATTGAAACAGCAATGAATAAGAGTGCGTACTTTTGCATCCTGTCAGATTTAAAATTCTCCAATAACCGTCCAGTCGCCTCCAAATCCATTAAGGCCGCTGATGACCGATGTGGTAGCTCCCCCGCCAATGCCTGCATTAGGGCAAGTAACATTCCAGCCAGCACCCTGCACATCAAGTTGTTGGTTCAAAGTTGTAGTGCGCTCCACAAGGGTAATATCAGGGATTACGGCATCGGCTTGTGAGGTATTGAAAGACACACCTATCCACTGAACGGTGATATTCATGTCGCCCCCGGCAGTCAAAAATGAGTTATTGCCATTCCATCGAAACCAATCCAGAATAGTCCCGGATGGAACGGTAATCGTCCAATTGCCTGAGCTGCCGGATAGGGTAGGAGCTGTACCGGTGTATTTGACCATGATAGTCGCGCCGCCTCCAGTGATTGAACTGATCGTAGGGGCACTACCGCTGCTGCCTGCCGAATAATCCTGAAAGCTCGGCGTACCGCTATTCCAGACCACGACCTTTTGCCCGGATCCGGGTGTAGCATCCGGCATAGCGTATTTCCCTCCAAAAAAAGAAATACCTGAATTGCTCCTGAAGTCTAGAGGTAGGGTGGTAAATATTCTTGCGCTATCGCCGGTGAAAAACAAGCCTGATGTATCTGCCGTTGCTTTTCGGCTGATTTCAATACCACCGGCAGAGACATTCACGATAGAAGGGTAAGAGTTATCAAGCTGTGAATACCTCATTGTGGCGGCTCCTGCTATATTTGTGTAGACGTCTGCTTTTACGCCTAATGTGTAGTTGTTCATCCGCATCGTCTGACCGGAAGGCTGAATAAGCAAGCTGCCTGTGGTACCGCCAAGTGTGTCCGTCTCTGCTAAAAACTGCCCTTGCAAATCCCTTACCCGATAATTCGTGAAAGTTTGCCAGTCCAGATTGAAATTAGCACCAAGTACCTCTGTGTTACGTTCCATCGTGCCGCCCAGCTCCACATCGACATCTGAAGTAGCGTCCTGATCATTAAGGCCATTTGAGGCGGTAACGGTTGCCCCACCGCCGCCTGTATTGATCGTCACGGTGCTGCCGTTTGTATCGGTAAAGGTGTAGGTACCGTCGCCGTTATCCACCAGCCCTATGTTGTCGATAGCGGTGCCGATAGCGCCGAGAATGACTTGGATATCCGTCCCGCTTGGGTAGGCGGTGCCGTTGATGCTGATCGGTACAGTTGTTTCTACGGTCCCTGCATTGACATTCACTGAAAAGACATCCTGATCGGTAGTGATGGTCAGTGCACTGCCGTTGTAGGTGAAGTTGGTAATGACATCGCCGCCACCGCCCGGCAGGCTGGCTGCCGGGACAATCTGGAAATTGCCGGGCCCGTCAGAAAGCAGGACGTAGTTTGCGCCTGGTGCCTGCTTGATGTTTCGGGGCGGATCGATACGCTGCTCCTGGGCAAAGCTCCAGGAGGCAGTCAGGCAAAGGGCAGCAAGAATAAAGAGTAGCTTTTTCATCGCGTAGATGGTATTTTCTGATGGATAATTATGCAGATCGAGGGAAGCGGACACCGATACGGTCGTTTGCTTTAGGGCCCACGAACTCGATAGCGTCCTGGATTGCCCCTGCGTTGCGTATCGGGTTCCAGTGGTCGCCAATCTGACTGGTTAAGCCATTGACATCCACAAAAATCTGATCGTCATCATCGGGCAGCTTGCCGTTGTTCTCGGTCAGCGGGATGGTCAGGGTGGTGCCAGTGAAGTTCGGGTCGATGAAAGCTTCCCATTCCGGATCGACCAGGTAGGTCAGTTCGGAAGGGTGAATCCTTACGACATTCCCGTCGCTGGTTTCGATGACCAGCCACGCGGTGTTGTCCACGGTTACTGCCGGGTCATCGAGCTGGGAGGGTTTCTTACCTGTGATTATGCAAGACATAGCATTCGTTATATGTAGATCAGATAATGGTCGTCGTCGACTTTGAGGAACTCGTTGTTGTGGGTCATTACGGCATCGGTATAGCCCACCACTTCTTCCACGCTTTCGTACCCGGCACAATCGGTGACTTTCATGCTCACCGTCTTGTTGTTGTCGATATTGAAGGCGGGGTCAAAGGCAGAAACGACGGTCAGGGTGCCGCCAACATTCACTTCGCTGGTGTTGCCGTTGCTGCCATCCACCGCTAGGTAGTCGACGTGGGAGATAGCATTGAAAGCTGCGATCTTGCCCGATACGGTGACGGTTCCGGTATTCCCATCCACGTCTGTAAATGTGAAGACTGCCTGGGCATTACCCATGCCAGAGCAGTTGGGGAATACAGGCTTGCAGTCTTGTAAGCTGATCAAGATCATAGCTATCAGGATACAGGCACGAACCCAAAGAGCGGTGTAGGGATGGTGTGGGAGTCCTCATCGAGAAGAATGAAGCCGTCATTGGATGTCTGCACACAAACCGTATCGCCATTTTCGAGCGGGCCAGTGATTGAAATTTGGTTGTTGCCGTTGTTGCTTTCCGCCGGTGTGGTTTCTATGACCACGCCATTGCGCTTGATGACCACCCGGACCTCATCGCCCACGCTGCCTGTTGCATCGACAGTACCGGTATCGTTATCCAGCCCGGCAATTACCGCATCGAGCGGATCCTTATTTCCGGGAGGCCAGATTCGGCTGAAATGACTGCATGATAGAGATGACATATAGGCTTAATTAATCAAAGCCCTACCCTGCATCTTTGGCGGACAAGGCTTCGAGAATTTTCATAATGTGGCGTGACTAGCTACTGATCGTTCGGCTGATCAATACGCCTGAGACAATGCCCAGGATAATGCCAGCGGCAATCAGTGTGCCCACCGCAAGCCCGAAATAATTCGCGGATTGCTTGTCCAGGCTGATTTCAACGTCGTATTGAGTTGGAATGAGATCGTTCATAGCGTTGCGTTTATACTTCTGTGTTGGCTGGCAGAACGCCATCAGCAATGAGCTTCTTTAGTTTCATTTCCTGATAGTGGTCTACGATAAGGCCTGCTATCACCGTAGCGATAACGGTGACGGTTGCCAGCGCAGCGTAATGTTTCCAGTTGTTCATGATCGTGGGTCAAATATTACGATGATATAATGCTTGATGAGTGCGGCCACCAGTGAGGCAACCAGGCTTATCACCAAAAATTTCTTCTCTTGTTCGGTCAGTGGCAGCATCAGGATTCGATTCGTTCCAGTTGAGTTTCCAGCAAGTCGCCGTAGTCCGTTCCTACGCTTCCGAATACCATGCACCCGGAGTCCCATGTTTTGCGCATGGCTTCGCGTATCGTCAGTCCGTATGCCGCTTCATAAGCGAAATTGAGCGCACGAAGCTGGTTCAGGTTCAATGCGCTCACCCGCCGGTAAGTATCACACCGCTTGCTGATGCCGAAGCCCAGCAGGTAGGTGGAGGTCAGCACATCGTGCAGCTCAGATACCCAGGGCTCTACATCGAAGTTCGTTACTGGGCCGTCGCCGGGATTGAAGTTGATGTCCTCCACATCAAACCGGACCGGCGGCTCATTTTGCGAGCTAAGCCCGAGTGATTTGCTGATTGCCTTCACCAGGAAGTAAATGACGAGCAATACCAGGATGACCACAACGCCAATCACGACAGGCTTCACCCACACGGGGCGGCCCCGGAATAGCTGGTTGTAATCATATGGCATTAGCTGTGTCATGCAATCGCGTTATTGTCGCAAGCAAGCTCTCCTATCAGCACATCCCAGTGAGGAAGCCCTACAGATGTTGCATAGGCTTTGATCTCCTGCTCGTAAAACTTAGCCCGGCTCTCGTTAGGGTAGACGTCGATCGCTTTGAAAAAGCCCCCGACAATACTGCCATTAGTCTGGCTGTCTCCCTTCAGGTATTGTTTTGCCATGCGGTTTAGGTCGCCGCTCGGAATAGCATCTGGATTCCAGGGCCCAAAGCGGTCGCGGTTGACACGAACGCACGGCATATTGCCCATTGCGCCCGGTTGGCCCGGTTCTACTTTGGGTTGCTGGTTTTGCATTACGTAGCCCGTCACGCCCAGGAGCACCACAATGGCTACGATCAGGATGAGTGCTTTTGCAGTCTTGCTCATGGTGTAGTGAGGTTAGTTCAGGTAGGACATCGCACGTTCGACATTCGCCTTATCGGTTTCTGTCTTCACGCCCGTCAGCTTGCCGGTAGGATCATCCTCGATTCCGGCAGAAGTGCTGCCATTGCCATACTTGCTGCCGTTGACTTTCTTCTTCTTGTAGAGGTAGTAAGCTGCGATAGCAGCAATGATAACCACACCTACGATGATGTGCTTTTTATACTTCTTCAGCATGATCAGATTTTTTTGATCAGAGCAATAATGAGGACAAGCATGAAGACAAGGGCTATAGCCACCGCCACATTAGGCAGCGGCCAGCCCAGGATGTTCATTTTTGTAAGGGGGCCGACTGGGGCATAAGCATTAGAGCATGCCAATTGCAGCTCATTTTCCAGCGCCATTCGGTTGCCATTCTGAACATGATACTCAAGGAGGTAGTCTGCCTGATCTCCTGCCAGATCGATAGGTACATCTAGTGCCTGCAATGCGAAGTCTGTCCCATCCTGTTCCGGCAGTTCTGCCACCCGTTGGTGGATGACCATTTTCAGGTCTTTAGGCGAATACTCCCCATCCTCACGGATAAGTCCCAATGCTGCCAGCTTTTCGCTGACAGCTAAGGGATTATTCAAAAGGATAGCATCAATAATTCCTGCGCCCATTATTCTCGCTCGGTTGAAAAAATAGAGTGTCTTGTTGAAGGGTTGGGCAAAAGCCCGCACCCTTAGTCACGCGCCCGGCCGATCATCCAGAATGTCAGGATGATATGCAGCCCGTGGTAGGCATAAAACTCCAGCGCTGTCTCCCGGTCGAAACGTGCCTTGCGGTCGGTCAGCGGGATGACACGCACGTCCCGGTCAAAGTTGCCAGGATCGTTAAAGTTGGACACCTCCAGCTCGCTCGTCATACGATCACGAGTGTTGAGGCTGTGGTAGGTCATCTTCTCCTGGAACTGGAGTTGAGCAGAGGCAGCAGCGCCAGCGGCAGCAGCTACGTCCATCTTGATACCTGCGAAGAGGTAAGTCCAGCCACACAGGCCGCCCACCCAGGAAGGGTAGAGGTTGTTAGCAGAAGAGCCAATGTACACCGAACCAGCCGGGTACTTGGAAGCAATGCCATTCGCAGCAGAGAAGAAGTTGCCTTCGTCAAAAAGAACGATGCGCTCCTTTGCCGGCGTCAGGCCCTGGCCAGTGAGGTCGATGTGGACCGTTACCGATTCTTCAACTGCCAGACCGTTAGGAATGGAAGTCGGAACAACAGGCTGTCCGGTAGGCACCTGCATGTTTACGTTTGCGCCACGTTCAGGAGTGACCACCTTGGATTGGGATGCGCCCTGCGCACCGAGACGAGATGCGACACCTGGCGCAACGCTACGCGCCACATAGCCAGAGGCTTGCTTTTTGCGCATATCCTGCTCCAGTGCCCGCTTCAGCATGTTATTCATCTTGGATGAAGTTTTAGTTTTCGATAGCTTTTGATAGCGTGAATGAGTCTCAAATCTATCGGAAGAGGAAGTGGGCAAAATCATGTTGAGCGGTGTTGGTACGTAAGCGCACGATTCGCAACGTGTTGTGCCGTTTTCGTTACACAGCGGGCATAAAAAAACCGGCAAAGCAGATGCTTTACCGGCTGGGGATGTTACGAGTACGAAAATTACATCTTACGTAGAGTCCTGCCAGCAAAAGACCAGTCGGACGTTTTCACCGGCTCTCTCCAATACCGTTTCTATGATGATTCGTGCTATCTCAGTAGTGACCTGTGTGCGATGCAGGTAGGGCTCATAGTCGTCCCAAAAACCTTCCACACTCTCTTTGAGCAATCGGATTTCGCTCATCCAATGACTGCGCCTGCCCAGATTAAGGACATCCCGTATTTCTTCTTTGTATACAAAACTGCCATTGCAGCGCACTTTGATGATGCGCGGTTTGTCGTGTGCTCCCGAAGGTGCTTGTATTGGATTTTGCGGTTCCATCACACGTCGATTATTTCATGATATTGAACCCAGTTGTCCGTTGCAGGGGCCTTCAGGACACGCTGGTAGGCTTCCCAAAGCTGCTCGGCGCAGCTGTAGCGGCGGAACTGCCGGTATTCCAGCTCACGCTCTCCGGTTTTGAACAGGATGATCTTGGCAATCATATCTCCCCGGATGAAAAAGAGCGGCACCCGCATGATCTGGTGGCATACGTAGAAGACTTCCAGCCCGTAGTTCCGGTGGTTGTTTACGATGTCGATCTGCCAGTCCGGCGGGTTGGCCCGGACGTAGGTGGTCCACTCATCAAAGACTACCATGCCGTTGCGAAAGTGCGCCGCCAGCATTTCGTGCATGTGCTGGATTTCCCTGCTTTTGCGGCAGACGTATCGTAGTGCGCCTTTTTTCCATACCGGGTTGCCTGACGAGTCTTTGAGGGTAAGCAGTTCAAGCGGGTCTTCCAGGTCAAGCCCAAGTTGCTGACAGGCTTGCTCCACGGTAGGAAGATGCCGGAACGCCCGGCTAGAGCTCATATCATGGATGAATGCCCTGGGGTAAATGCCTTTGCAGTAGCTATTTTGGAAGGACTTCAAGTATTCTTCTACGAGGTCAATCAGCAGGGTAGATTTTCCCTGCCCTTTGCCCCCGATCAGCAAATAGGATTGGTAATCTCTCGCACCTGTCTTTTTCCGGTTGGCTCTTTTCCCCATCTGTTACACTTCGATTCCTGCCTTACGCACCACTGACCAGTCGATTGTATCAAGGTCGGGCTTATTCATTCGGGCTTCCACCAAGCTGCCCACAGCGTTTGCCTCATTCATGACCAGAGAGCCAATGACAGCCCACTTGGTGATATTGGACTGCCCACGCAGACGGCGTTTCCGGATTTCCAGCTCGATCAGCTTTGCCAGGGTTTCCCGCTGCTTATCCTTCCAGGCCAGACGGTCCAGAAAGTCGTCACGCATTTGTTCGTGCTTTTCGATATAGCCCCACAACTGCTCCAACAGTGCCTGCTCTTCCGTGCTCCGGCTGTTTTTCATAGACAGCTGCCGGGTGATCCGCTTGATGACCTTTAAATCGCTGCGGCTCACCGTGCGGTTATAGACGAAAGAGTAGATCAGGTGGCGGGCTCCCTCAAAAGCAACGATAACCAGTTCGGCGTTGAGTTCGTCCTCCTCCAGCATGTCTGCTGCGGGGACTGTGCCGGGAGCGGTATCTCCCTTTGCTTCGGCTGCTTCCTTTTCCTGCTCTTCTATTTTCTCTTCCGCATCATTGAGAATGTCCTTAACATCACCGAACATATCGTCAATGATGTTTTCATTCACATCCGCCTCATCCGTCACCTCTTCGTAGTCGGTCGCATCACCAATTGGCGGGCGCTCAAAAGAAGGCTTAGTGATTTCGTCCTCGCTTACAGGTTTGGGCAACTCTTTAGGTGTGCCGAAAAAGTTATTTTTCATCTTCCTGGATTTCCATGCTATTGAGTGGCGGTATGATCTCGTGCTTTTCGAGCACCTTCAGACCAGGGGTCAGCTGTTCGCCGAGTTCGCCGAAGTTGTCGGTGATTTTGTGGAGGTTCTTCCGGATGGAGGCAATCACGCTCACGATAATATTGCCGGTGGCTATATCTTCCTCTTTCGATTCCGATTGTTTGAAATTGAAAGCTTTCATCACGCCTGAAATAAGACGGGAGCCTTTTATTGGGGATTTCTGAGCCATGCCCTTCTTCACTGCATCCACCACAAAGCCAAAGCGGCTGTAGATGCCGTACAAGCCATTGAGGAGGATGTCGCGCTCTTCCCGGACTTCGATCAGGGCTTTTTCCAGCGTTTCATAGTTCGATTCCAGCTGCTTGATGTGTTCTGCCTGCCTTTCCAAAAAATCAGCATCAACGATGTAGACCTTATCTTCATTTAGGAGTTTGAGCGCAGAGCCCCGTTTGCCTGTATCGAAATCCCGCAAAAATGCCTCTACGTGTTCCGATTTTGTAGGGTTGTGCTGGTGAAAGGTCTTACCAGTTTTTCCTGTTTGTTTGGTTGTTGCCATGCCTTTTGTTGTTACTAAGTGTAAAAATTGCTATTTTCGCAACAAGTCACAACCTCCTTACTAAGGACAAAAAATTTATGGGGGTACTGAAAACGCTGCAAAATCGCGGCATTATCCGGAAAAGAGTCCGCGATATCAACTTCAAGGAAGTCACGACTAAGTATCACGCCCAGCGCCACCGCCGGGGGACTTTTGTTTTTGAAACCGTGCTCAAATACTCCGATGAAGAAGGGGAGATACGAGGTTATGAAACCATCATCAATTTTCAGCCAGACGACAGCCGGTACTATCTGCACAATCTTTTCCAGACCGAGGAAGGCAACCGGGCCCAGGCTATTAAGGAAGCCCTGAAAGCTGCGAAAGCATCGCAGAGCTACAACAAACTTACCGATGAAAGCCTATTTGATCCAGACCTGATGGACGAAATCAAAGGCACCTTTGTGCAGGCCCTCAATGACATTGAGTTGTGGGTAGAGAATCGGAACGGCTACCCCTTCAAAAAGCTCAAAGGCTTCGGTCGTTTCTGGCTGAACCTCCAACGATCCGTTTAGCATTATTTTTTAACTAAATAGGTATTTACAATGGACAATCAATCTAAAGAGCAGCTGGCCAAAATCGCCGCCCGCCGCAACGAACTTGCAAGCGAGCGCGAGCAGCTGACCAAAATCACCCAGGAAGAGCGAGACCTGGCCTATGAGGAATTTAAGATCAAGATGGGCTACACCGAGACGCTGGCAGAAGAAGCCAAGACGCTGGAAAACGAAGCGGTCGGCAACAACACCTTGAAGCTGACTGTCGAGTTTGGCAAAAAGAAAGTCGAGATCGACATGAGCAGAGCCACCACCCAAAAGGTAGCCGACCTGAGCAACATCGCTGAGAAGGTGGTACGTGATCTGGCTATGTACCAGCGCCAACTGGGCAACGGCTTCCGCATGCTCCATACCAGCGGCAACGAGGTCCTGCAAGCGCAGTACAATGAGGAAAAGCGGAAGGCTGAGAAGGCCCGTGTCCGTGCCCGGGCTAAACAGATGGCTGAGGGGTAGGGGAGTAGCGCTTATTGATAAAGTGAGAAAGCCCGGGCGTGGATGCGCCTGGGCTTTTTAATTGCTGCCCTGAAAAAGGACAAGACTCCTATTGGTGTGGCCAGGTAGAGAAGAGTAAAATCTTCCCATTCATCGAATTCACCAAAACCCTGAAAGATCACTGTTATGGAATTAATAAGTTTTACTACATCTCGGTTAACCAATGGGATATTAGAAGGCATTAACATAAAGATCCAGCTGGCAAAAAGAAGAGCGAGGGGATACCGGAATATCAATAATTTTATCACTATGATCTATTTATTAGCAGGTAAACTCGACCTTAAGCACCCACACAATTCCGCATAGAGCCGTATTGGTGTAACAGCCCCCAAAGCGTACCGGAATATGGAGCCGCTGCTTACGATGCACCAAATACTGCAACACCAACAGCCACGCTACTTCCAGCGCTCGCGGCATTATGGGCTGCATGCAGGGCCAACCCATAAACGCCCGGAGGGCCGTTGACCCAGCATTGTGAAGCAGGAAGGAGCAACGGTGCGCACCATCATCCAGATACTGTGAATGCCTGCCTGAAAGTGCCGGGCAGTAAAATAGGGCCTTCGGACTTTGAGCGGTGCGCTAAGTTTGACAGGGGAGAGAAAAAAGTATATTTTACAAGCACTTTGTTCGGGAGGAAGGCAAGCGCGTTTCCCCTAAGGCAACCGGACAGCGAGGCAGGCTGGCTTAGTCCAACGGCTCGTCGTCAAAGGCTATGGCCGTCGTCGGCTGAAATGTCTGCGCGGGCTGGCTCGGATGCCTGGCGCTCGGGATGTGGGGCGCAGACATTGCTTTGAGTTAGCAGTAGTCAAATTGTTGATAACGAGTTGATTAGCCAAAAGTGACAAACTCTCATTGACTCTTTGAATAAAACTTATATTTGCATTTGATAGCCGTACACTCTTTGCATTAGAAAAGCATAAGGAATATGAGTAACAAAGATCTTTTTTTAGAAGGGTATATAGATAAAATCTCATCAAGTTTTCAGGTAGATAGAGATACTGCTTTTGAAATATTTTCAATTGCAGCTGTATTGGATAGGTCATTTCAAGATGTTTACGATGACACTATCATCAAGGGAAGTAAAGACGGTGGGATTGACGGTGTATACTTTCAAGAGCAAGGTGATTACTACATTATGCATGTTTTCCAATGTAAGAACTCGAATTCCTTAAAGCCAAATCAAATTGATAAGTTTAGAAATGATTTTAACGATATTTTCATTCATGGAAATCAGGTGGGGAAACCAAATGTAGAAGATCTTATCCCTAAGATCAATGAGTATAAGCAACTATCTACTTCAGGATATATAATTGATCCAAGACTATATTTTCTGTATAGTGGAGAAAATGATAACTCTAATTATGCTGGAAATACTCAAGCGTTCAATGCTTACCACAATGTAGATAATGGCTTTGAAATTTGGGATTCGAATAGTATTTACAGTAAGATAAGTGCGTTAATAAAAGCGCAAAATAGAAGAAATGATATTAGATTTGTATTCACACCTGAAAACTCTAATGTTGCGTTGAGGGATAATCAGGCATTATATAGTTATTCTATTCAAAATGTTAGGGCGACAAATTTTCGCATTAGTGCTCTACAACTCTGCGAATTAGTTGAAGAAGAACTAAATTCTAATTCTACATATGACTTTTTATTTTCCGAAAATATTAGGGGGTACTTAGGGATGCGAGCCAGAGCAAATAAAAAAATGTCCCAAACAATTGACGATGCTAACGATGCGATTTATTTCCCTTTCCTGAACAATGGAATAACAATTATTTGCGAAAAGCTAAGTTTACCTAATGGTCCTCAAGATGGAGAATACATAATTCCAACAACTAATCCAGTCATAGTAAATGGACTACAAACGACTAGAGTGATTTATTCTAAATTTAAAGAATCGCCAACCAAAGTTAGGGATATATTTTTAAACATTAGATTATACGAAACAGATGATCCGACTCTTATTGATAAAATTACGGATGCAACGAATACTCAGACACCGATAAATTTTAGGGATAAAGTTAGTAACAAAGATTTTAACTCTTGGACAAAAGAGTTGTTTGAATTAAATGACATTGCTTATATTACTAAAAGAGGAGAGACCTTCTCGAATAAGTTGAGTAAAGACGGTAAGGAATCAATAAATAGTGATACAGTAATTAAGTATTGGTATGCTACATTTTACGAAAAGCCAGAAATTGCAAAAAACAGTATATCAACAGTATTGGAGACAGTTTTTGATGCTACTAATTCTAATAATCCTTTAAATAAATTGTTCGATGGAAGCGAGGAGTCTCCTTTATATTCACAGTTATTAATTGCTTATAAAATATATAAAAAAGTGCAGGAAAAAAAGAAAGTTAAAAGGAATGAAAATCAATTTGTCCTGTACGCAGATGAACTACTATCATATGGAACTTATAAAAACTTGGAATCAAATTTAACTAAAGTTGATTCAAGTTCAGAATTAGATAGAGCCTATGAGGATGCCTATTCAATTGTGGAAAAAATCGTAAATGAAGACATAGAGGCACATAATAGAGTTAACAAGACTTTTTCATTTCCAGGATATTTTAAAAGACCTAAATCAAAGGTAGACTATAATAATAAATCCAATATTATAGAAGAGGAGGACTTGGTTGCTGACCTATTAGAGAAAAAATGATGCTGCTAATATTAAAGGCTGAAATGTCTGGTGCCACTGACATTTTTAGCCCCGGTTGACCGGGATTGAACGAAGCGGGGGCAGGGGTGTACGGCGCATCTTCCGGAAGTGTGGGGGCAGTATATGGAGGCAAAACCTGCGGATGAACTCCGTTCCGGGCAGGTCCATCTCCTTTTTGTGTGCGCCATCGGCATAATCCTGGTAGGCAAAGCGTACCGTGTCTTGGCCGATATCCAGGATGGACTTCTTAACTGGAGACTTCTGAAGTTAATTTGAGGCTTAGCAACCATGAAGGATGTCACATTCCCAAATGATTTACATTGTCAATCAAGGAAAAAGGCCTACATTTACGCACAACCCAAATGAAAACAAGAATTTTATGATTCGATTATTTAGTACTGCCCTGTTGAATGCTGTTATGCGCTTCATTGGCTCCTTTCAGTCAGTATACAAAGCACCGGTTTTGAAGGTGTTATTTTTGAGTATCGCTGTGCTATTTTTTTCTTCTGGCAGAGAGCACCATGTTTTAACCGGCAGTCTTGACACAAATATCAGCTCAGCTCCTGGCTGTTCTGCTCCTTTGTTAAACCCAGTACAGTATAATTGCGATGGGTCAGTAACGATAAGCTGGGCTTCGGCACCAGGTGCAATTACCTATTCGGCTGACATCATGAATCAGGGCAATCCGGTTCTGGACTTTGTAAGTATGACGGACACCTTCTTTACTGTATTGGCAGGCGCATTGATGCCAGGGGTAGATTACAGCTTTGCTATAACCTCTGAGTGCGACAATAGCACTGCCGCCTCTAGTCAGGAGGTGATTGAGGGAAATAAAATTCAAAATCAAGTACCTACCTTAGAAATTGTGGAAAGTCAGCCGACATCCTTCTCTAATGTGGCAGATGGCCTGATCACGTTTTTAGTTCAAGATGAGAGCTGTGGTGCCACCTACAACATAACGGTCAACGGCACCACACAGAGTGCAACAAGTCTTAACTTGGTCACATTCAATAATCTGGCAATAGGAAACTACACCGCCACCCTCGCGCTTGATGATCCGGGCACGTGCAACCTCGGCAATAGCTGTACGGATGATATAAGCATAGACTTTTTCATTGGCCTGGCTGGTGAGACTCCAGGATGCACCAATCCCAACGCTCACAACTACAACCCTTCCGCTACACAGGATGATGGTTCCTGCGAAACTTGTGATGATGGCATCCAAAATGGGGACGAGACAGAAATAGATTGTGGTGGGCTGAAATGCTCACCTTGTGCTGTATTCTGTTCAAATTCTAGCTTTGCCGAGAGTGCCATTATGGTCTCAGACGGAGAAGGGGTATCGGTTTATTCTTCTGATTTGGATGGAGATGGAAGGGATGATGTAATCGCTGCATACTCTGGAATAAATGAGCAAGTCGTCTGGTATAAAAATGAAGGTAACGGCATTTTGGGATCAGGTCAAATAATCACCTTTAGTGTAGAAGGGATTAGATCGGTTTATTCTTCTGATTTAGATGGAGATGGGGATATGGATGTGCTTTCTGCATCTAGATATGACAATAAGTTAGCATGGTACCGCAATGATGGCAATGGAGGCTTTAGCAACCAGATCATCATTTCAACTTCTGGAGATGACTCATATAGTGTTTTTGCATCCGACCTGGATGGAGATGGGGATATGGATGTCTTATTAGCTTCGGTTGATGACGATAAAATAGCATGGTATCGGAATGATGGAGATGGCACTTTCAGTGTGGAACAGATCATTACAAGCAATGCTGACTGGGCTGTTGGTGTTTACGCTTCGGATATGGATGGAGATGGAGATATGGATGTTTTATCAGCCTCAATTAATGATGATAAAATAGCATGGTATCGGAATGATGGAGATGGCACTTTTAGTGTGGAGCAGGTCATCACAAGTGATGCTGACTGGGCTGTTGATGTTTACGCTTCGGATCTGGACGGAGATGGAGATATGGATGTTTTATCAGCATCTAGAGATGATGATAAGATAGCGTGGTATGAGAACGATGGAGATGGTAATTTTGGTAGTCAACAGATCATTACCGTATTAGCGAATGCAGCTAGAGCTGTATATAGTTCGGATCTGGACGGAGATGGAGATATGGATGTTTTATCAGCATCTAGAGATGATGACAAGATAGCGTGGTATGAGAATGATGGAGATGGTAATTTTGGTGAGCAAATTGTGATCTCTACCAATGCTGACTGGGCCGTTGACGTTTACGCTTCGGACTTGGATAAAGATGGAGATGTGGATGTATTGTCTGCCTCTGTAAATGATGGTAAAATTGCTTGGTATGAAAACATCTGTTCTTTCGTACAATTAAATACACCTAACGATACCACGGTCAGCGGCATTTGCCACATTCCTATGGCCGACACCCTGCTGTTGATCAATCCGGTAGATATGATGGACACTATCCATGTTTTCCCTATTGATAGTACGGCAAGCAATGGCACTATTTTACCGGGTACGAGTCTCGTGGATGCTGTATCGGTTTGTGGCAGCCCGGACACCCTTTACCGGATCTGGCGGGGAACGTTTGCTGATATGACAGAGGGCGAAGTGACCCAACAGATAATCATTATGCAGGATACGATGCCTCCTGTCTCGAACTTTACTATTGATCTCGACACTGTTATTTCTTGTGAACTTAAAGATCAAGCCTTTAATGATTGGCGACAAAGCCGATTGATTGCCGTTAACAGTAACTTAGATGATTGTACTGGGTTATTTTCAGTATCAAATGACATGCCTCCCTCTTCATATGTGCCAGGCCCCTGCGATACGCTTGAGGTTACTTTTACGATCGAGGACTTTTGTGGGAATATCCGCAATTATGAAGCTTCCTTTATCACCATAGATACGGTAGCACCGGTGCTGCAAAATGTGCCGGATTCTACACTAGTCAATTGTAATGACATTCAAGACTATCTTAACGACAACCCACCATCCGCTGTGACAGTACTTGACTGCCAGGAAGATCTTGCCATAAACTATCAACAGGATATGATATCCATCCCTCAGGGCTGTAATGGTAAGGAGTTTGATATACGGCGAACCTGGTCGGTAACGGATGCTTGTGGCAACCATACATCAGCCGTGCAGCTCATTCGTGTCCGTGATACAATCGCTCCTACATTTCAAATCCCTCCTGATGTAACAGTCAGTTGTGCAGACGATTCTGATATCGCTTTTGAAGCTACGCCCACCATGCAACAAGACAACTGTACTCCGTTTAGTAATTTGATTACGGAGTTGCTCGTTGAAATACCAATTGCGGGGGCATGTGAAAATAACTACGTTTTTAAACGGGTTTGGCGTGTTGAGGATGAATGCGGAAATAGTACCTTAGGTATTCAGACGATCACTATAGCCGACACCCTCGCTCCCATAATTGACCTGCAGAGCGATTCCATTTTCTCTGCTTTCGGCATTGAAACTTGTTCAGATAACGTGATCAGTTCGTTTGAGGTGTCATCTAACTGTGGGGACGAGCCCGAGGTTACCATTTTCTTTGATTCCCTTCGATTAGGTAGCCTGAAGCCTGCACCACAAGTGCTAAATGGCAACTATCCCAACTTCGGCATCTCGGGAGTATTCCCCATTGGTGCGCATGCATTGGAAATTCATGCCGTCGATGCTTGCGGTAATGAAACAATTGAAATCGTCCCCTTTGTAGTAGAGCGGCCGATTGAAGATTCTGATATCTGCCCCTCGGTGATTTCAGTGGAGGCTCAAAACGATGGGGCCGCCCTAGCGGCAGAAGTGCTTATATTGGACAGTTTCTTCAATAATAGCTGCCTTGATTGGACGGCTACTTTGGACCGGGATATTTTCACCACCTGTTCAGATATTGGTACTGAAGATGTTGAGCTTTCGATAACCAATTCAGTAGATACATTCGTATGCGTCTCTACGGTTTTGATCAGCGACAATACCTCTCCGGCTATCTCTTGCAGCGATACGACTATCACCATTATTGACGGCGCCCAGAAAACGGTTACCCGGGACCTGCTCCAAGCTTCCCTAACCGACAACTGCACCCTGACCGATACCATTATCCTCCCCGGAAAGCTCTCTTGCACCGATATCGGCGATAATGAAGTCGTTATCCTGGCTGAAGATGCGAGTGGCAATATCGGTATGTGCACCGC
>CAJXNH010000042.1 GCA_913057245.1 uncultured Phaeodactylibacter sp.
AAGCCTGCGCACATGTGCCCGTGTACCGCCTCAAGCTCCGCCATAGTCATCAGCCCCTTGCCGATACCCTGCTGATTGGTGACCACAAAAAAGTAATCGAATAAGGGGCGCAGTTGGGCAATAGCTTGCGGGTTACCGGGCATCCATTCAAATTCATTGGGATGACGGACATATCCGCCCGGGATTCGGGTGTTGATGACGCCGTCGCGGTCGAGGAAGAGGGCGGAGTAGGTCATGGTTCCGTATTTTGGGGTTGATCATGGGCCGGCAATTTAAACATTTCGGGCGTTACCCACCTTCTATTTCAAAACAACAAAATGAAAAAGCAAGTCATCATAACCGGTGCCGCAGGTGGGCTGGGCACTGCCGTTACCCAAAAGTTCCTAGAAGCCGGATACGAGGTCACTGCCCTGACGCAGCCCGGTCACCCGGATCAGATTGACCACCTGAAATCAGCTACGGGCAGCCCGGCAGAATTGCGCATCCAACCCCTTGATGTGATGGACGGCAAAGCGGTCGCCGGATTTTTCGCCAATCAGGAAAACATTCATGCCGCTATCTTTCTGGTCGGTGGCTTTGCGATGGGCAAGCTGGCTGACACTTCGGAAGCAGACCTGGATAAAATGCTGTCGCTGAATTTCAAAACAGCCTTCCATTCGGTACAAAACGCCTTGCCCAAGATGGCGGAAGGTGGGCGGATCATCCTGATTGGTGCACGCCCGGCAACGGATGCGGAAGCAGCAGCAGCCCTGGTCGCTTACAGCTTGTCTAAAGGTTTGGTTTTACAACTCGCCGATATCGTCAATGTGGAAGGGGCGGAGCGCAACGTACAGGCGGTCACCATTCTGCCCAGCATTATTGATACCCCTGCCAACCGGGATGCCATGTCGGATGCCGATTTCAGCCAGTGGGTGAAGCCGGCGGAAATAGCCGAGGCAATGCTCTTCGCCTGCTCTGAAGCAGCCCAAAAGCAACGCTTCGGGCAGTTTAAGATGTACGGGGGCGTTTAAACAGAGCGGCTTCCACCAGCTGACAAATCGTATGCCCCATCAGCATGTGGCACTCCTGTATGCGGGGGGTGTCGCTGCTGGGCGCGTTGAGCAGATAGTCCGCCGCATCCCGGAGTTTGCCGCCGCTCTGACCGGTCATGGCGACGACTTTCAGCCCCAGGCTCCTGGCCTTTTGTGCTGCCAGTAGGACGTTGGGCGAATTGCCCGAGGTAGACATGGCAAAAAGGAGGTCTCCCTTCCGGCCAGCTGCCTCCACCATACGGGTGTAAATCGCATCGTAGCCATAATCATTGCCAACAGCCGTAACAAAAGACGTATTGACATGCAGGGCTTCCGCAAACAGCGGCGGGCGGTCGAAGTAGAAACGGCCGGATAGCTCGGCAGCCAGGTGCTGCGCATCGGCAGCGCTGCCCCCGTTTCCGCAAAACAGGACTTTGCCGTCACGCCGGTACACCTCAATGCACGCCTGAGCCACGGTTTCTATTTCCTGCAGCAGCTTAGCATCCTGCAGCAAAGAGGTTTTAGCTTCAATACTTGCTTGTATGGCTTCTTTTATAGTGGATTGCATTATTATCTGTTTTATTGGCGGATGAGGGCTTCTATGCCGCGCACCATATTTTCCCAGGAGAATCGGCTTCGGGCGGCTCTTACCGCAGCTTCCATGCTTTCCTGCTGTTGGTTGTGGTAAAAATCGGCAATTGCTGCGGCAATCGCTTCGGGGCTCACGTCGACCACATAGCCTTCCTTGCCATGCTGCACGATTTCCGGCAGGCCGCCCACCCGGGTGACCACCATTGGTTTGCCAAAGTGAAAAGCGAGCTGGGAAATACCGCTCTGAGTTGCGGTTTTATAAGGTTGCACCACGAGGTCTGCTGCGCCAAAGTAGGCGCCCACCTCGCTGTTGGGAATGTAAGCATTGCGCAAGATGATCTGCTCTTCCAGCCCTTTCCCGGCAATGAGTTGCTGATAAGGTTCCGGATCGTCGTAAAATTCACCGGCTACAATAAGTTTCACGCCAAGCGTGCACACTTCCGGCAATGCCATCGCCTGAAGCAGCAGGTCGAGCCCTTTGTACCCCCGGATAAAGCCGAAAAAAAGCAGATAGCGCTGGTCTTTTGGTAAGTGTAGTTGCTCAAGGGCGGCTTCCCGTTCCACCACCGGCCCATAATTGTCGTAAATGGGGTGGGGGATGTAAGCTACTGGCATCTCTTTCGAAAAGGCTCGGATATCGGACTTGACAGCGCGGGACATGACTACGCAGGCATCCACGGCATTAAGGAAATACCGGGTGAAGGCCTTATCGCCGGGGCGGTGCTCGTGGGGAACTACGTTGTCGGTGATTGCCACCACTTTTGTACGTACAGCCCCGCCGCCGATGCGGAGGATGGTGCCCAGTGCCGGCCCCATAAAGGGGAGCCAGTAGCGGACAATAATGAGGTCCGGAGCCAGCGCTTTCAATTTTCGGCCAACCTTTATCCAGTTTAGGGGGTTGATGGAATTGATTACGGGCTCAATCTGTAACCTGGGAGGGGGTGGGTCGTCTGTATATTGCGTCTTGCCGGGGAAGAGGAAGCCGGGGTACTGCAGGCTGAAAGAAAGGATACGGACCCCGTAGCCATGCTGCTGCAGTTCCTGCGCGAGGCGCTCCGTGCTTGATGCGATACCGCCCCTGAGCGGGTGGGCGGGCGATAAAAAGACAACCTGCTTCACTTTTTTGGCGCAAGATAATCATCTCAAAACGAATAATACTTAACCACTATGATTTGGAAGCAGGAATTTACCTTGGAGGGCATCCAGCAAATTTGCCAAAATACCCTGGTTGACCATTTGGATATTGTTTTCACGGACTTTGGTGACAATTACCTGGAAGCGACTATGCCGGTTGACCACCGTACGGTACAGCCCGCCCGATTGTTACACGGGGGCGCATCTGTAGCTTTGGCAGAAACCATAGGCAGTGTGGCTTCTCAGCTTTGTATACCCAACATAGAGACCCACATGGCTGTTGGGGTAGAGATCAACGCCAATCACCTTCGCTCCGCTACGAGCGGTCGGGTGAGTGGTCGGGCGACGCCACTGCGCATTGGGCGCAAGCTCCATATTTGGGAAATCCGCATCACGGATGAAAAGAAAAGACTAATATGTGTCAGCCGACTAACAATTGCAGTGGTCCAACGGAGCTAAATGGTGGAATTGCCATTTAGCTGGTTATATTTGACCGCTGAATTTACAACTATCGGAAGCTTGTTTTGGCGAAAACCAATCATTGAACTTTCCACCTAATGCTTAAAGAACGTATGAAGAAAGCACTTTTACTCCTGTCATTTATCACAATGACGGCTACCTATGCTGTAGCACAATTGAATATGGAACTCCTGTCTCAGGTACAGTACAATGACACCGGCCTGAACGATATCTGGGGGTGGGCAGACCCCGAGACGGGCATAGAATACGCCATCGTCGGGCTTCAGCTGGGCGTTTCCATCGTCTCCCTGGAAGACCCTGAGAATGCCGTGGAGGTAGCCCGTATCCCCGGGCAGTTTTCCACCTGGCGTGATATGAAAACCTGGGGGCACTTTGCCTACATCACTACCGATCAGGGCGGTACCACGGAAGGCGTCACGGTAATTGACCTGTCGCAACTGCCCGAAGCCGCACCCTACTACCACTGGACACCCGACCTGCCCGGGCTGGGCACGCTGGAAACCTGCCATAATATCTACATCGATGAATTTGGCTATGCTTACCTGGCTGGCTGTAATATGAATAATGGCGGCATGATCATCCTGGATGTAGATACCGAAACAGGCGAACCGGAATTTGTAGCACCGGCACCGGCTGTATATTCCCATGATGTGTATGTGGTCAACAATCATATGTACGCCTCTGAAATCTATGTGGGCAATATGACGGTGTATGACGTTTCTGACAAACAGAACATACAGGCTTTAGGCTCTGTCGGCACACCGTTTTCCTTTACCCACAACATCTGGGTGAATGAAGATGAAACCGTTGCCTTTACAACCGATGAAGTAGCGAATGCCCCGGTGGCAGCCTATGATATCACCAACTTTGCAGAAATTGAGGAGCTGGACCAATACCGGCCGGTGGCAACCGTTGGCTCAGGCGTGATTCCGCATAACGTTCATGTCTGGGACGACTACCTACTGATTTCTTATTACACGGATGGTGGAAAAATAGTAGATGGTTCCCGCCCAACCAATCTTATCGAGGTAGGTAATTACGATACCTGGCTGGGCGGTGACGGTGGCTTTAGCGGTGCCTGGGGCTTATATCCGTTCCTGCCTTCTCAAACGGTATTGGTAACCGATATCAACAACGGGCTTTATGTACTGCAGCCCGACTTTAAGCGAGCCTGCTGGCTGGAAGGCATCGTGCGGGACTCTGTCACACAGGCGCCCATCAATGGTGCTACGGTAGTTATCGATTCCGAACAGCCAAACTTTGGGGAATCTGACCCATTCGGTGCTTACGCTACCGGACAGGTGCTGGCGGGTACCTTTGCGGTCACTTTTGAAAAGCCCGGCTATCAGTCAAAGACCCTGCAGGTGGACCTGGACAACGGCGTACTCACTGAACTGGATGTCGACCTCGTGCCCCTGCAGCAGTATTCCATTACCGGACAAGCCGTGCGCGATGGAGATGGTCAGCCGGTGCCGGGCGCATTCGTGCAGGCCTTCAACGAGACCTTTACCTTCAATACCGTAGCCGATGCAAGCGGTAACTTTACCTTCAATAATATCACAGAGGGCACTTATCAGGTAGTGGCCGGCTCCTGGGGCTACCTGCATGCCGTACTTGAGGATGTGGATTTGAGCAACAACACAGAAGTAACGGTTGCACTTGAAACGGGCTATCAGGATGATTTCCTGTTCGACTTCGACTGGCTGACCGGCGCAACCTCGCCTACCGGACAGTGGGAACTGGGCATCCCCGTAGGTACGGAATATCAGGGCACCCAATCGCACCCGGGCACTGATGCGCCGGATGACTTGGGCTTCAGTTGCTACTCTACGGGCAATGGCGGTGGTGGTGCCGGCAATGATGATGTGGACAATGGAAGCGTAGTATTGCGCTCTCCGTTCATGGACCTGTCTAATTACGACATTCCGATGCTGTCTCTAAGCTACTGGTTCTTCAACGCTGGCGGACAGCCCGGCTCTACCCCAAATGATGAGCTGGTCATCAGCATCACCAATGGCGTGGAAGAGGTGGAAATTGCTACGATCACGCAATCCCTCAGCCTCTGGCGCAAAATACAGCAGGTCAATCTCGCCGACCTCATTGAGCTGACCGATGAAATGCGCCTGGTGATAACCACAGCCGATGATCAGGCACAGGGTCACCTGGTGGAAGCTGGTATCGATAAGGTACTCATCGAAGAAATGGGTATGCCTTCCAATACTGAAGACTTATCTGCAGCTGTTCAGCTCGATGCTTTCCCGAACCCTGCCAAAGGTGCCTTCACGGTTAGCTATGAGGTACCGCAAACAGCAGCACAAGCTGATCTGATCCTCTTCAATGCCCTGGGGCAGGAAGTGGAGCGTCAGCAACTGCATTCGGCTGCCGGGCAGTTCCGCTTTGGCGAAAAACTGAGCGCAGGCACCTACTTCGCCCACCTCATGGTGGATGGAATGACGGTGGAAACGCTGCGGTTGGTGAAGCAGTAAACTGCAATTCGGAGAAGAATTGAAAAAATAGGGTGCTGTTTCGTTATAAATGTTAGGGAATAGTGGTTCTGGCTAAATCTTTTTTAGCGGGTTAGGTCTTCCCAACCCACTAAAAAGGATTTAGCTAGGGTCTGCCCCACATTTTTGGAGTATAAACCATTGGCTTTCAAACAGGAACAACCTTTAAGCATAGTCTCTTAGGGACAGCTCTTCATTTTCTTTGGGGAGACTGGCTCACGTTTCCGTGAAACCTCACGTTAAGGATATATCTACAGCTACAAGGGCATTAAGGACGAATGCCTGCACTGCCACTAACTAATGTCACTCACATTTAGATATACGTATTTGGCAGGCGAATAAAATATAGATGGAAAGGTTTTTCGGCGTGTTTTTAGAAATAATATTTTTAATTATTGGTTCTTGTGAGATTTTATTTTAAATAGTTGTGGTTTTTATTTAAGAACTGTTCTTTTGCGTCGTCATAGGTATTCAGTTCATAGGCTATTGTAATTTAAAAGTCACAATATCTTTGCCAATCAAAAGGCGCTAAAGAACGACGAATCGTAAGTGTATAGTTGTTTTTAGTTTCCTGCATTGGTAAACTTCGTTAGGCTTTAATACTACATAAGCCTTAGTGAGTGTTTGGGCTCCTTTTGGAGCCGCACTCCTAGCGTAATTATTTTGTGCATATTTGAATAGGTTATGCTTGTATTGGTTTGTAGGTTTCCTAGGAAAAAGGAGCTCAACCTCACTTTATGTTTACTTATGTCTCAAACACATCGTATTCTGTGTTGCAACAGAATATAATTTCAGACCGGTTTACCTGGCTTAAGGCTTCATTGTGTACAGCTATGTTGTACCGAGTGGAGAGCTTGTCGTGAGTTTAATAGTTGCGAAAGTTGAAGCTTACGGAAAGGGCGCTAGCTTAGCGGTAGAGTACAGTAGCGGCACAGTAGCTGGCACGCAGGTTTTGCGCTGTACGAGAATCACCCAAACCCATTTGATGGCGAGACGGCGTTCGGTTCCGACCCGGCAAAGGCAGTACAGCTAAGCAAGGACCTAAAGGTTTACCCCTGAGATGGTATGCATAAAAGGGTGCAAACATATCTCGGTTAAGCCTTCTGAACTCGTGGCAGCAGGCGTAGTAGGACACACCATCCGTATCGGCGAGAACAGCGCCACAAAGCGGATGGTGATTATGAAATAGAAGAAGTGTTGGGAGTTGTTAGTTTGGCAAGGTGCTTATTAAAATAGTGCCTTGCTTTTTTTTGGTTTTCAGCCAACGCTGCGCTCCCTGCGTAAAGATCTCGATTTTGTTAATTAGTTGATTTTCCGGTTCTGCAATGAGCTCAATTCTCCTCAAAGCGCATTTTTTAATGTATCCTCCAATGCATCCGGATGCGGTTCATCGTTCGAAATTAAATCAGGTTGTCCTCCCGAAGCAATATGCAAAGATGTTACCGTTGCACTGCAGGGAGACGGATCGGCAAGCATAAATGCCAATACTGTAAACGATGGCTCGATTGGAGTTACTTCCAGCTCCGTCAGCCCTTCTTCTTTCAGCTGCTCAGACCTGGGTGATAATACCGTCACGCTAACTGTATCCAATGGCAATGGTGATACAGATGAATGTACCGCCACCGTAACCGTAACCCTGCCCACTGATCTGCCATGGCCCTGGACCGCTACCGACATCGGCGACCCGGGCAGCGGCAACACCTATATCTTTGACCCCTGCGTGGCTGGCCCTGCGGAATATACCGTCAGTGCCGACGGCTACCACCTCATCCCCAATACCTCAGACAACATGGCTTTTGGTTCCCTGCCACTCTGTGGCAATGGCGGTATACAAGCCCGCATCGAAAGCGTGGAAGGTGGTTATGCAGGTCTCATGATACGCGAGAGCAGCGCTCCGGGCGCCAGAATGATTGGTATATACAGTAACCTGACGAGCCTGTTGCGCCGCGAGATCCGTTATACAGACAATGGGCAGAATGAGTCCAATACGACATATGCTTCTTTTCCTTTCATGCTTCGCCTGGTACGTGATGGCGATCGGATAAACGGGTTTTATAAGAATGGCAGCAAGTGGATTAAGTTCCATCAGGCAGAACTCCTTATGGGCGATTGCGTGGAAATGGGCCTGGCCGTCTTCTCCACTAACCCCTTCGGAACGGCAACAGCCACCTTTGACAAAGTCAACTTCATGTCTGGCATGAACCTGTCTGCTCCGAACACCGGACGGATTGCAGATGCCCTGTCCGATGTGCAGCGGGCGCGCGTATCTCCCAACCCGACTTCCGGTGCTTTCACCCTCGACTTTGAGCAGCCCCTTGAATTGGAAGCAACAGCTATACTCCTCAACGAGCTTGGGCAGCCCCTACGGCAACTGCAGCTCCCTGCCGGCGCTATCAACCATAGCTTTGACGCCTCTAATCTGCCCCGCGGCTTGTATTTCCTGGAAGTGCGGGACGAGCAGGGCTACCGGGAAGTGCTTAAGGTGGTACGGCAGTAATCTGCTCCCTCACAATAGAAGCGCTTAGATTCCAAGCTGCACTGTATGGCATCGTGCCCTGCCGTGCAGCTTGGTTTTTTATGCTGACCTCTTTCAGCTTAATTGCTCATTGTCTTTTGTGCGTAGAAATATAAAATCGGAATCTCTGTTGCGCTTTCATTCCGTTTGAAATCGTGTCCAGCATAGCTGCAAAATCACTTTCTCCCTTACCTTTGGTAAAAGACAATACTGCCGGGTCTGGCCCATTGGTTATAGCGTAGCGTCTTTCTGTATTTTCTTGTTCATAGTTACTTCTTTCGTAAGTTTTTGAAAAGCCTGATGAAGATGTAGATGTGGCTTAGGAATGTCGCTAAACCATAAGTCACAAACAACAGCCAAATGAAGCCAAGGTTTTGATTGTAAAGTTCCAAGCCAAAGAATTGCGGAAAAGCGGTAATTAAATCTCCAAATCCTACGAGGTTGAATATCCAAACCAGCGGAATGGCAAAACGCCACTTATTTTTTAGGCCAATAGCGGTTATGATTGCTAAAACAGCAGTAGTAAAGTCAAGCAGACCAACGGTTGTTAAAAAGTCCGAAGGAAAGCCGTCATAAAATTGCTCTTTTGCCATAAAGGACAAGCCTAAATACCGAAACGTATTAAGGAAAACGAAGGGTAAAACTGCATCCTGAATGGATAGGTTGGCAAGGCGTGGTTTTATCCACCACTGGAAAGCCAGAATTATTGCAATTGTGCCTGTTATGGCTTGCAAGTTGATAATAGTAAAATTGTCCATCATTTTAAATTGTGTTTGGTACAGCTTGTTTATTGAGTTGTTTGAATATGAATTTTGGAGCAAGTCGGCTCATGAATTTCAGTTGTTTAGAAATTCCTGGCGTGATTTCCTCTTTGCCACTAATGAAATCCTTCCAAAAAATCGTTGCTAATTTTTCGGGTGGCATTGGTTTCAAATTATCGTTTTCGGCAATGTCTGCTCCGTGTGCTAAGGGAGTGTCTACGACTGGCGGAAAAAGCTCTACCACTTTTATATTGTGTGGCTTCAATTGCGGGCGAATACCTAATGTCCAAAAATGCAAAGCCGATTTAGTACCCGAATAAACGGGTGCTTGCGCAAAAGGAACATAAGCCAAACCAGAAGAAACATTGATGAGGACAGCATGCTTACTCTTCTTCAGCTGAGGAAGAAAATGATGCAGCATGCGAATGGGCGCATGGTAGTTGATTTCAATCTCTTGGAATTGCTTTTGCAAATCGTTGCTTTCGTTTCCGGCATCTACCAAATTCATGATTCCCGCATTGTTTACGAGGACATCAATACCCCCGAATTCCTCCTGAACCTGATCAATCAGTTTCTTCACGTCTTCTTCCTTCGTCACATCACTCTGATAAATGTGCAGATCGGGAGTCTCTGCCTTCACTTTTTCCAGCTTGGATAGGTTTCTACCCGTAATAATCACGGTGTTCCCGTGTTGCAAGAACTTTTGAGCAAGTGCCAATCCAATGCCTGAACCACCACCAGTTATCAATACTTTTTGTTTCGAATTATTCATGAAATTATGTTGTTAAAGAGAACCTGCATTTAGCAGTTTCGTATGCATCCATAGCATAATGGCCGTAGGAATCAATTCTATCAGAATACCGAAAATCATGAAGGAAGTAGCAGGGTAGTTGACCAATGCCGCAGCTCTGACAAGACCACCAATGAAGACAGCCACCATTAAGAAGCGGAATAAGGTCGTTTCTGACGGATTCCAAGCCACATAGAAAAACGCCAATTCCAATCAGCATGACAGCTGATACGATACTTGTCCAGATGTATATGTTTTGGCTGGCTCTTAATGGCTAAAAATGACCCTTTTTCCATTCCTTTTGTTAGTTTTGCTATTAATTCAGTAGTAAAATTAATCAAAAAGCCCTAATTACTATCAAACCAGTAGTGAAAAATGAAAAATACTTTCCGCTCCGGTTGTCCAATTGCCTGCACTTTAGATATTCTAGGTGACAAGTGGTCGCTTTTGATCGTTCGGGATATGTTAGTTCAGGGGAAGAAAACGTTCAAAGAATTCTCCAGTTCTCCAGAAGGAATTGCACCGGGCATTTTGTCTTCAAGATTAAAGTGGTTAGAGGGGAACGAGCTGATATCAAAACAGAAGCTACCCGACAACAAAAAGGAAAACATTTATTTATTAACCGAGAAAGGAATAGAGTTAGCTCCTGTGATTACAGAGATCATTTTATGGAGCGATAAGAATTTAAGGAAGCACAATGCAGCTATGTACTCCATTTCAGAAGCAGGTTTCAATCAAGACAAGGTAAAAGTAACCGAGGGGGTTCAAAATAATTATCGTGCAATGGTTCATTCCCTTTTAGGTTGAATGTGCTTTTTAAAAATTCCAGCCAATGGGGGAGCTCCGTGAGGCGCCGGACTCTGGCTCATGAAGCATCAGCAAGCCGTGAGTTGGTGTGAAAGGTAATCTGGCGACTGTCGGGCCATCTACCCGGCTGTTGGCTGCTTTTATACCTTCGGTACAAACTTTTCGAAAGTTTCTCCATTTTGCTTATATACCCCGTCATTATTGGTTCCTAGCCAAAGCGTCCCGTTGCTGTCTTGGTAAATGGAAACAAGAAGGATAGTTTCAATTCCGTTGTGAATTTCCTGGTTGGAAAGCGATTCTCCATCATATTTCCAAACTCCACCGCCATAAGTTGTCATCCATAAATTCCCTTCTTTATCTGTAATTCCAGAGTTGAAATACAGGATTTTATCTTTCACTATTTCTTTGGGCAAAGCTACAGCCTTCACTTTTTCATATCCTTTGCTTAGGTCAGGGTTGATTTTGTATTTACTATAAAAATTGCTTAGCCAGAAATATCCGTCTTTATCTTGAATCATTGAGCGCACACCGGGTACCCTTCCATCCGGAAGCGTTGAGAGTTCCTTTTCGCCAATCCACAAAAATGATTTTCCATCAAAGCGAAACGCCCCTGCATTGATTGTGCCGAACCAGACATTTCCATCTCTATCCTTGTCAATGCCATAAACAGTATAAGGGTTGTACTTCATTTCTTCAAGAGGCATATTAGTATCCACGCTATAGAGTAGAGAATCTTGCCGGGGAAGCGATAAATCATGAAGCCACTCTCCGTCAAAACGATATAAATAATCACCAATCCCATTGAACCACAAATCAGTTGGTTCATTTTTCCATTTGCTGTCTGGTGATTTTATAACCTTTAGGGTCGTCAATTTTGTTCCGTCAAACTTGCTCACACCGATTGGCGTTTCCATATAAATATTGCCCTTTGTATCTTCCTGAATTCCCCGA
The DNA here is from genome assembly GCA_913057245.1 of uncultured Phaeodactylibacter sp. Classification (GTDB taxonomy): domain Bacteria; phylum Bacteroidota; class Bacteroidia; order Chitinophagales; family Saprospiraceae; genus Phaeodactylibacter. The sequence continues at coordinate 11,544 of CAJXNH010000042.1, forward strand.
ACCTGATTATGAACCAATCCATCGCTCGTCGTAAATTGCTTTAGCTTTTCCCATCATAGTGATAAATACCTTTTCCGTTGCTGCCGAACCAAAAGTCCCCTTTTGTGTCCTGATAAACTTTCCAAATGTGGTTATCAAGCTCCGTGACCTTTTTGCCGATTTCAAAAGGTATGATTTCAGCATTTTCGTGCTCAGGTTGCACTTGCCCATTGCAAGAAATCAAGCTGCTGGAAACAAAAACCATCAGGATTAACTTGACCGGATTTATATTCATCTCGATTTTTTACATTTTATTTACCGGATAAATGGACCGGCTAGGTGAGGAGGCAGGCTCTAAATTACGGTTTTTAATCGCCCCGCTGCACCACTGACCAAGTTACCAAAACCCAGACTAAGTACAGCACCCAATATGCCTTTCCCGGACAAAAGACTTAAACGCTTCGGGTTCTCCAAAATCATCATGATTTCCAGCGACTCCGGCAACAAATCCAAACTTGTCATTGAACGCTCTCCATACATTTTTTACATCTCCAAGCCCACCTCTTTTATCAGGCCTGGCATACAAATCTCCACATAATAAAACGCCAACTCGTTCTCTGTCTACCCCTTCAAACTCAATCTCAAATAACAGTTGTAAGAAATCCGGTAAAACTTCGCCTAGTAATTCTTGTCTTGTCTCCCTCAAAAACATTCCCTTGTAAGTCGGATGCTATAATTAAATATTCAATGCTTTCAATCGTTGAGTTCCTAACCGACCCCAGGTAAATCGGCAAATCTTCGTCTTTTATCACACGATTTCCACTTGCATCTCTCCCTCCCTGTGCAACGACCTTATAACTAAACCGCTCAATCGGGTCTAAATCATTCAGCTCTATACCGACAACGAAGTAGTTTGGGACCAACCATGACTTCGTGTCGGCATATACTCGTGCGTCGGGTTTGTGCATTACGCCCAAACCTCTCCGTACCGAGTATATCTTCATTTTTATTGTTTTCACAGCAACTTAAAATGCTTGGTCTGTCACCGTTAAGTTGCCCGATTCCCGGGGAAGGCTACCCCAACCTCTACTCAGACGGCACAGCCAGGTGCCGGTCAAAGTATTCGATGATCTTGCCAAACAGGTAGCGGTCGTAGTTCCGTTCACGGCTCCATCCATGCGTCGCACCCGGTACAAACGCAAAGTCGAAGTCCTTGCCCTGTTTAATCAGTTCTTCCGCTAGCACGGCTGTCGTCTTGAATGGGACCACATGGTCCTGCATGCCGTGGATGAACAGGAGTTTGTCCTCCAGATTCGCCACATAGTTGACTGCTTTTCTTTCGAAAATCTCCGGGTGGGTCTGTGGGGTACGAACAATCGCAACGTCGTCCGTGCCGAAGAACGCAGGGTCAACCGCCGCCGCTGCCGCCACACCTACCTGGAATAAGCCCGGCTTCATCAGCAGCGAATAAACGGATAATGTGCCACCGTAACTGCTGCCCCAGATGCCGATGCGGTCGGGGTCGACATAATCCAGGGACTCCATGTAGGCTACGGCACTTGCATAATCCTCAATGTCCTGGCCGGCAAAGCCCAGCAGGAATGCTTCACGGAATGCCCGGCCATATCCGTTGCTGCCACGTGAATCTACCTGCACGATAACATATCCCTTTTTGGCCAGCAGCTGCTGTACGAGGCTGTAGTTACCGGCCCAGCGGTTCCTCGCAGTATTCGAATATACGGGCCCAAACAGCACCGGATATTGCTTACCGGGCTGCATGTTGGCAGGTTTCAGAATCCGGGCGTGCAAGGTGTAGTCATCCACCAGACTGGGAAAGCTGACGTATTCCGCTGCCGCCCAGGTCCGCTCTGTGAAGGCGGGCAAGGGCGAGTGGGTTACTCGCGTAGCGTCACCACCTTCGCTGCTTACCACGTAAAGCTCGGGCGGTGAGGTGTCGTTGCTGTGCATGAACGCCAGGTGCCGCCAATCCGGTGAGGGGTAGCCATCGTTGCGGCCGGGAAGACGCGTCACCTGCTCGGGGTCGCCACCGGATATATTCAGGCGGTAAACGTGCTGTTCGTACGGATTGACGCCGTTGCCTGCATAAAACAGGGCATCACCAGCAGTACTTGGGGCGGACAGCACATCGTAGGACGGATCAGTCAGGAGCTGCGGACGATCTCCAGACGGTGAGGCATCGATGGTATAAAGGCCGTAGCGATCGCCCATATCGCTTAAGAAAACGGCCTGCTTTCCATCCGGATGCCAGGTAGACCCAAACGAGGTGTACATACGGCTCTCCCGAACGCCCCGCCAAATCTCGCGCACCTGGCTTTCTCCGGGTGCAACGACAAACAGCTTACGTTCAACCGCCGTGTCGGATGCGGTATCAACCAGCAGTGTACCGTCCGGTGACCAGCTGAAGTCGATGACCTGATTGGCCTGCGGGTCTGGCAAATCCAGGTACGTAATATTGCCGCTTTCCACATCGAGCAGGCCCACCCTTCGTATCTCGTTTGGATCGCCCGGGTAACCCCGGCGGACCTCATTGGGATTGGTTTCGGAAGCGAGGTAATCCGGGAAGGGCACCTTTCGCATCTCGCGCCGGTCAACGACATGAATCGCGATGGTCTTGCCATCCGGGGACCACTTGTAGGTTGGCCCGCTCCAGATGCCGGGGCCGATTTCACGTTCCGGCCGGCTGTAGCGCCCCTTTGGTAAGTCCGAAAGACTGGCAATGCCGATCTCCGTGAGCGGTCGATTCTGTTTGGAAGCGAAGTCCGCAAGCCACAGGTCACCGTTGCTGATATACGCCGCCTGCTTGCCGCTTGGCGATATCGACAGGTTATGTGCCCCTGCCTCGACGGGCATCAACTGGATATCCTCACCCTGGCTCAGCGATGTCCGCCAAAGGTGGCCACCGCGCAGGCTAACGATGGTGTTCGCGTCGGCCCAGGTCATATCGCGCACGGGCGCGGAGCCCGTATCGGAATGCAGGCGCACTTCCTTTCCATCGCTTGTGGACACCCAGAGCCCACGCCCGGGATTTCCAGGTTCACTCCAGGAAAAGGCGAAGTGCTCGCTGTTCGGTGCCCAGGCAGGGCGGGACGGGGTTGTTCCCGTCAGTTTTGGCGTTGCGAACAGGTCATCAAGCGTGAGCTCACCTTCCTGTGCTGTGCCTGCTGCGGGCAATACCATCAATTAGCCCGCTACTAACCCTATTTGCCAAAAAGAGATCTGTTGCATGTGTTTGCTTTTAGTAGGTGAGGCAATCTCATTTCATCACTACGGGAAAACTTCTCTGGATCACCCATTAGTCACCACTGTAAGATTGAGAATGAGACGTTCAATACACTCAAGAACCAGTCTTACAATTTCGAGCATAACTTTGACCATGGGCAGGAGAACCTGTGTACTATTTTTGCCTATCTGATGATGCTGGCATTTTATGTGGACCAAATCCAGCAGAACAGTTGCCGCTACTTTAGGATAGTCCTCCGAGAGCTAAAGACCAAAGCAAAGCCATGGGAAAGCATCAGGGCGGTGTTCAAAATCCTGCCCGGAGAAAATGTGGCACAGGCGCTTCTATCCGTGGCCGAAATGTATCAGATCAAACTGGAGTGATTTTTAAATTGAAAATGGCTGGTGAAGATACCTTTTTTAATCAATTGTCCGAAAAAAGCCACAGGCTAAAGGTCAACACTAAAAGCAACTAGTGCGACTAGACCGAAATATTTGACAGTCTTTTCACGCTTGAGCGCTTACTGGTGCTGGGCGTAAACTGTCAAGCATCTACGGCTCAATCCACTAGGCTCGACTTAAGATGCTTTCCACACACTCCGCCTGGTTCGCCATCAAATTCTCACCTTCCGTTGTTTTGCTTTTGATTTTAACTTAACGGCCAGTGTGAATGATTTAGCGTTATACTGACGATTAAGTGGTTTGCCACAGCAAACCTACTCAATGTCAGCATTCACGCTGAGAAGTGGCTTGCTCCAATGTTGCAAACCACTTCGTATTGCTTATAAGCGGGGATATCCCACCGTTATAAAAGGCGGAGAGCCGTATGCTTTCCACCAACCGCACAACCTTCGGCACAACAATAACGGTTCCCCGTATCTCGCTGATGCAATGAGATGGGCAGTGCTCATTTATATTACTGGCAGTCTGTTGAGAGTCCGAATAACAGCAGGTCAGCCGCGCAGGGCGGTATACCTAAACAAGAAGGCTTGAATTTTTGAATATATTTGCGCCCTACAAATATTATACTGAACCCCAACATTAAGTTTTATGAATATGCTCAAATGTATCCGAAGTTACTCGATCTCTGTACTTATTATTCTCGGAATCACTACAACAGGAGCTCGCTTACCGGATCGTGCATCCATCATCAATTTAAATTGCCCACACCCGGATTATGATGCTCTCATGGTTCTTTATAATCAAACGAATGGTACAGCGTGGGATGACAATACGGGCTGGGCAGAAGGTCAAATTGGCGAAAATTGTGACCCCTGTACCTGGTACGGCATCGGTTGCGATAACAACGGCAGAGTGATTAGCCTCATCCTTGATAATAATGCCCTGGCAGGGACAATACCTGATTTAAATTTACCCTTCCTAAACCAGTTGGAGTTAGGTTTCAATCAGTTGGAAGGAGAAATTCCTGACTTCTCAGGCCTCCCAGCCCTGCAGCGATTTAGAGCTATGGATAATCAATTGACGGGTAGCCTTCCGGACTTTAGCAATATGCCTCTGCTCGAAATACTTCACTGTGCTAATAATGAGCTGTCTGGTACCATCCCGGATTTTACGAGTCTGCCCAATCTGCGAGATTTAATCCTAATGGGGAATATGCTCGTGGGGACAATACCTGATTTTACCGACCTGCCAAACCTGGAGTGGCTGGAAATAGGCCAGAATCAGTTGGAAGGAGAAATTCCTGACTTTTCGGCTACTCCTCAGGTCTACCGGTTTCGGTGTATGAATAATTCCCTGACTGGAAACATCCCGGATTTCACAAACCTTCCATTGCTGGAAATTTTCCACTGTGCTGACAACAGCCTATCCGGTATGATACCCGCGTTTTCAAATACACCCGTACTTCGGGAATTGACTGTGGCTGGCAATGAGCTAACAGGGCCGATACCTGATTTAGCTTACCTTCCGGAGCTGGATGTATTCTATTGCAACAATAATAATCTATCCTGTTTTTTTCCTGCTTTCATATGCGGCTTGGATGTTTTTTCGTCCATCAATAACCCGATGATGCCCTGGCAAGGCGCACATGCTAACTTTTGTGCAGGAATAGATGAAGTTGGTGCGCCCTGTGATGATGGGAACCCGTTGTCAGAAGGAGATGCGATACAGGAGAGCTGCGATTGCATGGGTGAAATTCCATGCAGCCTAAGCATCAGCTTTGACAGCACCGGAATATCATGCAACAGTGCAGCTGATGGCGAGTTGTCATTACTGATCTTTGATGGGGCTGCACCCTTTACTATCGACTGGAACATTGATGATTATGATGGAATGAGCACATTGGAAAGCCTCCCGCCAGGCAACTACAGCGTGGTGGTAACTGATACCTTGGGCTGTTCCGCGGAGGCGGCTATTGCGCTCACAGAACCCGCACCCCTGACCCTTAGCTGTTCGGAGTTAGCACCGGTCTCCACGGTAGGAGGTACTGATGGTATAGCCAGCTTAACAATAGATGGAGGGACACCGCCCTATGAGCTCAGCTATTCTGGGCCGGTCAGCGGTGTATTGGCAATCGACACCGGGAACTATACTTTGGATGATTTATCAGAAGGGAATTACATCTTTCAACTTACAGACGCCAATGGCTGTACTGCAGATTGCAGCACTGAGATTTCCGGCCCCAGCTGTGCGCTTGAGGTACTGCTTATAGCTACAGCCCCCAGCTGTTTCAACAGCAATGACGGCATCATTAATCTTGAAATTACCGGAGGGGTTGCTCCTTACGCTATCGACTGGAACATGGATACGTTTGATGGGCAGGAAACCCTTTCAGGGTTACAGAGCGGGAGCTATCAGGTGGTAGTGACAGATGCCGAGAACTGTACCGCTGCAGGAGAAGTTATGATTTCAGCGCCTTCTGAATTACAGTTTGGTGTAACCGCTATTCATCCGGTTTGTCTTGGTGACAGTAGTGGAGAAGTCATCATTGATTCGGTTTTTGGAGGGACACCTCCCTATAGCATGGATTTCAACGGGTCGACATACAACATGGGCAATACATTCCCGTATATCCTCAGTGGGCAAAATGCTGGCAGTTATACCGCTATTATCACAGACAGTAACGGTTGTCAGATGAGCAGTGGACTTACTTTAGAGGAAGGGGAAGCATTAATTGTAAACCTAGGTGCAGACCTTAGCATACAGGCGGGTGATAGTGTTCTGCTTGATCCTGAAGCAACATCTACGCTAGATAGCGTTATCTGGTCACCATCTGCTGGCCTAAGCGCGCCAAACAGCCCTAGCACCTTTGCTATTCCAGCTGAGACAACTACCTATGTGCTGACTGCTTTTTCCGATAATGGCTGTAGCGGTACAGATCTCATCACAATCACAGTTGAGCCGATCGATGGCAAGGTGTTTGTCCCTAATGCATTCAGCCCCAATGATGATGGCGTTAACGACCGCCTCATCGTATATGCAGGTGAAGATGTCATAAATGTAGAAGATTTTCAGGTGTTCGACCGTTGGGGCAATCAGCTTTATCAACAACAGGACTTCCCGCCAAACAGCTCCCTCCACGGTTGGGATGGTACATTCAGAGGTGAGCGGATGCATACAGGAGTATATCTCTACTTTGTACAGTGCCGCCTAAGTGACGACCGTCTTCAGCTGCTAAAAGGAGATGTTACATTGATAAGGCCTTAATAGAGATGCTAACATAGCATCCCTAATGGACTTACCCTATTTTTTATACTTGACAGAGCACTGGGAGGAAATTTAGAATATCTAAGGTATTTTGATTGGTAGACAATCAGAATACAGCCATCTGTTAATGTCACTGGTATTTAAATATTTCACATTTGTAAAATCAATGAAAAGACGGTGGGATAACATGCAATCTACTTGGGGAAATTATGTTTAGCTCCCTTGTGTATTTTGTGAAAATAGCAAGGCTTCTTCGAGGTGTGAAATTGTTTTTTATTGTCACAAAAAGTAAGTATTTGTATTATACTTCTTCGATGCTCTTTTAATTTTAGGCTGCTGAGAATCATAGAAGAGCATTTGTAAGCAGGTCAATCTGTTCTGAATCCTTTTCTCTTCATTGGTATGCCTCGGTATGGTCTAATAAACGCATTAGCCTAAGGAGAGTCTTTCGGTTCCGTCCTCAGCAATACAGTTCAGCCAATTAATTGTGCATAGTTTTTGGAGAATGAGTTATGTTACTTGTTTATGTTGTATTGCTAAGGAACCGTTAGGCTCACTCTTTACAATAATTTGTTATGGATTATAGGTAATTCTGTTTTCATGGTCATGGGTATGTTTAGGCTTATAGGTAGAGAAGAAAAAGATATTTGGAAATAGCTCTTTTACATTTTCTATCAGCCCCCCAGGCTGTCAATTACTCTGATTTTTAGTCAAGCCAATTCGTACCTGTGACTTTTTCCATCAAAATAAAGCCACAGGTTAAGCTCCCCAACCTTAAACCAGTAAAGCCGAATATCCAGTTGGAGTGATAAAATGCCTAAAGCAGGCTTATGCTGTTGCCTCCCCGCTAAGATGCGCTCATATTGGATTCGTGAGATCGAAGGGCATGACCGGTTAAACATTTGAAGTTTGCCCCTCAACCAGTGCTTATTAATCCCTTTTTGGACTTGGCTATCATTAGAGATGCTAACATGGCACTCTATTTTAAGAATGGATTTTCCCTCCTCTGGATTAATTTCAAACCTTACACTCCCTATCTCACCGAGACAGGGCCATTTGTCAAATACTTCTGATTGTAAAGCAAACTCCGGGTAGTTCAGGTAAGGCTACATGGGGTCAATTCTTTCGGCAGGATACCCCAGGCAGTTAAAAGCCACTGCCTCGCTGTTGCAGCAGGTTTATCCCGGAATCCTATATGCCCGAATTTAGGTATTTTCAGCCCCTGTGGCTGTCCATGGCCACTGTTAATAAAGCAAACGGGGGGCTTCCGCAGTAGCCCTGAAATGAAACCACTTCACATGAAAAATACTCTATTGCTGTGCTTCCTGATTGTTGTCCTGACGGGCTGTCAGCAGGCTGGTCCACCTACGCCCGGCATTATTCCCCAACCGGCTGAAATTGAATATCAGCAGGGGGGATTCGAAGTCAATACAAATACGGTATTGGTAGTACCCGCTACCGGTAACGGGCAGAAGCTGGCGGAAGAACTGCAGGCTTTTCTCAAAGACCGCTTCCGGTTAGATTTGAAAACAGCTACAGAAGATCAGCCAAATGCCATTCGCCTGGTAAAATCCGGGACAGAGGTGCCGGGTGCTTATCAACTGACTGTTTCCGAATCAGGTATACTGATTGAAAGCAGTACGGAACAGGGGCTCTTTTATGGTATTCAAACCCTGAAACAATTGATGAGCCCGCAGGCTGTAGTTAAAGCCCCGGTACTTCGCTTTGTGCGCATTCAGGACAAGCCAGCCTTCTTGTGGAGAGGGATGATGTTGGATGTGTCCCGGCATTTTTTTCCAAAGGACTCTGTGAAAAAAGTGATCGATATTCTGGCCATGCACAAGATGAATAAGTTCCATTGGCACTTGGTGGACGGGATCGGCTGGCGGATCGAAACAGAGCGCTATCCGGAGCTTACAAGAAGAGGGGCCTGGCGGAAAGTGAAAGCCGGAAAGCAACCCTGGGAAGACTTTGAAACGGCGGACCAGCATGCAGAAGGGGAGGTCTATGGCGGCTATTACACAAAAGCAGACATTCAGGAAATCGTAGCCTATGCTGCGGACCGGTACATAGATATCATCCCGGAGATTGAGATGCCCGGGCACTCGGAAGCGGCTTTGCAATGCTATCCCGGGCTGGCTTGCGATGGGCAGGGGGCACCTGGCGTTTATTGCGCGGGCAATGAAAAGACCTTCGAGTTCCTGCAAAATATCATAAGCGAGGTAGTGGAGTTATTCCCTGGGGAGTATCTGCATATTGGAGGGGATGAAGTAGGAAAAGAGGGCTGGCTGCAGTGCCCAAAATGCAGGCGCAGGATGCAGGTGGAAAATTTACAGAGCGGAGAGGAGCTGCAAAGCTACTTTGTGAAGAGAATGGAAGCCTTTATTCATTCCAAAGGCAAAAAACTGATTGGCTGGGACGAAATTCTGGAAGGTGGCCTGCCGGAAAGAGCAACGGTCATGTCCTGGAGAGGCGTAAAAGGAGGCGTGGAAGCGGCCAATGCCGGGCATGATGTCGTACTGTCGCCGGGCTCCCCTCTATACTTCGACCATAGCCAGGGTAAAAGCGAATTTGAGCCACCTTCCTGGGGCGGCTACAACAACCTGCTCAGCGTTTATAATTTCGACCCTGTTCCGGATGAAATCGAACCGGGGAAAGAGCACCATATTCTCGGCGGTCAGGCGAACCTATGGACGGAGCAGGTCAGGACATTACGGCACGCTCAGTACATGATGCTGCCGAGGCTGTGCGCCCTTTCCGAAGTTCTTTGGACCCCTCCCGCGCAGAAAAGCCAATCAGGTTTTATTGAGAAAATGGATGTTCATTTTGACCGGCTCTCTTATGTGGGGCTGAACTTTTTTCAGCACATCAGCGCCACTTCCGTTATGCTGCCCACCCGGGTAAACATCTCTATCTCAGAGGACGGTCAAAGCTTTACTCCGGTATTGGAGACGTCAGTGGCCACGTCCAAAGAAAGAGATCCGGTTATTAAGAGGATAGAAACCGCCTTTGAAGAACAATGGGTTGCCTTTATAAAGATCTCAGCAACCAACCGCGCTGTGCTTCCGGACTGGCACATTCGGGAAGGGGATGCCTGGCTTTTTGTGGATGAAATATCGGTGAAATAACAGGCCTGTTGGATCGGATCACAAACTATGGTGGTAAGATACCTTGTCCCGTCCCGCAGCATTGTGAGATAGCAGAGCTGCTTAGGAGTGGGCTCCAACGCAAAGCATGCTCGGAAAGTCGCCACAGGCAACCCAACGCTTCAGGCCTGACAGAGCACTGGTTGTTGAAAATTGTCCATTTAGAGCGCAATATGTGCGATAATCAGTGTCACATACATTAAATTAATTTTCATTTGTAAAGAGAAGAGAAGGTCGGCAAGGGGGTGTTTGTCTGGAGGATTCGGTATGATATTTTGTTTGTGAGTTGTTTTATAAAATTTTAGGCCTGTAATAAAGGATAATGTAGTGTAAATAATTTTGTTTCATTGTCACAAAAAGTAAGTATACACATAATGTGACCCTTTGATTCTTCTATTTTTGTTTCATCGAGGAGCAAAGAAGGGCATTTGTAAGTGGGTCAATATGTTCTGATTCTTTTCTTTGCATTAGTAAGCTTCGGTAGGGCTAATGAACGAATTAGCCCTTGTGAGTCTATCGGTTCCAATTAAGTTAAATACGTCAATTTTTAATAGTGCGTAGTTTTTTGAAGAATGGTAATGTTGATTTTCATCTTGTTTAGCTAAGGAGCCGTTAGTCTCACTGAATAATCAAACATTCTATGGTGTCTCAGTATAGTTTGTTTTCATAGTCATGGGTATGTTTAGGTTGCAGGCAGAAAATGAAAAGATGGTAACCCAATTTTGTTTTGCAGTTACAATTTTTCCGTTCCAATTTGAGGCACATCCACCACAGCCTGGTTTTTTAGCGGACCCATCTTGGGCAGTTGCATAGCACGCTGCCAATAGCTGAGCTGGCAGCATTGCTGCCGGAGCCCCAAAATAGCACAGGCGCCAAGCCTTGGTTTGACAATTACGGCAA
>CAJXNH010000043.1 GCA_913057245.1 uncultured Phaeodactylibacter sp.
TGGGGCATCGCGACCCTCACCACTGTAGGCTACGGGGATGTCTACCCGGTCACTGCCCTGGGCAAGTTGCTGGGCGGAGTCATCGCCGTCATCGGCATCGGGCTGTTTGCGCTGCCCACCGGCATCCTCGCTTCCGGCTTTTCGGAGGAGCTGTCGAAGGAAGAGGAAACGGCCTGCCCGCACTGTGGGAAAAAGCCAATAGATCATCAGTGATGGATGTAGCTTTCCAGTAATATTTCTTATTAGACACCTAAGCCGAACACTGTAACGGTCCACCATTAGTTTCCACCTATTTGTGACCTGGAAAATCACTGATCAGTCTACCACCTTTCCCCATTTATTCGTATCTTTAGATTTACCAAAAACTAAATTGAACGGACTTCAAAACCCGGGGCTGAACGCCTTCGGTTTTGATCGGTTTCGCATTCGGTCATTTGCTTTTGCGGGATCGCAACAACAGATTTCACGAATACATAATCCTAAAAACGACGACAATGATTAGGTCCCTGATGCTGCTCTTTGGCAGCTTGTTGTGCAGCCCGCTTTGGGCGCAGCACCCCCTCGACAATTGTGAACAGGCCCTGCCTATCGAACTTAGCCTGCCTTCCACCTGTCCTGAATCTTCCATTGAAACAGATACCTTTGCCTTCAGCCTGGAAGAAGCCCTGCCCTCGGCTTATCTGAATGCCAGCAACTGTGCCAATCCGGATGTGGCTACTGCCAATGGCGATATCTGGGTCACCTTCCTGCCCAAGGGGAATACCCTGACCCTGACGCTGTCCGGCATTGACCAGCCTCATATGGTGTTGCTCCGGGGAACTACCTGCGCGCAGCTAATGCCCATTGGGTGTGCTTCGGGTGCAACTGAGGCTACCCTGCAGGCCAGCGTGAGCCCAAATGAAGCCTACTACCTCCTTATTGCAGGCGGGGCAGGCTCTGCCCAACTCACGGTCACCTCCACTACCGATTGCAGTCCCTGCAGCCTGGTCCGCGATGGCTACTTTTCAGCCTCCCCTGCTCCGGTCAACGGCAGCTATCCGGGCGGACAGGAAGTGCAGATGTGCTTCACCGTTGACCGCTGGTCCAGCACGCCAAACAGCGAGTTGCTGCACGCACTGGAGCTTGACTTCGACGAAGGCTGGGATATGGCCACTTTCCTGCCGCAGCCTCCTGTTTCCTGCTCTGACAACGGCGCCTGGGGCTGGTACAACGGCTGGCTCAGCGAGGCGACCGGCGATGCTTTTGGCCCTGGCTTTGCCTTTGACGAGATCAAAAATGGCATTCAGGACGGGAATCCCGGCAACAACCGCGGCATGGACGGGCTCGGCTGCGCGGATATTGGCGGTGTGGGAAATGACAACACCCTGCAGTTTTGCTGGACCATAACTACCGCAGATTGCCCGCCGGCAGAATTTGGCTATCCTGCCACCCTAAATATGGGCGCAAGGTTACTGGGCGATGGCCTTTCCGGGGCGTGGGGGCAAACGGCCTGCTACAATCCCGTGACGGAGACGTTTAGCGCCAGTCTGTATTGCCCGGATGATTTTGCACCTGAGATTACTATTGGTGATGCCAGCGGTGGCGAAAACTGCGACGGCAGCCTGGCGCTCGCAGGTGCGGGAGCAGGCCCGTGGGATTACGTACTTTCTGACACCAGCGGCAATCTTTTATACCTGGCCACCAGTATTCCCGGACCGGATACCATCTCAGGGTTGTGCCCGGGCTTATATGATGTGCTGATTGTGGACAATGCCAGTAATGAAGCCCGCCGACAATTAGTGGAGATCAACACTGGCATTGTGCCTATAGCCACTGCAAGTTTCGCTTTACCTTGTTTTGAAGGAGAGCCCATACCGCTTAGTGCAATGGTGGAGCCGGCCGCGGGAGAGATCACTTACCTGTGGACCGGTCCGAATGGCTACGTGCGGACCACATCTGACCCGCTAGCGCTTTTCCCCGGTGATTACACCCTGGAGGTTACCGTCAATGGCTGCCCGGCAGCACCCTACCACTTCACCATACCAGCGATCAGTGATATAGAAATTGTACAGCTTGGCCCGGATACCCTGACCATCTGCCCGGGAGAAAGCATTACCCTGACTTCAACCGGCACCGCCGAAAGCCTGACCTGGACGGAGGCTGGCAGTGACGCCGTTTTGTCTACCGCCGATTCGATTACCATTACCCCAACTGCCGGAGCTGTTTATCAGGTGGAAGGGGTGAGCCCGAATGGCTGCACCGGGATGGACTATGTAGTCTTTCAGGTCGCCTTGTCCCCTACCCTGTCCGTCCTGCCCGGTGGCACACTCTGCCCGGGGGAAGCCGTAACCCTGTCCGTTGATCAGGGCACGGCCTGGAACTGGAGCACAGGAGACACCACTCAAGAGATTTCTGTAAGCCCCGCCAGCAACACCACCTACACGGTGACGGTGACAGACAGCGAAGGTTGCAGCACGGTATTGTCAGCCTATGTGGCGGTAGCTTCCGGCAATGGCTTTTTCGTTTTCCAGGACCAGGAGCTTTGTGCAGGCGAAAGTGCCGTGCTCGGTGCGAGCGGGGGCGAAAGCTTCCTTTGGAGCACTGGAGATACGACCAACAGCATTACGGTGACACCTGACACTACTCAAATCTACACCGTTACCCAAACCGATGCTTTTGGATGTACTCATACCGATTCCGTGAGGGTCACCGTGAATCCCGACCCTCAGCTTACCTACAACCCCGCTGAGGTACTGATCTGTGCGGGCGATGAGGTACAGCTTGAGCTGTATCGGGCTGATACCCTGTTGTGGGATACCCTCGTCAGCCCACCGGCAGACGCAGCCTATCTGCCACCCTTCGATTTTGGCTGCCAATCTGTTCCTGCCTTTCAGGTTTATGTGAGCCCCTTGCCTGAGGTTGAAATAGCCGGCCCGGATACGCTCTGTGGGCTGGACAGCGTCTGGCTGACGGGCACAGGGGCAGGACAATTGCAATGGGGAGATGGCACCCTGGGGGACAGTCTTCTTGCTGTTCCTATTGGCACTACTACATACTACCTCACCGCCACAGATACCACAACCGGGTGCAGTAATTTAGACAGCCTTACCATTACGCCGGTTGCCGAACCCACTGCCCCAACCATCAGTTGTGAATCCAGACTGGGTGCGGTGCGTTTTTCCTGGCCGCTGGACACCAATTATTCCTACTCGGTCACCGTATTGGACGGACCGGAAGGGTTTTTCCAAAGTGACCATCAATATGCTATCATGGGCCTGGCTCCCGGACAGACCGTAAGCATCAACCTGGAGATCAGTCAGAACGCCGGTTGCTCAACCACAGTCACAGCGAGTTGTACGACTCCTGATTGTAGTGTACTGGACCTCTTTACGCTCGTTCCTGAATCCGTTTGCATCAGCGATGGGACGATTGCACTGCTGGCAGACGTTGCCGGTGGGACTAATCAGGGCGAAGGTCAATGGTCTGGCCCCGGCCTGGACAGTACCGGGCTGATTTTTGACCCGGAAGTAGCTGGTGCGGGTTTGCACGAGCTGATTTACACCTACACAGATCAGGGCTGTACCGTAAGCGACACCTCCCTCATTGAGGTCGCCGGTCAATTGTCCCCGGGACAAATTAGCTGTACTTCCGTGGCGGACACGCTGGTCTTCTCCTGGCCTGCACTGGATCAGGATATTGGTTACAGCGTGGTGGTAGCCTCCGGGCAGAATGGGGTGTTAGAAGGCAACAGCTTTAGCATTCCGGGGTTAAGCACCGGAGATACGGTTGAGATTCTCCTTACCGTGCAGACGGATGGCCCTTGTGGCGAATACGAGGTCGCTGCAGGATGCAGCCTGACTACCCCGGTATGCCCGGAGATCAATGTGCCGGCAGATACTTTCATTTGCAACGGCGCTTCGGTCATCCTGGATTTTGCAGATACCCCCGAATGGAGTACCTACAGCTGGTCGCCTGCCACGGGCTTAAGTTGTACCGATTGCCCGGCTCCTGCTGCGACCCCAGGTTCGACGACGACCTATCAGCTAATTGCCTCCGATGCGGGTGGGTGCGCAGACACCGTTACGTATACTGTTTACGTGCAGCAGCTCCCCGGCAGCTACATACCGGATGAGCCGGTTACCTTTTGCCCCGGCGAGGCTTTCGAGTTGTGCATGCCAGACGGAGACGTCCACTACTGGATTGGGCCGAATGCCTTCATCGCGACCAATCAATGTTTGAGCTTTAGCAGCATAACACCGGCTAACGCAGGAAATTACTACGCCTTCATGCGGAGTAACGGCTGCCGGTTTATTAAGGCCTTTACGCTAGTGGCAGCGCCGGAACTGGAGGTGACAATCACGCCTGATTTTCAGACGGTTTGCCCAAATGACACCTTCAACCTGACCGCAACTGCCCCGGGTGCCAACAGTTTAAACTGGTCGCCTGCGGATTACCTGGACTGTTCATCCTGCTCAACGGTAACGGGCACCGTACCTCAAACCGCAACCTTTGTCCTAACGGCTACGGATACCTTTGGCTGTACAACAAGCGAACAGGCCGTAGTCTTTACAGATGACTGCGCCCCTGCTCCCCGCCCCGGCAGTAACGTTTCTGGGCTTAGTATGCTAAAGGTGTTCCCTAACCCGGCTACAAATGAGGCCAATGTGCTCACCCCACTGCAAGGCATCAAAACGCTGCAACTGTGGAGCGCTACCGGACATTTGGTGGCCTCCCTTCAGTTCGAGGGGCAACAGTGGACCCTTCCGGTGGAGCAACTCCCTGCCGGAGCCTATTTCCTGAAGGTGTTCACGCCGCAAAAGACGGAGCAGGCACGACTGATCATCAGCCGGTAAGGCTTTTCTGACCCCTTTTTGGAAAGGGCAACCGATGCGTTTGGTTGCCCTTTTCTCGTTTGGTAAACCCTGCCCCCGATAATACTGGTCAAACAGGAAAGCCAATTTTTTCTCATCCCCAAAACCCTAACAACCAAAGTCTTACCATCTGAAAGAGGCGTATATGGACCGGCAAATGAGAAAAACCCGCCATAACCGGGCAGCAAAAAACCGTCCTTCCGGGTCTTACCTGCAAATGAACACAACCGGACAAACACTAAGGAGTAATTACAACTAATCTACCCAAACATCCAGAACACAAATGCAGCCCCCCTATTCAGCCCCCCCTTAGCTGGTATTGAGCCCCTTGTGGTTTCGCCGCAATAGCCCTGTACAGGGCCTTAGCCAATACCTTTCCAATTCGCTCACTAATTATTTGTCTGGACAATGAGAAGATTTTTTACGCTTCTTTGCCTTGTCGCTTCGGTCACCACCAACGCTTTTGGACAACCGGAAAACGACTTTTGCGCAACTGCTATCCCCCTTGACCTGGGCCAGGTAGTCAACTGCCCAAATGATGCACCTTTGGAGACGGGGCTGTCGGGCACAACGCTGGCAGCGACGCCTACAGAGCCTGCCCTGCGACTCAGCCAACCGGCACAAGGCCTGACCTTCAACAGTAACAGTGCAGATGTTTGGTACTCCTTTATCGCTGTGGCTAATCAAACCACAATTTCCATGACCGGCGCGCTGGAACAACCCGTGCTCGTCCTTTTTGAAGGGAACAACTGCAATGCAAAATTCCCTGTCGCGCTACAGAGCGGAGGCCCCGGAACACTGGGCACCACGCTAAGTGCCCGAACTGAACCCGGCACCCAATATTACCTATTGGTGAGTACCGGAGACTTTGGAGCGGAAGGCAGCTTCAGCCTGAAGATCAAATCTCAAAATGACTGCAGTATATGTGGAGAGCGCCGCGGTCAGCTCACCGCAAACCCCGCCCCATTGAACGGCACTTATGAAACCGGACAGGAAGTCACGTTTTGCTATACGCCTACTCTCTGGGCACCGGGTTTTAGCCTCGAATGGCTGCACGGGCTGGATATCGACTTTGGGCCAGGCTGGGACCTGACGACACTGGAGACCACCTCGCCTACCGCCTGTACGGCACCGGACGGCAGCTGGAGCTGGTACGAAAACTGGGAAAGCTGTAATACCAACGATACCTTTGGGCCAGGCTTTGCTTTTGATAGTAAACGGGGGCTGCTGTGCCCCGGCGCAACCGCCAGCGACGGGCTGCCCGGTAACAATTTTGGCGACGGCCCCTGTGGCAACCTTGCACCTGCACCTTTAGATCTTGAATTTTGCTGGACGGTCCGCGTCCGGTCAACTTTCAATAGTGCCGAAGAAGCCAATCTTAACCTGAGCATCATGATGCTAGGCGATGGCACGTCCGGTTCATGGATGATGGAAAGCTGCGCTCCGGCTACCACAAGTGCCTTTTTTGCTACCGCTGTGCCCCCGGCCAGTGCTCAGCCAGGAGTAACGGTTGTTCAACCCGCCTGTCCTGCACTCTGTAACGGCAGGCTGAGCTTGTCGGGTGGCAATAGCGGTAACGTTACCCTGCTTGATCCCGATGGGCAACCTGTATTCAGTGGTGCCGGGCCGATCGTTAATACCCTGATTAGTGACCTATGCCCGGGCACCTATCAGTTTGTGATAGAGGCAGGGGGTAATGAACAAGTGCTTAGCGTGGAAGTACCAGCTACCGATTTGCCAGATGTGGCTGCCACTTTCCTGCCTGCCTGCTTTGTCGACGACCCTTACCAACTGCAGGCAAATGTGGGTGGAAGTGCTGCCGGAATGACCTACAACTGGTCGGGCCCAGACAACTTTTCATCTGATCTGCAGAACCCCACAGTGCTCCAGACAGGCACTTACCTCTTGGAATCTTTCTTCAACAATTGCCCGATCCCGGCGGTGGAGGTTCAGGTAGAAAACGCCCTGCCCGAGATTCAATGTAGCACGACCGAGAGCAGCATCACATTCTCTTGGGCAGCTCAGGTCACTGATACGGCATACCTTCCCAATTTGCTTACCGGGCAGACCGGGCAAATGACAGGAGGTTCAACTTTTGTAGTCGACAATCTTGCTCCCGGTGAAACGGCTACGCTGGAACTGGCCATAGAAGGACAAGGCGACTGCCCGCTCAAGGTAGTGGAAAAGACATGCGTGACCAATAGCTGCCCGCAACCGGATGCCGGGCCAGATACGCTGCTCTGCAGTTCTGCCGGAATAGCCTTAGGTATCGAGGCCGAAGCAGACGCGGTCATCAGCTGGGTGCCCGCCGCCGGGCTGGACTGTACGGATTGCCCAAACCCGGTAGCCACCCCTTCGCAAACGACAACCTATGAGGTCACAGTAACCAATGCACAGGGCTGCACCGGAGTGGATGCCGTGACCGTCTATGTAGATGAAATCCCGGGCGATGTCATCCCGGACGAACCCATGGCTTTCTGTCCGGGTGAAGCTTTCAGTTTTTGCCTGCCGGACGCCAATCAGTACCTCTGGATCAGCCCCATTGGTTTTATTCAGACGGGCAACTGCCTGACCTTTCCCTACACTTCTCCCAGTGTGGCGGGCGAGTATGCCCTGCGGGTAAAACTGCCTAATGGGTGCCGGGTTTCGGAAACCATCACCCTGAGTGCGGATCCGGCTTGCCATTCGTTTAGCGCTCCCGAGGCAACGACAGGGCAACAGGCGCCGATGGACAGGCTGCAGGTTTTTCCTAACCCGGCCAGGACAGCCGTTCAGCTGCGCACCACCCTCGAAGGGCATAAAATTTTCCAGCTCTGGTCTGTGGACGGCAGGTCCGTTGCCCGGCAGGAAAATGCTGAAATGTCAGTGACTTTTGATTTGGAAGGCATCGCCAGCGGCACCTATGTAGTAGAAATGACCGGAGCAGGCGGAACGGAACGGAAACTGCTGTCTGTTCGGTAGATTTGCAAAAGGCATAGGGAGCACTAGTGGGAAACCGACATGCAATTGGAGGGGAAAGTCTGGCTTCGGCCCGCAAAACAGTTGCGGGGAACTGCTGTAAAAGATCTTCTTTTTGCCTGTAATTAGTCTGAAATCAGCAGTTTAGCCCCTAAACGAACCAAGTATTAGGCTGTTGTTGTTATATTGTAGTAAATTTAGCGTTTTATTCCCGTAAAGGTCAATATGCAATCTAAACTACAGGGTAAACTGCTCCTACATTACGAAACCCACTTACTGGACCCCAAAGCAGAATGGGTGGTGTTTATACATGGTGCCGGCGGCAGCATTGTAACCTGGAAATATCAGGTAAATGCCTTCAAGCCTTTTTTCAATTTGTTGTTGCTTGATTTACGCGATCATGGAAAATCCAAGAATATAGAGCCGGCCTACGAAGCGTACAATTTTGATATTGTGACCTCTGATGTGTTAAAGGTCATTGACCACCTTCAAATCAAGCGGGCGCATTTCCTTTCGGTCTCCCTGGGCAGTGTTGTCCTGCAAAAGCTGGATGAACTGCGCCCTGAGCTGGTAAACAAGATGATCATGGCAGGCGGGGTTTTCCGGGCCACTTTCACCATCAAGTTGTTTGTGCATTCGGCAAAATTCCTCAACCACTTTCTGCCGTATCGTGCTATTTATAATCTGTTCTCCTGGGTCGTACTACCCCGGCGCAACCACCGCCGGTCCCGCCGGATGTTCCGCATGCAATCTCAAAAGCTGAGCCCAAAGGAATACCTGAAGTGGGTGGGGCTATACAAAGATTTCTTCCGCCTCTTACGCCAGTTTTTCAACCGGGAGCTCCGCAACCTGAGCTTGGTTGTGATGGGCGATCAGGACCACGTATTTTTCAAAGCCGCCAAGCGTTTTGCGCAAACCCATCAGCGGGCCCAGCTGGTGATCGTTGAAAAGTGCGGGCATGTATGCAACATTGAGCAGTATGAAACCTTCAACCGTACTGCCCTTGCCTTCTTGCTGGGCAGCCGGCCGGAAGAACTGCATAACTTACCGGACCTTGAATCCTGAACTGCTGAATCTTATCCCCAAAAACCTATAACTATGAGTGACAAATCCGCATTCCGCAAACTGATCGATGCCATCATTGATTTTTTCAAGTATTTCCTCTCCAAAAAGGAAAAGCCCGAAAAAAATAGCCCTCCACCCAACCCTTTACCATGCAGGCTGCGACTGTAAGGTAAATCGCAGTAATGGACTTCGCCTTAGGACCAAAATCGTTGCCCAGCATGTCCACCACCATTGTTTGCAAGCCCGACAGTTCTGATGAGGTGCTCCGGCAGGGGTGCATCAAAGGGGACCGTCTGGCGCAAAAGTACGTGTACAACCGCTACGGGGGGTATATGATGGGGGTTTGTATGCGCTACGCCAACGGAAAAGAGGAAGCTATGGACATGCTTAATGCCGGATTTTTCAAGGTTTTCCAAAAGGTAGGGCAATTTGAAGGCCGGGGGTCATTTAAAGCCTGGATTGCCAAAGTCATCATATACACCTGCATTGACTGGTTAAGGCGGCAAGCCAGCTACCGCAAGCGTATGGATTTTGAAACCTCAGGAGATATACCGGTCGATAACGAAGCCATGCAAAACCTGGCGCTGGAAGAATTACTGGAACTGGTACAGCAACTACCCGCCGCCACACGAGCGGTCTTTTCCCTCTACACCCTGGACGGGTATAATCACCGGGAAATTGCCGATATGCTGGGCATTAGCGAGGGCACCTCAAAATGGCACCTGTCCGATGGAAAGAAAAAACTTCGTGAAATGATTAAATTGAGCGAGCATGAAGGAGCGTAAAGACGGATTTCAGCACTTACGGGAGCAGTTGGAGGACTTTGAGCACGAAGTGCCATCCACTGGCTGGAAGGAAATGTCTGCCATCCTCGATGGTAAACGCCCTGTCCCGCAGCCCGCTGTCTACGAAAAGTCACGGCGCAGGTTTGCGGGTTGGATTTGGCTGGCCGGCGCTTTACTCCTGGTGGGCAGTGGAGTCTGGCTTAGCGCTCTACAAGGGCAGCGGCTGGCGTTCCGTACCAATAGCCAGGTGCTATTGTCTGCCATGCCAGTTCCTCTGCCGAGCCTGTCCCATGCTTCCAATGCGAAGCATACGGTAGCAACGGCAGCATTGATTCGGGAGGAAACGGTGAATAGCCCGGTACCGGTATCAGCACCTCCTATGCCCCCTTCCCATACTGCGCAAACCGAAAGCAGAACTGCCCTTGCCCCTGTGCGCCGTATGCCGGCACCTCTTACGGACCTTTCCAACAATCCGTTAGATACGATCACCCAAATCTCAATCAACGACATCATCCCTAATCCGGAAGCCCCCGATACCATTTCCACAAGCGATGATGAACGGGTTTTTGCAGCAATAGCACCTGTCCCTACATTGCCTCCGGATACACTAATGGGGCAGCAGGCAGTGGCAGATATGCCGGAAATCAATCCAGCCAAGCTGCACAGATGGAGCTTTGGGCTAAAAGCGGGAGCCGATTATCAGTCTCTGCAAACCAATGCGCTGCTTGGTGGATTTGCTCAATTCAGGCTTAACCGGAAATGGGTATTGGAAGCCGGTCTGCAGTACAAGCGGCGTTCGGAAAACAACGGCAGCGGGCTGGGCATTTCACCACCACGTGGAGATACCATCTATCTGCCTGCCTTTGCCAGCATTTCCCCTTACCACCGGTCAATTACCCGGGTGCATTTCCTTGAAGTACCGGTAACGTTGCAGTATCAAATTGGGAAGCGGTTAAGGGTGATGGGAGGAATGCAAGTGGCCTACCTGCGCAGTACAGACCAACCGGTAGGCAGCTGGAATGATGAAAGTAACAGGAACAGCCAGGAAAACACTGCTTATTTCACCTTAGCAGGAGCAACAGGAGCGGCTCCGGTGAATGCGGCGCGGTTTGAGCGGTGGGACCTTGGTCTAATTGCCGGGCTTGATTACCGCATTGCCAGTCACTGGTCAGTAGATCTCAGATGGCAGCAGGGGCTGCGCGACCTGACCCCGGAGCCCTACTACCAAAACAATGAAATTTACAAAGATACCAGTTTACAATTTGCACTCAAATGGCATTGGTAAGTGATCTAAAATATGGGTTGTGGGGCGGTTTGTGCTTCCTTTTGGCCTGTAGCAGTGATGATACAGCGCTACAGGACTTCGCGCCCGGTGAGCCCGGCTTTGCGACCTCCGCTTACTTTATTGACGCCACACTTACCCTCTCCGGTGCCGCAACAACCACCGAGCGCATAGAGCTATACGCTGACCTTGATCCGGATACCCCCGAGGGCCGCAATGAATTCCAGGTTATCGAAAGCAGCGCAACCACAGAAGTCTATTCTGTTTTCTTCAAAGACAGCACCCTTATAGACACTAATTACCAAGACGAAGCGGTCTTCAACAACGCTGATCAGTTTTACGGTTCGGCCAGTTACCGGGGGGTGGGATTCTGTTTTTACCTACCCGCACCGGATGCCTCCTCTTCTCTCACCCTTGAGCTGGAAGATCTGCTGCAGCCCGGGCAAACGCTATCCCTAGGTCAAGCGCCGGGTATGGTGGAGATAGGGTATTTTAAAAACCACCCCACTGCCGTCGACCGGGCTGACCGGGGGCTGGTGACGACTGCGGCGGAAAGCGCGAGTGGGTATTTAAAAATCCTCCAGGTTGTTTCCGATATACAGTCTGGTTTTGGAGATACCGGCTATCAGGTAACGGTTGAGTTTAGCGCCCCGTTGGGACATCAGCTTGGGCTAAACGAAGGCGGAGCAATAACCGGACAGGGGCGGATTTTTATCCCGAAGCCCTAACCGAAACTATGTACTGATCTGCAACACCTTCACGCACCTATCCCGAAAAAAATTTGAAAAGGTCTCAAAATAAATGTACTGCCCCCACAGTGATCTACCGGTAGTATTGGCAACTCCAGCAACACCTATGCTTTCGACCCGTGTTCCAAACCCGATCCCGAAGACGGGGACTATACCCTGACGAGCACCGGACGGACTACTCCGGACAACAATTTTGACAACATGGGCTACATGTACCAACCACTCTGCGGAAACAGCGGGATGCAGTTCAAGGTAGAAGATGTGGACAATGGCTACGTGGGGCTCATGATGCGGGAATCCGGCAATCCGGGGTCGAAAATGGCGGGTGCTTTCTCCAATCTCACTAGCCTGCTGCGGTGGCATACCCGCTATCAAACCGGCGGCAATGCCAACAGAATTCTGCTGTACAAGCCTTTCCCATACTGGCTGCGGCTGGTACGTCAGGGCAACTGGATCAGGGGCTACTTCAGCCAGTATGGTACCAACTGGCAGCTGATCCATCAGGTTTACTTGCCGATGAATAACTGTATTGGCGTGGACGTTGCCGTTTACACGACTGATCCCAACGGAACAGCGGAAGCCGTGGTCAGCCACGTCTCAACGGTCACCAATCCTATATTCCTGAATGGAAGCCATACACCACAAGGCATTAGTATGGAACATCCTGAAGGGCCGCTCAACATGCAGGCTTTTCCTAATCCTGCCAGCGAAGAGCTGTTCATCGAACTGGAAACCCGGGAAGACCTTCCGGTTACCTATCAGCTCTACAATGCGCTAGGCCAGGCCATGCAGACCCAGGAGCAGGAATCCTCCAAAACCACCGCCCGATGGGATATCAGCCAGCTTAAGCCCGGCACTTATCTCATGGACGCCCGACTGGAAAACGGGCAACGACAGGTGATTCGGTTTGTGAAAGCTAACCGGCCGTAAATTCAGATTGCGCTGAAACGAATTAAGCCCGGTAGGCCATATGCTTACCGGGCTTATATTTTTCCTGAGTTGAAGCCAGGAAAGGGCAAGGCTTCCTATTTTTGCATCAACAATTCAGGTACTAAAACGAAGTCCGCCGCTGCACCGGATCTTCTTTAGAAAACAAGTTACTGTTGCGCCCAATATTGAAGGATAAGGACAGGTAAAACAGGCGGCTGTCCACATCCTGATACGGCATTACATTTACTCCATTTACACGCTCCGTGTAATCCTGGTTCAGGAAGTTGGTCAGGTAATATTTGAATTGCAAATTGACCCCGCCGGGAAACTGCATCCCACCAAAAACGGAAGGCATGAGCAGGTTGGTGCGGTCACTGAACCACTCATTGAATTTTTCCTCCTTATCATCATCTATAAACAGCTTCTCTTTGTAGTTGAACAGAAAATCAACCTCAGCCCCTCCGTACACGAAAGTGTTCCGATCGAAGTTGCCAATTTTGAACGCTACGGGTATACCCAGCGAATAAGCCCGCCGCTTGATTTTCACATCGTCGCCAGGTTGTATCTCATCTGCAAATTCTGCAATGCTGATGCCGTCATCCTCGGTGATAAAGCCGATATTTCGAATACCGTAGCCGGTAAACAAACCGAAGTTATTCCCGAAATCAAAGTGCCACTTTTGGCCGACATGAAAAAAGGCAGAAAAGCGAAGGATGCCTGAGGCATCTGCATCGTTCACATCTACATCAGCAAAAGAGAAAATGAATTCACCGCCATTGGTGGAGTAAATTTCCACGGATTGGGCAGTGGTGTCCTGCGCCAGTACAAAAAAAGCGCTGCACAGGAAAGCAAGAGTAAATAGGTATTTCATAGGAAGTGGATTTAGGGTGGTAAGTTAAGGATAAGCGCCCAACGGAGCAACTTCCACTGCCATGGATACCCGGCAATTTCGCTCTAGCT
The DNA here is from genome assembly GCA_913057245.1 of uncultured Phaeodactylibacter sp. Taxonomy (GTDB): domain Bacteria; phylum Bacteroidota; class Bacteroidia; order Chitinophagales; family Saprospiraceae; genus Phaeodactylibacter. Next base: position 13,580 of record CAJXNH010000043.1, read on the forward strand.
TAACAACTGATAGGCCAGCAAAGCGCTCAGGTAGGCCAGCCCGGTCATAAAGGCAAACTGAATCGCCGGCCACTTCCAGCTTTTAGTCTCCCGCTTGACGACCGCCACTGTGCTCATGCACTGCATGGCGAATACGTAGAACAGCAGCAAAGATAGTGCTGTAGCCAGATTGTAGACCGGCTCACCCGTCAGCGGGTTCCGCTCTTGCGCCATCCGCTCCCGGACCGTAAATTCATCATCGGCTGATCCAATGCTGTAGATGGTGGCCATCGTGCCCACAAAAACTTCACGGGCCGCAAAGGAAGTAATGAGTGCAATGCCGATTTTCCAATCGTAGCCCAAAGGCCGGATAACCGGTTCCACGGCCTTGCCAATATGCCCGGCAAAGGAAGCTTCGATTTTGCGGGAAGCCACCAGGTTGTCTGTTTCGGTTTCATCAAGCTGAAGCTGTTCGGCAGCAGACAGGGCTTCCGTTTCGGCAGCAGCCATTTCGCCCGGAGGCCCATAGCTGGCCAGGAACCAGAGGATGATAGAAACGCCCAGAATAATTTTCCCGGCTTCCACCACAAAGGACTGCACCTTTTCCCAAACCGTCAGTCCTACATTGCGGGCTACCGGCACCCGGTATTCAGGCAGTTCGAGCATAAGAAAGCTCTGTTCGCGGGTCTTCAGGATGAGCTTGAAAATATAGGCCGCCCCAAGCGCACTCACGATGCCCAGCAGGTACAAGCCCATGAAGGCCAGCCCCTGCATATTGAAAATGCCAAGCACAGTCTTGGGAGGTACGACAAATCCCACCAGCACCGTATAGACCGGAATCCGGGCCGAGCAACTAATGAAAGGCGTCACCAGAATCGTAATCAGCCGTTCCTTCCAGTTGCCAATCGTACGGGTACTCATAATAGCAGGAATGGCACAGGCCCCACCCGATACCAGCGCGACGATACTTCGGCCGTTCAGCCCAAAGGATTGCATCACCTGATCAAACATGAAAGCAGCCCGGGCCATGTAGCCCACCTCTTCCAGTATAGCAATGAGCAAAAACAGGATGGTGATCTGCGGGATAAAAACCAGGACTCCGCCCAATCCGGCGATAATACCGTCCGTCAGCAGGTCGGTAAACCAGCCCGCAGGCAGAATTTCCCGCACCTGATCGCCCACAAAAGTGAAAAAGGTCTCAATCCACTCCATTGGTGTGCCTGCCCAGGCAAAAATGGCCTGAAAAACCAGCAGCATTAGCCCGAAAAAGATGAGCGGACCAAAAAAACGATGCGTCAGTACGATATCAAGGCGCTCAGTGATGCCCTTTTCGTCGCTATCCCTGGACTGGAGTGCCGACCTGACCACCGGCGTAAAGCGGTCAAAGCGCTGCATCGTTTCCCCTACCTGTGAGCTAAGGGATACAAATCCATGCTCTTCGCTTGTATCCTTCAGCAGGGCCCGTTGGGCTTCCGACAAAAAGGGCAGCCACTCATAATGATGAGCGATCAGAAGCCCCTGATAGGTATTGGCACCGGGTACAATTGTTTTAGCAGCATCGGCCAATGCTTTCTCCTGCCCGCTCATATTGAAAAAAGGAGAGGAAGCTGAATACGAGCCAGGCCTGGCAATGATCTCTTCCAGCAGCAGTTTCAGATCATCCACACCGGCACCGGTCCGCCCACTGAGCATCACCACAGGGACACCCAGGCGTTTACTCAGCAGTTCAGTGGACACTTCCAGCCCCTGCTGCTCGGCTACATCGGCCATATTGAGCGCTAAGACCAGCGGCAGCCCAAGGTCGCGCAGCTGAGTGAGCAACAATAAATGCTTCTCCAGCTTTGTCACGTCCGCCACGTAGACCACAGCATCCGGGTAATTCTCGTCGTTAGGATTGGAAAGCGACTGTACAACAATACGCTCGTCGATGGATGTAGGATAAAGGCTGTAGGTGCCTGGAAAATCTATGATACTAACCTCCTGACCGGTGCCCAGGCTCAGTTTACCGACTTTTTTATCGACGGTTACACCCGGGAAATTACCGACTTTCTGCCGTAGCCCGGTCAGTTGATTAAAGAGGGATGATTTGCCGCAGTTGGGGTTTCCCAACAGGGCGATAGTGAACGTCTTTGTCATTGGAAAGGGATACCTGATTACTTCAACACAATACTCGCTGCCTCTGCCTTACGTAGTCCCAGCAAAACGTTATCAACCTTAACGTAGCAGCCACCGCCGAAAGGCGCTTTGCGGATGTACTCGATTTGACTGCCCGGCAATACGCCCATCGCCATGAGCTTGCTGCCAATCCGTTCGTTGGAGAAGTGAGAAACCTCGCCTTTCAAGCCTGGCTTGGCTTGGTTGAGTTCATTCTGCTGCCCTACTGTTGCTACCACGCCCTTTCTTTTTATTTAATCCAAATAATTAAACACAAAAGTAACACCAAATTAAAGGGCGAGATCAGCACAGGAAGTGATTATTGTCACTAGAAGGCTAAAAATACCTAATCGGGGTGTTTTCTTTACCTAAAACTAGGTATTTCCTCTCCCTTTCTGGTCATTTTGTAGCTTAATTCTGTGCAAAGCCAAAGTCCTCCATCGATACTGCTAAGGGAATGCACTGATCACAGGCACACAACCGGCACTTGTAGGAGGCGATGATCTCTGCAATTTTTCGGTTGCGGCACACTCGTACCGGCACCCGCAACAGGACCGCAGGGTCTTCAATGCTAACGTAGACCAAATTGACCACAAACTTACCGTTGCGCTCTACCACCTCGGTTTGGGTGGTGGCGAATTCGGGCATGAGTTGCTCCGGAAGGTGGGAGACCTCGGCAGCCCGCTCTTCTTCGTACTGCGCTTCTATAAAATTGGTAATCAATGAGCTGTATCCGATTCCTTTGTCCATAGCCATTTATTAGTGAGCACCGCTTGTCAGATACACTAACTGCGGTGTGCTTTGTGCGTATTGACAATACAAATGTGAGAAAAGTTTTATTTAGACTACATCCAGATAGCAAGATTAGCCAAAAAATACCTAATGGTAGGGATGCGGGGTACCGAATAGCCCGTATGTTCAGTCTGCCAGGGTTTACGCCAGCCTGCCGAGGCTTTAAGTTAAAGTCAGCTGCCAGCTTCGGAGCTATTGAGAAGACGGTTGGATCTCGCGGTTTTTTGTTAACTTACTGCATCTTAAATCATTCACTCAACCCTACATCCATCCTTTATGAAATACCTGCCCTTGCTTTTGCCGCTATTCTTCCTCTTTGCCTGCACAGATAGTGGCAGCGATGCCCAAATCACCGGAGAATGGCAGGGTGTCAGCTGGATCGTGAACGGGGAAACTTCTGATCGTGATGCCAGTCAGGTCACCTTTTCATTTGAGCCCACCGGCACTTATACCGGCGCTTTTGGCACACAGGAAGAAGCGGGGACCTACCGTGTGGAAGGCAATAAGCTGTACACCCACGCTGAGGAACAGGCTGAAAAGATGGTCGAGGTTGCCTTATCGGGCACCGATACCCTCCGTATGAAGATGAACCGGGCCGGTACGCCGGAGGAATTAGTGCTGATAAAAGAGTAAGCTATGCCTTGAGCCAGTGTACAGCGTATAAGAGGCAGATCTGACTTTTTACTGTTCCTTTCTGATAAAGATTGGCTGCTTTGCTTCACACTTACAAAAAGGATTTTCTTAGCGCTTTCGCCCGACAGCCGCCCAAGAGACCTAAATCCCCAGAAAAGCATTAAGGCTTTCCCGATACTGTTTCCCCAACGGCACATCAAAAGCCCCAACATGAACAATAGCGTCTACGAAGTTAGCAGATCGAAAGTGCCGGAGCCCAATCACATACTGCCGGTGCACTTGCAGGAAATCCCCGGGCGGCAGCGTAGCGAGAAACTCCTTAAATGTGGAGCGGATAAAGAAACGCTCGGATAGCGTATAAACCCAGACATAATTACCATCAGACTGAGCGTAGACGATATCTGTCAGTCTCACTTTGTAGTAGGTCTGCTCCTGTTTGAGGAGAGTAAAAGGTGAAGTACTTTCCCTCTTTGCCACCTTTAGGCTGTCCTTCTCCAGTCCGGAAAGTGCAAGGTCAATGGCAGACCTTAGCGTTATGGGATGTACAGGCTTTACCAGATAGCCAATGCTGTTAGGCAACTGCTGTGTTCTGTTGTATAAAGCCTCACCGGCAACGGAAATAAATAGTATGGGGATAGAAAGGTGCGCAACTGCCTCTGCAACTTCTATCCCTAACAGTTTTCCCTTTAGGTGCATATCCAGTATAATCAGATCAGGGGGCAACGTCAATATCCGCTGTAGAGCCTTCTCCCCGTTTTCCAGATGGGAGATATTGTGGTATCCCAACTCCTTAAGTAACATCTCCAGCTCGAGGGCAAAAGAGTAATTATCTTCAACAATGAGGATTTCAACCGGTTTGCCTCCCATAAATTATAAGTATTGACGCTGTGCAAATGAACTGCTCCATTTAGCCTCTGCCAACGGAATCTGAACCGTAAACTGCGCTCCGCCCCCCTCGCCTTTGCGCCAGCCCACCGGCGTCTTATTGACCTGTGCCAGGGAAAAAACCAGCTGCAGCCCCAGCCCAAAGCCTTTTTCCTGTGCAGTACCCGGTGTGGAGGTTTTCAAGCCCTCCCCTGCTTCTATTTGCGCTATGATGGCTGCGGGCAATCCAGGCCCGGTATCTGCCACACAGAGCAAGGCATGCGCAGGCCCATCCTGCTCCGACCATACCCTGACCCGCCCGCCTTCGGGCGTAAACTTAATGGCGTTGTCCAGCAGATTACGGAGGATGACGCCCAACATGTCCCGGTCGCAATGACAGCGCAAATCCTGCAGTTGGCTATCCTCAAGGGTAATACCTTTGGCACTCGCCCGAATGATGAAGAAAGCCAGGGTGTCCTGTACAGCCTGCCTGAGGTAAATATCCACCGGGCGGTATTTCCGGCCCTTTTGCTGGTTGAGCGACCAATGTAGCAGGTTTTCCACGAGGTGCAGGAGCTGGCTCGCGTCCTCCTCTATTTTGCGCCCAAATTTCTGCAGCCCCTCGTAGTTCTGCTCTCCCAGCAGGTAGTTCACCTTCCTGGCAATACCCCGGAAGCCCATTGCCGGTACTCGCAGGTCGTGGCCAAGGATAGAAAAAAGCTGATCTTTCGTTTGGTTGAGCACTTGCAAATCGTCCCGCTGCTGCTCAATAATTTGCCGCTGCCGCCGGGTGTAGAAGGCAAAAACCACGCCTGTTATCCCGAGCAATGCGGTGGCCAGGGCGATCGCAAGGTTACGGCTTGACTCTGCTTTGAGCACCGCTTCCCGTTTTATTTGCTCTGCTTCAAGTTCCTGTTTCTCCAGCTCAAATTCGAACTCCTGGTTTTGCACCTTCAAGTCCGTAATACTTCGGATTTGATTAACCGTATCGGACAGCCAGCGGTAGTCCCCGAACAGGGCTACTGCCTGAGTGTATTGCTTATTGCCTTCGCAGGCTTCCAGCAGCACGTTCAAGGCACCCAACGCATCCCCGTAGCGCTTGACATTCAAAAAAGCCTGATAAGATTCGCGGGCCAGCGTTGACGCTTCTTCATATTGCCCGGTGCGAAGTGCCCAACGGGCTTTGGTATCTTTGAAAAAAAGCAAGTGCTCCTTTCCTACTCCACTATCTATTTGAGACGCTGCCTCCTGTAGGGCCAGACCAGCCTCTACGGTCCGCCCCATTTCCGTAAGAATAAGGGCGCGCTTGATCAAAGCCTGTACCGTGAATCCCAGAAAACCATTACTTGCCGCAGTGCTTAGCACTTCCTCGAGCACCTTCAGCGCCTGCTCTTTATCCCCGAAGTAATACCAGGCAGAGGCTTGAATCGACAAAGCATTGAGCAGTCCTTCCACCTGCCCGGACTCTTTCGCAGTACCGACTGCTTCCTCGGCGTAGGATAAGGCTTCATTATGAGCGTACTGATCCATTTTGAGACTCGCCAGGCCTGTGAGAATATTCGGCAAAGTGGTCTTATAGCCGTAGGCCTTACACAAGCGGTAAGCTTGCTCGTAACTTTGAAAAGCACTAACCAATTCGCTATTGTTCTCCTGTAGATCTGCAATCGCCTGAAGCGTTGTAATCATTTCCGGTATAGCTCCCTGCCTTTCCCGAATGCTATATACACGCTTGTAGGTAGCCAGGCTCTCTTCAGGATTGCTTCTTTTCAACAGCACGGCTTTGTTGAATAGCGGGCGCAGCAGGTTTGTCGTGTCTTTCAGCTCGCTATACATTTTCGCACTAATGTCATAGTAGACGATCGCAGAATCCGAAGTCCCCTGATAATGATAAAGGGTACCCAGCTGATTGTTAATGTAAGCCTGCTGAGGCTTTAGTTTTTTTGCCCGGGCTGCTCCTAATTGTTCCTGATAAACAGCCTTGGCTTCGACCTGTTTGCCCATCAGGCTGAGCATCACGCCACTTTTAGTGCACGCCATGATGGAAAGGTCATACAAGCCTGCCCTTTCATAATATCGGCAAGCCTCCTCAAAGCCTTGGCTTGCCTGCTGATGATCGCCGCTCAGATAGGACAAACTGGCCTCTTTTTCACAGACATAACCGATAGTAGCGGTATCTTTAACGGCAGTGGCCAGTTGCCGGAGTGCTTCGATGTACTCACGCGCCAGCGCCTGATCGGTTTGCAGCTTCTGGTCTATCGCTGTTTTGTACAGGTCGATTTTAGCTTCCGGGCTACCCGCTCGTTCAATCACGTTATATAGGCTATCCCTGAATGTGTTTGAAGTGTTTTGGCTACTGATTGGGAAGACCATCAGTAGCAGAAGTACCGTAGTTCAATAGTCCGTGGGGAAAATGACGCATAGCCATAAAAAAGGGGAAAGTTGTAATTTGGGAGTTCCTACACACTCAAA
>CAJXNH010000044.1 GCA_913057245.1 uncultured Phaeodactylibacter sp.
CCTAAAGCGGAAACCGCCAGCGACCGTCTCGCCATGCGCGGAGAACCGATTAATGTATCCAATATCGGCCGCATCATAGAGGAGGAGATTGAGCATATCTCCAATAAAGTCTCTGAGTTCGGCAATGATTTTGGTGGTAAAAAAAAAGGGGAAGCCGGTGGTGGAGCACTAGGTGAAGCACTGCGGCAAATCGTCTCCTTTATTGGCAAGGTCGTTGGGGTTTTGGTGCAAATCATCAGTGACCTCTGGAAACCACTGCTTATTGTATGCGCGGCACTGATTGCCCTGGGGCTGCTGGCTTCCTGGATTGCTATGTTTACCGGTGGGGTCTTCTTCTGGCCTTATGTAGATTACTTTGCGCCGGAGTGGCCTATGGTGACCATGCTGGGCGCCTTCAACATCCTGATGATTGTCGGTGTGGTGCTCCTTAGTGCCGGGCTAACCATACTGCGCACCTTGTACGGCACCCGTATGAGCCGGCCCTGGCAAATTGGGCTTACCGCATTCTGGGTGCTGAATATTGTTAGCTTTTTCGGGGTCATGGCCTTTATGGCACGTGATTTCAGCAACGAAGCTCACCTTGACCGCCGAGTTGAGCTCACTGCTATCACCACCGATACCCTCAATTTCCGGATCGATGAAGCGGTGCCGGGCAATGATGAATTCAATATTGATGGCGAACTCTTCTTTTACCACGACGGCTTGATCAGCGATAACGTGGACATTGAAATCCGGAAGGGCGAGAGCAAAGGCTTTGTGCTGGAAGAGCGGCTGGAGTCCCGGGGCACCAACCTGGCGATGGCCGAAGAACTCGCTGCTGCCATCAATTATCAGGAGCAAACCACTGCTAATGCACTTACCGTACCGACGTACTTCCAAATTCCGCGTGGTACCAAGTGGCGCGTGCAGGGCGTGCGGGCTATCCTGGAAATACCGGTGGGTAAGTTCATCCGCTTTGATGGAGAAACCCGCTTCTACATCGACGATGCGGACAAAGTGAACTATCGCCCCCGCATCTACGACAACCCCGGCAGCACCTGGCAAATGACCGAAGCGGGGCTGCAGTGCCTGGATTGCAAAGAAGAGTAACAAATATAAGTTACCCGACTGAAACCGAGTACCCATTGCCCCGTGAAGGGATGCAATGGGTATTTTTGCTACAATTCCTGCCGGTCCAGCAGCTTCCAGGGGTTCATCCGCTGCAGGTCCAGCTGAAATCCGATGCGGGTGAAGTAATTGCCCCTGATTTCAAGCTGATCCGCGATATTCTTAGAGCTGATGAGCGGGAAGTAGACCGCCAGGCGCTCGTCAAACAGCTCTAGCATCAATCCGCCATTCCACATCAGCTGATCCGAAAAAGAAGGGTCGTCCCCAGTGGAATGCTGATCACTAAAGTAGCCGATATCCAGGTAGGGCTTAAGTGGAATCCCCAGCATCGCCTGACTGGGCAGGTCTGCTTTGAAGTTGGCTGCCAGGATAAAGTTATTGCTGCGCCCCAGCCCGGTATTAAGCGGTAGCGGCACCTTAAACCCACCGTCTCTGCGGCTAATCTGCTGTGACCAAATACCGGACGTCTCCGTCCTCCCCAGGTAAAGGTCATCGAAGCGGTAATCGTTGTTGCCATTGGAGGAGAGGTTGAAAGCTACCGGGCTAATCACCTGCGATTCCCGGAAGGTGCTGTACAGAAAATACCCCCCAAACAGCCGGAGGTGGATCGCCTCCCGCTTGCTATAATTGAAGTTCCAGTCGATCTCAAAAGCGGCTTTTACATAACGGTCCTCTTCTCCAAAGACATTCTCAAAGGCCTGATGCTCCAAAGCAGCGGACCACTGATAGGGATTGATTTTCCGGCGTTGCTCATAGGTGAACCGGGCCTCCTGCAGCCACTGCGTCTCATAGTCTCTTGCCAGCGGTTCGGCAGGGCTTCGGAAGTCGAGGGTTTCCGAACGCAACCAAATGCCGCGTAATTGAAGGCGGGCGTAGGTATTGTCTGTGGGGTCGGGCGCAAAATCAAAGCGCAGGTAAGGCTGAAGGCGCTCGTAACCGATATGCTCCTGCTCATTGAAGCGGGAGATGATATTGGAATTGAAACGCTGCCCGGTAAGCCCCAAACGGACGCGGTGTACTGCCCCCTGCTTTCGGGGATAAATATTGTAATGCAGCGCCCCCAGGCCAGCCAGGTCCCGGCTGCCAAAGCCATACATGGGCGCTGCCCGCCATTCCAGCCGCTGTTCGGGTAGGGTGTGGTTGCTCAGCACGAGGCCTGCCATGAGCTTGTCATAGTTGTTCCAGCCCAGGGCGGGGCTCCAGAGGATATTGCCACGGGTATCATTGGTGGCTGCGGGAAGGAAGGTGAAATCCGGCCGCCGGATCCCTTTCAGCGGGCCATCAAGCCGGTAGTAGTTGTTGCGGCGGTAGAGCTCCGGGGCATGCCGCTCCGCATCAAGGACCAGCAAATCGCTAGCGGCCTTATCAATACGCAGCGTACGCTTGCCGCTAAAGCCTTTGGACCAGGTCGTGGCCACCACCGTATCACCCTTTACGATGGACAGCGCAACCGGGCTTTCAATAGTGCCACGGTTGGCGACTTCCACCCGGTACGACTGACTTTGATTTTCAACCTTCGTAATGGCATAGTCGATGTGCCCTTTGCTTGCTATCAGCCCCCCGAAGAGCCAGTCCAGGTCTTGCTCCAGGGCTTCCTCCAAAGACTGCTGCAAATCCCCGGGCTGCGGATGCCGGAACTGCCACTTTTGGTAGTAAGCATGCATAGCGCTGTCCAGGGCTTGAGTACCTACGTAGCCTTCCAGTAAATCCAGAGCCAGTGGCGGCAAAATATACGCGCTTACGAGGTAGTTGATAGGCTTGAACGCATTGGAGTGCGTCTCCGGAGGCTGATGCAGGTGGCGGCGGGCCTGGAAAAGATAGCCAAACTCCCGCTCATTCATGGGGGTGCTGCGCAGCAGGTACTCAAGAACACCGTCGCCTTCGCTGTCTGCGTAGTAGGTTTGGGCATATCGCGCTTCATAATAACTATTCAGCCCCTCGTCCATCCAGGCGTGGTCGCGCTCATTGGAGGCGAGGATGCCGTAGAACCAGTTGTGCCCCACCTCATGCGTGATGACCATAGCCAGCGACTCGGCACTGCCCACCCCGCCAATATTGGTGACCATGGGGTACTCCATGCCGCCGCCCGCGCCCAGGGTAGTCTGCACAGCCGTAGCTTGCGGATAGGGGTACTCCCCAACCTTTTCGGAGTAAAACTCCAGCGCCCGCTTGACGTAAAAGGCCCCTTTGTCCCAGTAGTCCTGGTCTTCGGCTGCGAAAAACGCCCAGGCTTCTACCGTTTTACCGGAAGGCAGGGTAGCCGTATCGTGGCGCACCTGAAAGCGCTTATCGGCAAACCAGGCGAAGTCGCGCACATTTTCGGCCGTGTACATCAGGGTTTTGAAGGCTTTTGCGGAAGGTGGAAAAGCTCCGTTTGCATCCTGAGGGAGCGACTGCCGGCTGAGTGCGAGCAGGCGTTGGCGCTCGGCCTCATTTTGTAAAGTACCGGTGGCGCCCACCTGATAGTTTTCCGGCAGGGTGATGCTGACTTCGTAGTTGCCAAATTCCGAATAGAACTCTCCCATATCGAGGTAGGGCATGGGGTGCCAGCCTTCGTTGTCATACACGGCAGGCTTGGGGTACCACTGTGTGATGGAGTAGCTTTGGTTCACATGGCCGAGGCGGGAGAAGATATAGGGCAAATCCACCCGGAATGGGGTGTTGATTTCCACCTGTGCATCCGGGGGCAGCGACTGGGGGAGCACCAGAATAGCAATATCAATATGCTTGGGGTGGTAACTCCAGGTTACGGCCTCGCCATCCGCGGTGAAGCTCAGGGAGTCGATGCCGCCGAGCTGATTTTTACGGGCAAAGTGGAAATCTGTCTCGCCCATACGCCGGGCCTGTTTCGCGTAAGCGGTTTGTTGATTGCGGTAGGCATTGGGCCATAGGTGGAAGTAGAGGGTGTCGAGGGCCTCGGGGGCATTATTGTGGTAAATGAGGTTGAGGTGGCCATGCAATACATGCGCCTGATCATCAAGGCGTACATCAATGCGGTAGTCGGCCTGCTGTTGGAAGTAGGGGGCTTGTGCAGCACTGCTAAAAATGCTAACGAACAGAATTGGGATCAGAAAGTTGAGACGCATACGTTATCTTGTGGGCATTAAATAATGAATGATGAAGATAGCGAAATCAATCAGTACTGTTTTATGGTTCCTTGCGTTTTGTCAGCCGCTTGCCGCTCAGGATACGTCAGATAGCCTGGGGTTGCCTCAGGAATGGATCGGGAAATGGGCGGGCACACTGGAAATCTACAGCTTGCAGGGCAAACAGCAGGAGTTGCCGATGGAACTGCACATCCTGCCCCGGGACTCCTTTTACACTTACAGCATCATCTACGGAGCGGACAAAGAAGAAGGGCTGCGGGATTACCTGCTCAAGCCGGTCCGCCCGGAAATGGGCTGGTATAAAATCGATGAGCAGAATACCATTGAAATGGATGTATACCTGCTCAATGGCAAAATGTACAGCCGGTTTGATGTGATGGGCAGCTTATTACTGAGTACAGCGGAAGTCAAAGATAGCGTGATGACCTACGAAATCATCTCCGGGAAACTCGAAGCCGTTCGCACCACCGGCAACCAAGCTTTCGAAGGGGAGGACATCCCCGAGGTCAACTCCTTTCCTATACAAGTACGGCAGGTCGCTTACCTGCGGCGGCTCTGATTTGCGCCCGGATTTTTTCGGCAAAGGGGTGGAAATGAACCTCCAGGCTGTGCCGCCGGGCTTGTTTGAACTCCTGCTCAATTTCATCGCACTCGGCTTCCGCCAGTTGTTCCAGGTTGTCCGGCAACGACCATCGGTCTGTGATGTGCAAGGCCGCCAGTTGGGCCTGTAAGTCAGACAAGGGCCAGATGCACCCTTGTGGCTGCACCAGCCCAATGAAAAAGACGTTGGGGTGCCCGGGCGCCATCATGCGCAGGTAGAGGGGGATGCGGTAGGCGTCTTCAAAATCGAACTGCCCCGGCTCGAAAAACGGGAAAGCAATTTTGTATCCAGTTGCGGCAATGACCGTATCAAATTCCGCGCTGCTGCCATCAGAAAAATGGACCGTTTGGCCTTCAAAGCGCTCCACCCCGGCTTTGGGGCTTACCCGCCCGTGCCGGATGCGGTAAAGGAGCTCTGAATTGAGGGTGGGGTGAGCAGCCGTGATCGGGTATTCGGGGGTCTTCAGCCCGTAGCGCTCGTACTTCCCGATCTGCAACTGCAGGCTGAGCTTCTGCATTGGCGCCCGCAGAAATGCAGGGATACGCTGAAGCAAGGCGTTATACGTATCGGTCGGCTTCCCCATAAGGAATTTGGGGATGATGTAAGTGGGGCGGCGCAGGCTGATGGCCGTGGATTCGGCGACCCGGCTGGCTTCCACGGCACAGTCGCAACCCGAGTTGCCCGCCCCGATGACCAGCACCCGCTTTCCCGCAAAGGGCCTATTGGTCTTGAAGCTGTGGGAATGCATATACTCTCCGGTAAAAGTACCCGGTATATCGGGCCAGCGGGGTACGGAGTGGTGCCCGTTGGCGACCAGGAGGTAGTCAAAGGTGCGTTCGGTACCATTGCTAAGGGTGAGGTGCCACTGATGGTTAGGAAGCTCAACCGCTTGTTCGACAGCCGTATTGAACTGTATGTACTGTTCCAGATTGAACGCCCTTGCATAATCCTGAAAATAAGCCAGTACCTGCTTATGCGAAGGATAGTCCGGATAGTGGCTGGGCATAGGGAAGCCCTCAAAAGCAGAAAGTTCTTTTGAAGAAATGATGTGGGTGGTTTCGCAAACGCTGGAGTGGGACTCCCCGGCGGTGAAGACCCAATTGCCACCGATTTGATCGTTCTTCTCGTAGCAGGTGATGTCCGTCAGACCGGCATCCTGCATATTCTTAATGGCAGCCAGGCCCGAACAGCCCGCCCCGATAATCGCTACACTTTTTGGCATAATGCCTGATTTTTGACGGTTAATATAAGTAGAATTCAAGTATTGAAATGGGAATATACCGTAGCTTTGTGGTCATAAACGCGAAAATGACTATGAAACAACTACTCTGCTTTTTTCTGTTGTTCCCCCTGTTGCTCTCTGCCCAGAATGCAGGTACGGTCTGGTACTTTGGTGCAGCTGCCGGGCTGGACTTCTCCGGTGGCAATCCCGTACAGGTGCCTGGCGGCGCAATGGAAACCTTTGAAGGCTGCGCTATTGTCTCGGATGCGGAAGGTAATGTCCTCTTCTACACCAATGGCGGCGGGCGGGATCCGGAGCAATCGGGGCAGACCTCCGGGAAAATCTGGAACCGTAATGATGAAGTGATGTACGACATGGGCGTCACCGAAGGCGGAGGGTTCAGTGCAATGCAATCGGCCCTGATTCTACCCAAGCCTGGTGTGCCGGAAGTCTACTATTTATTCACGATGGAGGAATCCGAATTCAATATTGGCGGCAGCGTACCTGGGCAGCCGCAGGGTAGGGGCTTGTCCTACTTTGAGGTAGATATGGCCCTCAATAATGGGCTGGGCGGCGTCACCGTAGCCGACCAACGGGTGCACGTACCCGCTTTTGAGGGGCTTACGGGCACCCTCCATCAGAATGGGACCGATTATTGGGTGGTGATCGTGGATGCGGCCCAGGAGGACAACCGGCTGCTCGTCTTCCCGGTCACGAATGAAGGTGTTACGGATACGCTTTCCTTTCCGTTTGACGGCACCATTACGGGGCAGCTCGATATCTCACCCAACGGGCAGTGGCTGCACTGCGCGGGCACCGTTTTCCCCTTCGATAATGCCACCGGGCAAATTGATACGACCAACATTATCGATCTGACGCCTATGCCGGACTTTAGTCTGAACGCCGCCTCCTTTTCACCCAACAGCCACTTCCTCTACTTTGTGGAGGATACACCTTCCGGGCGGGTACTGACGCAGTATGATCTTGAATCAGAAGAGGTAGTCGGTAGCCGTTTAATAATCGCTAACCTGCCGGAGAACCGCCTGACCGGGCATATGCAAATGGCTGTAGATGGGAATCTTTACCTGCTGGAGCGCGACTTCCTAATCAGCGATGGGCCTACGCTGTCTGTTTTAGAATGCCCGGACACACCGGAGCCGCTATTTTTGCCGGATGTTTTTTTGCTGCCAGAAAGCGATAATCTTCCTTACACCGGCCTGCCCAACTTTTCCGACCATATTTTTGCCACACAGCCACTCGAATTCGCCTTTGAGCAGGACACCCTGACCCTTTGCGAAGATGAGCCGGCAACCCTTTCCGTCCCGGAATTCCCCAATGCGGCCTACGCCTGGTCTACCGGCGATACGACTACAGCGATTGAAGTGGGCCTGGATAGCCTGTACAGCCTGACCATCAGCACAGCCTGCGAGATGGTTGCGGATACCATCGCCATCGCGACGATAGACTGCGACACCAGTATCTGTATGGTTGCGCTGCCCAATACCTTCACCCCAAACGGCGACAACACGAACGATACCTTTGGCCCGCTGAGCGACTGTGAAGAACCGGTCTTCCTGAACTTCCTGCTGCGTATTTACAACCGCTGGGGCAACCTGGTCTATGAGACGTCAGACGCCACTCTGCCCTGGAATGGCGAACAGGACGGGGAACCTGCGCCTACGGAGGTTTATTTCTACCTCATGCAGTATCAGGTAGAGCGGCAGGAAGCGGTGCAGACTTTGCAGGGGGATGTGACGTTGGTGCGGTGAACAACGCCTGCCTCATTCCCTGTTTGTGCCATACCAACTCAGGCGGCGATTATGGAATCGCGGCCTGAGCATGCAAATGGAGGCTTGCCTCTTGCTCACTCCACCTTCAAAAACCGCTCCGCTGCTCTGAGCTGCCCGCCTTCCAGGTACTGCACCACATACGCCCCCGCCGCCCAATCCTGCACGGGCACGACTACCGTACCCAGGGCCTCCCGTGCCGGGATGCTTTGCAAAAGCCGGCCCTTCGCGTCCAGGATGCGGAAAGCCCCATCGGGGGCAGGGCGGGCACCGCGCAGCTCAAAGTTGATGAAATCGCGGGCGGGGTTGGGGAAGAGGGCGAGCTTTGGCGGTGTGCCGGGCTCCGGCGCGGTGCTGTTGGGCAGGTGGCAGCCGGGCACGAGGCAGCCGTGCTCATCGAGCTTGAGGAGCCAGCCGTAGCGCAATGGGTGGACGCCCCCGTCATCGGGCGGGTCGATAGCGCCGCAGACGATGTAGCCGCCATCGGGGGTGGCTTTGAGGTCCATGGGCTCGGGGGCAAGCGGTTCCTCATCAAAAAGCGTGAAGTAGCGCACCCAAAGGCTGTCGCCTTGTGGGGAGGCCTTCATGAGCCAGGTGCCTTTCCTAAGCTCTCCAATAGACTCCGTCTCTGCGGTCCAACTGATGCCAAGGTACCCGCTTTGGTCTGTAGCCTCAACGATTTTGACCATGGAGAAGTTAGTCCACGGGAATTCGCCCCTAAACCCCCTGGTCCACTCCATCTGCCTATCGGCATTGAGCTTGAAGAAGCAGGGGTTCCAGTCTACGCGGCCGCTGCTGCTGTTGATGGCGGTCTCCACGCCTTTTCCGGTGCCGACGATGAGGCCGCCGTCGGGGGTGGGGAGGAGGGCGTTGGCAAAGTCATACAATTCAAAAGCAGGCGTGATGTATTGCCATTCCATATCAAAGGTTTCATCCAGCTTGAGCAGATGAGAACGGTAGGTGAAATTATTGGAGGTTTGTGCGATATTGCTTTTCACGGACCCTACAATGATGTCGTCTTCCTCTGTTACAATGATGTCTTTTGGCGCATTTTGGAGGGGGTCAGCATAGATATAAGTGTCGATAAGGTTGAGGTCTTCATCTAATCGGAGAAAATATATATCCGTGTTTGACTCAGGGCCTACATTTATGCCAGTAGCCGCAATAATGTCTCCATTGCTTAGTACGGTAATGACTTGTGAGGCAGAAATAAAGGTTTCATCAGGATAAAAAGGGTTGATAAATTCTTTGGTAGCCAGGGTGTCCCTATCGATATCATACCGGATAACTACAGCTTTATGGATAGAGTCTGAAGTGACCCCCATTGTTAAAAAGGTGGAATCGCTTTCAGAGATAAGCCCTGCTCGCCAGGTTTCATAGTGTTTTGAGGGCCCTCCGATTGTTTTTTGCCACTCTGTTTCACCTTCAAGGTTCAGCTTGGTGAAGAAGTTTCCGACGGTCGGCAGTCCCCCCGTGGTATCGGTGTATACCCCTATCACATAATAACAACTGTCTGTAGGCAGTATTTCCGTCACGTTTTGAAAAGGGAAGCCTGCGTTGAAGCGTTTGTTAAAGGTGATCTGTGCATTGGCGGCATCGAAAACTAAGAACATTAGCACGATGTATAAAAGTCTCATATCGGGAATATTGGAAAAGCATACAGCCGCTGCCTTGCACCAGGCAGGCAGCGGCTGTATACGTTAAGGTTAGTCAATCAAAAGCACTTTCAGTACGGGGGAGCGGTATGCACCTTGCTGCAGGATGCAATAGTACAGCCCGCGCTGCTGCCCGGCCGTTTGCCATACCTGCTGTCGGGTGCCCGGTCCGCAATTGAGCGTAGCGGTGAGCTTGCCCTGCATATCACAGCGGCCCGGAATGTAAGAGGTCAAAATCAGCCTGTTCATCGTTTTAGGTTTAGGTAAAAATATACGGGTATTTCCGGAGGGGCGCAGCCCTCACTCCACCTTCAAAAACCGCTCCGTTGCCCTGAGCTGCCCGCCTTCCAGGTACTGCACCACATACGCCCCCGCCGCCCAATCGTGCACGGGCACGACTACCGTACCCAAGGCTTCCTGTGCCGGGATAGTCTGCAAAAGCTGCCCCTGCACATCAAGTATGCGGAACACCCCATTGGGGGCAGGGCGGGCACCGCGCAGCTCAAAGTTGATAAAATCGCGGGCGGGGTTGGGGAAGAGGGCGAGCTGTGGCGGTGTGCCGGGCTCCGGCGCGGTGCTGTTGGGCAGGTGGCAGCCGGGCACGAGGCAGCCGTGCTCATCGAGCTTGAGGAGCCAGCCGTAGCGCAATGGGTGGACGCCCCCGTCATCGGGCGGGTCGATAGCGCCGCAGACGATGTAGCCGCCATCGGGGGTGGCTTTGAGGTCCATGGGCTCGGGGGCAAGCGGTTCCTCATCAAAAAGCGTGAAGTAGCGCACCCAAAGGCTGTCGCCTTGTGGGGAGGCCTTCATGAGCCAGGTGCCTTTCCTAAGCTCTCCAATAGACTCCGTCTCTGCGGTCCAACTGATGCCAAGGTACCCGCTTTGGTCTGTAGCCTCAACGATTTTGACCATGGAGAAGTTAGTCCACGGGAATTCGCCCCTAAACCCCCTGGTCCACTCCATCTGCCTATCGGCATTGAGCTTGAAGAAGCAGGGGTTCCAGTCTACGCGGCCGCTGCTGCTGTTGATGGCCGTCTCCACGCCTTTACCGGTTCCGACGATGAGGCTGCCGTCGGGGGTGGGGAGGAGGGCGTTGGCATTGTCGTATAAATCAACCGAAGGGGTTGAATATTGCCAGTTGATGTTTCCTTGTAGGTCAATGCTAAGCAAATAAGATCGGTAAGTGAAATTTTCGGAAACTTGACCAAGATTGTTTTTTCCAGAGCCTATTATTATTTCTTCACCATTTCTAATAACCTGGGACATAGGTATATTTTGAAGTGGGCCTGAAAAAACTTTGCTGTTGATTATTGACCCCGATTCATGCAATCGGATCCAGTAAATTTCGATGTTTGCCCCTCCCGGTAAGCCGTTTACGCCAGCCAAGGCTGAAAAGGAAGTATCATTAACCGGATGTATAGAATTTGCTGCGGAAATAAAATTTTCTTCCGGGTAGAAAGGGCTGAAAAACTCTTTAGCAAAAATAGTGTCGCCCTCCAGGTTGTATTTATAAATTACCGATTTACTGATAGAATCAGTAGTATGGCCCATGGTCACGAAGCTGGTGTCGCCTACAGTAAATAGCCCAGACCCCCATGAGCGGAAAAACTTTTGAGGGGAGCCCAATGGGTTTTGCCAGATGATTTCTCCTTCCAGGCTAAGCTTCAGAAAAAGGCAGCCAACAGTAGCTCCGCCTGTAGTATCTGTGATAGCTCCAACCGCATAATAACAGCTATCTGTGGGCAGTATTTTTGTCAGGTTCAGAAATGGGTAGCCTGCATCTACTCTTTTATTGAAGGTAGTCGTTTGGCCAAAGGAAAGACCACACCAAAGCAGCAATGCAGCCCAAATTAACTTTTTCATATTCGGCAGTGATTTTGAGCGCCGGTTTTAGCAGCCCTGCTAAAACCGGCGCCGCAGAATGATTAGTCAATCAAAAGTACTTTCAGTACGGGCGATCGGTATGCACCTTGCTGCAGGATGCAATAGTACAGCCCGCGCTGATGCCCTGCCGTGTGCCATACCTGCTGTCGGGTACCCAGCCCGCAATTGAGCGTAGCCGTTAGCTTGCCCTGCATATCATAGATCAGCAACTGTGCAGGCTGCTGCGGGTCCGGCAATTGGTAACGGAAAGCGACCCGCGCCCGGGCGGGGTTGGGTAGCGCCGATAAAGGCTGCGCCCGTTCCTGCGGCTGCGTGGCAGTGCCGCTGCCGGGCAGGGTATAGAGCCCCTGTACGTTTGGCGACTGCGGCACGATGCGGTAGTCGTAGCCGTAGAAGGTGTTGAGCAGGCCGCGGGCGAAGGCCCCGGCTTTACCTTCGCTGGCATCTGCAATATTTTGAAGGGCTGCTACCCGGGTACTGTCATAAGCTGCATAGTGCGCACTATCCTGATGTGCCTGTAGCGTAAATTGAAGGTACTCCTTCAGCAGCAAATGTTCTTGTAGCTGAGCTTCATTCAAATCGAATAGCAGGGGCACGGAGTCGCATTTGGCTATAGCAGTTGGTAGACTGTCTACTGCACTGTAAGACAAGGCCAGCTCATAGAAAGCTTCCAGGCTTTCTTTTTTGCGCAGCCAATCGCGGTAAGCAGTATAGTTGATACCCAGGGTATCAGACAAGATTTGTTTGATCCTTACATTTGCAGCCTGATGCATAGTGTGGCGCTGGGTTGCCAGGTCAGCTTCCAGAGCTGTACGGGGTGTAACCTGCTCCTGATAGGTAAGCACGGTATCTACCAGGGTTTTCGGCAGCTCGCTGTAGAGGAAACCCTGAAAGACAGGACTGCGCAACTCATCTGGATTAGCGGCCAGTACTGCGCCGATCTGCTGATTGCTAAACAAATCGTCTCGGAGTACAAAAGCTTTTAAAACGTCCTTTGTAAGGTAAGGTGAGGCTGCTAGTAAATCCTGCCGGAAGGCGCCAGCTCCACTTGAAGTCAGGTTGGCAGCCAGGGTTGTCCATGTAGATTTTGGCAGACCTCCGTTCAACAGGGAGTCGTATACAGCTCGTGCGGTATTGTAATCGTCTCTTGCCAACTCATATAGCTCTTCCATGAGGTTCTTCCCAATGAGGATGGTCGGCCCATCGGTATTGTCGGGCTGGCAGGTGTTGGGAGAATTGACGGCTACATCAATAAAAGCACCTAATGTATTCACCGGCTCCTCATCCGCTGCCCCGTTGTAATAAAAGTAGGTGATGCCATTAGTGCTGCTGTTGAAGAAGTCGCCCCCGGCAGAGGAAATGCCGGAGAAGGTGTTGCCGGCCGGGAGGGTGGGGCTGCCTTGGAAGGAAGCGATGCCATCATTCGTGACAACGTAGTCGTAGCTGGTGTTGCTGGTGTTGGTGTTGCAGGAGTATTGCAGACCTTGTTCAGGAAAGATGGGCCAATTATTCAACAACTGCGCCTGATTGGCCACATGCAAATTGGAAAAGGCATTGCGCTCAATGTCGTTGGACTCGGAGCCGGAATTTTCGACCAGGATGCCCCAGGTGTCGGTAGCGCCGGCAAGCCCTTCGAATTCATTGTCCTGAACCTCAAAGCCCGTACATTCCCGGAGTACGATGCCTTCCTCGTCTCCATTATGATAATTGCCAATCCCGTCGATGAGGTTCTCCCGGATGTCAATATTGTTGACCCCGTCACTGACAATAGCTATAGCATTATTGCGCAGGGTGCACTGTTGGATGGTAAACCTCCCCGCTGTGTTCTCTAAAAGCGTGTTGCCGTTCACGCCAACCCTGTACCCTTCGATGAGGGAATTGGACAAGGTAAAACGCCCGCCGATATGAGCGATGCCCATGCCATTGCTTTTACCTATGGGGTGGGCTATGGTATTGAAGGTACACCCGGTAATCTGCGGCCCGCTGAAATTGTCGATCAGCATTTGGTTGTCCCAGTTTTCGGTGAGGCTGGCCAGTAGGGCGTAGTCGCTGTCCCGTATGAAGTCACAATTGATAAAGCGGGTCAGCGGGTCGTTTTCATGGTCGTGCAGCGCTACCGTGCCGGAGTTGCTGATGAGCGCCCCAAAAGCCAGTACCGTTGCACTGTTATTGACAATTGGGTTTTCGGCTGCTTCAATGATGGAGCCAGGATTGATCCTCAGGTAGGTGCTTTGCCCGGGCACAAAAGGCCCGCCATCCCCGGAAAGGGTGATGCCCCTCCAGGACATATCTTCGCACTTTGGCAGCAAATGCCCGCCATCAATAATTAGGGCACCGCCTTCTTCTACTTCAATTTTTGCATCGGATGGCAGTTTCACCTCACACTTGATGGTCAGTTTGCCGCCGTCTTCGACGACGATGCCAGAGCGAAGAATTTTCGGCCCTTCCCAGACTACATCTGCCCCGCTCGGGATGACGATGATGGGCTCTGTGGAGGTGCAAATCATAGTTTGAGAAAAGCCGCCGTTGCCGTCGGGGAAGCGTTCTAAAGAGGAGAATTTTCCTTCTGCAAACAGTCTATGAAGTCTCCCAATTTGGCATTCTGTTAGGGCACAGCGCTCTGTAAAATTGCAATCGAGTAGGTTTAGGTTAGCCTTGAGCGGGGTATCAAGACAACCATCCGTACCAATATTATGGTTTTTATGAACTTGCAGAGGGGATAAGTGGTCTAGAGAGAGAACATGGAATATTTCACCAAGAAAGCCCCGGCCAATGTCTGCCACTTCTCCGTCGTATCCACAATCGGGTAAATCACCTGTATTTCCTATAGCACTTAAGTAGGTTCCATACGTGCCCGCCAGCCCCATTGAAAGGGGAGTACCTGAATCCGGACAAGACCCCATATTTCTGGTCAGGCCTCCTCCGCAAGGAAAATGACATTCTCCGACATCGTATTTACCATCCCCGTCCTCATCACGCCAATTTCCACCCGTGAGAATAATATGAAAAGCCTCTTCGTCAGGGTCCGGGTAATTGGCCAGCGCTAAATCTCTTGCATCATCATATCGACCTTGTAAATCTAAGAAATCATAACCACAGCCCGCTGTGCCAAACCCCCAGGCATGGTCATCCTGATAGAAAAATACGTCTTCTCCGATAGTCCCGGTATTCAATAATCGGATTCGGGCATCCGGCATATGAGGGGAGAAATCATCAGGGTCATCACACAAATTAGCGAGGTGGTGATTGGCACCATCGAAAAGAAGGTTAATAATTTCTATATGGTTTTCAGTAAAATGCAAGGGGTTAGCTGGATCTTCTGTCTGGAAGATATGCACGACTGTTTTTATATGCCGTAAAGGGGTATGTTCTGGAAACCCCGGAGGTGGCGCGTAATTATAAGACTTTTCACATTCGTCACTGATTTGTGGGTCTTGAGTAGGCCAACAACTGGGATATTGTTGACCCGTGGTTTGGTTATTGCCGCAAACTGAACATTGTCTCCTTGTAGAACTCACCTCATCTACTTGCAGTTCACATGACGACAAATCTGAGAACGAAGCCGTCAATCTTATATCCCTGGGATTTACCGTTGTTTCCAGTGTGACATCAACGAAAGTATGTGAATCGGGTGCTGATGTACTACCAACCGAAACAGACAAAGGCTGTGATAAATACTGCCCCACTACATCGAGTGAGCCGGACGCAGGCTTATTTTCAAAATGAACAGTGACATCTGCCGTAAAAAAATCATCTTGATAGTCTAAGGTTCCATTGTCGTTGCAATCCGACCGGTTCGTCATCAGTATATCGGTAATTGCACAACTGCTTTCGGGTGGAGCAGGGCGCGCACTCTCAGGCAATGTGCCAGGGGGTACCCCACCATCCCAACTACCCATTTGCATAGCCAGCCAGCTCATTAAAGCAAGGGCAGTGCCCAGTCCACTGAAGAATAAAAATTCTGGGGGGAGTAAAGGAAAATAAGTTTTTCATAATATAACACGGTGTTTAGTTACAGAAGGCGCATTCGAGCGAGCTGCTGGAACGCGGTATGGTTACAATGTAGACAATAAACGGGATAATGCCAATTTCGGCTGAATAAGTTTTGGTTAATTAACATTTGCGCTCTAGCCTGAAAGGCAGTTGTTAATTTTGGTTTGATCCTGCTTTTCGATAGGTGTAAGGGTAGGCTTGTTCTGCCCAATGCAGCGGGCTCATAACTCCAGCCCATCCAAATCCCCCAAATCCGGCTGCTGAAAGTGCTTTTTGGTATAGGCGCGCTGCTTTTGGCGCTCCAATACGAGGCGGGCCAGGGCCACGTTGGCAGGCTCCGGACAGTGGGGGGAGAGGGCATAGTTGACCTTGGCTTCCTGCACATCGAGGCGGTAGAGGTTGCTGAGCAGCACTTCCAGATTGTACTCAATCACCCCGGCAATCTGATCGGCCAGCAGGCGGAGGAGGTCTTCTTCGGTTGCAATAGGCTCGTCGCCTTCCTGCAGCTCGAAATCGCGCAGGATCAGTTCCTTGGTGCCTTGCAGGTCTTCCGGTGTTGCCATTCCAATCATTTTAATCTTTACACCCTGCAAGGTAGCACGATTTGGAAAAGACGCCAAAGACCAGCCCCTATTATCCTCAAAATCCTTATCTTCAGGGAAACCAACCAAAATCAAAGCCATGAAAAACCTGATCTGTTTATTGGCCTTGTCAGGCTTGCTGTTTGCCTGCAATGCCCCGGAATCGCAGGAAGCGGAAGCGGCCACCACAACTCAACCGGAAGAGTCCCCGGTAATCTACCAGCCTATCGACACCGATGAAGCCCTGATGGCCACTGCCCTGATGGCCGCCCCCGAAGCCAGCCGGGAAGGGGCTAAAGTCATCGGTTACAATATGGCGGGGGAGTTTGTCACCTTTAAGGAAGGGACGAACGAATTCATCTGCCTGGTTGATAACCCCAATCAGGAGGGTTTCAATGCCGCCTGCTACCACCGCAGTCTTGAGCCTTTTATGGCGCGTGGCCGCGAACTCCGTGCCGAGGGCAAAAACGCCAATGAAATCTTCGATATCCGCGAGAAGGAAGTGGAGGCGGGCGAACTTGACATGGGAGAGACAGGAGCTACCCTGCACATCTACTATGGCCCCGAAGCGCAGTACGATCCGGCTACGGGAGAGGTGGATCAGGCGCAGTACCGCTACGTGGTCTACATGCCCTTTGCCACCGCTGCCTCCACCGGACTGCCGGAGCGCCCTGTAGAGCCCCACCACCCCTGGATTATGAATCCGGGCACGCACCGGGCGCATATTATGATTACCCCTTTGACGGAGGGGGAGTGATTTGATTGGCTATGCCGTTGCGCATGCAGTTTTGCTCCTCCCTTAACTTAAGCCAGTAAGCAGACTGGCCGCTTTCTATTGGGCAATAAAATGGTGGCGGAGCACTAACGGGCAGCTTGGTGATAGGCCGCCCGTTGGTATCCGTTAGCTTCACCGGATCACTTTTCTGGTGATAAGACCAAGCCCATTTGCGAAAGTATCGACAGGTTATCCATGAAGTCCCGCTCTTCGGCAATCCGCCCGTCGGGGCTCATACGGACGATGGTACTGCCCGTCATTACGATCTCATTGCCCGAAGCCGGAACACCAAAAAAGTCGCCAGTATGCTTACCCCGGAAGGTCCAGTGCTTGGTGAGTTGGTCGCCCTCTCCAAAGATGTTGTTGACGGTGAATTGGTCATCAGAGAAAGCCGATAGCAGGGCCTGATAGTAACCCTTCATACCTTCAATGCCGACTACGTTTTCCGGCTCGGCGTACATGATTACATCGGGCATGAAATGCTCCTCATTGAAAAGCTCGAACCGCCCTTCGTTGATGATGGCATCCCAGGTCTCGGTGTACAACTTGATATTGGCGGCCACTTTGGGGTCTTTGTGTGCCAATGGCTGTAGCACGCTTTTGGCGATTTTCCATTCCCCATTTTGTTCCAGCATGGTGTTGCTATAGTGGCCCGCGAAATCAATGTCGATATCGTACACCACAGATTTGCCGTACACTTCATAGGTGCCTGTGGCAACCTAGGCGTGCTCGGCATCGGACCAGTGCAGACCGTTTTGCCGGATCAGCAGGGTGACGTTGCTGCCCCGTAGCTGTTCTGCGTGTTCAGCAGCGATCTGTTTCGCCCCTTTGGTCGTTTCACCATCGGTATCAATGCGTATGGCATCTGTCGTATACATATTTTCCAGCGCAGCATGATCACCTGAGTTATAGGCGGCCATAAACTGGCGGGCGAAGGTGTGCATATCGGCCTCATTGGAGGCGGTCTGTGCGCTTAACAGCAATGGGCAACTTAGTAACAGGGCTAAAAAGAAGGGTGGTTTTTTCATGGTTGGTGGTTTTACAAGATGGGTAGCGTTGATCAACGCATAATTTGATAAGATAAACTTGATATTCAAGGGTTGGTGCCGGACAGGATCATTCCGCCCTGCCCTGCACTGTATAGGGTGTCATTAGTTTTTAGTGACGGCTGCCCGTGCCTTCTCCGCCCGTTCTTTAGCAAGTTCCATTCCCATTTCAGCGGCTTTATCGTAGTATTCCGCCGATTTGGCATAGTCCTTAGCTACCATGTAATACTCGCCCATGCTGTCCCAGGCATTGGGTTCATCGGGCGACACTTCAAGGTATTTGTCGAAAGCATCTTTGGCTTTTTCCATCTGCCCGAGTGCCATGTAGGAGTACCCCAGGGCATTGTAAGTACCACCGTGACCAGGGCGCAGTTCAAGCAAGCGGAGGTTGTACTCTGCAGCGGTCTGAGCGTCTTTGCTGATCCAAGAGGCAGACACGGCAGCGAGTTCATAGGCCTGTGCGGTTTTTGGGTAAGCTTCCGTCAGCGAGGCCATAGATTCGGCGATGTCCGCTTTGGGATTTTTTTCAAGCGTTTGCAGAGCCTGCCGGATAATATGCTCTCCTTTATTGAGGCCGTCCGCATCAATTGCGAGGGCGGACTTGATGTGGGGTACTGCATTTTCGTACTGCCCGAAGGAGGTTTGTGCCAGGGCCATGTAAGCGTGGGCCATGAAAAAGTTGGCATCTGCCTGCACAGCGGCTTGCAGCTTCTCAAAGAAAGTGGGGATATCAGCGTGCTCAGCGGCCTGAAGCGCTTTTACATAGGGTCTACCCTGAAAATTACTTTCGGGAGTCCCGATCAGAACAAAATTTGGTTGCTTTGACCTTGTTGTCAAGGCTGGCTGGAGATTTTTTTGCCGCGGCTGTGCTATTTTTGGGGCCGGGCATTGCCTTTTGGCTGTTTTTTCATGTCAGAGCCCAAGAGGTTTAGGGCATCCTTAGGCTATTTCCTTAGAATGCAAGATGTCTTGTCCGCCCTTGGCTTAATCATACTGTTGCCCTAAGCAGCGCGGGGCTTCCTGCTGCGGCTGAGCTTTTTATGCTTGCGCCTTGCCACTTTCATCGCATTAGCCGTCATCATCCCAAAGAAGATCCATATGGTTTCGGTATGCTCATTGCGGGCTTTGATCTTGCGCAAGCCGTAGTGGTTTTTGTCATTGCCATAGCTCCCTTCCAG
>CAJXNH010000045.1 GCA_913057245.1 uncultured Phaeodactylibacter sp.
GCGTTGCTCAGGTCACAATCCTCAAAACGACATTCCGTAAAGCGGCAATCCATAAAATTTGCATTGGCAAACTGGCAGTTGCGGAATACACAGTTGATGTAAATACCGATGGGCAGGGGCTCCGTTGCGGTATCCCAGTGCTCAAAGGTTTGATCTTCAGTCGAAGGCAGGCTCATCAGGGTTAGTGTTAGTTTAACACAAACATAATTGTCTGTGGCTTGGTCAAAGGTAAAAAAGCTTTACCTTCGCGCCTTCCTTTTAAGAGCTTGCCCTAACCTTTCCAGAAAAATACTAATGTCCCGGCCGGCTGCCGGGCACCAAACTACTGTGTACTATATGAAAAAGTTATTCAATCTTTTTGACCTTTCCCAACGTGTTGACTATAAGACCGAAGTCCTCTCGGGCCTGACTGTTGCGATGGCGCTCATCCCCGAGGCGGTGGCTTTTGCCCTTATTGCCGGGCTTTCTCCGCTTACGGGGCTGTATGCCGCATTCGTGATGGGGCTGGTGACTTCTATACTGGGCGGCCGTCCGGGCATGATCTCCGGAGCGACAGGTGCGGTGGCAGTGGTCATTGCGGCGCTTGCGTTGTCACATGGCGTAGAGTACGTCTTCGCTACCGTCATTCTGGCGGGGCTGATTCAGGTATTGGCGGGCGCGCTCAAATTGGGTAAGCTGATGCGTTTGGTCCCTCACCCGGTCATTTTTGGATTTGTAAATGGCCTGGCGATTATCATCTTCATGTCGCAGCTGGATCAGTTCAAGACACCGGAAGGCGCATGGATGGCAGGCAACAGCCTCTATCTGATGCTCGGGCTGGTACTCCTAACGATGCTCATCATCTGGGGGCTTCCGAAAATCACCAAGGCAGTGCCTTCTTCCCTGGCGGCTATCCTCACCATCTTCGGTGTAGTGGCTTTCTTTGGGCTTGATACCCGTACCGTGGGCGATATTGCTTCCATTCAGGGCAGTTTTCCACCCTTTCATATTCCAATGGTCCCCTTTACCATGGAGACCCTGCTGATCATTTTCCCTTATGCAGGCATTATGGCAGGTGTAGGCCTTATTGAGAGCCTGCTTACGCTGAATATCATCGATGAGATCACTGAGACCCGGGGCAGCGGCAATAAGGAAGCCGTGGCTCAGGGTACGGCGAATATCCTTTCCGGCCTGTTCTCCGGCATGGGCGGCTGTGCGATGATCGGTCAAAGCCTGATTAACGTATCGGCTGGTGCGCGCGCCCGGCTCTCGGGCATCGTTGCTTCCGTTATGCTGCTGGTATTTATCATGTTTGGTGCCGGATTGGTGGAGAAGCTCCCCATGGCAGCTCTGACCGGCCTGATGATCATGGTGTCCATTGGTACCTTTGAGTGGGCGAGCCTGAAGACCTTCAACAAAATGCCGCCTTCAGATATCTTCGTGATGGTATTGGTCACGGGCATTACCGCTGTCCTGCACAATCTCGCCTTAGCAGTCCTGATTGGTGTGATAATTGCGGCCCTGGTTTTTGCATGGGACAATGCCAAGCGTATCCGTGCCCGCAAGCGCATTGATGAGGATGGCGTGAAGCACTACGAGATATATGGACCGCTCTTTTTCGGTTCGGTCGCCGTCTTCAATGAAAAATTTGATGTGCTTAATGATCCGGATGAGGTTATCATTGACTTCGAAGAAAGCCGGGTAGTAGACATGTCGGCTATCGAAGCCCTCAATAAAATCACCGAGCGTTACCGCAAAGTGGGCAAGAAAGTACACCTGCACCACCTCAGCCCTGACTGCCGCAAACTGCTTAAGAATGCAGAAGAAATCATTGATGTGAATGTAGCAGAGGATCCTACTTACCGGTTGGTGGTGGATGAGATTTGAGGGGGAGTGGATTTTTTGGGGTTTTGGGACACAGATTGGACTGATTTACGCAGATTTACACTGATTGCAAAGAGGTCCTCCAGCAGGGCGGGCCCAGGACAGCAGATCAGCGTCATCAGTCAGATCAGCGTCCTCAGTGCCCCCTTGTCGTGCATGTGGGGTTGGCACACAGATTAGACTGATTATGCAGATTTTCACTGATTTTTGGGAAGGCCCTCCAGCGGGGCGGGCCCAGCAAAGCAGATCAGTTTCATCAGTCAGATCAGCGTCCTCAGTGTACGATTGCTGTGCGTGGGAGGATGATGGTAACACAAGATTGAGTTTAGAGCTTTTACTGGGGAATTTACAACATGAGCGGGGCGGGATTTCAGTAATCACCAAAAAAAGCATGTCAAGGAATTTTGTTCTGGAGGTATGTGAAAGGCAGTGTATTATATTGAGAATAGCTGAAAGGAAAAATTTTTATTTAAAAATAAAGCATTGTGGTGTTGTATGTAATTTCAACATTGCTTATATTTGTGTTGTAAACTATTATTTCTCTGTTTGAAAATTAACGCTATGTTCTCACGCATCACGCATCACGCATCACGCATCACGCATCACGCATCACGCATCACGCATCACGCATCACGCATCACGCATCATGTAGTTTGTAGTTTTCTTTGTATTATATTATTCTTAGTAGCTTCCTGTAACAAGGAACCGCTTTACGAAGCAGCATTAGAAGAGGAAATCGTCCCTAATGGTCAGGTTGCCAATAGGAATATAGCTGCTGACACGCTCATAAGGACTGAGCCAGAATTCTATACAGTAAGAGCATTAGCTAACCTTATCGAAAGCAACACAACCTCTGAGCAATACATGGAAGTAGTTGAGTACTACGGAGAGATACATTGGGGGGAGGCTCATACTATTGGATTTGCTGAAGATACGAGCAGCTATATAATCTCAGTACCACTTATCAAGGACGAAAAAGTTAGAGCTGTTGTTCTCAATATAAGAGAAGATGGCGTACAGCATGTTTTACTAAGAGAGGCGGAAATATTGGAAGCTGATGTGGCAGACCTTTTGAATACTTACGAATTATGGGAGCTTGTCCTCCTAGCATCAAGTCTTTCAAATCATCAGTATTTTTATAACGGAGAAGTTAGCTTCTTTCAGAGTAAATTAAAAGCGATAAATGAAGTTATTGCTATTGCACCCCGTTGCGTATATTGGGAGGAAGTTTGTGATTTTATTTATTTTGATAATAATCCTAACACTGGGTACATAGATTGTTATTATGTTGCTCACTATGGTGGATGTGGAGGAGGAGGGATTCCTACCTTTGAATTTGGTCTTAATGTACCGACCTCAACTACTGGTGGAGGTGAAGGCCCTGGAGATAACAGCGACAATAATGAGGATATCGACAACACAGAAATCAATTGGGCGCCGAACGAAAATTGTGAATTTTTATTAGCCCCCCACTTAGCTGCTCAGATCAATAATTTATCGTTACTTTTCCCCTGTCAGAGCGCTACCGCAGATCAAATTGTTGGGAATATTATGCAAAATCTTTGCAATAACACTGGTCCTAACGAATTTATCTCTATGTTGGATTTTGAGGAAGCCCTTTCCAACTACGCATTTGTTGATATGAGTTTGCTTTGGTCTGATCCAGAGGCGTTTGAAAACAGCTACATTGAATCGGCTTGCGATTGTTCTGGCAGTCAGAGTAATTGTGAAGAATCTATAATTCCGTATAGTTGTCAATCTTTTGAATTCGAAGATTTAGGACTATTTCAAATAGCAAGGTTACGCGATGTAGAGATGAACTTCTATAATACACAAAACAACACAGATGCAGAATGTCAATTTAATGTTCAGGTGTCTGCCCCACTGAATATTGAATTGAGTAATGGTGAGTTGCTTCCTGTTTCGGCTGGACTTGCTGCAAACGCAGCAGCTGAAGCTTTAAATATTTCTATAAGTAATACCGTTGCGTTTTATGGTGTATCACATAATTACAATGATTCGAATTGTGAACTGTACCAAAATACCTTTTCCACGATATTTGATGGTCTATTTATCGCAGAACTAGCTGAGCAAGTTGAAGGATACTATGATTTAAACTCATCTCAGTATGAGTTTGAAATTGAACCTTCAGCTCATGAAGGGTATCAAGGGGATTATCAAGGAATTACTGAAACAGAAAAGGTAGGAGATGTGCTACGATATTTTGGATTCGGAGATGACTGTATAGAATAAAACTCGCTAAGGTTAGTTTTGTAACTAATTTTTCTATTGCGAAAGATTAGTTAAGATGAATATGACTGCTTTAGTTATATTTAATACTTGCTTATTTGCCTTGCTAAACCACTTCGTAGCGCATAGAAGCTTATAGTATGGTGGTTTAGAATTTGAAAACCAATCTGTTTTATAAAAAAACATGAATACACCGTTTTCAAAGAGAGCACTTCCGTTTGAACAGTAATGACTCCGTACAATTTGCACCCATGGATAAGTTGCTTTTTATCACTTTTTTACTCCTGTTAAGTAGCTCTTTAAACGCTCAAAGTATGATCATTGCTCATCAGGAAATAGCGCCCGATGAAGCTGTTCTTCCTCTTGGTGTGTTCTCAACCAATTCTATGGGGCTGCATATGGAAGATAGCTTGAGTATGGTATTGAGAAACTTATATGCACTTTACGGTGAACCCATCAGCGATGATCAGATTTCATTAAAGCACAATCCTCTTTTTAGACTTCAAGTAGTAAGCCGGATGCCACGACCCATTTCGCACTACATTGAGCACGCTCTAAAAAGACTTCTTCAAGATTATTTTTTATCAGAATTAATGGAGAACGATACGTTAATTGATGTAATCGTCATAACGGGGTTAGAAGAAGAACGCTTTGATAAACTGAGGGACCAGTCAGGACCGGGCCTTAAAAGCACAGTTTTTGATAGCAAATCCCTGTCTACGCTATGTTGGAAATTGATCAATAAGGGGGTACGTGTAAAGGTTTCGGATAAGTTGTTGCTGAATGAAAAAATATTCATGAACCTTTCTGATGAAGTCTTTTCCTATAGTTCTCCTATAGAAAAGGTAGTTGCCATTATGAAAAGTGCGGGTGTGATTTGTAGTATAAAACGGTTGCCAGTTCAGAAAATTAGTGACTAATTAGGGATAGATTTCAGATTGCCTGGCTCACGGGTTTCGGCAATGAGATATAAAAGCTAGTAGAGGATGATCCAACACTGCATAGCTTCCATCATAGCCATATTTATTATCCTTCCTATGAAGAGTATATGTCAAACAATATTTATCCAGATAGAAGAGATTAGTTATGAAGATTCCAGTCGTTATATGGGAGGAGGAAACTTTGTTTTTACCGCTCAATATCCACTTCGGGATGTCCTCTACCACTGTCTGGCAAGGACAGGATCAGGCATGTCAAAAGACTTAATCGAATTAGAGAAGGACCCCTTAATCAGAATAAAAGCGGGCAGTAAGTCTGAGTTAGCTGAATATGCTCTTTTTCAGCGGATAGCTAAAGAACTGATGAATAGATATAACCTTGAACTTCAGCTGAAACAGGTTGAAAAGAAGACACTGATATTCCGTAGCGTGGAACAGGCACCAAGCCCCAACCAAAAGAATAGTGGGACCGAACTACATTCAAATGGGGATGTAACCTTGAGCAACGCTTCTTTGTCAACTGTATGTTGGTGGTTGGGGCATCATGGGGTTGGATTGAGGGTAGATCAGAAAGAGCTGTTAGATGATATTAGGGTTACCTTGGATTTTCCAGCCGAAACCATAGCCCAAATGCCAGATAACATCTCATCAATACAACAGCTGTTAAACAATCAAGGTGTTATTTGCGAGCTGGAAAAGGAGCCTATTCAGATTCCGGTAGAGACTTCAGAGTAATCTATTCAGCCATTAGCTTCGGCTGCTACTTACGGAAGGTAGTGATGTTTCAAGACAACAAATACCCCCGCGCCACCGCCTGAAAATCAGCCACCTCTTTTTCATACCACGCATCGTCCCTGCCCAATTCCTCTTGCAGGATTTTGCCTACAGGCGCTGCCATATCCAATGCAGCCTGAGCGTCCATAAACAAGGTACGCAGACGGCGGGCAAGCACATCCTCTATGCGCTGCGCCATTTCGTGCCTTGCCATCCAAACGACCTCGGCTTTGGTGTTAGGATATTTGGGGTGAAGGGGTTGCTGTAATTCGGGCTCCTCAGCGATCAGTGCCTGAATAGACTTCGCCTCGCTGCCGTAGACCCGCCAATGGCCTTCCGGGGTGTGTCCGTTGGGATAACCGTGCAACCTGATTTGGGCAGAAGTGCTACCCTTGGCGCTCATCTTCTTGACTTTCAGGATTTCATCCACCATATCCTCTCCCATTTGACGGAAAGTCGTCCACTTGCCCCCGAGTATAGAGAAGAGGTCACTGTCGCTCACCACAATTTTATGGCTGCGGGAGACTTCCTTGGTCGCAGCGCCTTCTGTTTTGGGCGCCGCAAGCGGTCGCAAACCGGCAAAAACTGAAAGCACATCGGCCCGCGTCGGCGGTTTGACCAGGTAGTCAGCGGCAGTTTCCAGGATGAAGTCTATTTCTTCTTCCAGGGCCTTGGGCTCTGCCTCTGCTTCAGACCGTGGCGTATCGGTGGTGCCCAGAATGAGTGTGCCAAACCATGGGATGCCAAAAAGCACCCGTCCGTCCGGTGTCTCCGGGATCATCAGCGCATCTTTACCGCCAAGGAAGGACAGGTCTAATGCCAGGTGAGCACCCTGACTCGGAAGGATGGACTTGCGAACGCCTGGCTGATCCATTTTTAGGATCGTATCGGAGAATACCCCGGTGGCATTCACGACCGACTTGGCAGGAATGGAGAAAGCTTCCCCATCAACGAGGTCTTTGGCTTCTACGCCATTGATTTTTCCGTCGGCACCTTTGCTCAGCCCGGTCACTTCGGTGTAATTCACTACGCAGCCGCCCATTTCGGAGCAGGTTTGCGCGACCGCTACGGCCAAACGGGCATCATCAAACTGCCCATCGTAATAGACCACGCCTCCCAGTAACCCCTCTTGCTTAATGGTGGGGATTTTCTCGACCACCTTCTTCCGGGAGATGATGTGAGAACGGCCAATGCGCAACCGGCCAGCCATCAGGTCATACACCTTAAGCCCGACCCCGTATTTCAGTTGGTCCCAGCGCGTGTAAATTGGGATGATGAAGGCTTGCTTACCGGAAAGGTGAGGTGCATTTTTCATCATGAGCCCCCGTTCTTTCAGTGCTTCCAACACAAGGAAAACATCCCCCTGAGCCAGGTAGCGAACCCCACCGTGCAGCAGTTTAGTGCTTCGGCTTGAAGTTCCTTTAGCAAAGTCTGCCTTCTCCAAAAGAACGACCGAAAGACCACGGGAAAGCGCATCAAGTGCAATGCCCAGCCCCGATGCACCACCCCCGATTACGGCAAGATCCCAAGGCTCAGACTGATTTTTTATTTTTGCTATATTTTCGTTTCTTTTCATTTTTATTTCTTTTGTGTTTCAAAAGTGCATAAAAAAGAAAATAAAAGCAAGTTTAGTTTTCTTTTTTTACCTTTGTTTGAAACTTAGACCATATTCTATGCAAATTGCGGAGCGCCACCGGTTTATTTTGGATGCCTTGCGGCAAAAGGGGGCAGTTAGTGTGGCGGCACTGAGCGAAGCCATGGACGTCACCACCGTCACGGTGCGCAAAGACCTGCGCCTGCTTGAGGAAAAAGGGGCACTGTTGCGTTCCCACGGAGGGGCGAGCCTGCCGGATACCTACGTTAATGATCGCCCGATTGATGAAAAAATGCAAATCCGGGTAGAGGATAAGCAGCGGATTGCCGCCCGGGCGGTAGAATTACTGCAACCGGAAGAAGCGGTCATCATTGGGTCGGGTACAACTGTTCGCGCCTTTGCCCAAGCCATTCCCAAAACGATGAAGCTCACCGTGCTCACCGGTGCCATGAATGTTAGCCTGGCTTTGCTGGATCATCCGGAGGTAGAGCTGGTGCAACTGGGCGGTGTGGTGCGTAAGAGCAGTGCGTCGGTAGTGGGGCACTACGCGGAAGGCATGCTGGCGGATTTTGCCTGTACCAAACTGTTTCTGAGCGTAGACGGCATTAGCCCGGATTTTGGCCTGACCACCTCCAACATGATGGAAGCCCACCTGAATGCGCAAATGATCAAAGCCGTCCCTCAGGCGATTATCCTCGCAGACTCCGGTAAATTTGGCAAGAAGGGGTTTGGGAAAATCTGTGACCTTGAAGCGGTCCATACCATTATCACGGATGCGGGGCTGCCGGATGCGACCCGGCGGGCCATGGAAGATAAAGGCGTAAATGTGCTCATCGCCTGATCAGTCATAAAGCAATACTGCTGCCCGCTGCTTCATATATTCCGATCTGCCTTGCAACTCAAGTTCCCGGAGTGCCTTCAGGGGCTCACGGTTTTCTACCCATAGCCTGACCTCGTTACTGCCATTAAGGATGTCGATAGGCAGTAGCTTGTATTCGTACTCGAAGGGGGGCTGCCGCCACCGGAGCCGGGCTTCCGGCAAATGGAACAGGTATTGCAAAATACACAGCCCGGACTGCCAGGGCCGGAAATCCTGGAGATTTAGCAGGTGCAGCTGATAGCCCCCGCAGCGCTCGCCTGCATGTTTTTCGAAGGTCGGCTCAAAGTAGATGGGCCGTAGCCGAAAGCCAAGCAGCCCGCTCTTCAGCAAAGCAGATTCCAGTCCGGGCAGGGCCCTGTAAGGATCAAATCCCGGATAGCCAAAGACTTCAAACGGGCGGGTGGTGCCCCGGCCTTCCGACCAATTGGTACCTTCCCAAAAGACCATACCCGGAAAAACCTGGGCGGTCAGCAACGCAGGCATATTGGGGGAGGGGTTAGCCCACAGCAGCTCCGTTTTTTCAAAGGCCATAGCCCGGTGCCACCCGGTCATGGCTACCACCTTAAGGTCGCAGGATGTTGCTGTAGCTCCATTGACCAGGAGCGCAAACTCCCCAATCGTCAGGCCATGCCTCGTGGGCAAAGGGGACAGCCCGATGAAAGACCGGTATTCCAAATCCAGCAGATTGCCTTCAACCCGTATGCCTCCCAGGGGGTTGGGGCGATCGAGGACCCAAACGGGGATGCGGGCTTTGGCGCAGGCTTCCATCATCAGTTGCAAAGTATAGATGTAGGTGTAAGGTCGCGCCCCTACGTCCTGCAAGTCCACAATGACCTGATCCAGTCCCTGTAGCATGGCCGGGGTAGGGGAGCGGTCGGCTTCGTAAAGGCTATGTACCGGTATCTGGAAGAAGGGGTGGATGTAGTGGGGGCTTTCGATCATGTTGTCCTGCGCTTCCCCAAACAGGCCGTGCTGAGGCGAAAAAACAGCCCGCAGCCGGGGGCCGAAAACCCGGTGCATAGCAGACAGCCCATCTTCCCCCGCAGCGGTTATGGAGGCATTATGGCAAAGATAACCGATATGCTGTCCGCATGTCTGCTGAAGGGCTGTATTATGCAGGAGTTGGTCTAGGCCAGTTTGTACAGGCATGGTTAAGAGGTTAGAGTAACGTAAGGCCGGGAATCCGGAAGGGCGTGAGGAAGGGGTCGTCCGGTGGGCGTTCCGTGATGAGGTACTGCAGTTCGCTGAGTTGGCAGACCCGCATCTTAGTGCTGGTGTTAAGCTTCTCAGAAATAGCAAGTGCGGCGGTTTGGCCCGAGACTTCGCGCATCGCCTGTTTGACTTCCACTACTTCCCAGTCGCTATCCGTCAGGCCGTTGATGGGGTCGATACTGTTGGCTCCGAGCAGGCATAAGTCCGGGCTGAGGCTAAGTAGCTTTTTGATGACTTCCCCTCCGGTGCTGATCTGCGCATCCCCGGAAATGCGGCCGCCAATGAAGAGCGTCTCGCTGTCGCTATGCCGGGCTAGCTGCATGGCAACCGGGAGGCTTACTGTCAGGAAGGTTGCTTTCAGCCCCGGAGGCAAAAGGCGGGCTACTTCCAAATTGGTAGTGCCGCCACTGATGAGGATGTGCATGCCGTTGCGGAAAAGGCTTATCGCCTTACGGGCAATAGCCGTCTTTTCGGCATAAGCGTAAATCTCCAGCTCCGTAGTGCCCACCATCTGAAAGGAGTTGGAGATGGCGCCCCCCCGTACTTTTTTAAGCTTGCCGCTTTCTGCAAGATCCTGCAAATCTCTGCGGATGGTGTCCTCTGATACATTCAGGAGTTCACTTAAGTCAGCTTGCAGAACCTTATTGTGTACATTGACTTCCCTTAAAATTAACAACTGTCTTTCTGGTTTTAGCATGCTATTATTTCTTCAGTTTGGGCTTGCTTAAAATAATAAAACAACATGGTTTTGACTGCAGGGGCACAATGTATTCTTTAAAACTTGCATAAAGTTGCAAACAAAATGGCATTAAATTTAATTATTTGCTGTATTATGCATTGAAATTGGCGGTATGGCTCAATAAAATACTGCATTTCAGGCAAAGCTTAGAATCAATGCCAAATCATACTTTACACCAATCGCTATTAACAAAAACAACAGATTATGAAACAAAGCCTACTCAAGTCGAAGATGCCGCTCCTGCTGCTCCTCATGCTGGGGCTGCCACTGCTGGCATTTTCGCAGAAAATCAACTTTACGGTCAGTGGTACCGTACAAGACTATGACGGCAACCCGCTTATTGGTGCTTCTGCTTTTGTGGAAGGGCTGGCGATGGGCGCGGTTACCGATATTGACGGGCAGTTTGCTATTAAAGGAGAAGCCGAAGCAGGGGAGTACCAACTTCAGGTTACCTATGTGGGCTTCACGCCTGTAAGACGAACCTTTGCCATCAGCGCGGCTGCACCGGAAGTTACGTTGGAGATCAGCCTGGCCGATGATGTCATGGACATGGAGGAAGTCGTTGTGGTGGGCTCCTCCGTAACCACCAAGCGCAAGCAGCTCGGCAACGCGGTCAACGTCTTAAAGTCAGATAAGCTTACCGTGGCCAACCCACAGGGCGTGACCGGGGCACTGCAGGGCAAGCTGCCGGGCGCACGTATTACCCAAAACTCAGGAGACCCTGCCGGTGGCTTCAGTGTGCAGTTGCGGGGGGCAAGTACACTGCTGGGCTCTTCGGAACCACTGTACGTTATCGACGGTGTCATCATTAGCAATAATACCACCAATGTGACCAATATCAATGTTGGCGGCGGCGCCTCCCAGCCGGGCACCAACCGACTGGCAGACATTAACCCGAATGATATCGCTGATATTACGGTGATCAACGGTGCCGCGGCGGCGGCTCAGTACGGCTCACGGGCGTCCAATGGGGTGGTGCTCATTACCACCAAGCGGGGCAAGGCCGGTAAGCCTTCTTTTAGCTATTCCTCCGGTTTTAACGTTAACGAGCTACGCAAACCGGTTTACGTCAACCTGAGGGGCGAACAGTTCGGCAGCGCGGATCAGCGCCTTTACCCTATTGCAGGGACAAACGAGGACGGAAACCTTACCGTTGGCGCCAATTTCTCTACAGAGAAGGTGCCAGTGACCCGCTACGATTACCAGGATCAGATTTTTGATACCGGCTATGGTACTGATCAGCACCTTTCGGTACGCGGCGGCAATGAGCAGTCCAATTATTATGCATCCTTGTCGTATACCCTCAATGAGGGCATCATCCGCAATACAGATTTTCAGCGTTATGGTGCCCGCTTCCGCTTCAATCAGTCGGTAAACGACTGGGCGAGCTTCTCCATCGGGCTGAACTACAACAACTCGTTTTCCAACGAACGGCCGGACGGCAACGTCTTCTGGAGCCCGATCAATGCCTTTAATATTACTAACAACATCTGGGATATCACGCAGCGGGATGAGCTGGGCAATCTGCAGTCTGTGGAGCCTACTCGGGTGAACCCACTCAGCGTTATCGAAGATTTTGACATCACACAATCGGTCAACCGGGCTATTTCTGACTTCCAGCTCAAACTCTTTCCGCTCAAAGGCCTGACCATCGACTATATCCTCGGAGTGGACGCGTACAATCAGGAGGGCAATATTTTTATCCCGCCTTATCCGTACGCTCCGGTCAATCCTACTTACTTCGACGATGGCTATGCTTCCACGGCGAACAACAACGTCTTCCTGATCAACAACGACATCAATATTTCGTATGAGAAGGAAATCAGCAGCAGCCTGGTATCCATCACCAAAGCAGGCTTCTCTGAACAGTATTCTCAAAATGCGTTCTCGGTGGCCCAGGGCCGCGGGCTGGCACCATTTGTGGAAACGGTCAACGGTGCGAGTATCATTCTCAACCCGGCGGCCAATACCGACCGCTTGCGCATCTGGGGGTACTACCTGCAGCAAACTTTTGGGCTGAACGACCGCCTGTTCCTGACTGCGGCGGCCCGGGTGGATGCCGCCAGCTCCTTTAGCGAAGACAACCGCAACATCATTTACCCGAAAGTAAGCGCCAGCTACGTCTTGTCCAGTGAGCCTTTCTGGCAGGAAAGCGGACTGGGCAATACCATCAGCCTCTTCAAGCTCCGTGCTTCCTGGGGGCAGGCGGGTAACCTGACGGCTATCGGACCTTACGCCCGTTTCTCTACCTATAACACCGGCAACCTTGCAGGCAGCGTAGCCATCAACCAAAGCAGCACCCTGGCCAACCCGGATGTGCGCCCCGAGGTGAATACAGAAACGGAAATCGGAGCGGATATCTCTTTCCTGAAGGACCGCCTTGGCATGTCCCTCACCTGGTACAATCAGAACATTGACGATCTCCTCGTGAGCCGTTCACTAGCTGCTTCTCAGGGCGGTAGTGCCATTACAACTAACGTGGGGTCGCTGGAAAACAAAGGCGTGGAAGTCCTGCTTTATGGCTCGCCAATCCGCAAGCGTGACTTTAGCTGGGATATTTCCCTCAATTTCTCCCGTAACCGCAACCGCGTCACCAACCTCGGGCAGGCGCGTACGGCGGTGCCTAACGTAACCGGTGCACCGATCTTCCTGGTTGATGATCAGCCGCTGGGCGTATTCTTTGGAACATATATTGCCCGTGACGACAACGGTGACCCTCTGCTTACCCCCGAAGGCTTCCTGCAACAGGAGCGGGGTGATGCTGCTACCAATATGCCACAGCGGGATGCTAACGGGCAGCCAACAGGTACCCCTCTTCAGCAGGTTATTGGTGACCCTAACCCCGACTACATCCTGGGCGGTAGCACCACCTTCAACTACAAGCGCTTCGGAATTACAGCTGTAATCGAGAGCGTACAAGGGCAAGACGTATTCGACGCCGACAAGCGGACCCGTCAGGGCGTAGGCATAGGGGAATACGCCGAGCAGGAACTGTCCGGCGAACTGCCGCGCGGCTGGGTTTGGGCCATGTATCCCATCCTGGAATGGCGGATTTCTGATGGCTCCTTTACTAAGCTCCGGGAGTTGTCTGTGAGCTACACCATCCCGGATATCGGCGGTGTGCTGAGCAATACGACCATCTCGGTAGGCGGCCGGAACATTTTCTCCATTGACAACTTCACCAGTTACGATCCGGAGACCAATGCCGGTGGGCAAAGTAACCTGATGCGGAACGTCAATTTCGGTAATGTGCCCATTCCACGGGTATATACCCTGAACATCCGTACCAATTTCTAAACCTGTAGAACCAGAAAAAGCAAACTATGATGATTTCAAGATATAAAACCCTCAGCAGCCTGCTAATGGCCCTGATGCTTTTGGCTAGTTGTGAGACAGATTTTACTAATCCCGGCGCTGCCACCGAAGATCAGGTGCTGAACAGCCCTGATGGCCTCATCGGTCTGGCAGTAGGCATTCAAAAACGCTGGAGTGTAGGGCGGCAGAGCCCGGTTTATACTACCGTGACAGCCGCTGGTTTTACGACCTTCGAGCTGCGCCTCATCAACCCGGGCAACAGTGAGGAGAACGCCCTGTCCATTGGCAAAGATGAGCTGATCGGTACCAACGGCGTGGTGTCCAACCTCTGGGAAGAAGCCCTGCTGGTCCGCAATGAGTCTGATCAGATACTGGTGAATGCAGAAAAAATCCCGGATGCCGGGGTGCGCTCCGGGCTAATTGCTACCGGTGCGATTTTCAAGGCGCTGGCTAATGGCACCCTGGCTCAGTTTTTTGAGCAGCTGCCTTTGGCAAATGCAGAAAATGCCGTGTTTAGCTCCCGTGAAGCGGCACTGGAAGATGCGATCGCAACCCTGGAAGCGGCACGCAGTACAGTCAACGCAGCACCGGTATCCGCTGCGTTTTTGGACAAAACCCCTGCTAGTATTGACGCTATTAACACCATTAATGCACTACTGGCGCGGTACCACAACATGCTCGGCAACCACGACGCTGCTATTGAGGCTGCGAACCGGGTCGACTTGTCCTCCATGTCCACTTTTGCCTACGATGCGGTCAATACCAATCCCATCGCTTTTGTCTCTATCCTGACCAACAACGTCTATCAGCCGGTTGACCTTACCCTCGGGCTGCCTGATGGGCTGGCACCGGATGCTGACGATCAGCGCCTGCCGTTTTACTTTCAGAACCTGACCCCGGACAACAACGATTTCCGTGCGGCGGCGTTCTGGGATGCGCCAGACAAGGCTATCCCGGTGTACCTGCCTGGGGAAATGGCCCTCATCCGTGCCGAGGCGCTTGCCCGCAAGGGTATGGTAGGAGAGGCTATTGATGCGCTGAATGAAGTGCTGACTAAACAGCCCACCGAGGATGCTTTCGGGGTAGGTGCCGACCTTAATGCTTACACTGGAGCAGAAACGCAGGAGGCGGTACTTGATGCCATCTATGCCAATCGGTGTATTGAGCTGATGATGTCCGGGCTACGCCTGGAGGACAGCCGCCGCTTCGACCGACCGGCTCCCAATACCGACAATGAAGAGCGCAACCGCAATTTCTATCCTTACCCAGACAGCGAGCGGGCCAACAACACCAACACACCGGAAGACCCTGAGATCTAAACAGCTGTTTTTTTAGAAGGGACTTCACAATATTTATAGGTTGAAAGGCGGGGAACAGTGGCGTTATTTGCGTCCGCTGTTCCCCGCTCTAATGCTACCAATATGGCGTATTCTGAAACAGACATCCTTAAAACCTGGCAGCTCAATGCCAAGCCATGGATTGCTACCCTGGAGAACGGAGATATCCCCTCCCGTGCACTGGCAACGAATCAAGCGATAGTGGATGCCTGCCTTAGCCTGAAACCCCAACGTGCTTTGGATATTGGGTGTGGGGAAGGCTGGCTGTGCCGGGCCGTGGCTGAAGCTGGGGTGGAAATGACCGGCATTGATGGTGTTCCGGGGCTGATTGAAAATGCACAACGCAAAGGCGGAGCTCAATACCTCACCTGTTCCTATGAAAAATTGCTCAGTGGGCTGCCTGAGGGGCTGAAGCCCCCTTATGACCTGGCGGTTTGCAATTTCGCCTTGTTTGGCAAAGACCTGACCGTTGCGCTCGCAGAGGTGGTGCACAGCCTGCTTACAGCAAATGGCCGGTGGGTCATCCAAACGTTGCATCCGGATTATCCTTTGGCTGCACCGCCTGGCAGCTGGGTGACTGAAGATTGGTCGGCTATGAAACAGCCCTTTCAACCGGGCTACGCCTGGTACCGTTGGACCAAAGCGGGCTGGCAGGAACTGCTGCAACATGCTGGTTTTAATAGTATTAAGTGGAGAGCAGTGTATGTGGATGAAGCCTCCCCGCCGCTCGCTCTGCTCATTGATGCTGGAAAATAAGCCTGGGTTTAGCGGAGGATGCTTACATTTGCCCTTCGCAAAAAACCGATACCCAATGATATCCGATATCCTCCTGAAGCTGGTGGCCGAACGCACCGGGCTGCCCATCCGCAAAGTCAAAAATACCCTGGAGCTCTTAGTGGACGGGGCTACCATCCCCTTCATTGCCCGCTACCGTAAGGAAGCCACAGGCTCGCTTGATGAAGTGCAGATTGCTGAAATACAGCGGGAGCACAAGCAACTGGAGGACCTCCAAAAACGCAAGGAAACCATTTTGTCGGCCATTGAAGAGCAGGGTAAGCTCACCGATGACCTGCGCCGCCGCATTGAGCAGACTTATGACAGTACTACGCTGGAGGACCTTTACCTGCCCTACAAGCGCAAACGTAAAACGCGGGCTTCCGTAGCCCGGGAAAAAGGGCTGGAGCCATTGGCAGAGCAGCTCTTCCGGCAGCAGGACCGGGCTGCAGAGCGGGCTGCAGCGCCTTTCCTGAATGATGAGGTGCCCAATGTGGAAGAAGCCTTGCAGGGCGCGCGGGATATCATTGCTGAATGGATAAATGAAGATGAAAAAGCCCGTAATCTCGTGCGGGCAGCCTTTCGCCGGGAGGCAACCGTCCGATCCAAGGTGGCGCGTGGCAAAGAGGAGGAAGGCGCGAAGTACCGCGATTATTTCGATTTTGAGGAACCGCTGAAGAAATGCCCGTCCCACCGCATGCTCGCCATCCGCCGGGGAGAGGAGGAGGGCATCCTGCGGGTGTATGTGACGCCCGATGAAGACGATACCATTTACCGCCTGGAACGCAAATACGTGGAGGGCAACGGCAGTGCTGCCCGGCAGGTGAAGGAGGCGGTGCAGGATGGCTACAAGCGCCTGCTTAGCCCAAGTATCGAAACGGAATTCCGCAATCTTTCCAAAGCACAGGCCGATGAGGAAGCGATTGGCGTATTTGCTACCAACCTCCGGCAATTGCTCCTGACGGCTCCCCTGGGGCAAAAGCGTACCCTAGGTATCGACCCGGGCTTCCGTACCGGCTGCAAAGTGGTGGTGCTGGATGCAAGCGGTAATCTGCTGGACAATACCGCCATCTATCCTCATCCGCCTCAAAAAGATCAGTATCAGGCGACGGAGACCCTGAAGCATTTGGTACGGCAATTTGAGATTGAAGCCATCGCAGTGGGTAACGGTACAGCGGGGCGGGAAACCCTGAGCCTCTGCCGGGCTATTGACTTTGGGCGTAAGCTGGATATTTTCTCGGTCAACGAGGCTGGAGCGTCTATTTATTCTGCTTCTGAAATCGCGCGTGATGAGTTCCCGAATGAGGATGTGACCGTGCGCGGCGCAGTCTCTATTGGCCGCCGGTTGATGGACCCGCTGGCGGAACTCGTTAAGATTGATCCTAAAAGTATAGGTGTAGGCCAATATCAGCACGATGTCAATCAGACCCGGCTGAAGGAAAGCCTGGATCAGGTCGTGGAAAGTGCGGTGAACTCCGTGGGCATCAATGTGAATACGGCCAGTCAGCATTTGCTTACCTACGTATCCGGACTTGGGCCGACGCTGGCCAAAAACATCGTGACTTACCGGTCTGAAAACGGGCCTTTCCAATCCCGGCGGCAGTTGCTGAAAGTGCCGCGTATGGGGGAAAAGGCGTTTGAGCAGGCGGCGGGCTTCCTGCGCATACGGGAGGGCAAGCATCCACTCGACAATACCGCTGTGCACCCGGAGACGTACCCGATTGTGGAGCAGATGGCCAAAGATCTGGGCTGTACCGTACAAGATCTGATCGATCAGCCAAAATTGCGCAAGCAGATCGACCTGCGGCGCTATACCTCCGAGACGGTAGGCCTGCCGACACTCACCGACATCATGAAGGAATTGGAAAAGCCGGGCCTCGATCCGCGGGGTACCGCCAAAACCTTTGAGTTCGCCAATATTCATACCATCAATGACCTGGAAATCGGTATGGTCGTGCCGGGCATCGTCAATAACATCACTAATTTTGGTGCCTTTGTGGATATCGGTATCAAGGAGAGTGGCCTGGTGCACATCAGTCAGCTCGCCAACAAGTTTGTGAAAAATCCGGCCGATGTGGTCACCCTGAATCAGGAGGTTATGGTCAAAGTGATGGACGTGGATCTGAAGCGGGGCCGGGTGCAGTTGTCGATGAAGGCGGTGTAATTGAGTTCAGAGAGGGTCAAATACTATCTATTAGATATTTTGATCTAAATCATTAATTACATTTTTCACATAGTCTTCACCAACTTCAAGGGCTTCACATATCAAGTTAATTTCCATGCCAAGCCGAATCATATTTATGCATGTTTGCCTTGTCTTTTTATCAGCGCCCCTGTTTTCATAAGCATCTAGCGCGCTGATAAATTCTGGTTGCTGTGCGGCGGGGATTTCACTCATAATGACTTCAATTTTTTCTATTTCGCCTGGTATTTTATTCAGATAATAAACGATTAATGGTTTGTACAAGTTCCCATCTTAGTCTACACTACCCAAGAGGAAAGCTATTAAAAAAACTCGTTGTAACTGTTTAGCATACATGGAAAAATAAGTAGAAAATGCCCTGTTTTGCCCCATCCCTGAAGGGAGCCAGTGCATTTTCTGGCTTT
The DNA here is from genome assembly GCA_913057245.1 of uncultured Phaeodactylibacter sp. Taxonomy (GTDB): domain Bacteria; phylum Bacteroidota; class Bacteroidia; order Chitinophagales; family Saprospiraceae; genus Phaeodactylibacter. The sequence continues at coordinate 18,284 of CAJXNH010000045.1, forward strand.
GCACCCTTTAGGGTAAACAAAGCCAGAAAATACCATCTGCAAACTATGCTGAATAGTTACATCATTTTTTAAATAAAACCATCAACTTTGCTGAGGGCCACCACGTTCTCACCATCCGCAAACCGACATGAAAGAAATCATAACAATCCTCAAGGCGTACGATAACCTCCCCCCCGGGCAGAAGGCAGCCCTGGCAACTGTAGTGCGGGTGGAAGGCTCTTCTTACCGCCGGGCCGGCGCGCGCATGCTGGTCATGGCGGACGGCAACTGGATAGGCGGCATCAGCGGAGGCTGCCTGGAAGGAGACGCTTTGCGCAAAGCCCAGCTGGCGATATACCAGGACCGGCCTTCTTTAGTCACCTACGACACTACAGATGACGATGCGCAGCAGATCGGCGTAGTGCTGGGCTGTAACGGCATTATCGATGTACTGATTGCG
>CAJXNH010000046.1 GCA_913057245.1 uncultured Phaeodactylibacter sp.
CATATCGATCCGAGAAACCGGGAAAAAGGCCTGGGAGCCTTACAAGAGCTGCTTCAAAAAATTGTAGCGCGCTGGCCGGAAGTAACTTTTGTATCTGTTGCCCAGCTGATAGCGGAAATGCAATCAAAAGCAAATGTATAAGCACTTTTTCAAGCGGTTAATCGATTTAGGGGTATCCTCTCTATTGCTACTGCTACTAGGTCCTTTTCTTGTACTTTTTGCACTGTTGATCAAGCTCGAAACTAAGGGCCCCGTCTTTTTCCGTCAGGAACGGGTAGGAAAAAACTTAACTAACATTAATGTACTCAAACTGAGGACGATGACTCATAAGAGGAGAGAGGTCGGTAATCAACCCGTTATTGGCAAAACAGCAGATGTTACCAACGTTGGCTATTGGCTACGAAGATTTAAAATTGATGAGTTACCGCAGTTGATCAATGTACTTAATGGAGAAATGTCTTTAGTGGGGCCCCGCCCTAGTGTTCGACAGCAACTCGATCAAATGACTGAGCACGAACAAAAACGTTATTTGGTCAGGCCAGGGCTTACTGGTTTAGCTCAGGTAAGCGGTAACATCCACCTTCCCTGGAAAGAGCGCTATCAGTTTGATTTAAAATATATTGAAAACATTTCGCTGCAAAACGATCTGAAAATTCTGGGGCGAACTTTCATCCTTTTATTCAGGGGCGAGGCTTATTTCAAAAACCGCCCGTTAAACCTCAATACGAGTCGTGAAGCTTCCTAAAAAGCCAAGAATTATTTTAGCAGGAAGTGTAAACAGTAGCCTGCTTACGCTCAAAAAGTTACTGGAGCATAACTGCAACCTCGTTGGCGTTCTGGCACTTTCCCCGGATCGGTCAAAAAACGTCAGCGGATTTCAGGACCTTAAACCTTTTGCGGAGAAATATAATGTACCAAGTGTACATTTCGATAAAATCAACGAGGCGGCCGTTTACCAATTTGTTGAGCAAAAACAACCCGATTTGCTTTTCGTTATCGGGCTTTCGCAGATGGTCCGCGAGCCTTTGTTAGGCCTGGCAAAATTCGGGAATGTTGGATTTCATCCAACGCGCCTTCCTGAAGGAAGAGGGCGCGGTGCCGTCGCCTGGATGATATTGGGGAAAGCCAAAGGGGCTGCTACATTTTTCCTTCTGGATGAGGGTATGGACAGCGGTCCCATCTTAGGGCAAAAAGATTTTGAAGTCGAAGAACATGACTACGCGTCCGATATCATCGAAAAAATCAAACTGGCTATTTCAGAAGTCCTGGACTACATCCTGCCCGAAATGAACAAGGGGCTACTCGAGTTGAAACCACAGGATCACTCCAGGGCGACCTACCTCGGTCGTCGTAAACCGAAAGATGGATTGATCAATTGGGATCAACCCTGGGATGAAGTATACCGGCTGATTCGAGCAACTGCTCCTCCCTTGCCTGGCGCTTATTCCTATTGGAAAGAAGGTCAGCTGCTTATTTATCGGGCAACACCTGCCGACCCGAAAAAGTATATCGGTGTTCCCGGGCGTATTATAGCAATTGAGGAAAAACGCATTCTTGTCGCTTGTCGGGAAGGAGCGATCTGGCTGGAAGATTTTTCAGCAGCATCTTCGGACAATTTTAGAGTAGGAGCGGATCTTGGTTAATCTAGACACATGGAAGAGCAGAAGAAAAAAATACTAATTGTTGCCCCTCACTGCGATGACGAAATCTTAGGATGTGGGGGTATGATGGCCAAGTATCAGGCTGAAAATATATCCGTTTTTGTGGCAATTGTTACTAATGGGCACTTAGGCGCTCCTGAGCTTTTTAAAAAAGAGGGTACAGAAAAAGTTCGGCAGGAAGCGCGCGCTGCGCATCAATACCTTGGAGTAGAAAAAACTTATTTTCTTGATTTTCCTGCTCCCAGGTTAGACTCCATCCCTGCCTATAAATTATCCTTAGCGCTGGGAACAATTATTATGGATCATCACATTTCGGATCTATATATCCCACACAGGGGAGATATCCATAAAGACCACCGAATCACCTTTGAAGCTTCATTAGTGGCCGCAAGGCCTATCAATAATTCCCCGGTTCAACGGATATTGGCATATGAAACGCTGTCTGAGACGGAGTGGGCTCCTCCTTACGGCGATGATGCTTTTATTCCAACTGTTTTTGAAAATATCGATGACTATATAGATTCAAAAATACAAGCCTTTCGCTACTTTACCACCCAAGTAAAGCAATCTCCACATCCCCGTTCTGTAGAAATGATTGATTACCTTTCCAGGTTGCGAGGCTCTTCAATAGGTTACAAACATGCTGAAGCATTTATGCTGATTCGGGAAAAGCGGATATAAACCCTACAAGGACTGTTATGACGTTACTCATCTTCCTGCGCCGATTTGTGTATATTGGTTATTACTTCAAAAAGCTGGATTGGCAAAAGTTCCATTATTTCACCAATCATTATGCTATAGGTAACCAAAAAAGTAAGCTATCTATTTGGTATGGCATGCTTGCTGATTCCATTAAATTTAATATTTCCTTACTAGAGTATTTTATGTTCGACTTTGCCCACAAGACAAAGGAGGAAAAAGCATCATGGTCCGGCACCGGCTACATGTACGAATACCAGCTGAAAATGAACCCCCCGGAGTATCGTTCCGTCTTATCGGATAAAACACAGTTTCTGGTTCAATACCGGGACTTTGTCAAACATGAGTTTATAACGCTGTCAGCGCTTGAAGGCAACCCAGGGAAGGGGGAGCAGTTGCTCAATAACCCTTCCGGAAAGCTTGTGCTGAAAAACTCCAAAGGGCAATGTGGCAGAGGGATAGAGGTTGTGGACAGTAAAGCCTTTACTCCGGTATCCTTAGTGGAGCGTTTAAAGGCGACCGGCAATGATTTCGCAGAGGCCTATGTGGTGCAGCATCCGGATTTGATGAGCCTATCTCCGGCTGGGCTAAATACGGTGCGCATTATCACACAGCTGGACCGCACCAACAAGGTACACCTGCTTGGCGCCCGCCTTCGTATCACGGTCAATTCCCCCATTGATAACCTGGCAGCTGGGAATATTGCTGCCCCCATTGATATTGATGCCGGGATAGTAACCGGCCCCGGCGTATATAGCGATATTACAAAAACGGATGAATACCATCACCCTGTAACGGGTGTTTCAATTCCGGGCTTTCAAGTCCCCTTCTGGAGTGAAACCATTGAACTGTGCAAAGCTGCCGCTCTCGTCGATACCCGCAACCGTTCTATTGGCTGGGACGTCGCCATTACGGAAACAGGCCCTGAGCTAATTGAGGGCAACCATGATTGGTGCAAACTCCTCTGGCAGCTGCCTGTCAAAAGAGGATTGAAAGACAGGCTCGAGGCGTTTCTGATAGAATTCCAACACTCAACTATTAATCATCCATGATAAATCTTAATAAATACTTGTCACAAATCCGTAGTTATTTTGGATTTTACTATCAGTACATCGGATTCGGCATCCTTAAGCTATTCCTGCTCAGCTCATTGGTTGGTCTGATGGATGGATTAGGACTGGCGATGTTCATACCACTTATTGAAATTTCTACTAATCCTGAAGAAGCCGGTAATTTAGAATTGGGCAAATTTGGTTGGCTTTTGCAGCTAGTAAAAAGCATTGGTTTGGAACTCAACCTGGGCATTATCTTTGCCGTGATATTGACGTTCTTCTTATTGAAAGGCCTGGGCAAGTTCTTTCAAATGGTGTTGTTGGTCAAATACACAGCAAGGATGGTCCGAACCATAAAACTTAGTAATGCCAAGGGGTTGTCAGAGCTGAATTATGTTGAATTTACAAAAATGGATCTGGGGCAAATGCAAAACCTGCTTACGCAGGAAACGACTAAAACAGTAAGTTCTTTTAAGTTCTTTAGCGCTATTCTTCAGGGGCTAGGCTTGTTGATAGCCTATCTGACCCTCGCTTTTGTTTCGACTCCTCAGTTTGCGGTAATTATTTTGTTTGCAGGGGCTTTTCTGCAACTGTTGTTCTTGGGTGTTTTTAAGCGTATCAAAAAGGTGTCCACTCAAATTGTTGGGAGCCATAACTCCCATTTTACGCTTATTTTGCAGATGCTGGTCAACCTGAAATACCTCATTGCGACTTCAGCGGCTTATGGTTATTTCGAGATGATCCGCAATAACACGATTGCCTTGGAGAAGCAAAATGTCAAAATAGGAATGATGCAGGCGTTCACCGTCTCTATCCGTGAACCTTTGATTATCGCAGTTGTCATCGCAGCCGTTGGCATTCAGTTCACCTTTTTTGAGACGGAGCTTTCCCAAATTGCCCTTAGCCTCCTCTTTTTTTACAGAGGGCTCAATGCCGCATCCGGGCTGCAAGCGGCTTTTGCTAATTTTCAGGGCGTTGCCGGTTCTTTGCAAAACATGCAACACTATCAAAAAGAAATTAAATCAAAAAGGCGGAAAGGAGGGGCAGTTGTTTTTGAAGGTTTAAAAACGGGTATCCGCTTTAAAGAGGTCAGCTTTGCCTACGGGAAAAAGGAAGTCTTGCACAAGATAAATTTGGATATTCAAAAAAATCAGACGGTCGCCATCGTTGGAGAAAGTGGATCAGGTAAAACCACCCTAATGAACATCTTATCACTGCTACTCCCTCCCAGTAGTGGTCAATTACTGATTGACGGGGAGGATGCAGTAAGACTTGACCCTGCTACTTTTCAGCGCAAAATCGGTTACATTACTCAGGACCCGGTCATCTTTCAGGGTACGATATTTGAAAACGTCAGCCTTTGGGGCGACCCTTCCCCCGAAAATCTGGAAAAGTGCCGGGAAGCTCTTCGTGCAGCTGAAATAGCTGACTTTGTGCAGCAGCAGCCCGCTGACTTGCAAACCTTAGTCGGCAGCAATGGAATGAGCCTTAGTGGTGGCCAAAAACAGCGCATCTCTATTGCCCGGGAAATCTACAAAAAACCAGAACTCCTTCTGATGGACGAAGCTACTTCCTCTCTGGATTCAACTACCGAGCAAGCCATTCAGGCCAGCCTGAATAAACTAAAAGGTAAGCATACCATCGTCATTATCGCGCATCGCTTGTCAACAGTACGGAATGCCGATAAAATCGTATTTGTTCAGAATGGCGCCATTGAAGAGTCCGGTACATTTCAAACGCTCATTCAGAACAATACAGACTTCAAAAAAATGGTGGAACTCCAGCATCTTTAACGCTACGCAGATGCTTTCTACACTCGCCGTCCCAGTTCCAACGGGCAAATATTTTTGGATCAGCCCACCGAACCCTCAAAAGAAGCCGTATCAAATGGAGAAGTTATTCTTCTCCGGTCCCTTAACAGTGTGCCAGAGCTTGAACACGGGGGCTTAACTTCTCCCATTCCGATTCCTCTAAAGCCTGGAAATTACAGGGAAATCGACGACTGCAAAAAACATTAGACTTTGAGAATACTAATTAATGGAGTTGGTGGTCCGACCCCACGGAGCATTGCCAGGGCCTTGCGTTGGTATAGCCATTATAGCCGCTATGAGCTCATTGGCACAGATATCACGCTCTATGCCAGAGACCTCTACGACACCACGCTTTATAACAAGACCTATCTCGTGCCGCCTGCTGGCCACGTTGAGTATTGGCCCGCGATGGAGCGGATTATCGATGCGCATGATATTGATATCGCTTTGGTACAGCCCGAGCTGGAAGTACTGGCCTGGGCAAAACGGGCAGAACGGGAAACGCTGCCTTGTAAAGCCCTTTTGCCAAGCTATACGCTGGCACAACAGCTGGCCGATAAAGGGGTGATGACGGAAATCTTGAAAGGTACAGGCTGGGTGCCTCCTTCCGTTATTATTGAACCGGGCACTGATCACTTTGAAGAAGCGATTAAGACGCTGGGCTACCCCTTTTGGGTACGCGCTACCTCTGGCTCAAGCGGTTTGGGTGCGCTGAAAGTGGAAAATGAAGCTGCCCTCCGCAATTGGATACACATCAACCCAAAGGTGAAGCAATTCATTGGCAGCCAATACCTGCCCGGGCGTAACCTTGCCTGTAAATTGCTTTACTATGACGGTCAACTGATGAGAGCGGCTTGTTCAGAACGGGTCGCATACATTATGGCCAAGGTCGCTCCCTCGGGAGTTACCGGCAATTCATCCTTTGGCCGGTTGCTGAATGAGCCGGAACTCGTTAATACAGCTGTTCAGATTATGGACAAGCTCTTCAGCCATGCCCAGGCGCCTAAACATGGCTTCTTTACCCTCGACTTCAAGGAAGACGAAAAGGGTAAGCCCTATCTTACGGAAGTAAATATCCGTCATGTTGCGTTTTCCGTTTGTTTTGCAGCTGGAGGTGCTACGTTTGCAGAGGATACGGTCCGCCTGCTCAACGGAGATCCAGCTTTCGAAAAAGAATATCGGATGTACCGCTTTGAGCCAGACCTTATTTACTTACGAGACGTAGATGCTAAACCATTACTGCTTAAAGAGGGGCAGCTCTTAAAGCCGGAGTAAGTTGTTCTTGTCTGTTGATCAGATTTTTCTGATATACTCGGAACGGAGAGGTTTGGGCGTCCACCCGACGCACGAGTATATGCCGACCCGCCTGCCTTTGCATGTTGGGCAGGCACGAAGTCATGTTTGGTCCCAAACTACTTCGTCGTCGGTATAGCTGCTCGCGGTATTCAGCTAAGAATGTATGACCGGGCTCCTGCCGCTCTCACGCCAGGAGCCGACCTGGTGTTTGTACTTGCCAATTAAAGGTGATGAGTCTTTGATTGGAAGCATGCGTTGGTAAGTTCCCTTCCGGGGAAATCCACTTTTGCTGTCTTAAACAACTTGACTTACGATGAAAATACAAAAGAAAAAAGCCCTAATCACTGGCATTACCGGTCAGGATGGGGCTTACCTCAGTGAATTCCTGCTCGAAAAAGGCTATGAAGTCCATGGTATCAAGCGGCGTGCCTCGCTTTTTAATACTGCCCGCATTGACCATCTTTATGAGGACCCTCATGAGGAAGACCGCCGCTTCATCCTCCACTACGGTGATTTGACCGACAGTACTAACATCATCCGCATCATACAGGAGGTACAGCCAGATGAAATTTACAACCTTGGTGCTATGTCGCACGTACAGGTCAGCTTCGATGCTCCCGAGTACGCTGCAGATGTAGATGGCCTCGGTACCACCCGCCTGCTGGAAGCCATCCGCATCCTCGGCTTACAGGAAAAAACCCGGTTTTACCAAGCGTCCACATCCGAATTATACGGCTTGGTACAGGAGGTCCCACAGCGGGAAACCACACCGTTTTATCCTCGTTCTCCTTACGCTGTCGCCAAACTGTACGCCTACTGGATGACGGTCAACTATCGGGAAGCCTATAATATGTACGCATGCAATGGCATCCTTTTCAACCATGAGAGCCCCTTGCGTGGCGAAACCTTCGTTACCCGCAAGATCACCCGGGCCGTCGCCAAAATTGCTCTCGGCTTGCAAGACAAGATTTACCTCGGCAATATGGATGCCAAGCGCGATTGGGGCCATGCTAAAGACTATATCAAAGGCATGTGGCTCATGCTACAGCAGGAAAAGCCCGAAGACTACGTCCTGGCTACCGGCATCACCACAAGCGTGCGCGAATTCGTGCGCATGAGCTTCCGCGAGATCGGTGTGGAGCTGGACTTCATAGGCGCGGGTGTCCATGAGGTTGGCGTCGTGAGCAGTAGCGCCCACCCGGACTATATCTTGAGGGCAGGCAGCGAGGTGGTCGCTGTTGATCCTCAGTACTTCCGCCCCACAGAAGTGGACTTGCTGATTGGCGACCCTGCCAAAGCAAAAGAAAAACTGGGTTGGGAGCCTTCTTATGACCTGCAGGAGCTTTGCAGTGAAATGGTGGCGGCTGATGTAGAGTTGTTCCGGCGGGATCAGGTGCTGAAGGAGGCTGGGTTTGAAATAAAAAATGAATTTGAATAAAATCACCACGCACTAACACCGCATTTCTCTGTCTCCGAGGATAGCCATTAATCTCGAAAATTTCCTGGTACATCTTTACAACTCCCTGGTCCTGTACCATCATTGCCCAACCGAAGGGTAAGGGATCGCAAAAAAAACAACAACTTCGGGTATAAGTAACTTATTATCGCGCAGCTCGTGAGTATTTACGCTTTATCCATTTTTCATTTTTGAATCGCCTGGAAAGTATAGAATGGTCTCAATAGCATATAACGCAGCTCGTGAAACATTGCTTTTAAGGTCTGTACGGTTGACATTGTGATAAATGTACTTTTTAAACCGGCAAACTAAACTACTGGACATTTCTAACACGGGATTGATTTTTCCTGCCTCCGCGCTCCCCCCAGCTACCTAGCCCCTTCGCATCAGCTTCGGCGCTCAGGGAAAGGCGGGAACGCAAGCCCGCAAAATCAATCCCTTTCATCCATTAAAACCATTTTGTTTACTAGTCTGTCGGCAAACTGTCGCACAAATCTTCCTGTAGCCCGACCGCTCGGAATTCACAAATTTCGGGTGGTCATACTGTAATGGTTTGTGATGAAATTACAATACAGATCAAACCTCTCGATTTTGCAATAGCCTGGCGTACAGTAAAAAGCGGGTATCAGATTGCTCTTTTCCGAAAAAGCAATACAAAAACCAGTATTGACACAACCTTTTCAGGTAAGTGCAAAAGCACTGTGTTTACTTTGTGCCAGCATCTTTTGAACGATACGCATCTTAAGTAAGCGGTAATTAAGATGATTGCCATACATCCTCCTGGAATGGCCACACAATTACCGAAGCTCAGGTGCCGCAATTCCGAAGTCGGGTTTTCCGGCCTCTGAAGGGTTTCGCTCGAAATGTCCCACTGAGTACATTACGACACAACCCAAAAAAATCGGCTCCTCATCAGGAGGCTTCCCTTTAAACCCAGATGGAAAGTACGGAATGAGACAGGTGAAAACAGGTAATTATCCATTAGAGATACTGCGATAATATTACTGTTTGACAAGGCCTGGGCTTTGTAGAAGCAGCAAGACTGAATACTTATATCATGAGTTTTCAGGCTGTAAGAGTTGGGCAGTAGCTTTTGCTATTCGCCTACCAACTATTCCCAAGCTGCCCGTTCCATCAAACACTAGTCCAGACAAGTACTTTGGACCAAAAATGTTTCTAAACATTTTCTGACTTATGAAAAAATCAGACATGGACAAAAGAATTAGTTTGTCTCGTCCTCATTTGGGTTATAAAGAGACTGAATTCATTAAGGAGGCATTAGCATCAAACTGGGTAGCTCCTGTAGGTCCAAGTGTGGATAGCTTCGAGGAGGATCTGAAGGCCTACAATAAAGTTGCCCACGCTGCTGTTTTATCCTCGGGTACTGCTGCTATACACCTTGCTATGCGGCTGCTCAACGTAAAACCTGGTGACTATGTCTTATGCCAGAGCTTTACTTTCTGTGCTTCTGCCAATCCTATACTGTACATGGGGGCCCATCCGGTCTTTATCGACTCTGAGAAAGAGACCTGGAATATGAGCCCCGCTCATTTGCGTCTTGCGATAGAGGACCTCCTGGCTAAGGGGATACGCCCTAAGGCCTGTATCCCTGTACACCTTTACGGGATCCCAGCCAAAATCGCTGAGATTGTTAATATATGCAACGAGTTTGACATCCCTGTAGTCGAAGATGCCGCCGAGAGCCTGGGGTCTACACTAAATGGCCAGCGCACTGGCACCTTCGGGAAGCTTGGCGTTTATTCCTTTAACGGAAATAAAATCATTACAACGAGCGGTGGAGGAGCCCTTGTCTCCGATGATGCCGACATCATTCAAAAAGCCCGCTTTCTCGCCACACAGGCCAAAGATCCAGCACCTCATTATCAGCATTCAGAACTAGGTTACAATTACCGGCTTAGCAATATATCTGCGAGTATAGGCAGAGGGCAGATGCTCATAATCGAAGAGCGCATTGCACAACGGCGCGCTAACTTTGAACGCTATAAAGCATACTTTGACCACTGGCAAAACTATGGATATTGTATTGAGTTACCCACAGAGCCTGAGGGTACCTTTTGCAACCGATGGCTGACTACTATTCTTGTAGATCCTGAGAAGAACAAAGGTCTTACCTACCATGATATCCGCCTTGCTTTAGAGCGCGACAATATAGAATCTCGTCCACTTTGGAAGCCTATGCATCTTCAGCCACTCTTTCAAAAAGCGCCTTTTTACGGGGATGGAACGTCAGAGGCGTTGTTTAATAGTGGTTTATGCCTTCCATCCAGCACTAATATGTCGGAGGAAGAATGGGGGCGAATATTTAAAGTTTTGGACCAACTTGTGCACCGTTCTCCCAAGGCAAACGTATCAAAACATGCCACGAAACATGTTAAATTGGGTGGTGAATGCCGAAATTGCATGTTCTAGGGACGCGTTTGCAATTTCTAGCGTTTTTGCTTCCTTTTTGGTCCCGGTTTACCGGGACCAAAAAGGAAGAGCCCAGCCCATATGGGGGCGTACGTGACCGGTCTGAGGCGAGAAACAAGCTAAACCTTCTTTCCTAAAGGCTTGTATCGCCCATTGTAGTGGAAACTACGTTTGGTGCGTTTGCCTTTTTTTCTCACTTATCGTTTCGTTGTGTGATCGCCTTCATAGCATTAGGAGGCTACGAGGCTCCGCAGTGCTTTGATTGAGGAAAAACGCCCGGCAGAGCTACCTCCACCGGGCGTAATTGCATATCTGGCTTGCCCGCCTCTTAAAAAGGGTCGGGCGTTCCGTTATTAGTCCAGGTCAAACTTAATACCCTGCGCCAACGGCACCTCTGTGCTGTAGTTAATGGTATTGGTCTGACGACGCATGTAAGCCTTCCAGGCATCCGAGCCACTCTCGCGGCCACCGCCAGTTTCCTTTTCGCCACCAAAAGCGCCGCCGATTTCCGCACCGCTTGTACCGATGTTGACATTGGCAATACCACAGTCAGAACCGGCATGGGAAAGGAAACGCTCTGCTTCCCGCAGGTTGTTGGTCATAATGGCCGATGACAAGCCCTGTGGTACCTCATTGTGGTAAGCAATCGCCTCATCCATATCTTTGTACTTAATGAGGTAGAGGATAGGGGCGAAGGTTTCGGTATGTACCGTTTTATAATCGTGCTCTGCTTCCACAATGCAAGGCTTAACATAGCAGCCACTTTCGTAGCCGGGCCCTTCGAGTACGCCACCTTCCACGAGAAGTTTACCGCCTTCTTTCTGAACCGCTTCGATCGCGTTCAGGTAGTTTTGCACGGCATCCTTATCAATCAGCGGGCCCACGTGGTTGTTTTCATCCAATGGGTTGCCGATGCGCAACTGCCCGTAGGCTTTGGTCATTTTCTCCTTCACCTCGTCAAAGAGGCTCTCGTGTACAATCAGGCGGCGGGTGGAGGTGCAACGCTGCCCGGCTGTGCCTACCGCACCGAAGAGGGCACCGGTGAGTACGACGTTCGTGTCAGCGCTTGGCGTAACGATGATGGCGTTATTGCCACCCAGCTCCAGAATGGTTTTACCCAGTCGGCCAGCCACTTCTGCACCCACAATTTTACCCATACGGGTGCTGCCAGTCGCCGAAACGAGGGGTACGCGGTGGTCTTTGGTCATAAACTCGCCCACCTTGTAGTCGCCGTTGATGATGCAGCTTACGCCCTCAGGCACGTTGTTCTCCTTCAGCACATCGCGCAGCAGGTTTTGGCAGGCTACGGAGCATAGGGGAGACTTTTCAGACGCTTTCCAAACCGTCACATCACCACAGATGAGTGCGATCATGGAATTCCAGGACCATACTGCTACCGGGAAGTTGAAGGCTGAAATAATGCCCACAATACCCAGCGGGTGGTACTGCTCGTACATGCGGTGGCTCGGGCGCTCAGAGTGCATCGTCAGGCCATACAGCTGACGGGACTGCCCTACGGCAAAGTCACAGATGTCGATCATCTCCTGTACTTCTCCCCAGCCTTCCTGCAGGCTTTTGCCCATTTCGTAGGAAACAAGGCGGCCGAGTGCATCCTTGTGTTCACGCAGCTTCAGCCCATACTGCCGTACCACCTCGCCCCGGGCCGGAGCAGGCATCATACGCCAGGTTTTGAAGGCTTCCTGCGCCGTAGCAATCACCTGCTCGTATTCTTCGCCGGTGGTTTGACTCACCTTGCCGATGAGCTTTCCGTCTACGGGTGAATAGGACTCGATGTATTGGCCAGAGTCCATCGAGTTTTGCCCGGTGCTGGTACCGGCATTTTCAGTATGCAGTCCAAGTTCTTGGAGGAATTTGGTATCCATAGGTATAATTTGGTTTTATCTTACTCTTCAATGTTTTTTTGTGCCAGGTACAACTCATCAAGTTGCTCTTTGTGTACCGGTGCAGGGGCGTCGATCATCATATCGCGGCCCATATTGTTTTTCGGGAAAGCAATGAAGTCCCGGATTGAGCTTTGTCCGTTCATCACTGCGCAGAGGCGGTCAAAACCAAAGGCAATGCCACCGTGGGGGGGCGCACCGTATTCAAAAGCGCCCATCAGGAAGCCGAACTGAGCCTCGGCTTCTTCCTGTGTGAAGCCCAGAAGTTTGAAGTTGCGCTCCTGCAGCTTTCGGTCGTGGATACGAATGGATCCTCCGCCAATTTCTGACCCGTTAATCACCAGGTCGTACGCATCAGCGCGCAGCGCTTTCATCGTTTCGTGGTCACCATCCAGCATACGCGCTACGTCTTCTTTCTTCGGAGACGTGAAGGGGTGGTGCATGGCGTAGAAGCGCTCAGTTTCTTCATCCCATTCGAGGAGGGGGAAGTCGACTACCCAAAGTGGCTTGAAGTCGCCCTCTTTCATCAGGCCGAGGCGGCGGCCCATTTCGAGGCGGAGTTCGTTGAGCTGCTTGCGGGTTTTGTCGGTTTCGCCGGCCAGTACGAGCATCAGGTCGCCGGGCTTGGCCCCCATTTTGTCTGCCCAGGCTTTGAGGTCTTCGGCGGAGAAAAACTTATCTACAGAAGACTTGAAAGTACCATCTTCATTGTACTTCACGTAAACCAGCCCTTTCGCTCCGATCTGTGGGCGCTGCATCCACTTTGTAAGCTCGTCCACCTGCTTGCGGGAGTACTCCGCGCAGCCTTCTGCCACGATGCCCACGATCAGCTCAACGCTGTCAAAAACCTTGAAGCCTTTATTTTGTGCAACATCATTCAGCTCTGTGAATTCCATGCCGAAGCGCAGGTCTGGCTTGTCAGAACCAAAGCGGGTTATTGCCTCGTCGTAGGACATGCGTGGGAATTCAGGCAGTTCGATACCTTTCAGGGTGTTGAAAAGGTGGCGGGTCAGTCCTTCGAAGGTGTTGAGCACCTGCTCCTGGGTTACGAAAGCCATTTCGCAGTCAATCTGCGTGAACTCTGGCTGCCGGTCGGCACGCAGGTCCTCATCCCGGAAGCACTTCACAATCTGGAAGTACTTATCAAAACCAGAGACCATCAGGATTTGCTTGAAGGTCTGCGGGCTCTGCGGCAGCGCATAGAACTGCCCGGGGTTCATACGGGAAGGTACCACAAAGTCGCGTGCCCCCTCCGGCGTACTCTTGATGAGGAATGGTGTCTCAATTTCGAGGAAGCCCTCATCCGCCAGGTGCTTGCGGGTCTCAATGGCCAGGCGGCTGCGGAACATGATATTTTCCTGTACCGGTCCGCGGCGCAGGTCGAGGTAGCGGTACTTCATACGCAGATCATCGCCTCCATCACTTTCAGCCTCAATGGTAAAGGGAGGCACCTTTGACGCATTCAGGATGATCAGTTCGGTGACTTCGATTTCCACTTCACCCGTTGGGATTTTATCGTTTTTCGAAGTCCGCTCGGCTACTTTACCCTTGGCTTGCAGCACGAATTCGCGGCCTACTTCCCGGGCTTTTACCAGTAATTCAGGAGAAGAAATGTCTTCATTGAACAGCAGCTGCGTCACGCCATAGCGGTCGCGCAGGTCAATGAATACCATATAGCCTTTGTCGCGTACGGTTTGCGCCCAACCGCTAAGGGTCACTTCCTGGCCAACATGCGATATGCGGAGCTCTCCGCAGGTATGAGTACGGTACATGCGTTGTTTGTTTTGAGTTCAGGGATACTTAGGCAGTTTGACGGGATTTTTTTCTCCGTCGCTAATAAGCCACAAAAGTAGGGAATTTGCGGGGGCTGTCCTATTGGAAATTATAGTATTCTAAGGGATTTTGTGGAGGCAGGCAGGAGGTGCGCGGCTACAGGAGCCTTTTGGCGATTACCCTGAGGACCATGTATCCAAAGTCAGGATTTTGTGAAAAAATCATATATTTGAAAAATTAATGAACAACCCCGGTAAACATGAGATACCTACCCTCCTTCCGGCCTACAGTCCTTATAGTGCTCTGTGGCATGCTTGCCTTCCCTCTTTTCAGCCAAGTCAAAAAAGGGCGCAAGTACATCAAAATGAAAGCCTACGACGAGGCAGCAGCAGCTTTTGAGCGACACCTTTCTCATGCTAAATGGGGCGCTGCTGCTCATTTGGAAATGGGCCGTCTGCTGACTTTAGAGGAGACGCTTTCCCTGCCTGAAATCCAGTCTGCGCTGAGTTATATCAGTGCTGCTGATTCAATCTATCAGTCGCTTCCTTCCAAAAAACAGCGCAAACAGCGTAAACTCGGCATCAGCCCTAATACCCTCCGGCGTGCACAGTCGGATATGGTTAAAATGGCTCTGGATGTACTAAAGGAGCAAAGTGAAATCCTGGTATACGATCAGTTTATGGATGAGGTGCCGCCCCTGTCCCGCTTCAATCAACGCCGTGCAGAAGGTGTCCGGAGCTTTATTGTAAATGCAGAAATGGAACGCCTTAATTCATTATCTTACGAAACCCTCACTGCTTTGGTTAACCGGCATGGGGACCTACTGCGCAAAAATCATCTGGGCTTTGAAAACCGTATCAAAGGTCAGTTGATTCGGTCTTTCCTCAAAGTCTATGAATTGGGAGATTTGAAAAAAATGGCAGAAGATCACCCCAGCCACTGGATTGCCGCTGAGTGCTATCTCGACCCCTTTGTAGAGGCTGCTAAATCACCCGGTATCGGAGCTTTACTCGATTTTCTGAATGATTACCCGCTCTCTATGATTAATGATTTTGCATCAGAGGCGGTGGCTCGTCAGATGTCCGGTATTGATCAAAGTGCTTTGACGGAGGTACAGGCCGCCCGCCTTCAGGAAGTCCGTGGTTTTACCAAAGTCAATAATCAGGTGCGCTGGGGCCTTGCGCCCGATGACATAGACGGACTCATTGAAGTCATCAACCGCGGGGCACCGGCACAGCGTACCTACGTACTGATGCAACGGGTGGTGGAGCAATTGCGCCGTGATAAGGCATGGGCGTCCGCGATCCGCCTCATCAGCGCCTGCGGCCCTCAGTTCCCGGATGAGCGCCCGCCCGGCTGCCGGGCTAATTTTGTATACTATACCACCAAAGAGCGCTGGGTGGAAGATGCTACCGCTATACTGAGCCGGCCTGCAGATAGTCTGCACCTTTACCCAATCGACGAGCTGAATACCGGCCGCAATGAACGTTCACCAGTGATTGATGTATCGGGTGAAGTCCTGTACTATTCCAGCCCTGATGCTGAAATGGGCACTGAAATCCTGGAGTCCACCTACGACTATGAATCTGGAAAATGGCAGCAGCCTAAAGTAGTTGCCTCTCTTTCCACTGAGCAGAATGAAGCACTATTGTCCATCACTGCCGATGGGAACACCATGCTGCTTTTCCGGAACGGTAAGCTATTCACCAGCCACCGTACACTTGATGGCTGGAGCCCCGCTGATTCCCTGAAGAGCGAGGTGAATGCCTTTCCCTGGCTGGGCAGGGCCGTGCTGTCACCGGATGGGAATGCGCTCATCTTCGCAGCCTCCAAAGAGGCCCTGGAGAATCTGTACCGCCCCTCGGATATTGACATCTTCGTCGCCTTAAGGCAAAAAGACGGGCAGTTCGGGCATCCTTTTCCCATCGGTCCTGCTATCAATACCGATGAACAGGAGCGTTCCCCCTTCCTGCATGCTGATGGGAAGACTTTCTACTTCAGCTCCAGCGGGCACGGTGGCCTTGGCGAAACTGATGTCTTTATGTGCCGCCGGCTGGATGGCACTTGGCGCAACTGGACGGAGCCTGTCAATTTGGGGAAAGAAATTAACTCTATTTACCACGACTGGGGGTACAATCTTTCGCTAAGCCCTTCCGGAAGTATTGGCTATCTCTCCTCCGATGATTTGGGGTGGAGTTACCACAGCGACCTCTACGCTACGGGCATCCCGGAAGCTGCACGGCCCCAGCGCCAGAAGACGGTGATCGGAGCAGTGACCAGCGAATATCCTATTACCAGTGATACCAAAATCGTAATTCGGGATGCCAAATCGAACGCGGTGATTGCCGAGGTGTCTGCCCAACCTAATGGCCGTTTCCAGTATGTGCTGCCGGATTCTGTGGCACAGGTAAAGTTTGAGGTGAATCGTCCTGGCATTTTCCCCAAGTCTACTGTCGCTGAACTGCCCGCAGGAAAAGAGGTGATCCGGTTAAATGATACGATGGATGTCGTAACCCTCAAGGCTATGGTACAGGAGGGCAAAGCGGCACCAATAGAAGTTTATTTCCCTACAAATGGTGCACAATTGGATTCTACCTCCTATTTCAACCTTCAGCAATTGTTTGAATTGGTGAAGGACCGTACGTGGGTACTGGAAATATCCGGTCATACTGATCAGGAAGGGGCAGAGCCCTACAACCTGCGTCTTTCAAAAGAGCGGGCGGAGTCAGTTTCCGGCTACTTGCAGAATCTTGGGCTGCCTGAAGAACGCCTCAGGCCAGTCGGTAGAGGCTCTGGTATGCCGGTGGCGAAAAACGATACGGAAGCCGGGCGGGCTAAAAACCGCCGGGTAGAGATACGCCTGTTGCTACCGAAGGATAAAGATTAATTGACGGAGCGGGGGAATTGATTATTTCCCCCGGCCTGTTCCTGTCTGCAGCACGCCCATCTGTTGATGAGGCGGGTAAATGATGGAGAAGTCTTGCTGATGCACTAGTGGTCTGTCAAAGTTAAAGATAGGGGTTGGAAAAGACATCTAAAAGGTTGAACTTACCTGCAACGAACCTCA
>CAJXNH010000047.1 GCA_913057245.1 uncultured Phaeodactylibacter sp.
GACCCTTTATGAAGGAGATGTTCAGTTATTCCGATAACATTAAGCTATGCATCTTTCAATAAAAACACTAGTCTGGGCATTCCTGAGCGTTGCCCTATTGGCCTGCTCGGGAGGAGCGGGCCCGGATGTGGAAAAAGCCCCTATTGCCGGCACAGACACCGCCGAGGCCATTCAGGAGCAGCCCGAAGCCACCTCGCCGCCAACCAATGAAGCTCTTGAAGCTGAATCGTCAAAGCGAAAGAACGTCCTGGACTACTACCGCAGCCTGGAGCCACCCTACAACAGTCCCTACGAACTGACTCAAAAAGGGAATAAATGGGTGGCAGAGTCCAGCCTGGAAATGGAACTTGAGGCGACGGTAGACCTAAAGAATGGCTTTATCGAAATCATTGACGAAGGCACCGGCGGCGGCACCTATCATGTACAGGTCGTCCTCTTTCGCCTGGCCAACGGCAACCCCATGATCGCGGTGAGCAAAAAAGCCTATGATGGGTTTGGCGCTACCCAGGAATACCACTTCCTCCGCCCGGAACACCCTGATCAGTATGACTGGACGGAGTATACACTCGGGGCGCTATCGGTTTTCGATTTCCTGGAACCGGACTACGCCGGGGAGCCGGCAATCCTGGAAGAAGCGATGCCGGTCTTGCTGGATTTACCGCAGCGGGGCACCACCCTTACCGCCTCCGTATTTACCGGTAAGCGGTTTTACTACTGCGGGGATTCCGCCAGCCCGGAAGAGCAGATCGCCTGCCCGGCCTTCGACCGCTTGCGCCGGGAGGAGATCAAGCTGCACTGGGACCGGGCGTCCGGGCAGTTCCTGTTCCCTCCTGAGGAGTAATCCTACAGAAAAGTCTCCCGGATGTTACAGCTCGATGCCACCCCGATCTGATCGCTGTGCCGGGCAAGCCAGGCTTCTGCCTTTTCCCGACCAATGGCTTTGAGCCGCAGGAGGAACTGCCAGTTGGCGTTGAGCTTGCTGGAGAGGTTCAGCCCCTGCACTTCGGCTTCCGGATTGATGTGGTGGATGAAGACTTTGTGGAAGGGCGCTCCGAGGTCTACACCAGATGACAATAGTTTGTCCACAAACGCGATGCGCCGCATTTCCAGCATCAGGCTGGAATTAAAACTCAGCTCGTTGACCCGGTCCCGGATTTCTGAGGAGGTTTGAGGCGTCCGGTCGATATTGATGGGATTGATCTGCACCAGCAGGACATCCTGACAGCCGGCATCAATGAGTGGGTAAATGGGGGGATTACCCATGAAACCGCCGTCCCAGTAGTCTTCGCCATCGATGGTTACGGCTTTGAACACTTCCGGCAGACAGGCTGAAGCCATTACGGCATCTACGGAGATGTGGGGCAGGTCGAATACCTTGGCCCGTCCCCGCCTTACGTTGGTTGCACAGACAAACAGTTGCGTAACGTTGCAGTGCCGCAGGGCTTCAAAGTCGACAAGATCCGCCAGTATATCACGCAGAGGATTGACACCCAATGGGTTGAACTGATAGGGCGAAACAAACATACTCGCGGCTTCCGCGGCCATAAAGCCCGGAGAGTAATCCATATTTCCACCGCCAAAGAGCAAATCCCAGAGAGCAGGCTGTACCGGAGACAAAGCTGCTGATTCCGCTACCCGGCGCCAAAACTGGTCGAGCAGGGATTTCGCTTTATCCCGCCCGGAGATGTGAAGCCCGTAGGCTAATACGGCTGCATTCATGGCGCCCGCACTTGTACCCGAAAAGCCTTCCAGGTCTATGTTTTCCTCTTCCAGCAGGCGGTCCAGCACCCCCCAGGTGATAGCACCGTGCGAACCGCCACCCTGCAGGGCCAGGGCTAACTTTTTCTGTTCCATTTACTTGATCTTTTCCTGTGTTTCCTGATGTCTTGTTACTTCGCTGCCCATCCCCCGTCTACCGGGATCGCCGTACCGGTAACCGTAGCGGCTGCCTCACCCGCCAGAAAAAGGGCCAGTGCGCCCAGGGTTTCCACCTTCACAAAGTCCTTGACCGCATGAGCTTTGAGGAAGACCTTTTCGGTGACCTCTTCCTCCGTCATGCCGTGGGATTTGGCCTGCTCCGGAATCTGCTTTTCAACCAGCGGGGTCTTGACGTAGCCGGGGCAGATGGCGTTGGCGGTAATGCCGTGTTCTGCTCCCTCTAATGCCAGCACCTTGGTCAGGCCGACCATACCGTGCTTGGCCGCTACATAAGCTGTTTTGAAAGGTGATGCCTTAAGCCCGTGCACAGAAGCGATATTGATAATCCGCCCGAAGCCCCGGCTTTGCATGCCTGGCCAGACGGCTTTGGTGGCATGAAAGGCCGCACTGAGGTTGACCCCAAGGATGAGGTCCCATTTGCTTTCCGGAAATTCTTCTATGGGGGCAACGTACTGCACACCGGCGTTATTCACCAGGACATCCACTCCGCCGAAGCGGGACTCCGCCTCTTCGACCATCTTCCCGATGGCTACAGGGTCCATTAAATTGGTAGGGGAGAAGTAGGCTTCAATACCAAACTCCGATGCAACGCCGGCGGCAATTGCTGCGCCATTGTCTTCCAGTCCGTTAAATACGAGATTGTACCCTGCCTCCGCGAAGGAGCGGGCAATACCGAGACCTATACCGCTGCTGCTACCGGTAATCAATGCTGTTTTTGCCATGTCTACGCTTTTCCAGTTAAAAAAGCGTTAGGGCTGAGCAGGAAAGAATCCTGATCGTTTGTTAAGTAATCCTGGTTGCCTGCATCAACCGAGTATATAGTCTTGCAGGCAGCCCGAAGGTAGTGGATTTACTTCGCTTTTTCTTTTTTTACGGCTTTTTTGGTGGTTCTGGGTTTTGTTGCTGCCTTGGCCGGGGCTTTCTTTTTGGCCGCTGTTTTTGTTGCTTTAGGGGCTATGGCTTTGTCCAGCTCCAGCACAATAATACCAAGGGGCGGCAGGGTCACTTCCGCGCTGTAGGGCCGGCCGTGGTACGTTTCCTGCGTTGTTTTGATGATCTTGGTATTGTGGTGGTCTCCTGATCCGCCGTAGGCCTTATCATCACTGTTCAGGACTTCCTTCCAGTTGCCATGCAGTGGCAGACCGATTTTATACCCCGGGCGGGCTACCGGCGTGAAGTTGCAAATAACGGCCAGCGGCTGATCCTTGTCTTCTCCGTAACGGAGGTAAGAAATGGTGCTGTTTTGATTATCGTTGTGGTCTATCCACTGAAAGCCCTCGGGACTGAACTGTTTTTGGTGCAGGGCAGGGGCATTGCGGTAGTAGCCATTCAGTGCTTTGATCCAGGCCTGTACTCCTTTGTGGAAATCATGCTCCGTCAGCCACCACTCCAGGCCTCTTTCAATATTCCACTCGCTGGTTTGCCCGAACTCATCGCCCATAAACAAGAGCTGTGTGCCCGGGTGGGTGAACATGTAGCCGTACAACAGTCGCAGGTTGGCAAAGCGCTGCCATTCATCGCCCGGCATACGGTCCATGATGGGGCCTTTGCC
The DNA here is from genome assembly GCA_913057245.1 of uncultured Phaeodactylibacter sp. GTDB lineage: Bacteria > Bacteroidota > Bacteroidia > Chitinophagales > Saprospiraceae > Phaeodactylibacter. The sequence continues at coordinate 3,491 of CAJXNH010000047.1, forward strand.
GTGAACGACCTCATCGTGGGAAAGCGGCAGCATGAAGTTTTCGCTAAATGCGTAGACCAGGCTGAAGGTAATCTCCCCGTGGTGGTATTGCCGGTGGATGGGGTCGTTTTTGAAATAGCTGAGGGTGTCGTGCATCCAGCCCATCATCCACTTTTGCCCAAAGCCTAGTCCGCCATCAAAAGTAGGCCGGGACACGCCCGTCCAGGCGGTTGATTCTTCAGCGATGGTAATCGTATCCGGAAATTCCTTGTAAACCGTTTCGTTAAACTCCTTGAGGAAGGCAATCGCTTCCAGGTTCTCATTGCCACCGTGAATATTTGGAATCCATTCGCCTTCTTCCCGGGAGTAGTCGAGGTAAAGCATGGAGGCCACCGCATCCACCCGCAGCCCGTCTATATGGTAACGGTCGAGCCAGAACAGGGCATTGGAAATCAGGAAGGCTTTAACCTCATGCCGGCCGTAATTGAAAATGGCGCTCTTCCAGTCAGGATGGAAACCCTTGCGCGGATCGGCATGATCGTAGAGGTGCGTGCCGTCAAAATCTGCCAGTCCATGGGCATCGGTTGGGAAGTGGGAAGGCACCCAGTCAAGAATCACCCCAATGCCCGCCTGATGGAAGGCATCCACCAGGTGCATAAATTCCTGTGGCGTACCGTACCGGCTGGTCGGAGCAAAGTAGCCCGTGATTTGATAGCCCCAGCTCGGGAAGTAGGGGTGCTCCATGACCGGGAGGAATTCCACATGGGTAAAGCCCATCTCTTTCACGTAGGCCACCATCTCATCGGCCATTTCCTTGTAGCTCAGGCTGCGCAGCCCCCCATGTGTCTTTTTCCAGGTACCCATGTGGACCTCATACACGGAGTAAGGCTTATCCAGTCCGGAAATGTCTTTGCGCTTGTCCATCCAGGATTTGTCCTGCCAGGCATAGTCGCTGATGTCCCAGACCACGGAAGCGGTATTCGGTGGGATCTCCCACAGCAGCGCAAAGGGGTCGCCTTTTTCAAGATGACGCCCGTCTTTGGCGTGGATGTGGTACTTATACAGTTCTCCCTTGCCGATACCCGGGACGAACCCTTCCCAAATGCCGGAACCATCCCATCGGGGCATAAGCGCGTGGCTGTCCCGGTTCCAGTAGTTGAAATTCCCGATCACGGAAACCGCCTGTGCATTGGGTGCCCAAACGGCAAAGTAGGTGCCAGCTTGCCCATCCACTTCAATGGGGTGGCTGCCCAGTTTTTCGTACAGCTTAAAATGGGTGCCGCTGCGAAACAGGTGGATGTCAAACTCGGTAAAAAGACTGTGGGTAAGGACGTTGGCCATGTGGGTCAGTGGTTTGTTGGTTGGCACCCAAAATAGGAATGTTTTTTTGAATCGGAAAATCCAATTCTTTTAAAGCCGCGGTCAACGTCCTTACAGTCAGATTTTAGACCTGCCTCAGCGCATTCAGGCGCTGCCAGAATACCATCAACAGGCCGGCACCTACGGCAGCAACCACCGTGGCCACCAACGCAGAACTGGTATTCCCGTAAATCCAGAACCCGGTTGCAAACAAGGCCGCATAAACGGTGAAACAGGCAATCACCATAGCCGCAATTTCCATCGGCAACTTACCGGGCACCACATCTGCTTCCGTCAGCGCACCCTCCGCCTTGGCCTGTTCAATGACCGGGCGCCAGCCTCCGGGGGAAGGCTTGATGAGTTGGTAAAAAGATAGCAACGTCTTATGGTCAGTAGGTGGGGTAAGGAAGGTGACGATTACCCAGCTAGCCGTTGTCACGCCTACTCCAAGCAGTAGTTTGGTATGGCTGGCCAGCTCGCCGGGGTGTAAAATTTCCAGATAAATGGCCATTAGGAAAGAGACCACCATCGCTGCGATTTCACTGTACGCATTGATCCGCCACCAAAACCAGCGGAGTATAAAGATCAGCCCGGTACCGGCACCAATTTGCAAGAGAATATTGAACGCCTGAAGGGCATTTTCCAGCACCAGCGCAAAAAGCGCAGTCAGCACCATGAGCCCCAGGGTAGACCAGCGGCCCAGGCGGACCAGCGTTTTTTCGGAGGCCTCTTCGTTGATAAAGCGCCGGTAAAAGTCGTGCACGATGTAAGAGGCGCCCCAGTTGAGGTGAGTCGATAAAGTCGACATAAAGGCAGCAATGAGCGAGGCGATCACCAGCCCCAACAGCCCGCTCGGCAGATAGGTCAGCATAGCCGGGAAAGCCAGGTCGTCTTTCACCACCTGCTCGCTTACGTTGGGGAAAGCCTGACGGAGGGATTCCAAATCAGGGAAAACGATGATGGAAGCCAGCGCAATCAAAATCCATGGCCAGGGTCGAAGGGCATAGTGGGCGATGTTGAACAACAGGGTAGCCCCAACCGCATTTTTCTCATCCTTGGCGGAAAGCATACGCTGCACGATGTAGCCGCCCCCGCCGGGTTCTGCCCCCGGGTACCATACGCTCCACCATTGTATGGCAAGCGGAAGGATAAATAGTGGAATAAGCTGACTGCTGTCATTGAAATCAGGTAGCAGGTGAAGCTTAGTGCGCACCTCCTCGTGGCTGAACAGCTTTTCCAGTCCGCCTACTTCAGGCAGATTGACGATAACTATAGCCGCCCAGATAATGCCCACCATGGCCAGGATAAACTGGAAAAAGTCGGTCAGGATAACGCCCCGCAGCCCGCCCAGTGAGGTATAGGCTACCGTCACAGCTGAGGCAATCAGTACCGTTTGAAACGGGCTCAGCCCCAGCATAACCCCACCAATCTTGATGGCTGCCAGCGTCACCGTAGCCATGATCATGATGTTGAAGAATACGCCCAGGTAAATCGCACGGAATCCCCGGAGGAAAGCTGCTGTTTTGCCGTGGTAACGCAGCTCGTAGAACTCCAGGTCGGTCATGATGCCGGAGCGCCGCCATAGCCGGGCATAGACGAACACCGTAAGCATACCGGTGAGCAGAAAAGCCCACCACACCCAGTTACCGGCCACACCGTTGTTGCGGACGATGTCTGTGACCAGGTTGGGGGTGTCTGCCGAGAAAGTAGTGGCGACCATTGAGATACCGAGCAACCACCAGGGCATGCCCCTGCCCGAAAGGAAAAATTCCTTGTAATTCTTGCCTGACTGCCTGGAAACAACCAGGCCAATGGCTAGTGAAATCACAAAAAAGGCACCAATGATGCCCCAGTCTAGTCCTGCGAGATTCATAAGTCGTGTGCGTTGGTTTCGTTTTGAAAAATAGGGGCAGCACGGTCATTATCCCGGGCTGCCCCACTTTGGCTAATCTATTCTGATTTCATCAACGAAAAGCCAGGCTTCATGCCCGGCGCCTTGCTTACCGGCCTCGATTTTGCCGTGGTTCTTAATTGTCACCCGAAGCTTGGAGGTTTTTACTGTGCCCAGGTCTATTTCGACCGTGGCGATCTTATCATCCGGTGCTTCGACAGCGCTGCTTCCCAGAGCCTTCCAGGTTTGGGAAGCTTCATCCCAGGTACTGATTTCTATGCTTTTAGGCACATAGATCCATTGGCCGGGGCCGTGGAAAAACCGGAGGCTGACTTTGTTAGCAACCTGTAGTTTTTCCCATTCGATGGTGCCAACGAAGTCGTCTCCTTCAAAACCCAGCCATTCTGAATCACCGTAGCGTTCGTCGCTGCCATTCACGCCATTGAGGACCACTTGCGGTTGATCACCATTGTATTTAGGGTGGGGGGTGGTCTCCAGCGTGAGCTTCTGACCAGCTGCGAGATGCCCTTCAAACTGAAGAGTAGCAGGGCGGCCGGTCTTCACTCCGTTTACATAACCTTGTACGGTATACCTTCCGGATTCCGGTTCAAAGGGCTCCATGTAGGGGAAGTTGGCATTGCCGGTAGCCGGTACTTTAGTAACTGCAAACCGGCCTTCTCCCGCGGGATTGCTCGCTGATATTTTAAGGGGCGCTCCTTGTCCACCTACCACTTTTAGGTCTACATCGTAGATGTGGTTAGCTGCATTGATGCCTTCCATTTCCATCCATTCGAGATGGTGGCTGAGGCGCTTCACGAAGTTGTCGTAACCTGGCTTTTTCTTGCCCGTCCAGACCACTTCAGACAGTGCCTGCATCCTGGGATAAGCCATGTACTGTAATTTGGAAGGCGTGGGGATGTATTCCGTCCAGACATTGCCCTGTGCGCCGAGGATATGCTTGGCCTCCTCTTCGCTCAGTTCTTCCGGCACCGGGTAGTAGTTGTACACTTTGTCCAGAGGCAAATATCCACCAATGGCGAGAGGCTCGTCCGGCTGGTTGGATTGGTAATAGTCAAAATAGCAATAGGTAGTCGGGGTCATTACCACATCATGCCCCTGCTTGGCGGCTTCGATCCCACCGGCTTCGCCCCTCCAGCTCATCACCGTGGCGTTAGGGGCCAGACCACCTTCCAGGATTTCGTCCCAGCCGATGATTTGCCGCCCCTTGCTGTTGAGAAAGCGCTCTATCCGTTGGATAAACCAGGACTGTAGTCCGTGCTCGTCCTTTAGGCCTTCTTCCTTAATGATTTTTTGGCAGAGGTCGCTTTCCTCCCATTGTGTCTTGGGGCACTCATCTCCACCGATATGAATGTATTCACTTGGGAAGAGCGCCATGACCTCTGTAAGGACATTCTCGAGGAAAGTGAAGGTCTCTTCGGACGGGCAGTACACATCCTCAAAAATGCCCCATTTGGTAGCGACTTCCACCGGTTTACCTGTACATCCGAGCTCGGGGTAGGCCGCAATGGCAGCCTGAGCATGACCGGGCAGTTCAATTTCCGGGATCACGGTGATAAAGCGTTCCTGAGCGTAGCGGACAATTTCTTTGACTTCTTCCTGGGTGTAATACCCACCGTAACGCTTTCCATCAAACTGATGAGGCTGATCGCTGTAGTGCCCCTTCAGGGTTTCCTTGCGGTAAGCGGCTACTTCCTGCAATTTTGGGTATTGCTTGATTTCAATACGCCAGCCCTGATCTTCGGTCAGGTGCCAGTGGAAGCGGTTCATTTTGTAGCGGGCCAGCATATCAATATAGGATTTGACGGCCTCCACCGGGAACATATGCCGGCCTACATCGAGGTGCATGCCCCGGTAGGCAAAGGCCGGCTTGTCTTGTATGAAAGTCCTGGGCAATACCAGCAGACGCGTTTGCATCGTCTCCCAGGGCTCACTAAGTTGAATCAGGCTTTGGATACCGTAAAAAACACCGGCAGCATCTGAGCCCGAAATGTTTATTTTATTGTTGTTGATCATCAGGCGGTAAGCTTCCTGCTGTTCGAGTGAGTCAACAATCCGGATCCTGATCTTCGCTGCTTTCTGGCCCTCAGGCACAGGATTCAGCCGCTGCCCGATGAGCCATCGTTCCAGGTGCTGAACTGCCGTGGCTAATGCTTCATCTTCTTCGTCAAATTCAATCACGGCATCACTGCCAATTAGCACAGCAGGGGCTTTAGTGACCGTGATATTATGCGGTTGCGGAATGATAGCCGCTTCGGTTAGCTGTTCCGGAGGGATGTTTTTGATACGTTCCCGCAAAGCTTTGTTTTTCGTTTTCCGGTTGTCTTCCTGAGTGGTTTTATCCTGGTTCTTCTGATCCTCCTGTGCAGTAGCTGGCAGTGCGGAGGCCAGCATAAGGACCAATACAGGAATGAAAATGGGAATAATACGTTGCATGAAATTCTTTTTTGTTTCGTGCCGCCAAATTACAAAAGAAGGAAGGCGCTCGGCCTTCCTCCCTGAAAAATAGTGTATGAAACTTAAATTCTTTAAAGAAGCTTAGGCCTTTGCTTTCGCTTTTTTCTCCCTGGATTTAGGCTCGGGCGCTGCCTTTTTTGCCTTGGCAGGCTTTTCGCCGGTCTGCCAGTCAAATTTCCAGCGGCTAAAGGCCTCCATGGCTTCGTACTCCGCCAGGCCCAATGCCCGGTACTGATTGGCGAGGTGTTTATTCCGGTCCTCTGCACGCTGCCAGAACTCCCGGGAGTCGTTCCCCGGGAAGGGCGGGCGGTCCTTTTGCGACTGATGCATGAAGATGGCATCCCGTTTTTTAAGGAGTTCCACCGGACTGATGGGCACCGCCATCTCGATCTCATGCACCGGCCATTCATGCCAGGCACCACGGTAGAGCCACAGCCAGGCGTCTTGCGCCCAGTCTTTTTCTTTGACCCGGTCATAAGCCTGGAAAATAGCCTCCAGGCAGGTGGCATGGGTGCCATGTGGGTCAGCCAGGTCACCTGCAGCATAAACCTGATGCGGCTTGATTTTTTCCATCAGGTCTATAATAATTTGGATATCCTGTTCGCCCAGGGGCTTTTTGCGGGTACGGCCGGTTTCATAAAACGGCATATCCAGGAAGTGGATTTGGTCATCTTCCAGCCCGCAAAGACGTGCGCCTGCCCGGGCTTCTCCTCTTCTTACCAGCCCTTTAACCAGACGGGTTTCCTGAGCGGCAATACTGTCGGTATCTTTGGTGATTACCTGCTTCAGCATCTGCCGTACCCGAGTGTCAAGTTCTTTGTAGTCGCCCTTCTCTGCATCCATTAGCTCAATACAGAATTCCAGAAAATGGCGGGCGTGATGGTCGTGCACGGCAATATTGCCGGAAGTCTGATAGGCCACATGTACTTCGTGCCCCTGCTCCACGAGGCGCTGAAAAGTGCCCCCCATGGAGATTACATCGTCGTCCGGGTGAGGGCTGAAAATAATGACCCGCTTTTTGGAAGGCGTCTTGCGCTCGGGGCGGGTGGTATCGTCAGCGTTTGGCTTGCCGCCGGGCCAGCCGGAGATGGTATGCTGCAGGCGGTTGAAAATCCGAATGTTGATATTGTAAGCCGAAGCATGTTCTATCGTGAGGTCGCTCAGGCCATTCTCAGCATAGTCCTCCGTAGTGAGCTTGAGAATGGGCTTTTGTACCTTTCTGGACAGCCAGGTCACCGCTTTGCAAATGAGGTCTTCGTCCCAGTTGCAAATGCCAATAAGCCAGGGAGCTTCAAACCGGGTCAGCAGTTCAGCTGCGCCGTAGTCCAGGTGTACACTGACATCCTTGTGTTTCTGCAGGAACGTGGAAGGGATATTCGGGGTGATTTCCTCTTCGACGGCCTTCTGAAGAATGGCGGCTTTGTGCTGCCCCCAGCCCAGTAGGAAGATTTTGCGGGCCTCCATTATGGTCTGAATTCCCATGGTAATGGCCCGGTAGGGAATGTCCTCTTCTCGGTCGAAGTCCTTCGCTGCATCCCGGCGGGTCAGGGCGTCGAGGCGCACCATTCGTGTGACAGAAGTCTCCCAGGAGCCTGGCTCGTTAAACCCGATGTGGCCCGTCCGGCCGATGCCGAGGAGCTGAATGTCAATACCTCCGTAGTATTTTATTTTGCGCTCGTACTCTTCGCAGTAAGATTCCACATCATCCATCTCAAGGGTGCCATCCGGAATGTGGATGTTTTTCTTTTGGATGTCGATGTGGTCGAAGAGGTGTTCATTCATGAAGCGCACATAGCTCTGCCGGGCAGTAGGCGGCATGGGGTAGTATTCATCCAGGTTAAAAGTGATGACATTTTTGAAGCTAAGGTCTTCCTCCTTGTGCATGCGCACCAACTCCCGGTACACCTGAATAGGGGAGGAGCCGGTTGCGAGCCCGAGCACAATGTGCTTGTTCTCTTGTTGTCGCTGCCGGATCGCAAGGGCAATCGACTTGGCTACATGAACGGAGCCATCCGTAGCTTTGGGCCAGACGGTGGTTGGCATCTTTTCTACTGACCGCAACTGGTATTTCAGAAAATTCCTCATAAGTGAACTTGAGTTTTCGGTTTTGATTGCTTCTATTTTGTTTATGTGACCGGAGTGCCGAGGTAGATCTGAGCTGCCGCACCAAGTGTACCTGCTGTATCTGCACCCAAACGGGAAACTTCTACTTTCACCTTATTCCGGAAGGCCGGCAAGAGCTGCGCGTTCATGTGATGCGCTACCCGCTCCGCAAGCATGGGGCCAGCATTGGAAAGCCCCCCTGATAAAAAGACGCCCTCGGGGTCAATCTGCAAAACCACTGTAGCAAGGGCCTCGCCCAGGCGGCGGGATAAATCTTCGAGTGCCATCTGCGCCAGGGGGTCGCCTGCTTTTGCCGCCAGGGCAATCGTCTTGGCGGTGAGTGCCGACTGGGGCAGCTCCCGCAGTGCACTGGGTATGATTTCCTGGCCCATTAAAGTCTGGCAGGTCCTGCGCAGTCCCGTTGCGGAGACGTAGGTCTCCAGACAGCCGCTGCGCCCGCAGGAGCACTTTCGCCCTTGCGGTACTGCAATGGTATGGCCGAGTTCGCTGGCCAGCCCGTGCCCGCCTTCCACTATTTTTCCGTTGATGTAAAAAGCGCTGCCCAGGCCAGTGCCCAGGGCCACCAGGACGAAGTTCTCCATTTGTCGGGCACCACCCCACATTTTTTCGCCCAATGCAGCGGCGGTAGAGTCCTTTACCAAGACTGTGTGCGCACACAGTTTTTCTGACAAAAAATCCCTTATTGGGAATGGAGCAGAAAAAGGGAGGTTGACCGCATAGCTGATGTAGCCGGTAACCGGGTCACAGCCAGGAGCACCTACCCCAATACCTTCAAGGGGATAGGGCGCGTACTGCAGCAATTTTTGCACGGCATCCAACAGGGCGGTGGGATAGTCCGTTTGGCCGTTCCCCTGCGTGGGAAAGGCCGAACGCTGCAAAATCGCGCCCGAACGGTCCACTAAGCTTAGCTTAGTGCTCGTCCCTCCAATGTCTACGCCTAGCGCAAGTGTGCTCAAGATGGTAGTGGATTTACTGCCCCAAAACGACGGAGCAATACTTGAAAAATTAGGCTTACTTCCACAAAAGTATAATTTTTTCTAGTTTTATGCGAGTAATTTAAAATATTTTAACGCTGTGTTCGGACACATATCCAATTTTATACGTATTATAGCCCCGCGCCTGCTCACCCGGCTGTTGCAACTGTAGCGATTGCAGTTGTACGTTTTAATAGGCTACAACCTAACAGGACTAATGGGAAATCGAATTCGAATCAAAGACATTGCTAAAAAAGCAAAAGTCTCCACGGGCACTGTTGACCGGGTCATTCACAACAGAGGGAACGTTTCGCCGGAGAAACGGGCAAGAGTAAAAGCTGTGATGGAAGAGTTGGGCTATGAGCCCAACATCATCGCCCGAACTCTGGCGACCCGCAGGGTCATGCGTATCGCGCTGCTTATGCCGGACCCCAGCATTGACCCTTACTGGGAGTTGCCTAATGTTGGGGTAAATAAAGCCTGGCATTCGGTCAAGCATTATGGCGTGGAGCTCGATCATTATTACTTCAACCTTTTTGACCAGGCCGATTTTGCTAAAAAGGCTAAAGCCGCTCTCAAAGCCAGGCCTGAAGCGATTGTCTTCCCACCGGTCTTTCTGAAAGCCGCCAATGAATTGCTCGAAGCCTGTGCCCGGCTAGGCATTACGGTCTCCCTCTTTAATACGGAGCTCTCCGGAGAGAACGTGCTGACTTATGTAGGCCAGAATTCCTACCAAAGCGGGGTGCTGGCAGGCAAACTGCTGAGCTTTAGCATGGGGCCAACCGGACGGGTAGCTGTGGTCAACCTTTCTAAAGAACCGGCTAACGCCAAACACCTTTCCGACAAGGCTCAGGGCCTGGAAGATTACTTTCAGGCGCAGGGTATGGGCGACCGTAACCGGGTGGAAAAGGTGGTCTTTGAGGCTTTTGAAAATAAGGAGGCACTTCGGGCCTTCCTGCTTGAGCTCTTGCGGGAACAGCCCGATGTAAAGGGCTTTTTTGTGACCAACTCCAGAGCCTACATGATACTCGACGCACTGGGGCAGGAGGCCCTTCAGGATATCCGGATCGTGGGCTTCGATCTCCTGCCGGAAAACATTGCTTACCTGAAAAAAGGCGCCATTCAGTTTCTGATCAATCAAAATCCGGTAGAACAGGGCTACCTTAGCCTGATGAGCGTTGTGCAAAAACTTATTTTTGACAAGGAAGTGGATGCCATTCAGCACCTGCCGCTGGATATCGTAGTAGCAGAGAACGCCAAATACTATCTCGAACGGGAGGATAAATATGCTCTTGTGGTCTGATCAGGGTTGGATGGTAATCAGGATGGCCGTGGTTCCGGGCGGTGCTTCCCAGGTCAGCCGCTGCAGGCGGGCGGGCAGCAGTACCACTTGCCCGAATAGCAGCTGATAACGGTCGCCTTCACCGTAAGTGAGCCAGGCAGAGGTGCCTTCCACCACACAAATCGCACGTACCTGGTTCGCGTCCTTCAGTTCCAGTTGTTTGCCGCCTGGTAGTTGTTGCAGTTCCAGAAAGGGGTCTTCATAGGGCGCACTTTCCAGGGATGCAGGCCGGACCGAAGCAGGAGGTAGTGCTTGCAGGGGACTGGCGATGTTTGCGCCCGGTGCGCTCAGGTGCGGTCTTTTGCCGGCCTTTTTGCTGACGAGGTGTTGCCTGAAAAAGGGGGAGGCAATGCCAATATTAAGCAGCTGGCAGCCGGTGCCTGTACTGTGCACCACGCCCGCTGGAATGCAAGCCACCGAACCTTTTTTAAGCGGAAGGGCTCGCAGTAGCCCCATCCATTCTTTAGCACTTAGGTACTCCTGTTGCTTTATGGCGGTTTCTGCGGCATTTTTGCCAGGGCCTGCCAAAATTGTAGCGTTTTTGTGTGCTCTGACTGCATAGTAGTAGTCCTGGTGCCGGGCGGTCTTGCCAAAGTGACGGGCCATCGCTGCAGGGTCCGGGTAGTAATTGATGTCCGGAAGTTGCTGCTGCAGGTGGTCGAAAAACTGAATGTAAAAGGGCAGGCGGTCACCGTAGGTTTGGCGGATTTCAGCCCCCAGGAATTCATGGGCCTTGTAGAATAGAAGATTGACGACCGGCGCTTCAATCAACTGATCGCAAATCTTGAAAAGCAGGTTGTCTTCTTCTACCCGCAGGTGGAAGTTGACGCCTAGTTCGCCCGGCTGCTGACGCGGGCTGTCTTCATCCCACAGCTCCGGGTCAAAAAAGGGAGAAGGGTAAACCGGCCGCTCAAGAGCCAGCTCAAAACCACTCCTGAGGGCATCCCCCGCTACCATTTTCGGGCGCTGCCAGTTGTTGGTCTCCAATATATAGTCGCAGGAAGGCAACAGTTGCTGCTTGATATGGTCACCCAGGGGCCAGTCGATGAAGTAGCTCCAGGCGTACTGCAGGTCGTAGCCCAGCTCCCGGTTGTCCACACCGATATTGGTAATGTCTTTTCGCCTGAGCCGCTGAATCAGTTCGTAACGGGAGACGTCCGAATACACCAGTACATCGGGTTGCGCGATCAGGTGCGCCCCCACCCCGTGGACGAGGATGATGCCGGTTTCAATTTCTGCAATGGTCTCCTGAATGGAGGCCAGCTTTTGAGGGTCAAAAAAGGAAGCAATAGTTACAGGCAGGTTGGCATCCGCTCTAGGTGTTTTGGCAAAGCCCGGCCCAATACGCTGCCGGATTTCATTTTCCTCCAGGAAAAGGTCCTCTGCCCGGCACACCACATTGGGCGAAAGCGTTGACTTTAGGAAGCCCATGTCAATATTGGCATAGGTGCCGGGGTAGCACTCCACCGCCAGAATGGTCCTGGCTTTGCCCAGTTGCTTCAGGTGCTGCTGCAGGGCTTTGCCGATGGCAGGCCAGCTGCCCCAGCAGGCGCCTTCCGATTCCGGTACTTCTATGTAGGGCGATTGTAGCATTCGTGGTTCGTTTATTCCTCGTCTCCTTCTGGCTGTATATGGTCCAGTTTTCCATCTTCCCGAATCCGCAGTTTCAGGTCGCCCAGCTCGTAAGTGGCCAAAAAGAAGTCCGCTCCGGCGATGACCTGAATGGGCTCGCCTTCCAGCCCGAGCTGAGCAGGGTCATCGGTGAAGGTGCCATTGGCTTCCTTCCAGGCGTGTTGTTTGTAGTAAAGTTGCCGCAGTTGCCAGCGGATGGCTTCCAGGTTGGGCTGCCCGTTGAATCGTGCCCGCTTGCCCGCAGGGACACTGGAAAACTGTACCAGCCCCCAGGTTTCCGGCTGATGCATCGCGATAGCGCCTTGTGGCGACCACACCCAGTTGTGCTCCGGGTAGGGGTGCCCGGTAGCGGGGTCTTTTTCCTTTACGTATTGCCCGTCTTTCGCTTCGGTGCGCCATTGCACCCTGGAAAAGTTGACCCGCCAGATTTCCTGATCGTTGGGCGGGCCAGGGTGCGGAGCTAGTTCTTCCAGCACGGACCAGGGAAAGGCCAGTTCCACGGTCCACCCTTCGTCTTCATCTTCCGGGTTGTTGAGGGTGCCGTTGAGGTGTACTGCTGATTGCAGCCCTTTGATATCCCAGGCATCAACCGGTTGCCCGCCATCGCGGTAGGGGCGGGTGAGGATGAGGTCCCAAAGAGTGCCAAGGGCATTGATTTCGAGCTCGTAGTAGTGGTGGCTGTCCCCATCCGGATCAATGAATACTTCAAAGTCGTTCTCATGGAAAATGACCATATCTCTTTGGTCGTAGGTGGCCCAAAGGTGGGGCTCTTCCAGCTCCACGGCAATGTAGAAGTACTGCGAATCCCACAGCATTTTCGCCCTTGTATCGTAGTAGGGCAGAGGCCTGATGGTGCCTTCTATGTCTATGAATTTATCCGTGTATTCGGCTTGTTTCCAGGCTTTTTCATCCAGTTTTCCATCAATGGTAAGCGGGCTTTCCACGTACTGGCAGACATACTGCCGGGGACTGAATGGGTAGAGGTCGTGCTGTTGTGCCAGCAATCCGGTGGGCAGCGCCAATATGGCTATCCAAAAACAAAGGTGCTTTATCATTATTGCTTCTTTTTAGGTTTGGTTGTAAGGTCGATTTGGAGCGTGCCGCCTTCCACCAGCTTTTGGTGGCTCAGGAACAGCCGTTCGAGCGGTTGCCCCTCAAAGCGGGCTTTTTTGATGTAAATGGCGCCCGGTGTTTTGCGGGGCGCCTGTATCACCAGTTCTCTGCCCGGGTAGTAATCCGGGTGCAATTGCAGGCGGACTTCTTCCAAAGCAGG
>CAJXNH010000048.1 GCA_913057245.1 uncultured Phaeodactylibacter sp.
ATGATCGGAACAGAAAACGAAAGGCTCTCCAGCCTGGAAGAAGAGGGCGAAGCCCTGCGGGAGGAAGCACGTTCTCTCCTGATGCGGCTGCACAAAGATTACGCTGCCGCCCCGTTCCGGTTTTATGAAGACACCCTGCCCCGGATAACCTCGCCCGAAAAGGTGGAAGAAGCCCGTCAAATGCTGAGCGAGCTGAAGCAGATCGACAGCAAGGAAGCCTTTAATGCCTATTTCGACGGCAAAATTGACCTGCCTAAAGATCATCGGTATGGCAACGATATAACTCCTGATACCCGCCCCGGCGATTACTTTGTCTCTGTCCATAATCAAGGGCAAATGCCATATTTAGTATTGGGCCCTTTTAAAACCCACAAAGAGGCCATCAACCAGGTAGAGGCAGTCCGGGAATATATGCTAGAGGATGACCCCCAAGGCCATTTTTATGGCTACGGCACAGCCCGGCAGGAAGAAGGCAGCGGCATTACCGGATCATTCAATGACCGCCTGGGCTACGACCCAGTTAACCAACTACCTATGGAAAGCGGAATACCAAGAAAGACAGAAATTATAGTGTCCCACGGCATACAAGTAAAGCTTACTGACCACGGCGGAAGAGAGAGCCAATGCCGGATGCCAGGAGGCGATTTCCTGATTTTAAGCCTGCAAGCCACGTCCGGCAGCAATCCCTACATGCAGGACTATTACAAAGCCGTTTGCGAAGCCGCCCGAAGGTACGGCGGGGTATATTACGAAATTAATGGCCCGTTACAAGAGATTGTCGATAAGCTGAAAGGTGGGGTATTAGAAAACGGGAAGCCGTCTATCAAAGTTTTGCCGGATTGGCATGCGCTCACTTGCGGGCGTGCTTACGACAAAATCAAGTATATAGGCGATGTTCTCCCTCCCCCCGTCATGACTTCTTATGAAGAGCTATTCATGGACGAATTTGACATTTCTCAAGCCGTAGCTCATGAAATATGGCAGCGGGCAGTATATGAATATGGCCGCCCCCTTGATGACGTCAGCCGGGCAGAACTAATCCGGCGCGGCAGGAGCCAGCTTCAATCCTATGAGTATGAGCGCAGCGAAGAAGGTTACAAATATTTGCAGCAACTCAGCCGGGAGATGTTCGCCAAAGAGGAGCCTGTTGAGCCCGTAATAAAGCCTTTTGAGCGCTACGTCGTAAATACCGTAGAATTTAATCATATCCCTGACCCCGAAGCGCCTGACCGCTTCCAACTGGAGTTTCATGAGCGAAATTCCGATGAAAAACGGCACGTGCAAGTCAGAGATGCTTTTGAGCAACTTAGAGCAAGGCTAAGGTCGGAAGGCTTTGAAGTCACCGACTCCTGGATTTCTCAATTCGACCCTGTTGACTGGGAAACATGGGGGCATATAGCGGTCAGCCTGAAACCTTCGCCCAAAGAGGCATCCACCAAACTGCTGCTGGCGAAAGCCAAAAAGAAAAAGAAGCTCCAACTCCTAAAATTGGCATAGCATGATAGAAGCAATCATCAACGACAACTGGTACGCCCGCAACCCGGAAAAGATACTCGGCACGCCCTACCAAGCCACCGGGCGCTTCTCTGACAACGTCACAAAGTACCGTGGCACGATGGAAGACGTGATGCGCATCCCAGGCATAGCTTATGAAGCGGCTAATATGCTCTCGCCCCATATCTCCAGTGAGCATAGCGATACATTTGCAAAAGATATTCATATCCCGCAACAGAGGAATATCAAGCGGGCTTTAAAAAAGGCGAAAAAAGAAAAGAGCGCCCGCGAACAGGCCAAAGCCGGTGAGCTGGATTTGATCACCTTTGATGAGATCGACCAGCAGTACAACAAACACCTGACGGATGCCCAAAAGGAAGTCTTTGTCTGGTACCAGACTAAGGTGCTGGGCCGTGCTATGGAAGGCGGGTGGAAGAAATACTACAACCGGTCTGCCTTATCGAAAAAAGTAGTGCCCCTGGAATGGGCAAAACAAGAGCTGGTGTACTGGTTTGATGATGGTTTCCTGCCAGCCTTTATCTACCTGTCTGGCAATATCGCCAAGCGCCGGGAAATGCTCGGCCAAGACCAGCCGAAGATTGAAAGCATGAAGGACGGCAAAACCATTTTTGAGCAGCAGTCTGCCGCCCTTGACCAGGTATGGAACCGGGTTGCGCTGCGCCGCAAGCGCCTCGATGCTGAGCGGATGGAAGACCGCCTCATCATTAAGCCGGTCAGCAACCTGGCCAAAAAATACACCATCAGGCACTTGAAAGGCGAAGTCCGGCTCAAAGCCAAAATCCGGCAGAACGGGCAGATCGACTACGCCCGTACTTTGCAAAGAGGCATGCGGCAGGAACTCAAAGCGCCAATCTCCCTGCAAGGCGCTTTCGTGCTGTGGATGAGCGAGAATGCCCGGGAGCTGGGCATCCGCCGCGGGCTGACCTGGCGTTCCATCAAGGAGCTTTACCTGGAAAGCCGCAAGCGCGGGAAAGACGAAGACGTGCAGGAGTTCAAGCGCAACAAGTCCGCTGCCCAGCAAGAGGGCATCCGCCTGTTCTCGGACTTCCTGGCCAAAGCCATCACCGATGAAGACCGGGAAGCTATCGAGCGCATCTGGAATGAGCGCTACAACAGCGAAGTACCGGTAGACTTAGACCAGATACCCATCGGCTTTACGATGGCCCGCATCTACAACGGCATGGAAATGGATATCCGCCCGGAAAAGCGGGAGGCCGTTGCTTTTGCCCAGGTCAGGGGCGCGGGCTGCCTGGCTTACGGGGTAGGGCTGGGCAAGACGTGGTGCGCTATTTTCATTGCCGCACAGTTCCTCGAAAACGGCTGGTGCAAACGGCCCTTCTTTGTGCTGCCCAACCAAGTCTACAAACAGTTCATGGGCGAGTGCAAAGGCATACTGCCGCACATCCCCCAAAATGACCTGTACAACCTCAGCGAAGATTACCTCGAAAATATCCCGGAGGATGGGCCCATGCCCGAAGGCTCCATCACCTTCCTGACCTATCAGGGCTTCAAGCGGGTCGGGCTGGACGATATGCAGGAACTGAACTTCTTTGGGGAGCTGATGTCCATCCTAGAGCAGGAAGATAACCTTGCAACAGGCAAAGCCGCCAGCAAAGCCTACGAGCGCCTCAAAAACAAGGTCGGGGGGCTGATCGGCGTATCGCAGATGGGCGCACGCGCCAATATTGACCGCATGGGGCTCGACATGATGGTGGTGGACGAAGCGCACAGCGCTAAAAAGATATTTACAACGGTAAAGGCGGAAGAGGAAGAAAACCTGGACAATGAAAAGCGCATCAAGCGCTACGATCTCAGCTCCGGGGAGCCCTCGGCTATGGGGCTCAAAACCTTTATGGTCGCGCAGTACGTCCAAAAGGTGAACCCCACCGGCAACGTCCTGCTGCTGACCGCCACGCCCTTTACCAACTCGCCTATGGAAATTTACTCCATGATCAGCCTGGTGGGGCTTCGCTATTTGCAGGAGCTGCAACTGAAGAACCTCAAGCAGTTCTTCGACCAGTTTGTCAATACGTCCAATGAGCTGGTCTTCACCATTGCCCTCAACCCGGAGTTCAAGGACGTATTCGTGGGCTTTTCCAACCTCGATGCCCTACAGTCCATTATCCGGCGGTTCTTCCTGTACAAGCAGTCGACCAAAAACCTCAAGCGGCCCAATAAGATCGTCCTGCCCCTGCGCCGCAAGGTGGTCAACGGCATGGAGATCAGGCTCGGCGGGGACGAGACGATTGAAACAGTGCTGCCATTCAACGCCTACCAAAAAGAACGCATGGACAGCATCCTGGCCTACGCTGCCGGGCAGATTAGCGTCAATCAGGCTTGCCAAAACGCCAAGGTAGACTCAGACGACAACGGGGGCGGCGTGCGCATGCTCCGTGCGGCAGGCATGGCCAGAAAAGTAGCCTTCTCGCCCTACATTTTGGAGTGCGATGAGGAAACGAAGAACCCCGGATCCCCCAAAGCCTTCATAGAAAGCTCGGCAAAGCTGGAGTTCATCACCGGCTGCATCCGCAGCGTAAAAGCCTACCACGAGCAGCAGGGCTCGCCTATGTCCGGGCAGATCATCTACAGCAATATGGGCGTGGAGTTCTTCCCCCTGCTGCGCGATTACCTGATCGAAAAGGTGGGCTTCCAGCCACACGAGGTGGGCATCATCGTCAGCGAAAGCCGCATGAAAAAGATGGGCTTCAAGGACAAGCAGACGGTGCAGAATGCCTTCCTGGGTCGCCGCTTCAACCCGGTAACACGCGATTATGAAGACATCCCCCACGAGTTCCGCTGCAAAGTGCTCATCGGCAGCGCCACCATACGCGAGGGCATCAACCTTCAGCGCTACGCCTCCTGCCTTTACATCCTGGAGCTGCCCTGGAACCCCACGGATGTCAATCAGCTCGAAGGGCGGCTGTGGCGGCAGGGCAACATCCACCGCAACGTGCGCATCGTCAACCCGCTCATGGAGGACAGCATGGACATCTTCATGTTCCAAAAGCTGGAAGAGAAAACTGCCCGCATCAATGCTATTTGGGACTTCGATAACAACCAGAGCACGCTGGACACCCGCGACTTTGACCCGGCAGAGCTAAAGTACGTCCTGATCAAAGACCCTTTTCGCGTCGCCGAGCTGGAAGCCAAAGAGCGCAGCCTGGAACTGGAAGACCAGATCGTTGCTATTGATTCCCAGCTTAACACTCTGCAAGGGCTGCGCAACGACCGCTATCAGGCATTCGACCGTTTGGAAGAGATTGCAAAGGCGGTAAGCTACTACCGCGACCTGCCGGAGGGCGCAGCGCAAAACCCTGTCGAGATACGGCGGCAGGTTTCCTACATCTTGCGCTCCAAAAAGCTCAAAGACGGGCGGCTGGTAGAAACGCTGCGCGAAGAAGTAGAGCGGGGCTACAAAGTCAGCCATTACTACCGCAACCCCTACGAAGATGCCTGGATAAAGTCTGCCGGTATAACGCCCCCTTATTGGTACTCCAACTGGAAGAAAAGCGTAGCAAAGTATAACCGGGCCGTTGTAGAAATCCTCAAGCCTAAAGGGCTGGACGACTCCGAAGAAGCCATCAAACAAGCGGTTGAGCAGCTCCAGGCAGAAAAAGAACAGAAGAGAAAAGAAAAGGAGGGCCTGTTCAAGGCAGAGCGCCTGCAAGAAAGGGCCGAAGAGATCAGGCTGAAAAAGGAAGCCGAGGGCATCGCTGCGGCTTCCATCGACGCGCGGGTGGCACAGTTCGCACAGCTTAATTACATGCTCGATGACCTGCGCGTGGAAGAGCCCCAGGAAAGCATTGCCGGTGAAGCGGAGGATGCCCTGTACCGGGCAGGGGAAACCGTAGGCTATGCCGGTAAAAAAGCCCGTGTAGAGAAGGCTTACCGGGGCAGCAATGGGAAGTTTTACTACCTGGTCAAACAAAGCTCCTATGTAGAGCTGGCCCTTGAGGCAGAGCTGTCCCCGAACAACGCAGCTCAGCAAAAACGCCTGCAAGCCCGGCAGATGGGCAGCGTGCAAAAAGAGTTGCCGCAAAGGGCGAACACTAAGACAAAGATACTGCTGGCCAAAGCCAGGAAACGCAAAAAACTAAAACTGCTGCAGCTCGCAGCCTAAAACTTGAACAGCTATGAAATCTAAGGCACAAGCGTACCTCAAAACGATGGGCATGGACACCGCAAGTCTGCCCCAAAAGTACCAGGAAAACTTTGAAGCCATGCGGGACTTCGAGGAAATACTCGATATCGCGGAGCCCGGTTCCGAAGACTATAAGGAAGCCCTGGCTGAGTGGGAGGACTACGACGAGCAGATCCTCGCGGCATTGAAAAGGGACTACCCGGCCCAGCAAGGCTACGGGGGCACCCTGCGCTGGAACTGGGTCAGGGAAGGGGAGGAAGTGCGGGTGGACTGGGATCATCCCGAGCGGTACGTAGACGGGCGGTATTACATTATGCTGCCCAGGCCAGCTGAGGGCAAGCTTGCCACTTACGAAAAAGTAGGCGAAGGCGATATCGAATTCCCCGGGCAGGATAAAAGAATACAGGAACTGCTCGCCCGCGCACCGCAGTGGGTGAAAGCCAAGACGCCCAGCCCGGAGGAAAAAGAGGGGCTGGCCAATGTCAACCGTGAGTTCCGGCAGTACATACAGAAGCGGGATAGCGAAATCACAAAGCTCCCGGATTCGCTGCCTTACATGAAAGGCGACAAAATCGTCGATGTAAAAGGCAGAGAGCACAAAGTCTACCTCGTGGTCGATGATGTCCCCTTTGCTATCTCCACCCGCCACCAAAGAGACGATGGGCACAAGCTCACCTTCCTGGAATACTACGACCGGCAGTCCAAGCTTTGGAAAAACGACGGCGAGCCTTACTACCATACCCACGCGCCAACTGAAGCGGCGATCCGCGCACGCCCCCGAGGCTTCTTTGAGGAGCGTTCCGCCGTGCCTGACAGCATGCCCCCGGTGGATGAAAAAGGCGACCGGCGTATTGACAGCCAAGCCCTGGATGCCCTGGAGGCGCACCTGGAAAAGCTGCCTCAGACCAAAGACATGCACTCGGAGTACGGGGAGTACACCGATGAGCGGAAAAAGCTGCACGACAAGATCATCACCGAAGAAGTTGAAGGCAACACCTGCATCCGCCGGGAAGCCCCTATCGCCATACTGACCGGCGGGCTGCCAGGCTCCGGCAAGTCGACCTACATCCGAAACAACAAGGACTGGATGGACAACCCGGCCATCTTCAAAGTTGATGCGGACGAAATCCGCGCCAAACTACCGGAATACAAGGGGTGGAACGCTTCTCAGACCCACAGCGAAACGCAGGATATCGTCAAAACCCTGCTCGGCAAAGTGGGCAAGTTTGGCTGTAGCTATGATGTCATTTACGATGGCACCATGAACAAATCCAAAAAGTACAAGCCCCTCATCGAAGTGCTCAAAAAGGAAGGCTACCGGGTGTTCATCATGTTCCTGAAAGTCGATAAAGCCACCAGCCTGGAACGGGCAATGGGGCGCTATCAGAAGTCCGGGCGCTACGTCCCCCGCTTTGTCATCGAAGAGGGCGTTCAAAATGGGCTAACGGCTTTTGAAGAGCTCAAAGGCATGGTAGACGGCTACGTGCTGATTGACGGCAAAACTCAAAAAGTGCTGGAAAAAGGCGGGGCGGAAATCCCCGACGACCGGGACTACAGCAAGCTGGACGATCAGCCGTCCCAAAAAACAAGCAAAGCCAAGCCCCGCAAAAAAGCCAAAAAGGTCTACAAGAAAGACTACTACGCTGCGATGGACAAAGCCCATCCGGGGCTCAGCAAAGCCCAGGTCAAAGGCATGGGGCAAAAGGAGTACGAAGCCCTGATGGACAAGCTGGAGCAGGGCGCGACGGGTATGGGACTTACGGCAAAAAAAGCATCAGAGTATGCGGAGGCTTATGTCAGTGTGCATTTGCCGAAAGGCAGTACGGCCCAAAAGCCTAAAGGCTTCACACCACCTCCCTCTATGGAAGTCTTTCTGGTCATGAACCAGCCAGAAGAGCCGGGGCAGTATGATCTGGAAGATGCCGATGTCTACCTGTCCAAAGAAAAAGCCCTGTCCAATAAAGACGAAGGCATAGCCGTGCGGGCTTCGCTCGATATTGAACAGTGGATGGAAGACAACGATCTCTCTTTCGAGTCTGAAAAAGACTTATTGAAAGAAGTGCAGGGACCGGGCTGGTCATGGGATGGTGTGGTGTCTATTGAGGAGGAAATTGATTACCCGGAGTACACGCTCCCGGAAACCATCAAAGCCTACGGGGTACTTAGTTTCGTAGACAAGGAAGAAGATTACTATGAATACGATACACTGTCAATCGAGTTCAACAAGGGCCTTGTCGTTAAAACAGCGAAGGATTTAGGGCAGTGGGCCGTAGAATTGGACTTCAAAGCCGCAAAGTGGCTGGACAGGCTCAAACAAGAGGGCGGCCCAGTACCTGCTATTCAGTCTTTGGAAGACATGAAAACTGAAATCCGGGGCGGAGGGTACGAGTACGATGAGGGCATCGTTACTATCGGCAAGGTATTGCACAACCCGGACGATCTTTCCAGTTTGAGAAAAAGCACGGGCACTGAGCCTTCAGCGGGCACTAAGCCTTCCTTTTCCTGGCGTACCGCTACGGACACCTCCAAGCTGATGCCCATGCTCAACCACTGCCAGGAGTATGCTCTGAAAGTAGACAAAGACTTGCCCGTACAGCTCAAAGGCACCAGCAAGGAAAGCATAATGGTAACCGCCCGGAAAGGGGAATACCTCATCTTCGACGATAAAGGGCACCTGGTTTACGTGATGAATGCCAACAGCTTCAAAAGGAAGTGTATTGAAAACACTACCCTCGAAAAGCACCTGAAGGAGAAGCACCAAAGCGGGCCCAAGCCCAGCGGCCGGCCATTGCCCAAAGCGCTGGAAAAATACCGGGGCGTATTCGGGGACTACGATGGGGACGGCGTTTTGAACGTGGACGACCCCGACCCTTACACGCCGGGCGATGGGACAACAGTGGAAGAGGTCAAGCTGGCCGATGAGATCGAAAAGATCATCGACTTCCGAAAGGATTATGATACCGCCCGAAATGAATTTGTGGAGATCCTCAAAAAGCATGCAGAGGGCGAGACGGATATCCTCAGCCGCACCAAAACCCCATATTCCATCATCAACAAGCTCCGCCGTAAGCGGCTGGTCGGCAAAAAAGGCTTAACAGACGTGATCGGCACTATGGTCGTCTTCCCTGACCAGAAAAGCCTGGAAGGTTTCAAGGACAAGGTAAACGCCGGGAAGCTGGGCGAGGCCTTGGAATTTGATGACTACTACAAAAAGCCGCAGGCTGGCTACCGCGCCTACCACTGGAATGTCGTATACAAAGGCTCACCGGTGGAAATCCAAGCTAAGACCGAGCGGGTGAAGAAGATCGCCAAAGCCAACCATACCCTCTATAAGGAAGGCAAAGACGATGCCGAAAAGCTGGGCGCATTGATGCTCTTGGCCAATCAGGCAGACAAAGGCGATCAGGCGGCCATGAAGAAGATCGACCCGGTGCTGAAAGACCCTAAGGCGCTCAAACGCTACCTGACGGAGAAGAAGATGGACACCACCAAGGCAACCAAACAGCCGGATGCGCCCAAGGCAGACAAACAATCAGCCATACCTAAGGCTGCCTCCAAACCAGCCTCAAAAGCACCCGCCAAAGCCACGCCTGAGGGGAGCTGTACAGCCGAAGAGCTGACTACTGCTCAAAAGGTTGCCAAAATTATGAAGATGGTCGATGAGAACACTATGGTCTGGTCTGACATTTTCGACACAAAGCAGTGGAAGAAAACTCGCGAGATTGAGGGCATCTATGAGCTACGTGCGGAAGCAGACAAAGGCAAGATTATAGTCAAAGTCAGAGATTGGAGCGCAAAAGGCAAAAAGGAAGCCGAAAAGTGGTACAGCCTCTGTATCGACTCTTACCGCCTGACCAAGATCGACACGCCACCCCAAGGCAGCTACCGGAGCGTAGTAAGCAAAAGCCAGTTGCAGGCAGCTTACACCACAAAGGGAGAGCGGAAATACCGGAAATGCGCTGCCTTGCACTTAGAGCTTGCTAAATGCCGCATGAAAGGCAACTGCACCACCGAACAGCGCGAACGCTACAAAAAGGAAGTCGACACCTGCGGCAACCTGGCGAAAACTAAAGTAGGTGTACCAAAGTACGTCATCTACCTCCATGCAGAAACCAAAAAGCGTAGAAAAAAAGGCGAGGCATATAGTGATGCACTCGCCCGGGTGGCCGAAGAGCTGCGCAAGGCAGCCGCTTAATCATATCGTTTTTTTCATACATGCTTTTCGTGGGTCGAAGTAAATAATGCTTCGGCCCTTTTCATTAGCTCTATCGGGTTTTGACCAGTCATAGCACAAATAATCAGAAACCGTGACAGATCCAGTTGGTATTTCCCGTTTTTGATCCTGCTCATACCAGACTTGTGGATACCCAGTTTCTCAGCGACTTCCCGGCTTGAAAAGCCTTTGCTTTTGTAGCCGGTAATCATGAGACTGACAATAATTTCTGTCAGTGTTTCAGCCTTCTCAATTGCAGTAATCATGCCTTTGTTCATAATCAGGAAGGTGCTTATTTAAAATGATCAAACTTCTGAGCTTTCTCAGCAATATCCATGTTGCCGGAGCGAAAATAGACAGCTAAGCTGGCAAGGTTTTTCCACCCCCCTAGCATCTTTATTCCATGCTGGCTCATTCCCTGCATATCCAAATTCGTTGCGGCGCTTCTTCGTGCAGTGTGCATACTTACTAATTTCCATTTTGGAACAAGCTCATCCCCATCCTCGACAAGGGTGCTAATTCCTGCTATCTCAGCAACACGCCTTATGCACTTGTTGCGATAGCTGTTAGTGTACTGGGAGCAATCATAATCGTATCTTTCTAAGATCGTTTTTGCCTTGGCATTTACAGGCACAATCACCTGTGTTTTAGTCTTTTTGTTCGTTCCTACGTAAAACACTTTGCTGTTTTTCTCAATGAAGTTTGATTTTGAAATAGCCGTCACATCGCTATCTCTAAGCAAAAGGTAGTAGGCAAGCAAAAAGAAGTCTCTTACAATATACTGAGCCTTTGAAAGCTCAGAATCTGGGGTTTTTTCGATTTGTGCAATTTCGTTAGGGGTTAAAAAAGGCTTTGGGCGGGCTCTGCCCTGTTTATGCTTGATTTTCTCTATATGTGGATTATCAACCCGCTGGTGCATAATTGCCTTCTTAACTCGACCTAAATGATAAGCAGTTGTAGCCTTAACAAACCCCATCTTCTTCAT
The DNA here is from genome assembly GCA_913057245.1 of uncultured Phaeodactylibacter sp. Classification (GTDB taxonomy): domain Bacteria; phylum Bacteroidota; class Bacteroidia; order Chitinophagales; family Saprospiraceae; genus Phaeodactylibacter. The sequence goes on from CAJXNH010000048.1 coordinate 10,855, forward strand.
ATAGGTGACGAAATCAGCAACCCATTTTTCGTCAATATCCTTGATATATGATTTGATGGAGTAGTGTTTTTCAAACTGCCTGACTCGGCTTATAGTATTCCGATAAGCTTTTGCAGTACCGGCAGAATATTCACCTTTGTTCAAAGTGATATATTCTTCAAGCGCTTCGGTCAATAGCTTGCTTTTTGAAGATTTCAAAAAGTTTTCAAACGTCCCCCCATTAAGGAAGTGTTCTTCAATAGCTATTTTCCTGGCTCTGATTTTTGCATTATAAAGCCTTGCGTTGGGGTGTTTAGACTTTACGACTTGCTTGTTCTTATCCCAGAACTTTGATTCGACGTAAATACCATCAACCATAAAATATCGCACTACCCCATTAAGGTTAACATACACCTTTACAGCAGCCGTGCCATCCTTTCGCGATTGGCCCCACAGAACAGTCCGAATTGTCACTATCTTTTGCTTAAAAATGTCTTAAAAAAGTGCCGACCAAAAATAAGTAAAAAACACCAAAAACAAGCAAAAGAAAGGTCTGTTACTCTTTTGTAATCAGAGTGAATGATAATTTGTGTATTTGCAAGTGCTATTTGCATTACAAAATTAAGGAAAATATTTAAAATAACAAATTTTATTTAATTACTTGTAATACAGGCATTTAAAAAGATATTTTTTCAAACTTGCATCAATTTCTTAAAATTACCCTGTATGAAATTTTATCTGATAAAGATTTACACCCAGTTTTAGGCATAGGTAAGGATTAAAACCATTCCGCCTGTACGGGAATTCCTGAATTATAACTATTTTCCCGCAGGAAAACAGAACGAGCAGCTCGCAATTCTCAGAGCTGTCCAACAAAAAAGCTAAAACCAATGAAAAAAATCCTTGTCGCCAACCGGGGCGAAATCGCACTACGCGTCATGCGGACCGCAAAGAAAATGGGCATCCGTACCGTTGCTGTTTACTCTGAAGCAGACCGGCACGCGCCTCATGTCAAATTCGCTGACGAAGCGGTTTGCATCGGCCCTCCGGCGTCCGCTCAATCTTACTTGGTGATTGATAAAATCCTTGATGTTGCCAAGTCCCTGAATGTAGATGGCATACATCCGGGCTACGGTTTCCTGAGTGAGAATGCGAAGTTCTCCCAGGCTGCCGAAGATGCGGGCATCAAATTCATAGGGCCGGGCCCGCACGCTATTGAAGTCATGGGTAGTAAACTGGCGGCTAAAGATGCGGTAAAAGCCTACGACATTCCTATGGTACCTGGTCTGGATCACGCCATTACAGATATTGACGAAGCCAAAAAAGTAGCAAAAGAAATTGGTTTCCCGGTGCTGATCAAAGCCTCTGCCGGTGGCGGTGGTAAAGGGATGCGGATCGTTGAAAATCCGGACGAATTCGAAGATCAGATGAAGCGGGCCATTAGCGAAGCAACTTCTGCTTTTGGCGACGGCTCGGTATTTGTAGAAAAATACGTGACTTCTCCCCGCCACATCGAAATTCAGGTGCTGGCCGATGAGCACGGCAACTACATCCATTTCTTTGAGCGGGAATGCAGCATTCAGCGCCGCCACCAAAAAGTGGTGGAAGAAGCGCCTTCCGCTATCCTGACTCCGGAGCTGCGGGAGAAGATGGGCAATGACGCCCTCAACGTAGCCCGTTCCTGCAACTACACCGGAGCCGGCACGGTAGAGTTCCTGATGGATGCCGACATGAACTACTACTTCCTGGAAATGAATACCCGATTGCAGGTGGAGCACCCGGTCACGGAGCTCATTACTGGTGTGGACCTGGTGGAACAACAAATTCTCATCGCAAGAGGCGATCCTTTAAAGATCAAACAGGAAGACCTCAGCATCACCGGACACGCCCTGGAACTTCGGGTATACGCTGAAGACCCGGCGGAAAACTTCCTGCCGAGCGTGGGCACTCTATCCCGCTACCGCAGGCCAAAGGGAGAAAATATCCGCCTGGATGATGGGTACGAAGAAGGTATGGAAATCCCGATCTACTATGACCCAATGATCGCCAAGCTGGTAACCTACGGCGTTAATCGCGACGCGGCTATTCAACGCATGATCGAGGCCATTGAGATGTATGAAATCGAAGGGGTGGAAACGACGTTGCCGTTTGGCAAGTTTGTCTGCGAACACGAAGCCTTTACCAGCGGGAAGTTTGATACTCATTTCGTCAAGCATTACTTCACGCCGGAAGCCCTCGAAAAGGGGAACGAAGGTGCCGCAAAAGTAGCAGCCAAACTGTCTGCTTATCTGTTTGAACGCAACAAGATTCAGCTCAACGTTCCTCAAGTGGATCACTCGGAATGGCAGAGGAGATAAGTGTTAGGTGAAAGGGCTAAAAAGCCTTTTCTCGCACCTGAAAACGATAATCGTTCATCACGTTACCCGGAAAAGATTGAACCGGGACCAAAGTGCCCGCCTCGATTTTACAATCCTGGCGGGTTCTTTTTTTGTTTTAAGGGTGCAGGGTATGAAAAGAGACGATCTTAACCGGTTGCCCCCACATGTGGATGGACATTTCCTCCTCCGCTGGTTTGAGTGTCACTTCGACCGATTCCCCATCGTGCTTGAGCTGTTCGGGCATTTGGACAGGCCGGTATTCCCGCCCGTCATCGGCTACGATGCCCCAGAAGCCCCCTTCCAGCTTTACATGTTTGATGGTCCCTTTAATCCTGATTTTTTTCATGTGACTGGGTGATTGTTTTGCTGTTCAACAGCTGCTCCACGGTTTCGTTGAGGTTGTTGATCAGTCTGGATTGGTTTTGAATGGTCTGTTTGAGCTCCTTCATCTCATCGTGAAGGTAGCGCTTGATGTTTTGCGGTGAAGGCAGGAAAGGGCTGATCTTAGCCCGCACATACCAGATTTCCCGGATATCGCCAAGATTGAGGTGATAGGGTTCATAGAAGTTGTTATCGGAATGCAACTCCAGAGTTTGCCGGTCCTTCAGATGGTTGAAGGCCCGCTTCACCACAATATCCCCCCGTGTGACCACCACATAGACGTAGCTGTCTTTTACGCCGGACTCCCAAAGTGTGGGTTCCAGGTAACTGCAAATAACCTTATCTCCTTCAAACAGGGTTGGCTCCATGCTATCACCAGAAACATCGAAGGACCGGTGGGTACCGATTTTGTACTTGTAGTCCGGCAGGGTAAAATGCGGCAATTCCTGAATAAAGGTGGGGTCGGTCATCTCAGCAGCATAGCCTGCCTGCGCCGGTACAGGCACATGTACGATACGCTCGTCTTCATTGGAGTTGGTCACGATAGTCAGTACCCGGAAGCTTTTATCGCCTTCTTCGCTCATAAACATAGGGCCTTCACCTGTGTAGATGTAGACCGGATTGATCTTATACTTCTCTACCGCTTTGCGCAGCAGCTCTATCGTTACATCACGCCGCCCCTTCAGAATTTCGCTCAGGCTCTGAGGCAAGTACTCAAGCGACAAGGCAAACTGACGGCTCGACCTTACCTGATTCTCCGCCTTCAGTTTATCATGGCACTTGACAAAACGCTGGGTAACGATATTACTCATAAGGTATGATTTCCAACAAAAATAAAATTTCTGTCCATAAAATGAGTAGAAACCCGGGGGAGTTTACCAAATAAGTGACACATGTATCCAAAACAGGGTCATTACTGCACTGTAATCGTGCCCGGCTCACTGTCCAGCCCAACCAGTTTTTCGCCCAGATTGACCACTTCAATAGCGGTTGGCTGATCAATAATTTGTACCGGGCTTGATTGCCCGCTGGCTTTGGCTTCAAAGCAAACCGTGTAGAGTGGGTTTCCGGCGCTTACGGTCACGCCTTTGAGTGCATTATCGATCCAGGCTACCGGCATTACTCCTTCCTGTACGCGGGTCGTTCCAAAGTTTTGGATAGACAGGTAAGGCAGCCCGAAATCTTTCAGCCCTTTGAAAGTGAGCACATCCGGGTTCCAGGCAACGGTATACTGCATCGACAAAAGGCTGTTGAACCCCTTGGCACGTACCGGTGTGCAGACCGTTTCCCCGGCAGCGGCTGTTTGGTCGTCAATGCTTAAAAACAGGACTTCCGCACTCTGCGGGGGCTGATACAGCGAGGGCTGCGGGCGGGCCTCTTTTTCATCAGGAGCAGCTGCTGCAGAAGATGTCGGCTGATTGGTTGTGGATTGCTGATCCGTGGCGGAACCGGAGGCATCACTCTGACAGCTCCATAACAGGAGCGCCGCAGACAGTAAAAAGATTAAACGGATTTTCATCGGATTATTTTTTCTGCAAAGTTAATGGGCTTACCTTAGATTTTAATAAAATTAAATCCAGATCGCGCGCGCTCGTGTGCGCGAGTTTGGCTGGTTGAAAAAAATCTGCTATGTTATATAGCATGATAAACACAGACCAA
>CAJXNH010000049.1 GCA_913057245.1 uncultured Phaeodactylibacter sp.
ATGGTAACTAAAGGCAGCGTTTCGTCGGCCCGTTCCAGGGCACTTAGGCAGCTTATCAAGCTTGAATTGCTTTGATCCTGGCTTTTGATCAAAGTTTCTTCCTGTTCAGGAGTCAGGCATTGCATTTGCTGAGCTTTTGCAATAAAGCTGGCGCTAACAAGCAAAAATATTACCCCCCCCATTTGGGAAAGAATAAAAATCTGAAACCGGTAAATCTAAATGATGTTTTCATAATATAATATGGTGTTTAGTTGCAGAAGGCGCATTCGAGCGAGCAGCTGGAACGCGTTATAGTTACAATGTAGCTAAAAAACGGGATAGTGCCAATTCCGGCGGAACATGTTTAGGTTAATTAACGTATGGCTCAGCTTTGTTTGGGGTTGTAAAAAATACCGGACGCGCTGCTTTTACCGATCAAATATAGCGTGACGTATTTTTTTAGGGAAGAGAGCGCTCCCAAAAAAATGTGCAGGAAGAGCAGCTGTGCACGGAGCCTGGCTCAATGTCCGCATCAATGCCGGCGATATCGAGGACAAGGCCTGGGTGGAAGCCAAACTGTCAGCGGCTCAATCCATAGCTGCCAAAGCGGATGCCCTGGAGCAGGAAGTGATAGGGCTGGTGGAGCGGCATGTGGGGTAGTGGGAAGAGTGCTACATCTTCACCACCTTCTCCAAAGCTGTCCCGCCCTCCCAAGTGATCTGCAGCCAGTACAACCCCGGCGGCAAATGGGAGATGTTGTAAGCATACCTGTACCGCCCTGCCTCTTCAGGTGCAGGGAGGCTATGCTTGGGAAGCCCAATCCGCTGCCCTCCGGCAGACCATAACTGAAGCCGGGCATTGGGTGAAGGGCCTTCCGCCCAGAGGAGGCCCCGGGCAGGGTTAGGGTAACAACGCCAGGGGGAAGGCTGGGCGGCAGCTCTGGTATTGGAGATGATCTCTATGTGGATGGTGGTGAGGCTGTCACAACCATTAGAAGCCGGGTGCAACTGCGTTAAAGTAGTGTCTGTATAGAAGGTGCTGCCCATAAAAACAACTCCTGGCACAAGAGCAGTGTCCAGCTCAACATAGCTATTGTTCCGGGCTTGGAGCGTGACTTGCAGGGTGCTGTCACAACCCTCTGCGGAGCGGTAGGCGAGGGTGTGCAGGCCCTGGCCAGGCAGTAGGGTATCGCCCCACCAAAAGGCTTCCCCTTCGCAAAAGAAGGTGTCTATGGCGCTGAAGCTGCTGTTGGCGAGGGCTAGTGAAACCTGTACAGTACTGTCACAGCCCTGTGCATTGAGGTAGGCAAAAGTGTATGCCCCTGGCTGTGGCAACAGGCTGTCCCCCCAGAGCAGCCCATCGCTGCCACTGCAGAAAAAAGTATCGATTAAGCTGGTATCCGGGGCATAGGCTTCTACTTTGAGCACGGTGGTGCTGTCGCATCCCGTCAGCGCCTGTGCAGGGAAGGTATAGGTGCCGGGCGCATTGATGAGGCTGTCCCCCCACAGCAATGAACTGCCTGCGCAGTAGCCGGTATCGATGACGATAGGGGCTGGAGGGCAGTCCGGGGTTAGGAAAACGGTAGACTCGCAGCTTTGTGCTGGCCCAAATTGGTGGTTATAGGGGCGCACAGTGGCGTATGCGGTGGTGTTTTCAGGGAGCGGTGCCGTAGCGTGGAAAAAGGTGTCGAGCCCGACATCAGTTGGAGGCAGGAGGTCATCCTCCCCTGGGCTGCTGCCTATTTGGAAATAGTACCCATCGAAGCAGCCTTCGGCGGCAGCCCAGGAGAAACTGGGGGACAAGGTGTTAGTGCCGAGTAATACGGGGTCAGGCCCGCATTCGGCAGCGCGCCCGCGGTAGCGGTAGATACGCCTTCTGCCTGATATAGCGTAACCCAGTGTGTCGTTGACCATTTGGAGTTCTCTTATTCTATTGTCGTTTTCATAGTCAAAAACATAAGACGTATCAATTGATAAATGTTGCCTTGCCCAGGTTTCGCCCCCGTCGCCGCTGTACGCAATAAACGGGATTAAAAAATTGGGAGAATCAGCTATCCATCCTCCTACCCAGCCTATACTATTGCTAGTAAATTGGGTTGTGAAACCGTAAGTTTCAGAGTTGTCTGTAACTGTATATTCTGACCAAGTATCCCCTCCATCCATTGTTTTACAGATTGTGTTGTTTTGGCATGGAATCCATCCAGTGTTTTGATCTAGAAAGAAGAAATCCAGTTCACTTGTAGGTAGTCCTAAATTCAAAGTATTCCATGTATCCCCCTTGTTGATAGTTTTCCATATTCGGGCTGAATTAGCGCTGCTGAATGCATGCCAGCCATAAAAATAGAGGACACTATCCGTTACAGCCTGAAAACCTCTGAAAGAAGGAATTCCATATTCTACATTGTTTCCTTTTTCTACCCAATTTGCCCCTCCATCTTGAGTATGAAAAATAGAGCCTTTGTCAACAGTTAGCCACCCCTCGTTTTCGTTGTTAAAAACAATGTAACGGATTACAGTCCCCCCTCCCTCTTGGGGGAGGTCTACGTCATCCCATGACCAGCCCTTGTCTTCTGTTTTATATACGCTATTTTTAAAGGACCCAATAAAAGCGGAGTTCTGATTAATGAGTTCAATGGAATATGGGTGAGAAATGGAGCTTGGCCAAGTCACGATGCTCCAAGAGTCCCCTTTGTCTTCTGTTCTTAGCCCTAGGCTTTGCCCTTGTTCTACAAGTGTGGCAACTACCCAAAATGCGGAGTCATTTAAGACTTCAAGGTTTGTAAAAACAATATTATTACCTCCATCGTAAATGATTTCCCAGCATTGGCTTTTGCCCTTGTTTATGCTGGCCATTATCAGTAAAGTGAGGAATATGGTACGCATAATAAAAGGATATATACCCAGCCCCGCATGTGCCGTGGGGCTGGGCAATTAAATTATATTAAAGTTTTATTGGCCTTTAATAACCTTGCCAGAAGTCAAGTCTTCACCTATCTTTACCTGATAGTAGTACACGCCATCCGGCCAGGTTGTAGTGGAAGCCTCTAGTGCTCCATCTGCTGAGCCCTGCCATTGCCAGACCTGCTGGCCAATACTGTTGAAAATAGTAACTGAGGCTTGTGCGCCTGAAGGAGTACTCCCAAGGTCGATCAGCAGCTTTTGACTGAAGGGGTTAGGGGCAACCAACACTTGTGCACCTAATGCTGATTTCTGTTCGTTGCTTTCTTCCAGCGGAGTGTTATCCGATTGCTGCAAGAAACCGTTGCCCAGCTTCCCCCCGGAACGGATGGAAAGCGTGATCTTTTGCTTCGTCCCATCTGCCATGTAAGCAATGGGCTGTAGTGCAGCAGTATCAAGGCTAAACCCGGATAAATCTACGCTGCCACTTACAAGTTTATCAAAGGATAAGGCAATAATACTTAACGCGGGGGGACAGATGGGAAATAGGTTTTTCATAATATAATACGGTGTTTAGTTACAGAAGGCGCATTCGAGCAAGCAGCTGGAACGCGTTATGGTTACAATGTAGCTAAAAAACGAGATAGTGCCAATTTCGGCGGAATAAATTTAGGTGAATTAACATTTGGCTTTGCTTGGTTTTAGGTTGCAAAAAGAGCTGGGATAATCGGTTTTGCCCATTGAATATAGCGCGGTCTGTCTTTTTGGGTATGGAGGAGTTACTGCTGAACCATCTGATGGCAATCCTTGCATACCGGCAAAAGAGCACCACAAAAAATCCCCTGCCCAAATACATCGGACAGGGGATTGCTTGACCAGGTAACCAGTTATGCCCTACCGCGCATAAGCCACCGCCCGCTTCTCGCGGATGACAGTCACTTTGATTTGCCCGGGGTACTGCATATCGTCCTGTATTTTCTGAGAAATCTGGAACGACAGCTCGTCAGCCCGCTGATCGGTTACTTTTTCGGATTCTACGATGACGCGCAGCTCACGGCCGGCCTGCATCGCATAGGCTTTTTGTACGCCTTCGTGCTCCATCGCCAGTTCTTCCAGCTCGCCAATACGCTTGAGGTAGCTTTCGAGGATTTCGCGCCGCGCACCGGGGCGGGCACCGGAAATAGCATCACAAGCCTGAATGATAGGGGAGAGGATGTTGTTCATCTCTACCTCATCGTGGTGGGCGCCTACGGCATTGCAAACCACAGGGTGCTCGCCGTACTTTTCGCAAAGCTTCATGCCCAGCAGGGCGTGGGACAGTTCCGTTTCCTCCTCGGCAACTTTGCCAATATCGTGGAGCAGGCCGGCCCGCTTGGCCATTTTGGCTTGCTTGCGGCTCAGGCCGAGCTCGGCAGCCATGATGGCGCAGAGGTTGGCCGTCTCAATGGAGTGCTTGAGCAGGTTCTGCCCGTAGGAAGAGCGGAAGCGCATGCGGCCGACCATCTTCACGAGGTAAGGGTCAAGCCCGTGGAGGTCCAGGTCGATAACGGTGCGCTCACCGATTTCCACAATCTGCTCATCGAGCTGTTTGCGGACTTTGGCTACCACTTCCTCGATGCGTGCCGGGTGGATACGCCCATCGGCTACAAGGCGCTTGAGTGCGAGCCGGGCCACTTCCCGGCGGATGGGGTCAAAGCTGGAGATTACGATGGCTTCCGGCGTGTCGTCCACAACGATTTCCGCTCCGGTAGCGGCTTCCAGCGCCCGGATATTCCGGCCTTCCCGACCAATGATCTGCCCTTTCAGGTCGTCGGAGTCGAGGTTGAAGACCGAAACGGTATTCTCAATCGTGTACTCCGCGCACATGCGCTGAATGGACTGAATGATGATTTTCTTGGCTTCCTTGTTGGCGGTGATCTTTGCCTGTTCCACGGAGTTTTTCACCAAGGCCATGGCATCGGTCTCCGCCTTGGCTTTCACCGCTTCGAGCAGCTGCTCTTTGGCTTCGGCTTCGCTCAGGTTGGCCACTTTTTCCAGTTCCTTGATGTGGCGCTCGCTTGCGGTCTCCAGTTCCTCGCGCTTGCGGTTCATGACTTTGATCTGCTTCTCGAGATTTTCCCGCAGGGCGATGGCGTCTGCTTCGCGCTGTTCCAGTTCTGCCCGCTGATTGTCCAGGGCTTTGACTTTATCGCCGAAGCTCTTTTCCTTTTGGCGCAGGTCAGACTCTAGTTCCTTGATTTCCATTTTGCGCTCCTTCAGCTCCACCATCTGATCGGCTTTGCTGCTTTCAAATTCAGACTTGAGGCGGCTGAATTTTTCCTTGGCCTCCTGAATTTTGCGCTGCTTGATCTTCTCGTTCTTATTTTCGGCCTGAGAGGTGATCTTTTCTGCTTTGATCTCTGCCTCGTCAATCAGGCGTTTGGCCGTGAGCCGGGCTTCCTTGACCTCTTGGTCCACGGTGGAGTTGATTTCGTCGATGCGTTTCTGTTTGGCACTTTTAAGGGCCATCTGAACGCCTATGTAGCCAATAATGGCTCCAACGACCAACCCAATAATGATTCCTATTCCTATATCCATAATTGGTGTTGATTTTGTGATGCGGTGGTTTTGATACTTTGCCTGTAGGATAACAGGGGTACTCCGGGCCACCGAATTGCATTTGGTGTATAAATAACCTGGCTGGCGAAGCTCATGTGCACCTAATTCAGGAGTAGCGGGCTTACGCCAAAACAGGGGTATTCCAATATTTCAGGAAAAACGGGCGGCAGGATACCGCACATCGGGAAAGTTTAGTCAAGCACCTGATCAAGCAAGGCTTCCAATTGAAAGAGTTTACCGGAAAGGGCAGGGTCATTGCCCCCGGAGGTTTTAGCTTTGTGCAAGTCGACCGCGTAGGTCAGGAGCGCCATCGAGAGGCAGTCCTGTTTGTCCTTATTGGTATAGGTCAACTGAAAACGGTTGATTTTCTCGTTGACCTCCTTGACGATCTTGCGGATGGCAGGTTCATCTGCCACATCTATTTTGAGTGGGTACGGCCGGCCGGCAATCAGCACGGTAATATGTTTCATCTCCTTGTCTTGCCCTCTGCTCATTCCTATTGCTTATGTAGCCACTCAATACAAGCGTTGATCTCTTCAATGTATGTTTCCAGCTGTTGCTTCAGCTGATCTGATTGCTCAGGTTGTCCTTCCCGCTGCGTGTCCAGGGACCGCTGCGTTTGTTCCAACTTATGGGTTAAGGCACTCACTGCACCGCGTTGGCGGTCCAGGTCGGCCTTGAGTTTCTGGTTTTCTTCCTTAAGCCCGGCATTTTCCTGCTTCAGGCGCGCCATGCGCTGCACGAGCTGCCGGACTTTCAGTTCAACATTGTCAATGCGCTCTAAAAAGTTCATTTTGGGACTTTGGGTCATCATACTACCCTGCCTTTACTGACGGATCGTAGCACCAAGTTTGGACTCATAGTCGGCAATCAACTTATTGACCACCTTGTCCACTTCCTTGTCCTTGAGCGTTTTCTCAGGGTTTTCAAATGTGAAGCTGACAGCGTAGGACTTTTTCCCGGCGCCGAGCTGCTCCTCGTTTTCGTACACGTCAAAAAGGTTGATATCCTTAATGAGCTTCTTGCCCACCTTACGGGCAATCGCCACAATATCACTAAATTTTACAGAATTATCAATAACCAGGGCCAAATCCCTCCGGCTGCTTGGGAATTTGTTCAGCTCCTCGTAGGATAATTTATACTTTTTTCGGGCTTTCATGAGGTTGTCCCAGCTGAAATCGGCGTAAAAGACCTCCCCGCGGATGTCCATCGCCTTGACCAGCTTAGGGTTGACTTTGCCGAAGCGGACCAGGGTCTGCGGGCCGCGGTGGTATTCCAGCCCGAAGGCCAGGCTGTTGTCCCGCAGCGCTGTCTCCTGATAGCCCTGCAGCCCGAAGCGGGCGAGGATGTTTTCCACAAAAGCCTTCAGGGCGTAGTAATCCGCATCGCCTTCGCGTACGCCCAGCCAGGTTTCCGGGTGGCGCTCGCCGGTCATGAAGAGGCTCAGGTGCTGCTGCTCGTCGATCTTGTTGTCTCCGTGCTGATAAGTACGGCCAAATTCAAACAGCTTCAGGCGCGACTGCTGCCGGTTCTGATTGTGCAGAATGGCTTCGAGCCCGCTGAAAAGCATATCCGGGCGCATAATATCGAGCTGCACGGTAGAGGTGTTGTTGATGTACACCAGCTTGTTGTCGGCCAGCCCTTCGAAAATTTCCTTGTAGTACTGCGAGCGGGACAGGGACAGGGCCATCATTTCGTTGAAACCATTGGCTGCCAGGTAGTCGCCGATCTTGTCGCGCAGCAGGTTGGGGTCGGGCTGAGGGGCGATGTTGAGCCCGGTCTTGACCTGCTCAGGGATAGGCACCTCGTTGTAACCGTAGATGCGCAGGATTTCCTCGATGACATCGGCTTCCCGCGTTACGTCCGACTTATTGGTAGGCACTGCAACGGTGAACGTCTCCCCATCGTCTGCCAGGATTTTCATCTCCAGGGCCTCCAGGATGCTGTGGATTTTTTCTTTGGGAATGTCGATACCAATCAGGCGGTTGGTGTGGGCATAGCTGACCTTCACTTCCACCGGTTTGACCGGGTTGGGGTAGAGGTCGGTGATGTCGCTTGAGATGGTACCGCCAGCCAGTTCCTTGATCAGCAGGGCGGCCCGCTTCAGGGCGTAGGCCACGATGTTGGGGTCGCTGCCTTTTTCGAAAACCTTGGCGGCATCGGTACGAAGGTTGTGCCCCATGCTTGTGCGGCGTACCCATTTGGCGTTGAAATGTGCGGATTCCAGGAAGACATCCGTGGTATTTTCCGTCACACCGGAACCTATGCCCCCGAACACGCCAGCGATGCACATGCCTTCGCCGGCGCCATTGCAGATCATAAGGTCTTCACCTGTCAGCTCGCGCTCCGTTTCATCGAGGGTAGTGAACTTGGTGCCTTTCGGCAAAGCCTTTACGACGATCTTGTGGTCTTTGACTTTTGCCAGGTCGAAGGCGTGGAGGGGCTGACCGAGCTCGTGCAGTACGAAGTTGGTCACGTCCACCACATTATTGATGGGCCGCAGCCCGATGGAGAGCAGGCGGTTTTTGAGCCAGTTGGGCGACTCCTTAACAGTAATGCCCTTTATCGTCAGGCCAGCATAGCGTGGGCAGGCTTCGGCATCTTCCACCTCAATGCTGACCGGCAGGCTTTGGTCATCCGCCTTGAAGCCATCGACGGAGGGCAGGTGTACGCCGTCGTTGTGGCTATGGTTGACTTTGAGGTAGGCCGCCAGGTCTTTGGCTACGCCCAGGTGGTTGGTGGCATCCGAGCGGTTGGGGGTTAGCCCGATCTCGTAAACGTGGTCGATTTCGATATTGAAGTACTCCCGTGCGGGGGTGCCCACTGCGGTATCTTCCGGCAGCACCAGGATGCCATCGTGGCTCGTGCCGGTGCCCAGTTCGTCCTCCGCGCAGATCATGCCTTCGGATACCTGCCCGCGGATCTTGCCTTTTTTGAGAGTGAGGGGTTCTTCGCTGCCAACGGGGTACAAAGTCGTCCCCACCGTAGCCACCATCACTTTTTGTCCCTTCGCTACATTTGGCGCACCGCAGACGATCTGCAGGGGCGCTTCCCCACCTACGTCCACTTTGGTCAGGGACAGGCGGTCGGCATCAGGGTGTTGGCCACATTCGAGGACATGCCCCACGACCACGCCTTCCAGCCCGCCGCGGATGCTTTCCACCCGCTCCATGCCTTCTTCTTCCAGTCCAATACCTGTGAGCATAGCCGAGACTTCCTCAGGGCTATGGTCTATATCGATATACTCTTTCAGCCAGTTCAGAGATACTTTCATTGCTGTAGTTTTGTAAGGGCACAAATATACTGACGAATGGGGGATTTACAACCTATATGGAGGGGGAGTCCTCACAAATCTGGTTCTTTGAGCTGATTTTGGCGATGGTCTGCCTCTTCACAACGTTAAAAAAGGGTTAACCCGTTCCGGCAAGCAAGCGGGAGGGCCTTTCTCAACGTTTTCGTGGAGATTTCAGCCCGTTTTTCGCAGGGAAGTGCGGGGAAAGTCGGAAGTTTGCACCTCATGGAAGAAGCTATGCCATTATTGAACCCGAAAATATACTGGATTGCACTGCTGCTGCTAGTGGCTGCCCCGGTATTTGGGCAACAGCCCGCCGCTCCGGCACAGGACACGGCCAAGCAGGAAGTGGAAGTCGACCATGCCGACCTGTTTGAATACATTCAGTCGGGAGACACGGTCATTCAGAAGCTCAATGGCAACGTCGAACTGCGGCAGGATAGCGTGTACATGTACTGTGATACCGCCCGTATTGAGAACCAAACCCGCGTGTATGCCAATGGCGATGTGATCATTCAGCAGGGGGATTCCCTCAATGTTTTCTCAGACTCTGCCGTTTACGACGGGGCGACCCGCATAGCCGAACTCTACGGGGATGTCATTCTGGAAAAGGGCGATCAGCGCCTCTTCACCGACCGCCTGACCTACGACCTCAACCTCAAGCTGGCGACTTACGATAATGGTGCCACCCTTACCCTTGACAGCACGCAGCTGACCAGCAAAAAGGGCTATTACTACGTAGATGAGCGGCAAATCTACTTTAAAGACAGCGTCGTGGTGATCGATTCGGCTTTTACACTGCTTTCGGACACCCTGGGCTTCAATACGGAGACCAAAGTGGTGGACTTTCTGGGACCCACCCTGATCGACAGCGATACCACCAAGCTGTACTGCGAAGATGGTTTTTACGATACCGAGAACAACGTAGCGGAATTCACCAAAAACGCACAGTATCAAAAGGGCGACCAACTGGCACTGGCCGACACCATCCGCTACGATGGCAGCCGGGAGGTGTACATCCTGCGCGGCAATGCCATTTTCAAAGAAAACGAACGGGAAGCCACCGCCGATGTGATCGAGTACAGTCAGGAAGCCGACCGCACGGTACTCGTGGGCAATGCCCGCTACAAAGATGACAAACAGGACATCGCCGCCGATGAGATCGTCTACGATGCCAAACAGGAGACCTATTCCACCCGCGGCCGCTCCCGCATTAGCGATCCGCCGCAGCTGCTGGAAGCCGATCAGGTGGACTACAGCGAGGAACGGGGCATTGGCATCGCCACCGGCTCCGTGATTTGGCGGGACACCTCCGAAGACCTAACCATTATGTGCGATACGGCCGACTATGACCGTAAAGCGGATTATCTCAAAGCCTTCGGGGGGCGCAATGGCCGGCCGCTGCTCATCACGATTGTGGATGGCGACTCCTTATTTATGGCATCCGATACCCTGCTGGCGCTGCAAGACGTATTTGATACCCTGATTGTGGAGACCGTTATCACCGTTGATACGCTCTTTTCGGATTCCCTGGTTACGGATACCTTGGTCATAGACTCCCTCATTGCCGACACCCTCATCACGGAAACCCTTGTCACCGACAGTGCCCGTCTGCTGCGGGCCTATCCTGATGTGCGCATTTTCAAAACGGATATGCAGGCCATCTGCGACTCCCTGTCGTACAGTACCCGGGACTCCACCTTCCGGCTGTTCCGGGAGCCTATCGTCTGGGCGGATACCTCGCAGTTCAATGCCGATACCGTTAATATTTTGCTCAACAAGGGTAGTATTGACCGTATTTTCCTCCGCAATAACGCCCTGATTGTCAATTCTCCGGATGAGATTATGTTCAATCAGGTCAAAGGCAAGCACGTGACCGCCTTTTTCAAAGCAGAAGAACTCCGGCGGATGGCAGTGAACGGCAACGCGGAATCCGTGTACTACGCTTTGGATGACGATGGCGGCTACGTAGGCGTCAATAAAACCGTCTGCAGCGAGATGATGCTGTACTTCGGGAACAATGAGGTGGAGAAGATCACCTTCTTCAATCAGCCCAAGGCCGAGATGCTACCGATGGGGCAGACCAACCACAGTACGCTTAAGCTGGACGGCTTCTTTTGGGAAACCCAATACCGGCCCGACAGCCTGCCGGATTTGTTCAGCCCGGAGAAAAAACGAGTGCTGAAACCTTTACCTAAAGCTGCTGCCCCCGCTGCGGATTCTCTGGCGCAGGCCAGTTTAGAAGTCCCCCCTTCTGCTATGGGGCTGGATGAAGAAGCAAAAGAGGCTCCGGAAAGACCAGCTGAGGCCCCCGCTGCGCCCCCTGCGCAGGGCCTGCCCGTTCCCCCCGATCCTGCCAAAGGACAGGGCCTGCCCGTTCCCCCAGCCAACTCTCCGGAACAGGGCCTGCCCGTTCCCCCCGATCCTGCCAAAGGACAGGGATTACCCGGCACTCCTCCCGCCGCCACCACGGAGCAACCAACAACACCAGAAAAACAAAACGACGAGCAATAATGAAGAAGAAGTGGATGGTATTCATTGCATGGTTTGGAATGGGCATTGGGCTGCTGGCCGCACCGTCTTCACCAAAACAGCTGCTGCAAGCCGGCCATAATGCCTACCACGACAAAGATTACGAAACCGCCATCAGCCGGTACGAAGCCCTCCGTGCCGATGGGTACGAAAGTGTGGGGCTCTACTACAACCTCGGCAACGCCTACTACCGCAACGGCAACCTCCCCATGTCGGTCCTCAACTACGAGCGTGCCCTCCGGCTCGATCCCGCCAATGAGCAGGTACAGTCCAATCTGGCTTTAGTACAGGAAAAACTCGAAGCTTCGAATATTCAAATCCGGCAATCGGGCGTTGTCCGCACCTGGCTTTCCTTACAGCAGCTGATGCGCACCCGGGGCTGGACCGTGCTCGGCCTCCTCCTGTTTTGGCTGGGCGTAGGCGGGCTGGCCGTCTGGCAATTTGCCCCTCAGCGCCGGCAGCGCAAAGCAGGTTTCCTGGCAGGCGTTACCGCCCTGTTCCTCTGCCTGTTGCCCTTCGGCTTCGCCTACGGTCGGGCGCAGCAGGAGTTTTACCACCACAAAGCCGTCCTAATGGCAGAAGAAACGCCCCTGCACGTGGCTCCGGATGCCCAAAGTGAGCCCGTCCTGACCCTCTACGGCGGCGAGACCCTGACTATACTGGATGAAATCAGTGGCTGGTATAAAGTGGAGCTGAGTGATACGACGGTGGGGTGGCTGCCTAAGGATTTGGTGGCGGAGGTTTAGGGGTGGTGTCAAACTATTTCAGGGGATGACAGGTCTGGTGCTTTACAGCCGACTTGGCTATAGCTTTGTTATAGGCTTGGTCAACTGTTATGGTTTTGTCGTCGAAAATGGCGCGTATTTGCCTTTCCTCAATTGTTGGCATAAGTCTTTTTTGTTTTTTATGATTTTACCTCTTCGATACCTTGTTTTCAATAGGGAACAATACCGAGCGCATTAAAAGTTCCTGGCTATTTGTGTTGAGAACCTCTAGCCCCCCTGCTGCCCATAGCATGAAAACCCAAAACCAAGCCCCCAAACCCAAGCCCAACGCTGCAAGTAGTACTGACGCTGTCGGTTCTCGGAAGCTGACAACGCAGTTCGTTCTCCGGCCTGCACCGAAAGCGTCAGGCAGTGCAGTATCTAAGAACTGCGTCTACGCGCCAGCTATCCGGCCGAATTGAAAATGTCAGCAGCTCCACCTTCGCCAAGCTTCGGCAGACATCGTTTGCTGCGGCAACCCCATATCGTCCACCACCGTCACCGGAAAAATCCCTTTGCCGGTCAATATCGTAGCATATAGGAAGCACACGATCTTGTAGCTTTGGCAAATATACCAACGATTAAAGTGGTTTGCCACAGCAAAACTACTTAATGTCGGCATAAACACTGGAAAGTGGTCTGCTCCTGCCCTGACAAGCTATGGTTCGTCAGTGGCCGATGTCGCAAACCACTTTGTTAAGCGTATAACCAGCAGTAAGGAATCATTTTTAAGCATAAAATCGTTATCTTGTATAGGCATAAGCAACAATACCAAGCATTATGAGCCAAGAAGCAAAAAGAGCCCACGCCCACGAGCTGATCGACCAGATGGACAATGAGTTCTTTGATGTGGTTTATCAGCTTATGGAAACCTATGTGCGCAAACAATCTGAACAAATAATGGGCTATTCTGCTAAGGGCGACCCCATCAGCGTAGGTGAGTTTTTAGAAGAGGCAGAGGAACAGATACAGCGCGCAAAAGCAGGTGAAGGCATCAATATTGAAGAGCTCAAAAAGCGCTCTGCACAATGGCTGGAACGTTCCAAGTGATCATTTTACGGTCTCCGGATGCTGACAACGAAGTTCGTTCTCCAGTCTGCATCAAAAGCGCCCGACAGTTCAGCATCTAAGAACTGCGCCAGCTATCCGGCCAAAGTAAAAATGCTAGCAGCACCCTCCCACTGCCCGTAGTATTAAAATATATCGACCATGATAGCTTTAGATAACTCAAATTCCTTAAACTGCTTTTGCAGGGCGATGGTGAAAATATCAAACATGCCACCGTCCTCTTCCATCATTATTTTTCCTGCTGAATGAAGCCTGATGCTTGAATAGCGTACGCCGACATGCCGCTGATGAATTGGCAGACGAATTATTTGTGAAAGTCCTATATCAGAGAAACTGGAAAAATTTGCTGCTAACAATCGCTTGTATCTTTCCTTAGCAGGCGTTTTTTCCAGCAGAACTATGATGTCTTCTGCATCGCCAAACTTAGTGAATGTACCCATAGAATCATACAACGCTCGAAGAAAAGGCAGCAGTTCTTTTTCCAGAATATCTGGACGTAGCTTGCCTTCCCAGCTGCTTTCCTTGATTTTGCCTTCATAGATGTTTAGATGGATACCGTGTTCGGCGAGTGGAACTTTCACTTCTTCGATTGCCATTGTATCACAACTAACGCTGACTTCATTGACTAGCCCTATAGAGAGAAATGCACCCATGTTTTTGAGGATAAGATAACAGGTTTTCTTTAAAATTCTCAGATTTGAGCCTTGACAAACCACCTGGGCGAGCGTTACGTTTGGGGTGGCAAGCTACGGGAAGCATGGGGGGCTCTACTACAACCTCGGCAACCCCTATAATACTATGCTGCATAACCGGTAAACGCTCTCTCATTTTCCGGAATAAAGCCAAGAACGATATCCTGGCGAGCTACCCCATAGCTCATTAGTTCTTCAGCAACGTCAATATCTGTCCAGTTGCACTGAATCCATACCTTTTCTTCTTTTATATCAAAATGCATCACGCAGTCATGGACGAACTCGTTTTTGTCCCAGCCCACACGCATAAGCTGATAGTGATTGTTAGCTTTATCAGCAATTACCTGATTTTCAATATTTTCAATATTTGAAGGTTTGATTTTAGCATATTCATTTAAAACTTTTAGTATTGCTTTCTGGTATCTTGTTACTTTATCCATGCTGATATTTTTATGGCTCCAATTTGATAAACCAATAGCTTTATTTGTTTCCTTTTAACAATCTCCTTGATAAACGGCCGCTGAAAAAAGCCATCGTAAGTCCGTTTGGGTATCGCCAAATAAAGTTCGCGATTAGGGTCATCAAAGTCAAGAGCCAATGAATACATTTCGTACTGCCCAACAGCCTCGTGCATATCCTGTACGGGTGAAGGTTTGATGAAGCTCTTTATTTCTACTGCTATCTTTTGGTTGTCTTTCTGTGCTGCTATCAGTTTTTCTGCTCCAAGGTCTATCCTGAAGTCAACTTTTCCGTAGCTGAAAGCGTATGAATCGTCGGTGATGGTCCAGCCTTCCTTTTCTAACGCCTGCTTCACGACTTCGTGATATTTATCTCTTGTTGACATATCCGGTTATTTTACAATAGCATATGAAACCTGGAAAAACTTCCTAACAAAAGTTGTTGATTTTATATTTTAGGAAGGAAGTTTAGTAGAAAAAGGAACCAGAAGTTATACATTTAAATTTTGAGACTGTTTATAATAAACTCAAGTCTGAGACACCTGTAGACTTTATCTCATGCCAATAAGAAGCGGCAATAATAGCGTAAAATTATTACTTATTTATTTACCGTATAATGCTTTTCTAAAAGCATTTTATGTACTTTTTAATCATGTTATCTATATCAATAGTCCGTGGGGAAAATGACGCATAGCCATAAAAAAGGGGAAAGTTGTAATTTGGGAGTTCCTACACACTCAA
>CAJXNH010000050.1 GCA_913057245.1 uncultured Phaeodactylibacter sp.
TTTCGGAGCTCCGCGTATGCACGTGGCGCGCAGCGGGTGCGCGCGCGTCTAAACTTTTAACTTTACTAAAATCTATTGTAAGTATTAAAATCCTGCTCACCACAGGGGCTGAAACGTTCATTTAGCTTCTCTGCCGTCAACCCATCTCCCTCCGATTGAACAGCTCTAACCCTGGGCCGGACTCCTGAAAACCGGGCCGAAAGTGATTTTTGGCAGTACCTTTATGCGGGGAACGGGATATTTTGCGCCTATATTTTAAGCTATGCAGAGGATTAAGTTCAAGGTTAATAACCGGGACGACCCTTTTTTTCAGGCGCTGCAAAAAGAGGTGTCGACCTGGCTGGACAAACAAAAAAACGGGCGCTATGCGAATACCCTAATGCTTGCTAAAGGGGTGCTCTTCCTTTCGCTTTTCTGGGGGGCTTATGCGCTTATCCTTTTTGGTGGTTTTTCCAGCATCGTAACCATCTTGTTGTATGCCTCAATGGGGGTATCAGGGCTGCTGATTGCCTTCAATATTTCGCACGATGCCTGCCACGATGCCCTGACCGCTTCGAAGCTTTTCAATAAAGTGGTGTATTACCTCACCTTCAATCCACTGGGGACAGACGCCTATCTGTGGAAGCTTCGGCATGTGCATTCCCATCACCCTTTCCCAAATGTGGACCATTGTGATATCGATATTGATAATAATTTCTTGATCCGGCTTTCGCCAAACCGGCCGTTGCTCCGGCATCATCGGTGGCAGCACGTCTACGGGCCTTTCCTGTATGCACTCTACACCCTGCACTGGGTTTTTATCAAAGACTGGGCTTACTTGTTCCGGAAAGACCTGGCTAATCTCCGGGATATCAAACATCCACCAGGTGAAGTATTCGGTATGATTGCCGCAAAGGCATTTTATTTCTTCTACCTGATTGTCCTGCCGGTCGGGATGGGCTTGCATTGGGCTACGGTCTTAACCGGCTTTTTGGCCTTGCATGTGGTAATGTCTTACTTTTTCCTTCTGACCAATATCATGAACCACCACGCGGAGGAAGCGGATTTTCCCATGCGTGATGCAAAGGGGTATTTGCCGGGAAGCTGGGCGCAGCACCAAATTGCGACTTGTGTTGATTTCCACCCTAAAAGCAGGGTTTGGAATTTCTTTTTCGGCGGCTTTAATTCACATGCCGCACATCATTTGTTCCCTACCGTATGCCATGTGCACTATGTCAGGCTATCGGAATTCATCATCGATAAGGCAGCAGCCTATGGCGTCTCACATAAACAAATGAGCTGGTGGGCAGCACTGTTGTCTCATTTCCGGCACTTATATGATTTGGGGCACATTCCGCCACGCTCCCAAACGGATCAGCAAAGTCAAGAGCAATATGAAAACCATCAAGTTCCAGGAGAGCAGCCATGAAGATGCTTTCTTCAATGAAGTCCGCGAGAAAGTCAGGGGCTATTTCAGGCAAAACGGTTACGATGGCTATGCTACCCGGGCAGTGTGGCTCAAGGGGAGTATCTATGGGCTGGCATCCGTTTTTCTGTATGCCCTGATACTCACCGGCGGGCTGCCTGTAAGCTGGTGGTGGTTCTGCTGGATAGGCTGGGGGCTTGCCAGCTTGCTGTTCGGTTTGAACATCGGGCACGATGGAGCGCACAATGCCCTGAGTGGGCACAAAGGCCTCAATAAGCTCCTGTTTTACCTCAGCTTCAATGCGCTTGGTGCCAGTGCTTACCTTTGGGGGCTCCGACATGTGCAGTCCCACCATCTATTTCCCAATGTGGATGGCTGCGATGCGGATATCGATGATACCCGGGTCTTACGCCTGTCTCCGAACCGCCCCATATACGATTTCCACCGGTATCAGCATTTGTACGCTCCATTCCTGTACCTGTTTTATTCGCTGGTCTGGGTCTTTTATAAGGACTTCAACATCCTGAACAAGAAAAGGCTTGCCAACCTCCGCAACATCCGTCACCCCCGTTCAGAAGTCGTGGCCTTTTTCCTCCTGAAGGCACTCTACCTTTACCTGGCCCTGATCGTGCCGCTACAATACTCCGGATATACACCCGGGCAGGTATTGGCAGGCTTTATTTTGATGCATTTTGGTCTTTCCTATGCCTTCATATTCGGCTTGATCGGTTCTCATTTTTCCGATGAGGCCCATTTTCAAAGCCTGGATGCCAACGGGTACCTGCCGCACAGCTGGGCCATCCATCAATTAATGGCTTCCGTTGACTATCATGCCAAAAGCCCCTGGGCTAATCTGATATTTGGCGGCTTCAATGCACACGCCGCCCACCACCTTTTTCCGGGCGTCAGCCATATCCATTATCCGGCTATTTCCAGAATAATCGAAGAGGCTTGCCATAAGCACAACATCCCTTATAAAAACCTCACCTTAGGGGAAGCTATTCGCGCTCATTTTCGCTATCTGAAAAAAATGGGGTTGAATAGCCGTGCCAGGGAGCGCATGCAAATGAGTTAGGCACAGGTAAGCCATTTTTACAGACCGTATTTTTGTCCCTACCTTGTGGGGGGTTCGGGCAATCAGCCATTTCACGAAAAAGCCATCAGAAAACTGGCAACCGGAATTTTTTAGAACTTAGATTGCTGATTGTTAGCCTTTTAAAGTTGTACCATATATCTTACCTGCAAATCTGCAATAAAATGAAAAAACTCCTCCTCTTCCTTTTCCTGTTTCCTACCCTTTCCGTAGCCTACTGTCAGGCGGTTTTAGAAGATGGGCGCTATGTGCCGGAAACCGACCTCCTAGTCCTGCAAAAGCTGGAGCAGTGGCAGGACATCAAGTTTGGCCTGCTGATGCACTGGGGCCCCTACAGCCAATGGGGCATTGTGGAATCCTGGTCCATCTGCCCGGAAGATTATGGCTGGTGTGAACGCACCAAGGGCAGCCATGCGGATAATTACATGGACTACAAAAAGGAATATGAGGGCCTGAAGGAAACTTTCAATCCGGTGAAATTCAATCCGGCAAAGTGGGCAGAGGCTGCCAAGGATGCGGGCATGCGCTACATGATCTTCACGACCAAGCATCACGATGGCTTCTCCATGTTTGATTCAAAATATACCGATTATAAGGTCACGAACGAGGGCTGCGCATTCAGCAGCCA
The DNA here is from genome assembly GCA_913057245.1 of uncultured Phaeodactylibacter sp. Lineage (GTDB taxonomy): Bacteria > Bacteroidota > Bacteroidia > Chitinophagales > Saprospiraceae > Phaeodactylibacter. The sequence goes on from CAJXNH010000050.1 coordinate 3,127, forward strand.
CCCCAAAGCCAACATCACTAAGGAAATTTTTAAGGCTTTTCGGGCGGAGGACCTTTGGGTGGGCGCCTATTTTTCCAAGCCCGACTGGCACCACGAAGCGTACTGGGACCCCTACTGGCCACCGTTTGACCGCAACGTGAATTACGATCCCGCCCTCTACCCGGAAAAATGGGAAACCTTCGTTCAGTTCACGCACAATCAGCTGCTGGAACTGCTCACCGATTACGGAGCCGTAGACATTATCTGGCTCGATGGGGGTTGGGTGAAAAAGCGCGATCAGCATAACCTGGAGGAAAACTACGCTGGCAAATTTTCCGAAAATAAAGGCAGTAACGGTTTCATCAAGCACCGTATCGTTTCCCAGGACATCCGTATGGACGAGCTGGTGGCTAAAGCCCGCGAAAAGCAGCCGGGCCTCATTGTCGTGGACCGTGCCGTTTACGGCAAAAACCAGAACTACCTCACGCCCGAAAACCGCGTGCCGGAAAAAGAACTGCCCTATCCCTGGGAGTCCTGTATCATCTCCGGCGGCGGCTGGTCCTACACCCCGGACGCCACCTACATGAGCGGCCGGGAAGGCATTCAGATGCTCGTGGATATTGTGGCCAAAGGTGGCAACCTCCTCCTCAATATCGCCCCTTCACCGGAAGGGGAATGGCAGGAAGGCGCTTACCAACTGTTAGAAGAATTCGGCGCATGGATGGACGTAAACGGGGAAGGTATCTACAACAGCCGCCCTTTACCGCCTTACAAGTCTGGTAATATCTGCATGACACAGCAGGATAATGGAAACGCCTACTTCTTTTACCTGGCTGCAGCCAGCGAGCAGCGCATGCCTGCCCGCATTACCTTGCCTGCTCATCAGCCCGCACCGGGCAGTACGGTGACGCTCCTTGGGCACGATAAGCCCCTGGACTGGAGCCCCGAAGGTGAAGGTTTTACCGTGAGCCTTCCGAAGACATTGCTGTCCAATCCGCCCGCCTCCTATGTGTGGACGTTCAAGGTGGGGCAGTTGCGTTAGTGAACCGGGTAATTCGCTTAATAGACAAAATTGAATCCGCGTTTTGAAAACAAGAGAAGTTTGACTACTTTTATCAGGTGGCTAAACCGGTTTAGTTAGTATGAAAAAAATCTTCCTCAAAGATATAGCCGAAGCGTTGAACCTCTCCAAGACCGCCGTGTCCATGGTGCTCAACAACAAAGGGGATGAAAACAAGATCAGCAAGGCAACGCAGAAGCGGGTCTGGGCCTATGCCCGGGCGCATCACTATCAGCCCAACCAAATGGCGAGGGGGCTAAGCCTGGGCAAAAGTGAGACGATCGGGCTGATTGTGCCCAATATCTCGGATATCTTTTACGCCACCATTGCGCATTACGTAGAGCGTAAGGCTAAAGCACTGGGGTACAACGTAGTCTTTAGCAGTTCCAACGAGGACCCGGAGACGGAGAAACAGCTGATCTACTCCATGCTCAACCGGCAGGTGGACGGGCTCATCATTGCTTCCACCCAAAATAATCAGGAAGATATTGAGGAACTGAACCGTTCGAAGTACCCATTTGTGCTGATCGACCGCCACTATCCGGGCCTGGCTACCAATTATGTGATTGTCGATAACCTAAGGGGCACAGAGCAGATGACCCGGCATTTGTTGAAGCAGGGGCGTCAGCGCATTGGGCTGGTCAGTATAGAAAGCGGGCTGGAAGCTATGCATCAGCGGCAGCTGGGTTACGAAAAGGCCCTTCGGGATGCCGGGCTGGAAGACGGTGCGGAAACGGTGAAATTACTTTCTCCATTTGGGTATGAATCAGAAATGAAGGAAGCTATCCGGAGTATGTTGCACGGGCCCCGGGCCGTAGATGGGCTGGTTTTTACGACCCACTACCTGGCTGCTTCGGGTCTTAGAGCGTTGAAGGCACTGGGCGTAGAGGTGCCCGGGGAGGTCGCCCTGATCAGTTTTGATGAGCTTGGGGCGTTTGACCTGGTAGAACCGCCCATCACTGCCAATCAGCAGCCGGTGGAAGATATCGGGCGTTTGGCAGTGGAAATCCTGGTGCATGAAATAGACCGTAAAGCGGCGGGTATGGACAAACAGCGGGTCCTGCCCACCCAGCTTCTCATCCGTAAATCCTGCGGGGCATAAGCGCTGGATTCAGTAGGGCTGCTCAAATTAGTATTCGTATGATCAAGTACAACTCATTTCATACCTTTTACAATATCTGCTTTTTCCTGTGTGGGCTGACCACAGCCGGGGCAAGTGATGGGCGCGCTCTGGCATCAGCCTTCGACCACGGGGGCAATGGGCAGGGGCACCTTCAGGAATTGAATGTCAACTATCAGCTGTATCAGCGCTGTCAGCACGACCTGGAGGGATATAGCGAAATGCTTTCCGGCGCTGAGTTCTTCACTTATCCTTCGCTACGGGAGGACGTTACCGTTTCCATGATTGCCCGGGCGACTACAGGTGAAATGGGGTTTGAACTCCTGACAGGCACGGTCCCGGCAGATTTCAAGCCGGAAACCGCCACTTTTGCCTTTTTGAGCGATATCGACCTCAATCAGCGGCATCCATTTGATGTCTACCTCAATGGAACCCGGCTGCTGACCTTTCAGGCCAATGAGGAGGGTACGCTGAGGGTTTCTGAAAACCCCGATCAGGCTCAGGCCGAATTCCTCCTGATCCGCCGGGATGCCAATGGCGATGGGCTCGGTCTGTTCCGGCTAACAGTTCCGGCCGGCTTACTGGCTAAAGGGGAAAAAGCCCGCCTTCGTTTTGTCGGGCACCGCAAGCATGCCAATGCCTGGTTCATGATTTTTAAAGCGGATGATGTGGTGGAACGCCTGCGCCGGTCTGTTGAAAGCGAGGCGGCTTTCGATATCAGAGAACGGGACGGCCAGCTTTTCGTGGATGCTCCTGCCCACTTTGCCGGTAAGCCTGTTTACCTGGTCAGCGATGGAAAACGGAGTGCCACACGGATATTCGAACTCAAAGGCGAATTATCCGGTACTGCCTTTGCAACAAAACCGCCTCAGCGTAGCTTCTCTATCAGGTGCGGGAATACAGAAATAGCATTGAGGTTTGAAAACAAGGACGGGATCCTGACCGCTACTGATCTTAAGGGGGATTTCATTTATCACCACATGACTTACTATCAGCAGGAGTGGAGGGCTACTTTGGCCAAACTCTACCGTCCGGAGTTTTTTGAAGTCTACAGTGACTTTTTCGACCGTAAATACGAAAAAGGGCAGGTGTCCCTTATGAATTCCAGCCATCAGGACATCGCCTGGGTAGATCGTCCGGAAGTTTGCATCATCCTGCGGGATACGCTGCTGCTGACGCCTGTTCTCCGGGATGCCTTCGTCCGGGAAGATTATGGTTTTGATATCGAAGACGGGCTGATGTTGCGCGAGTACCTGGAGCGCCACCCGGAATCCAAAGAAAAACTGGCTACCCTCCTGAACCGGAAGCTGATTTCCGTTGGCGCCACTTACAATTGCCCCTACGAAGACATGTACGATGCCGAAGACCAGGTCCGGCAGCTCTACCTCGGCAAAAAATGGGTGAAAAAGACCTTTGGGGGGTATGACTCCAAAGTCTATTGGAACGTGGATGTGCCGGGCAAGTCCCAGCAAACACCGCAGATACTCAAAAAAGCGGGAGTAGACTACATGGTTATCAGCCGTCATGCCAAAGGGATGTTCCATTGGGCGAGCCCGGATGGCAGCTCGGTTTTTACCTACTCCCCCGGGCACTATGGCAACGATCTGCTCCACCTGTCCAAAAGCATGGGCCAGCAACTGAAGTACGGGGCATCGCAGGTCCGGTACTGGGCAGACCGATTCGAAGGCAGTGCGGTGCAAGCGCCCCTGCTGTCCAGCCAGGACATGCTGCCGGCCATCGATTATACCGACCTGATCAACACTTGGAATGGCTACGATTCCCTAAAGCGGGCGGACGGCCTGGCCCAGCCGGTGTACCTGCCCGAGATGGAGCTGATGACAATGGATGAATTTATGCCCCGGGCGGCGCAGATGGCCACTAAGGTGGATACCATTATGGGCGAGCGCCCCAACGTATGGGTTTACATTCATGGCCCCGGCCACCGGGAGGCACTGACCGCCAGCCGGGAAGCTTCGAAGTTGCTGACAGCAGCAGAAAAGTTCTACACCATCGCCAACCTGCTTAGCCCGGAGCGGATGCCGTACCCCTATGGTCCGTTTGACGAAGCCTGGCAGGCCAAAATTTACCCCGACCACGGCTGGGGCGGCCACGATGGCGATATTACCGATAACCTTTTTAAGGAGAACCTGGTGAAATCCAGGGTGATGGGGGAGGGGCTGCTCCGGGAGAGCACGGCATTTATCGCCCGCCACATCCAAACCCGGCAGGGACAGGACATGCCGCTCGTTCTGTTCAACAGCCTTTCCTGGGCCCGCACCGACCCGGTAACAGTCGACATCCACTTTGCGAAGGGGCTGTTCAGGCAAGTCGCGGTCTTCTCCGCTGATGGGCAGGAGATGGCCGTTCAAACCTGCAATGAGGCCTATCACGAAGATGGCAGCCTCAAAAGCGCTGATCTTACTTTTATTGCCGAAGAAGTCCCGGCAGTAGGCTACGCTACGTATTACCTCCGCGATAAAAAGCCTGCGGTGGGCGATATGCCCCAATCTGTCTCCACGTCCGTCTACGAAAATGCCTTTTACCGGGTGGATTTTGGACCGGGCGGCATTCAGCAGGTGCAGGACAAAGCGCTGGGGCGCGATCTGTTTGATAGTGGCCACTTCAAGCCCGGAGAGGTCTTTACCCTGCAATCGGTAGGCAACGGAGCCGGTGAATTTGGGGACATTCAGCAGCCGGAGCTGATTGGTTTCGATCAGGTCAGTACGCACGGGGCGGATTGGGTAATAATAGAAAACGGGCCGGTCTATACCCGGTATCGGCTGGAGCAGCAAATCCGGCACGCTGTTGTCCGGCAGGAAGTAACGCTCTACCACAAATTGAAACGTCTGTACTTTGATACCGCCCTCCGCAATTGGTCCGGGGAGTTATTTCGTGAATTTAGGACGGCCTTCCCACTCCATATGGATAGCGCAGAGGTATCCCATGAAGTGCCCTTTGGCCGGGTACGGGTAGGCAAAGATGAGATCAAAACAGCCGGGGAGCGCTACACGCCACTCTGCAAGGACGTACACCCACGCGCTATTATCGACTGGATAGCAGCCACAGATGCAGAAGTGTCAGTCACGCTGAGCTCCTCCGTGGCGGCAGCTGACTGGATAGATCCTACCGGTCAAAACAAAGGGCGGCCGCTGTTGCAGCACCTGCTTTTGGCCAGCCGGGTCTCCTGCCACGGAGAAGGCAATGAGTATTCCCAGGCCGGGCATCACGATTTCCAACATGTCCTGACTTCCAGCCCAGCGGGCAGCCTTGAGGGCCAACGGGTCGCCAAGCAAAAGAACGAACCGTTGCAGCCCATCATTTACCCCGACCGGTCAGTCCGCGCCGGCCTGCCCGAAAAGCTGAGCTTCTTTTCCGTTGATGCGGAAAATGTGATGGTCTCCGCCATTAAAAAAGCCGAAGATTCCGATCATGTCATTTTGCGGATGTACGAATGGGATGGAAAAGATACGGAGGCTCGTGTCGGCTCTTTTTTCAAGATCGGAGCAGTTGAGCATACCAATATCATCGAGGAGCACCCCCAACCCACCGGGCCAGGGCTGAGGCTGGGTAAATATGCCATAGAAACCTTCCGGCTGAGTTTGGAGGATTAGGTCGTTTAGGGAAGATTTGCAAAGGTCTCGCCACATTTGCGCGTTGAATGGCTATTAGCGTATGCACCTCAGGCAGGGAAGGGTTACGGGTTAAGCCCCGAATCTCCCTTATTGCCCGTTATCCTTTTTCTCTTTTTTGAAATTGAACTTCTCCCGGCCAAAGTCCAGGTAGTGATGCAGGTAGCCAGTGAGCATCTCCAGGCCCCGGTCGAAGTGGAGGTTGTTATTGATGATGATGTCTGCCTCATCCATGTAAGGCTGAATGTACTTTTCAAAGGTGGGCAGGACGTGGTGCTCGTACCGGTAGAGGACGTCCTCCAGGGGGTAGTTGCGTTCGATCTGATCCCGTTTGATGCGCCGGATGACCTTGAGGTTCTCTTTGGCATGCAGGAAGATGCGGATGTCAAACAGGCGGCGGATTTCATGGAAGTGATAGATGAAAATGCCTTCCACCAGGAGGATGGGCGCCGGTCTGAAGGTTAGCATTTTTGGCTTAGCCAGCTCATTGTTGAAGGTATACTCCTGCCGATTTACCGGCTGCCCTTCGATCAGGCGCTCAATATCACGGGCAAAAGCGGCTGCATCAATGGATTCCGGAAGGTCAAAATTGTGGATGCCCTTGTCATCCTGCTGCTGTTCTTCCCGGGGCCGGTAGTAATCGTCCTGGGAGACGACACAAATTTGGTGGTCAGAGAACCGCTCTTTGAGCCGGCGGATGAAGGTCGTCTTACCGGATCCGCTGCCGCCCGTAATGCCAATGATCAGAGGTTTTGCCATGACAATATTGCTGTTTGGGCAAAAGTATAAATATTGTGCAGCAAACCGGGATGATCACCAAGTTTTCTTACTTTTGGAACCGTTCAAACCAACAGGGCAAGTATGGAATTCTTCATTGGGCTACTACGCGGCGGATTGGGCGTCGTTGCATTATTGGGCATCTGCTATTTACTCAGCGCTAACCGCCGGGCCATTGACTGGCGGCTCGTGGGTATCGGGATTGGCATGCAAATTGTGCTTGCGGTGGCCATTCTCAAGGTGCCGCTCGTCAAAAAAGCCTTTGACTTGGTGGCCAGTTTTTTTGTGGTGGTGCTTGATTTCACGGATGCCGGCGCAGATTTCGTACTGGGCAACTGGCCGGACTTTGTAGAACTGCCGGGCGCTGCTGATGGGGAGCTCTTCGCAGTGGGGTACATCTTCGCCTTCAAGGTACTGCCTACCATTATTTTCTTTTCCGCTCTGTCTTCCGTCCTTTACTACCTCGGTATTTTGCAGCTGATCATCAAAGGGTTCGCCTGGGTGATGACGAAAACCATGCGCCTGACGGGCGCGGAAAGCCTGGCCGCTGCTGCGAATGTTTTTATCGGGCAAACTGAAGCCCCTCTGGTCATCAAGCCCTATCTGGAGGACATGAATAAGTCGGAAATCCTTTGCCTGATGACCGGTGGTATGGCTACGATTGCCGGGGGCGTATTTGCTGCCTACGTAGGTTTCCTCGGCGGTTCTGACCCGGTAGCCAAGCAGATGTTCGCCACCCACCTGCTCACGGCTTCCATTATTTCTGCACCGGCTGCGATTGTGGCTGCTAAAATGCTCTTCCCTTCCACCGAAAAAGTTGACCTGGAGCACCAAAAACTGGATATCCCCAAACAGGAGGTAGGCAGTAACCTGCTCGACGCCATCTCCCGCGGGACAACCGACGGGCTGAAGCTGGCCATCAACGTTGGAGCCATGCTGCTGGTCTTTACAGCATTTATTGCCATGCTCAACTATATCTTCATCAACTGGATTGGCGGGCCTACCGGGCTCAATGAAATTGTACAGCAGCAGACCGATGGCCGTTTCAAGGGCTTCAACCTGGAATATGTGCTGGGGCTGCTTTTTGCGCCTATCGCATGGCTGCTGGGTGTTGCTTCCGAAGACATCCTGGTCGTTGGGCAGTTACTGGGGCTCAAAACCACCCTCAATGAGTTCTTCGCCTACGCAGCAATGGAAGGGCTCAAGGATCAAATGTCTTACAAGTCACTGCTGATTGCAACCTATGCCTTGTGTGGTTTCGCCAATTTCGCTTCTATTGGTATTCAGATTGGGGGTATCGGGGCCATCGCACCGGGGCAGCGCAAAACCCTGACCGAATTTGGTATCAAAGCACTGATTGGCGGTACAGTGGCCTGTTTCCTTACGGCTGCTATTGCCGGAGCATTATTCTAGGCTTCCGCTTCCTTTAATACCCGGTTGATTTGTTTCTGGTGGCGCTTGATGTGCATGCCAAAGAATTTCAGCATTTGCCGTAAGGTCATCTTTCCGGCGAAGGGATGCTTGTACAACTCGCGGTCAAACCGCTCTTCCGGAAGGTGAGACAGGTAATGCCTGAGGGCCTTTCGTTGGTTTTCCCATTGCTTGCGGGTCGATTCAAAATCCGATTCATCCGGCAGGGCTGACCGGTCTACGCCCTTCGGTGCTTTGAATTTGGTGGGCATTCGGAAATAAAAGTCCACCACGAATAGCCGCCACGTCGCCCTTGCGCCTGCTTTCTCCAGGGTCGGATTAAAACTCAGTTTCTTTTGGACGTAGCCCAGGGAGGCGGTCTCCGCCAAAATCAAATGGTGGAGCACCTGCAGGACGGTCCACCCGCCATCAGCCGGTCGATGGTTGAGCTGGGTAGCATCGTAGGGTTCCAACTTCCTGAACAGGGCAGATAGCTGCTGGTCCAGCCGGTCAAGTTGATGTAGCGTCGCTGCTTTTGTCATGTTTAGTGGTTTGATTCAGGGAAGATACATATATCTTTGTACAAAAACCATGAAGAACCCCTGGACTACGCTCTCCAACGAAGAAGTCTATGACAATCCCTGGATTCAGGTGACGCACCGCAAGGTCATCACGCCTACCGGGACGGATGGGATCTACGGGCTCGTTCATTTCAAGAATGAAGCTATCGGCATTGTGCCCATTGATGAGGAAGGCTTTACCTGGCTTGTCGGGCAGTATCGCTACACCCTTGAGCAGTACAGCTGGGAAATCCCTGAAGGCGGCTGCCCCATCGGTACAGAATCTCCTTTGGAAAGCGCTAAGCGGGAACTCCTGGAGGAAACCGGGCTACAGGCAGCGCAGTGGGAGCCTATTCTTGACTTTCATACCTCCAATTCCGTAACCGATGAGGCGGGGAAAATCTACATTGCCCGGCAACTGACGCAGGGGCAGGCGCAGCCCGAAGACACGGAGGACCTGAAGGTAAAGCGGCTGCCTTTTGAGGAGGCACTGCAAATGGTTTACCGGGGGGAAATAACGGACCTTATGTCTATCGCGGGGCTTATGCGTGCCGCCGTGGTGCTCAAATAAAAAAGCGCCATTGAGGTAGATGGTCCTCAATGGCGCTTCTGCAGCTTCTGTTTTTCGTTACCGGATCAGGGTCACATCTCCCTGGAAGGCCCCCAGCTCGAACCCGTTCGGTCGGGCGATACGGATAAGGTAGAAGTAGACCTCCGTGGGCTGCTCCTTACCATCGAC
>CAJXNH010000051.1 GCA_913057245.1 uncultured Phaeodactylibacter sp.
CTTCGCCCCACAGTGCGGGCAATACTGATCGTTTTCCACTTCCTGTTCTGCCACCACATTATCACAGGCCTCGCAACGCGCTTTCACCCCGGGCCGGGCTGCCTGATAATCCAACAGCGCCTGCTTCAGGTAGCGGACCGGCAGGGAAAATCCGATGTTGTCCCCCTGTTCCACGCCAAGCGTATTGATCCCGACAATGGTCCCCTGCCGGTCAATCAGCGGGCCACCACTATTCCCGGGGTTGAGTGCCGCATCGTGCTGCAGGTAACGCACATTTTCCACCTCCCGGTTGGCATTGGAAATGATGCCCTGCGTAATCGAAAACTCCAGCCCAAAGGGATGCCCGATGGACACGACAATATCCCCCTCCGTCAGCTTTTCATCATCGCCCAGCGCCACCGATTCGGGCGCTACCTCAAAGGGGTCCTGCATACGCAAAAAAGCCAGATCATACCTGGGGTCGGCGTAGACCACCGTAGCCAGTTGCTTGGGGAGGCGGTCGCCCCGGACCACCACCTCGCGATTGTCCTGCACGATATGGTTGTTGGTCACCACCAACTGCTTATCAGGCAGCAGGAAGCCCGTGCCCGTGCTGTACGGCGTGGCAATCTGAATAATGGAGTCCCGGTACCGGTCAATAATCGCTTTCATAGAGTGGTCTGAGCTACACTTCTGCCTGTGAAGGTACAAAATCGCAACAATTGCCCGCTTTTTGGAGTTCCGAATTTTCAAAGCCATAAAAACATGCCGGAATTACCAGAAGTCAACGCCAAGAAAAACCACTTCGACCAGGTGGCTCTCCACCAGAAAATTGAGTCAGTCGACCTGATTGATACGAGCTACATCCTCAAGGAGATCAGCGGGCCGGCTTTCGCCGAAAAGCTGACGGGCCGCACCTTCACCGGGTCCTACCGGCGGGGCAAGTACTTTTTCGCGAAATTGGACAATGGCGACTATGTCCTCTTCCACTTTGGGATGAGCGGCCGCTTCCGTTATTACGATGACCCCGCCGACCAGCCCAAATACGAGCGCTTTGCCTTCGATTTTGAAGAGGGTGGCCGCCTCGGCTTCGACTGTCCCCGCAAACTGGCGCGCATTCATTATGTGGAGGACCTCGACGCCTTTATTGCCAAAAAGAACCTGGGAGAAGATGCCCTTGTCCTCAAAGAAGCCGACTTTTTAGAAATGGCTAAAGGCCGCAAGGGCACCATCAAAGGCTTCCTGCTCAACCAAAAGTACCTGGCTGGCATGGGCAACCTCTACGTGGATGAGGTGTGCTGGCAGCAGGGCATCCACCCGGCTTCCGTTATAGGTTTACTGAGTGAAGAAGAGCAGCGGGCGATGTTCCAAAACATGCAGGCCATTCTCCAGAAAGCTGTCGCCCTCGATGCCGTCTACCCGGATTACCCCGAAGAGTGGCTGTGGAACCACCGCGATAAAGGCGGCACCTGCCCCAAAGATGGCACGGAACTGCAGCGCGACAAAGTGGCGGGGCGCTCGACTTACTACTGCCCGCAGTGCCAGGAGTTGCGGAGCTAAGGTTTAAGGTTACAAGGGTTAAAGGGGTTCAAAGCAGCCTCACCGGGTGCACTAAGCCAAGCCACTGCCGGGGCATTCACCCGGTGCGCTTTTCGTTTTGCCGTAGTCAGCACGCCGGGCGAAGGGAGAGCGCCCGGCGAGGAAGCCAAGCCATTGCCGGGGCATTCACCCGGTACGCTTTTCGTTTGACCATAGTCAGCACGCCGGGCGAAGGGAGAGCGCCCGGCGAGGAAGCCAAGCCAAGCCATTGCCGGGGCATTCACCCGGTGCGCTTTTCGTTTTGCCGTAGTCAGCACGCCGGGCGAAGGGAGCGCGCCCGGCGAGGAAGCCAAGCCAGGCCATTGCCAGGGCATTCACCCGGTGCGCTGTAGGTGTGCTAATGGTTTGTAGGCGGGGCAAGCGCCGCAATCACTCACAGGTATTCCCATTCTGGCCACAGAACATCCCTTCCGGCAAGCCACAGTTTACAAAGGTGGTGTTGGAGGCCTCCATTGAACCTGTGCTTTCGATTTTTAACTGCCTGATACTTTCAATTACACTCCCAGGCTCAAGCACCACCCGGCCGGCAACCTGTAGCGCCTCTATGCGGCCCTCCGGGCAGTCCGTATGCAGTTTGCCGCTTTCTAAAATGAGCTCGCCCCCATTTTCTACCGTAATTGAAGCCCCGGCCGGCAGGCTTAACTCACACTGCACCGTCAGGCGGGCATCAGCGGAAATGACCAGGCCGGAACGCAACGCCTGCGGAGCTTCCCACACGATGTCCGCACCCGGGGGAATCACCATATCTTCTGCTGTCGGGCGGCAGGGCACCGGATCAATGGTAAACCCGCCATTCCCATCCGGGAAGCGCTCAAAGTCCGGTTCCAATGCGGCAAAAAAGTGGTGCATCTTTCCAATTTGGCACTCCGTGAGGGCACAACGCTCCTGAAAATTGCACCCCAGGCGGTTGTAATCGGACTTCCAGGGGGTATCCGCGCAGCCATCGCCTCCGTCAGCATGCTTCTTGTGGGCCTGCAATGGGCTAAGGTGATCTACCGAAAGGACATGAAAAATTTCCCCGAGCATCCCTTCCCCCAGGCCGGCTTCCGAACCGGGATAATCCACTTCGCAGGTTTGCTGCCCCGGAGTGATGCCATGTTGCCAGATATTGTACACCCCAAATAAAGCCTGGGCGGGATAGTCGGGTACCTGCCCTCGCTGACAGCCCATAGAGGAAGTCAGTCCGCCCCCACAGGGCCAGTAGCAGTCGTTCTCATCCGGTATACGGGGGTCACCGGGCGGCTCGGGCATCCATTTGCCACCGGTAATAAAAACATGGAAGGCATCCTGGGTTTCCGGAGCAATCAATGCATCATAATCAGGATGTGAGGGGTCTGGCGATTTCAAATAGCGGTCATCCACCTGATACCAGTACTGATAGCCCCCGGGCTTACAGCCGGAGAAGCCGATGCCCCAGCCTTTGTTATCGGGGTGGAAGAAGACGTCTTTTCCCGGTGTGCCGGTATTGAGCAGCCGGATCCGGGCATCTTTCATATGCGGAGAGCCATCTGTGGGGTCATCACAAAGGTTACTGAGCACCCCGTTGGGGCCATCAGGATCCTCAAACCAGGAGCGGATGATGTCAATGTGTTCTGCTGTGAAGTTGCCAGGGTCGTCCGGGTGGCGCACCCACTGCCCCAGGCTATCCGGGTGTTCTTTCTGGAAAATATGCACAATGGTTTGCATATAGCGCACCTGGGTAAGCTCAGGGTAATCCGGATCCGGAGCATAATTAACGGATTGGTCGCAGGAAGCCTCGGCCTCTTCCGGTGGCCAGCAGTTGGGATACGGGCCGCCTGTCGTACCCGGAGGGCCGGGGCAAACCGAGCATTGTTCACGGGTGCGCCCGGCACGGCGATTGCGGAAACGGCACTGATCAAGGGCTGTAAAGGACGCCGTGAGCGAAAGCCACGTCTCGCGCGGCGTAGCCTGTATGGGCACCTTTTTAAAAGTATAGGCCCCGCCATCCAAAGCCAACACCTCAACTTCTGCGGTCTGCAATAAATGCGCTCCTTCGACCCGGAGCAGGCCCTGCGCAGGATGTTCGGTAAAGGTGACTTCTATATCACCATAGAATAGGTCATCGGTCCAGTCGAGCGTCTCCTGATCCTCGCAAAATGCACGCTTGGTCAGTTTCACCTCCACGATAGGGCAATCAGAAGTATTGGGTTGAAGCCACAACCAGAAGCCAATCAGGGCAGATAGAATGGGAAATATCATAAGTTCTTAATTCTGAATTCCAGAACGCTTTCCGAAGCCAGGAGATTGCACCCCTTACTTTATCCGGATTTGAGTGGCCGCATTGACAAAGAGCGTATTCCCAATCTCCTCGTACCCTTTAAACAACTCTGCACCCTGATGCTTCACCGGCCCGTCCCGGAAACCAATGATGGTGAGGTCGGCATCCTTGGATTTTTCGGAGATGATCGCCTTGGGGTCTATATCTGGCTTGCGGGGAATGACCTCGATATTATGCTTGGAAATCGGCAGCTGCCCGGCTTCAATAAGGGTAGACAGGCGCTCCCGCTCTGCCTCGACGTTGTCTTCCGGATAGAGGGCAAATATCTTGATCTGCCCACGGCTCCACTCCCGGTGCCCCAGGATGATGTAGCCCAGCAGTATCATCAGGTTGGCATTCTCATAGTCGTTGGAAGTAATCCAGATGTGAATGCCCTGCTTTAGCCCGTAGCCCCGTTCCGAACTTCCAAGAATGACCAAATCAAAGTCCACCGATTTGATGAGCTTAAAGTTATCCACGATGTCCTCCAGGTTATCGGGCTTTACTTTGCTGAATTCCACGAGCAGCAGGTTATTATCCGTACCGGAAATGCCAGGCAGCTGAATGACCTGCGCCACCGCCGAGGTATAGGACGGGCTCGTCAGGGTATCAATATAAATATTGCTGTCGGTGGCCTCTGCCATTTTGATCAGGCGGGCCTTTGAAGCACTCGCCTCCTGATAGGTGCTGCGGGACAGGTAGCCGTTAATTTTGTGGATGTAAGTGCCAAAGCCATAGCGCTGTGCAATCCACCGGAGCATATCAAAGGCCGCAAGGCGGTCGAAGGAGTGCTCAGAAATACAAACGGCAGATGGGCGCCAGCTACCGGTCTGCTCCTTGTCGGCTTTCTGCAAAAACACCTGCAACTGCCGGCTGATCTGGAAAATCACGCCCTGGAAAATGATCGCTATGTTTTTCTTATCCGGATTGAAGCGGCTGACCAGCAGGTAAATGCCCACCATGAACAGCAGCGCCATGATGGCATAGCCTGCATTCATAAAAAACATCAGCCCAAAACAGGCAATGGCCCCAAACAGAGAAATGTACCAGCGGGACCGGAATGTAGGGCGGTAGGATGGGTCAGCAGCAAAGTGCTGCAGGAAGGAAATCAGGCAAAGAGAACCATAAGTCACCATAAAAAACATGGAGATGATCTCCGCCACGGCATCCAGCCCGCCCATCATGATGAAGACGAAGGCCACCACTACAGTCACCACCGTGGCATTAAAGGGTTCATCGCTCTTCCCCCGCCCCCTGGAGAGCCAGAAATTCACAAACTTGGAAGGGATGAGCTGATCTCGGGCAATGGCCTGCAAAGTACGTGGTGCCACCAGAATAGAGCCGATAGCGGAGGAAATGGTAGCCGCAGCGAGACCTACAGGTATCAGCCACCACCCCTGCCAGGCAATTTCGCCCATCACCAGCCGGCTTGTATCTGCAAGCTGCTCCGGGCTGGCCGAAGTGGCTAATTTGTAAGCAATAAAGACGTAGACGACCATGCCCGTCAGCGTCCCCGCAAGCGTACCTAAAGGAATGGAACGCCCCGGATTCTGCAGGTCGCCGGAAAGCCCCACTCCTGCCGTCATACCGGTAAATGCCGGGAAAATAATGGCGAAAACGGAAAAGAAACTCAGTGCGACAATAGGTGGGATATCCTCCTCCTGCGCGGGCGGCTCGGCCGGGGCCGCTCTCAACTCCGGCACATTGGGATTTGCCGGGGCGGAGTTCACAGCTGTATCCAACTGGAAAGGCAACGTGGCAGAATCAATCGCCGGCTGTACAGGATTGACCTCTACCTCCTGATAAGACTGCACATTGGCAAACGGATCAAGAGGTGTCGTTTTACCATATTCGGTTTGCCCGGCAAAGAACGCAATCAGCGCGATGCCTAGCGTAGCGACCACAAAATATAGCATCTTCACCCCCAGATCGGCACCTTTTGAAAGCACCACAATGGTCAGCAGAATCAGTGCCGGAATACTGACGGTCTGTTTCTTATCCAGCAGCCACTCCACCGCAGGCGAAAAGTGATAGGTTTCCCTAAGGTATTCAAACAAAGGGGTGAAAGCTTCCGCGAAAGCGATGATGTAGAACGCCACGCTAATGCCCTGAGAAAAGTACAGGGCGATACCAATAGACGAACCGATCACCAGCCCAAACGAGCGGGAGATGATGTAGTACTCTCCCCCACCCTCCACTTTTTGGTTGGTGGCAATTTCGGCGATAGCCATAGCCGTAGGTATGGTCACGGCGTGCCCGATGAGGATAATAGCGATCGTACCCAGCAGCCCAACCTGCCCCACTGCAAAACCAAAGCGCAAAAACATGACCGCACCGAGAATGGTCGAAATGGCCGTGAAGAATACAGGGGCAGTGCCGAATTTGCGGGCGTTGGTGCTCATTGGGTATGTACTTTGCGGAGTAATACTGACGATTAAGTGGTTTGCCACAGCAAACCTACTCAATGTCAGCATTTACGCTGGGAAGTGGCTTGCGCCTGTCCTGACAAGCTATGCTTCGTCAGTGGCTGATATCGCAAATCCAAGATCCCGACATTTATCGTCGGTGACCACTTCGTATTGCGTAAAGATACTTCTTGTCGGGTAGTTTGACAAGTTTGTTCAGTGCTGTAGACGCCTGAACAGGCAATCGTCACACAAAAGGCATTATATTTGCCGCATGCAGCAGCCTACCTTTTTTCAGTTTGAATCTGCGACGCCCCGCCGGCTGGGGTACCTTGGCATGTTCGGCCTTTTGGTACTCGCAGCCCTGTTTTACCGGGAGCGGGCGTGGATGCTGGACATTGCCTTTCAGACCTTCCTGATGATCAACGATGGCACGGTGCAGGTCATGGTCAACCGGTTTGGGTCGGCCCTCGTGCAGTTACTGCCACTGAGTGCCATCAAACTGGGGGCTCCGGTTGAGGTGATTTCTTTTTTATATTCCATTTCTTTCCCATTGCTATTCCTGGGGTTTTATACGGTAACGGTTCGGGTGCTGCGCAACGACGTTCTGGGCTGGGCCATCGTACTGCTCTACACCCTCATCGTGTACGATGCCTTTTACTGGGCCACTTCTGAGCAACAGCAGGGACTGGGCGCGGTGCTGGTCTTTTTTGCCTACTGGCTGCGCTACCCCCGTCAGGACAAGCCCTGGATGTGGGCATTGAGCGCATTTTCGGTCGTGGCGCTGGCTTATTACCACCCGCTGATCTTTATCTCCTTTTACTTCCTGTGGGCGTACTTTGGGCTGCACTTTCATGCAAAAATCAACGGTTGGGCTTACTGGGCGCTGGCGGGGTTCATGGCAGTCGTGCAGGGTGCGAAATCCTGGCTTTCCGCCAACTGGTACGACAACGCCAAGTACAGTTCCTTTTCTGACAACCTGTCCGCCTACTTCCCGAACTACTTTGACTTGCCCGCACACGGTAAATTCCTCCACAACGCCCTCACCATCTGGTATGGCTTCCCTATTTTGCTGCTGGTGGTTACGGGTTTCTACCTTTATCGCCGCCACTGGCTCAAGCTTGGGCTGATATGGCTGACCTGCTTTGGGTACCTCATGCTTTTGCATATTGGTTCGCCAGAATCGGAGCATCGGTTTTACGTGGAAGTCAACTACATGGCGCTAAGTATTTTTGTCGGAGTGCCTTTCCTTTTTGAGGTCGCCCCACTGCTCAAAGCGCGTAATCTGGCTTATCTACTTGGAGGTATCCTTGTCCTGCGGCTCAGCACTATCGCCATCCACCACCACCCCTACGAAGCCCGCTGGCGATGGGTGGAACAAGCCGTAGCTGCCCCCGAATCCGGCAACCGGTTCTACCGCACAGAAGCAGAAGCGCCGATGGATACCCTGCTGATGTCCTGGGGCGTCCCGTACGAAAGCCTGCTGATTTCCAACGCCCGAACCGAGGGGCAAAACGTGCGCACCCTGCTCGTCCACCCGTACATGACTGCCTTTGAGGAAGCCCTTGAGCAAGACACCGTTTTCATTACACCTTTCAAGACCTATCCGGTGCAGGCGCTCAACCCCAGCTACTTCCCACTTGGGCAGGAGCGCTATAAAAGTTTACCTGCCGACATACACTAAAACAATGTTTTCTACAGGGAGGTGCTTAGGTTGAAACACTCTGATTTTTATGTAACCTCTGAACAAACAGGCGTTATTTACCATAGATGTATTCAGCAACTTCAAAACACAAAAACGGATAAGCATGAAAAAAGGACTTCTACTGCTCTTTGCCTTGCTGTTTCTCACCCTTGGCGCACAAGCCCAGCGCAATTGCGGCGCTACCGAATACATGGAGCTACAGCAGCAAACCTATCCCAAATTCGAAGAAAACAGACAGCAAATTGAAAAACATACCAGCCGGATGCTGGCACAGCCCGGGCTGAGGTCTGTCAACGGGACCATTACCATACCAGTGGTGGTGCACGTGGTGTACAACAACCAAAGCGAAAACATCAGTATGGCGCAAATTCAAAGCCAGATTGATGTACTGAACGAAGACTTCCGACGGCTCAATCCGGACGCTTCTGATACCCCCGGTGACTTCCAACCGGTGGCGGCAGATTCAGAAATTGAATTCTGCCTGGCTACCGTAGACCCGCAGGGCAACCCTACAGATGGCGTGACCCGCACCCAAACTTCTAACACTTCATTTGGCACTAATAACACTGTCAAGTTTTCCAGTAGCGGTGGGCAGGACGCCTGGCCTGCCGATCAATACATGAATGTCTGGGTATGCGATATCAGTGGTGGCATTTTGGGGTACGCGCAGTTCCCCGGAGGACCGGCAAGCACTGACGGCATTGTGGTGGACTACCTGTACTTTGGCACTATTGGTACAGCCACGCCTCCCTTTGACCTGGGCCGTACCGCCACGCATGAAGTCGGCCACTACCTCAATTTGCGCCACATCTGGGGCGATGGCAATTGCAACGTAGACGATCAGGTGGGAGATACGCCCCGGGCTGGTGGCCCCAATTATACCGGTGGCGCCTGTAACTACCCTGGCCCCAATAGCTGTAACGAAGGGGCGGGCGACCTGCCTGATATGTTTCAAAACTACATGGACTATTCCGATGACGGCTGTATGAACCTCTTCACGCTTGGGCAGAAAGCCCGTATGCGCGCCCTGTTTGAGCCTGGTGGCTTTCGCGAAAGCCTGCTCAACTCTACTGTCTGCGGACCGGTCACCCCCCCTACCTGTGACGATGGCATTCAGAACGGGGACGAAGAGGGCATTGACTGCGGAGGTTCCTTCTGTGATGCCTGCCCCTGCAATACCGCTGACCTGACGCTTTCCATTACACTTGATGACTTTCCGGAAGAGACCTCCTGGTCCATCACCAATGCGTCCAATGCCATCGTCGCCTCCGGAGGCCCCTACGGCAACCTGCCGGATGGCACCACGGTGACCGAAAATATCAACTTGAGTGAGGGCAACTACACCTTTACCATCAACGACACTTATGGCGATGGTATCTGCTGTCAGTATGGCACCGGCTCCTATACCCTGACCGATAGCGATGGGGCATTAATTGCTTCCGGTGGTGCGTTCAGCAGTTCAGAAAGTACCGACTTCTGTACCGATGCGCCTGCGGCCACCTGCGATGATGGCATTCAGAATGGTGCAGAAACCGGTATAGACTGCGGTGGTCCTGATTGCCCGGCCTGCCCGACCTGCAATGATGGTATTCAGAACGGCGCAGAAACCGGCGTCGACTGCGGCGGGCCCGATTGCGCCCCATGTGTACAGAGCTGCGACGCCCCTGCCAATCTTTCCGTTTCCAACATTACGGCTACGAGCGCTACCCTTTCCTGGGCTCCACAGCCTAATGCCAACCTCTACCGTATCCGTTACCTGCCCGATGGCGGTAGTTTAACAACTCTGACTTCCGCATCAAATAGTATAACGCTTACCGGGCTCACGCCGGACATCAACCATCAGTGGCAGGTGCGCACCGAGTGCAGCAATGGAAATTCCGCCTACATCACCGGTTCACCATTTACCACACAGTCCGGTGCATGCCCGGATAGCGACAACGATGGCATTTGCGATGCAGATGACCAATGCCCTGGCTTCGATGACAACCTTATCGGTACAGCTTGTGATGATGGGGACGACTGTACTGAAAATGATACTTACAGCAACGATTGCAATTGCGCTGGCACGCTCATTGATGCGAACAATAACGACATTTGCGATTTGGATGAAGCGGGCTGCACGACCCCTGTCAACCTTCAGGTCAGCCTGAGCAGCAGCAGTGCGCAGCTGAGTTGGAGTATTGTCCCGACCGCCGGCGTTTATGAGCTGCAATACCTGGAACAAGGCGCTCCTTTTAACGATCTCATCACCCTGAGTATTGGTAGCAACAGTACACTGGTTGCCGGGCTTGAGGCAGGCACCACCTACCTTTGGCGGGTGCGGGCGCTTTGCAGTGGGGACGATTCTCCCTGGTCTTCTGTGGAAACGTTCACGACCTTATCCGGTGCATGCCCGGATGACGATAACGATGGTATTTGCAATGCAGACGATCAATGCCCCGGCTTTGACGACAACCTCATCGGCACTGCCTGTGACGACGGGGACGACTGCACAGAAAATGATACTTACGGCAACGATTGCAACTGCACAGGAACCCTGATCGATACCAACAATAATAACATCTGCGACCTCAACGAAGTCTGTACAGATCCGGTCAACCTCAATGCAGTAGCCTTCTTCAATACCACTGCCCAGTTCTCATGGGATGCGGTACCGGCTGCGAATGCCTACCGTTTACAGTTCCGGCCGATTGGCGGCAACCCGGTTTCTCTGGATATCCCGGACAATATGTATGTGGCAAACGGGCTGCCCCCTGCTTCTACCGTACAATGGCGGGTACGGGCACTTTGCGACAACGAGAATTCCGGATTTGTAGTGGGCCCGGCGGTTACCTTAAGCGATCCTACACGGACCCGTGCTGCAGAGACCGGCTTCGAACTCTTCCCAAACCCGACTTCCGGCAACTTTACGCTCGCACTGAAGGATTGGGATGGGCGTCCGGGTGCGGTCCTCATCCGCAGTGCGGTAGGGCAAGTCCTTTATCAGGCGGCCGCCGCTCATTCGCACCTCAACATCGACCTGCGGGCACTGAATATCCCGGCGGGCGTGCTCTTCATTACAGTTGAACAGGATGGCCGGGCCCCGATGACCAAGCGGCTGCTGTATAATGGACAGTAGCCTCTGCTAAGCAGGCTCAGAGTCCTCCATCTGCAAACGGCAGGTGGGGGACTTTTTTTTCTCCATTTAGTTGGCTACCTTTAAGGTAGAACCAGTCTTGTCTACTCAAGTGCGCCCACTTTACCGTATTATCATTTTTGACGATCACCCACTTATTCACGAGGGGCTTAAACAGTTGCTTGAAGGGGAAGAAGCATTGACCATCCAAAGCTGTGCCACCACGGCCGAAGAACTCGAACAGGCCCTCGCCCGGACCGCTGACCTTCTGATTCTGGACTTAAACATCAAAGGTAAAAGCAGCCTGAAATGGGTGGATCATATCCGGCTTCGGCAACCTGGAATCAAAATCCTGGCCTTCTCTTCCTACCATGCCCCGGGCGTAGTACGTAGAGCCCTCAACCAAGGTGTTGATGGCTACCTTCTGAAGGACACCACTAAAGCCGAACTGCTGCAGGCCTTTAAAACCCTGCTTCGGGGCGAGTTATACCTCAGCCCGCGCATCCAAATGCCGGGGCGGCCCCAGGACCCAATCTTTCAGGATACTTTCACCCGGCTCAGCAACCTGACTTCCCGGGAGCAAGAGGTAGCCAAAGCTATTCTGCAGGGCCTGAG
>CAJXNH010000052.1 GCA_913057245.1 uncultured Phaeodactylibacter sp.
GTTGCTGAGACGCCCCGTTGCCCGTATTTCGATTGGTCTGCCATCCGGTTTGGTAATTTCCCGCAAAGGTAGGGAATTCCGTAGAAATGATTAGAAAAGCACGCAAAAAGGATATAAATAGTTGGAGAAAAAGAAGTGGCGCAAAAGTTTTTTTACAGAGAGCTGAACAAAAAGTTCCATTTTTTGTAATTTTAACAATTATAATTAGGCGCAACTTACCGCCGCTTCTATATTTGCAGGTGCAAAAAACATTCAGCACCTTTTTGATCCCATGGTTCTCGTCCCAAAAACTTTAGCAGCTATTTACCGCATTCACCCCCAATACTGGCTGGGTATGCCGTATTTGCAGCACACCATTTATTCATCAAACCTACTTCAACGTGGATCTACCAGAATCGATTAACCACTTTTACCGACAGCATAAACGTACCCTACATATTTCAGCTCTATCAATTGCCGTCCTCCTCGCGGGCACGGCTATTTTTTATGCCGCTACTCAGCTGAATAGCAAAAAAGGGCTGCGGGCTTCGCTTTCTTCAGCGGAAGCACCGGTGGAGCTTAGCGCTTTCCCGGCAGTAGTCCCTACCATGAAGTACGGCTTCGCTATTGATACGCTGCAACTGCAGGAAAATACCATTCAATCCGGACAATTCTTAGCCGACATCCTCCTGGGTCAGCAGCTCGATTACCCTTCGATTGAGAAGCTGGTCGCCAACATGGAGGATGTTTTTGATGTTCGCCACCTGCGGGTAGGCAAACCTTATACAATTCTTTCCAAGCCAGGCGCAGAGCAGCCGCTTTACATGGTTTATGAGCCCAACGACTACGAGTATGTGGTGTTCGAGCTCTCCGGTGACTACAAGGTGGAGCGTAAGGAGCGTGTTGTGGAAACGCAGCAGGGCTCTGTAGCGGGCAGGCTGGAGTCTTCTCTTTGGAACGCCATCGTTGGGCAGGGGCTTAGCTATGAGCTGGCTGCTAAAATGGAGGGTGCACTGCAATGGTCGATTGACTTCCACCACCTGCAGAAGAACGATGAGTTCAAACTGGTTTTTGACCGCGAGTTTATCGATGGTGAAGAAGTAGGCATCGGGGCAGTCCACGCGGCTTACTACAAAACAGGCGAGAACGAATACCATGCTATTTACTACAAGAGCGAAGATGAAGCACACGAAGGATACTACGACCTGGAAGGCCGTCCGATGAAGCGGGGCTTCCTCAAGTCGCCGGTGAAGTACTCCCGGATTTCATCCTATTACAACCTCAACCGCTTCCACCCTATCCTAAAGCGCCGCCGCCCGCACTACGGCACCGACTACGCTGCGCCATACGGTACGCCCATCTATGCAGTGGGTGACGGTGTGGTTACCCGCGCTTCCTACACCAAAGGCAACGGCAACTTTGTAAAGATCAAGCACGACAAAACCTACGAAACGCAGTACCTGCACATGCAAAAATTCGCCAAGGGCATCAGTGTGGGCACCCATGTAAAGCAAGGGCAGGTCATTGGCTATGTCGGTTCTACGGGCCTGGCTACGGGCCCTCACGTTTGCTTCCGCTTCTGGAAAGACGGTAAACAGGTGAACCACCTGAACATGAAATTCCCACCTGCCAAGCCCCTGCCGGATTCAGAGCTGTCTCAGTTTGGGCTGCAGCGCGACCGCTACATGGAACTGCTGAACAATGCTAAACCGAATAAGGTGGCTTCAGAAGAAACCGACGAAGCTGCCGGCGCGGATAACCCGTAAGAACTTTTTAAGATCCATCAAAACAAAACGAAGCCCCCTTCGGCTGCCAAAATGTACTGAAGGGGGCTTATTCTTTTTAGGAAGGCGGGAAGAAAAGAGGCTAATTCCAGCTCACAAACTCCGGCATACTGGCAATGACCGTATAAGCATCGCCTTTATTGTACATCGCCTGCTCCCATACCTGGCCGGAATCCATATTGAAGAGATAGTTGGCGTGCATGTCTGCCACCACCCAGGAGCCGAGGGTCATCTCATCATCGAGCTGACCTTCCGACCAACCAGAATAGCCAACGAAGAAGCGGATATCTTTAGGCTCGATGAGCTGAGAAGTCGCTAAAAATTTCAGCTTCTCAAAATCACCGCCCCAGTAGATACCGTTGCCGACCGGGCGGCTGCCTTCCAGCAAATCCCCGACCGTATGCAGGTAGTGGATGGTATCCCGCTGCACCGGCCCACCGTAGAGGACCCGGGACTCGAATTCCGGGAAAGACTCGACCAGGGCATCGATCTGCATATCAAGTGGCTTATTCATGATGAACCCCACGCTGCCTTCCTCGCCATGCTCACAGATCAGCACCGCAGCGCGCTTAAAATTCGGATCTAACATGAAGGGCTCTGCCAGTAAGACCTGCCCGTTTTTCACTTGATTGCTAACCATAAAATTGTGCTTTCATTACAAAAGAACCCGTTGGAGACGGGAATTGGTTCAGCCGGGAGTCATTTTTTTGAATGCTACAAAGCACTTGTAGGGAACTGCCGGTCTACTTTCTTAACAAAGCCCTGAAGCGTCTTTCCATTCCCACCGACCTCAATAAACTCGGTGACGCCATCCGCGATCATATTTTTCATCGTTTGGGTCCAGCGTACGGGGGCGGTCAGCTGAGCGATGAGGTTTTTTTGGATGACTTCCGGGTCGGTTGTGGCGGTGGCGGTAGCATTTTGATAGATCGGGCAAACCGGTTGCTGGAAAGCTGCGGCCTCTATAGCTGCTTGTAGTTCGTCCTGCGCGGGTTGCATCAGTGGAGAGTGAAAGGCTCCACCTACCGGCAGCACGAGCGCACGGCGGGCACCGGCTTCTTTCAGTGCCTCTACGGCCTGATTCACGCCCTCCACAGAGCCGGAGATCACCAACTGGCCAGGGCAGTTATAGTTGGCCGCGACTACAATCGCATCGATACCCTCACAAATCTGCTCCACGACTTCATCCTCCATACCAATGATGGCGGCCATGGTGCTTTCCTGCATTTCACAGGCTTTCTGCATGGCCTGAGCACGGCCTTGTACCAGCTTGAGCCCCTCTTCAAAACTCAGGGCTCCGGCGGCTACAAGGGCAGAAAACTCGCCCAGTGAATGCCCGGCTACTGCACCCGGATCCATCTCGTCGCCAGCCATTTTGGCTTTCACAATAGAGTGCAGAAATACCGCAGGCTGAGTCACCCGCGTCTGCTTGAGGTCTTCAGCGGAGCCTTCAAACATTACATCCGTAATGCGGAAACCAAGGATATCATTGGCTTGCTCAAATAGCTTTTTAGCCAGGTCGCTGCTTTCGTACAGGTCTTTGCCCATACCTTCAAACTGGGAAGCTTGGCCGGGGAAAACGTAGGCTTTCATGGTTGATTTCGTTTTGAAGTTTTCTGATTATGCTCCTGGAGGAGCCTTCTTTCAATGCAAATCGGCACTGACCAGATTTAAAAATTCTGCCCGGGTCTCCGCCCTTTGGAATTCGCCGGTAAAGGCAGAAGTCGTGGTTACTGAATTTTGCTTTTGCACACCGCGCATCATCATGCACATGTGGCGGGCTTCAATCACTACAGCCACACCCAGCGGGTTTAGGGTTTCATGTATGCAGTGCAGAATTTGATCCGTCAGGCGCTCCTGCACCTGTAGCCGCCGGGCGAACACATCAATCACCCGCGGAATTTTGCTTAGCCCCACGATGTAGCCGTTGGGAATATACGCCACATGTGCCTTTCCAAAAAATGGCAGTAGATGGTGTTCGCACAGGGAATACAATTCGATATCTTTTACCAGGACCATTTCGCTGTATTCTTCGCGGAACATGGCAGACTTCAGTATCTGTTCTGCGTCCTGTTCATAGCCTTGTGTGAGGAACTGCATGGCTTTGGCTGCCCGCTCCGGTGTTTTGATGAGCCCCTCGCGGCTCACATCCTCCCCCAATTGCCCAATGGCAGCCTGGTAAAGACCGGTCAGGGCTTCGGTAGTTGCTTGATCGTATTCCTCTGATTTCTGAAAAGACATGCCTGTTTGAGTTGATTCCTAAGAAGAACGCCAGTAACAGCAAAGGGTTGTCTAAAGGCTACTCGCCGTAGTATTCAGCGAAGATATTTTCGGTCTCGTACAGCTTTATGCAGTGCAGCTGACAGCCTTCCAGCAGGGGCTCTAATTGCTGCCAGAACAGGATGACGAGGTTTTCAGTCGTAGGCTGCATACCTTCGGGGATGAAATCGACGTCCAGGTTGAGGTTGCTGTGGTCCACCTTATCTACAATCGACGACTTGATTAGCTTACTCAGCTGTTTGACATCCACGATAAACCCCGTCACCGGGTCCGGTTTACCCTTGACGGTTACGAACAGGTCGTAGTTATGCCCATGCCAGTTTTTATTGGAGCATTTGCCAAACATCGTCTGGTTTTTCTCCTCACTCCAGCTATCGACCCATAATTTGTGGGCGGCGTTAAACCGCTCTCTTCTAGTCAGATAAACCATAGTGGCTTTTGCAGTTTTTGTTGATGCTCAGAAGGTCTTTCAACAGAACCGCAAAAGTACAAATATTTCTGTTTCTTTGGAGGCCTGCCGGCACAAAGTCGATGCACAGCCTTAATCTGTCTACATTTTTTGATGCCAAACGGGCATTAGCTGTATATTGGCAATGCATTTTCGGAAAGCATAACAACCAGCAGACTGGCAGCAATAACTATGGAAAAACATTTCCAGACATCAAGGGCCGACCGTATCTACCAGGTGCTCACCCGGCGTGAAGTGTACCACAGCCTGTTCTGGCTGATGGTGCTGCTGCTGCTGACGGTATTCGAGAATACACAACAGGGCTTCTGGTTTACGCTTAGTAATGAAGTGCTTAACATCCTCTTCTACGGCGTCATCGTTTACTTCAACCTCCTCTACCTTATCCCCAATTACCTGACCAAGAAGAAATTCCTGACCTACAGCGGGCTGCTCATCCTGGCCACGCTGATCATCACCCCCCTGAAAGTGCTCGTTTTTTACTTCAAATTCAGCAAATTGCCTCAACTGCAGGCCGACCTGCTGGAAAATATGAACTGGTACTTTCTGCTGACCTTTTTCATTGCCGGTTCTTCAACCGTCTTTAAAATCATCACCGACTGGCTGCGGCACCTGCGCGAAAAGCAGGAATTGCAAACGCAAACCATGCAGTCTGAGCTGCGTTTCCTAAAGTCGCAGATCAACCCGCACTTCCTTTTCAACACTCTCAACAACCTTTATGCCCTGACCCTGAAAAAGTCGGACGAGGCACCGGAAATTGTGCTGAAGCTTTCGGAAATGATGCGCTACATGCTCTACGAGTGCAACGAAAAGCAGGTCCTGTTGAGCAAGGAGGTCTCCTACATTCGCAACTACCTGGACCTGGAGCGCATCCGGCAGGGCAAAAATGCCCAAATCAACTTTGAAGTCAACGGGCGCATTAGCGACCAGAAAATTGCGCCTCTGATGTTCATCCCCTTTCTGGAAAACAGCTTTAAGCACGGGCTGAGCAGCCGTATTGACGAAGGCTTTGTGAATATCGTATTGAATGTTGACGAAAATAACGTACATTTCTACATTGAGAACAGCAAGTCGGATGCGCCGCCAAGCCGGGACCCCAGCCGCCCCAGTGGTGGCATCGGCCTGGTGAATATCCACCGGCGCCTCAGGCTTTTGTACCCGGACCACTACGAACTAGACATAGAAGACAGCCCCAACACTTACGCTGTCAACCTCATGCTCGACATCGAGCCTCATACCAAAAAATTGGAAGTATGATCAATGCCATCATTGTCGATGATGAACCCCTGGCACAGGACGTGCTGGAGACTTACATCGAAAAGATACCGGAAATAACCCTCGTCCAAAAGTGCAGCAACGCCCTGGAAGCCAACGAGGCGCTGAAGTCTAAAGACGTTGACCTGATGTTCCTCGATATTCAGATGCCACAGCTTACCGGCGTGGATTTCCTGAAAACGCTGAACAAACCACCGGTCGTCATCTTCACCACGGCTTATCCCAATTACGCTATTGAAGGGTTTGAGCTCAATGCCCTGGACTACCTGCTGAAGCCTATTTCTCTGGAGCGCTTCATGAAGGCCACCAACAAAGCCATCGAGCAGATTGAGCTGAAGCGAAAAGGCAATGCTGCCGAAGCGGCACCCGCTGCGGCCGATGACCCCGGCTACATTTTTGTTAAAGCCGATAAGAAGCTGGTCAAAATCCACTATCACGATATCATTTACATCGAAGGGTTAAAAGACTACGTCATCATCCGGCAGGAAAACTCCCGGGTCATCACCCTACAGACCATGAAGAGCCTGGAAGACAAACTGCCTCAGGGCATTTTCAAACGCATCCACCGGAGCTACATCGTAAATATTGAGCGCATTGACGCGGTGGTGGGCAATATGGTGGAAGTGGTGGAAAAAGGGCAGGCCAAGCACCTCCCCATCGGTAAAAACTACCGGGACGAGCTGCTCGAGATTGTCAACAAAAACCGCCTGTAGATTTTGCTGTCAGCCGCCATTCTGCAAGCCTGTACTCAAGCTATCGGCTCGCCCGTGGAGCGCAGCCGGCCGGTGAGTGGCGGGAGCATTAATGCCGCTTACCGTTTGGAGACCTCCAGGGGGCACTTCTTCCTGAAGGTCAATGATGCCCCTCAGGCCGGTGCCATGATGGCCGCTGATGCCTATGGCTTGCAATTACTCGGGCAGGCGGGCCCGCTGCGTGTGCCGGAAGTGATCCGGCAGGGCACAGTGGACGGGCAAAGCTATCTTTTGCTCGCTTTCGTTGAGGAAGGGCGGGCTACTGCTGCTTTTTGGCAGGCCTTTGGCGAAGGGCTGGCCAGGCTGCATCAGCATACCGCTGATACCTTTGGGCTGGATCAGGACAACTTCATCGGCAGCTTGCCGCAGCGCAACCAACAGCATGCTAACTGGGCCGACTTTTACCGGGAGGAACGCCTGCGCCCGCAAGTCCGCAGGGCTACACAGCAACATTTGCTTTGGCCGGGAGCCGAGGCGCAGTTCGACCGTTTTTACGAGCGGTTGCCCGGCCTTTGCCCGGCAGAACCACCTGTCCTGACCCACGGCGACCTTTGGAGCGGCAACTTTCTAACCGCCGCGGATGGCACACCGGTCCTGATTGACCCGGCCGTCAGCTATGCCCACCGGGAGATGGACCTTGGCATGTCGCTGCTGTTTGGCGGGTTCGCGCCGGCATTCTACGAAGCCTACGAGCGGGCCTACCCTACCGCTCCCGGCTTCAGGGAACGCGCCGACATTTACCAACTTTACTATCTACTGGTTCATGTCAACTTGTTTGGCCGCAGCTATACCGGCTCGGTGCAGGAAATTGTTGATCGCTGGACTAGTTAACGAATGATAAAACATGTACAGCCACGAATTCAAAAAGCGGGTACGCTACGGCGAAACCGATCAGATGGGTTACCTCTACTACGGCAACTACCCGCAATACTACGAAATAGGCCGGGTGGAAATGCTGCGGTCGCTTGGCCTGACCTACAAAGCCATGGAAGAAGAGCAAGGCATACTCATGCCAGTCGTTACCATGAACATCCGCTACGTACGGCCCGCCCACTACGACGAATTGCTGACCATCCGGACAACGCTGCGGCAACTACCGGAGCGCTTCATCACCTTTCACATGGAGTTGTTCAATGAGCGCGGCAAGCTCGTCAACGGAGCTACCGTGAAGCTGTGCTTTGTGGATGCGAAGTCGGGCAAA
The DNA here is from genome assembly GCA_913057245.1 of uncultured Phaeodactylibacter sp. GTDB lineage: Bacteria > Bacteroidota > Bacteroidia > Chitinophagales > Saprospiraceae > Phaeodactylibacter. Next base: position 7,738 of record CAJXNH010000052.1, read on the forward strand.
ACCATTCCGGCACCTGAACTGTTGGTCAACCAATTGAAGCCTTACTTTGAAGAAGCCTAAAATAGACATAGAAGCCATACAGGAGTGGCTGTTCAACCTGCCCATCGTCAAGCAGGTGATCGAATGGTCGCAGCATAACTCTCTGCCGGGGTTTTTCAAGGTTCCGTTGTATGACGTGATTGTCTTCATCCAAAATGAGCTGAAGCGCAACGACCTGTTTACCCGCTCCTACGCCATTGCCTACAACTTCTTCCTTTCTATTTTCCCCTCTCTAATTGCCTTCTTTACGCTTATCCCCATTTTCAAGTGGGCATTTATTCAGTACCTGCCCGAGGGAGAGAACTTTGATATTTACCTGCGCACAGAAATACAACGAATATTACCAGGTGTAACCGGAGACCGGTTGTTTGCCTTCGTGGACGACATCACCAATAATCCGCGGTTTGGGCTCCTCAGTATCGGTTTTATTTTTGCCATTTACTTTGCTTCCAACGGTATGATTGCGCTGATGCGGGGCTTTGACAAATCTTACAACAAAACCTTCAAAAGCCGGAATGCATTCCAAAAACGCTTCATTGCCATAGGCCTGACTTTTCTGATCGGCCTACTCCTTATTGCTGCGGTGGTGCTCATTATTCTGGGAGAGTTCCTTTTAGGCCTGCTAAACGACTTTATTGCTCTGGACCGCTTTACCAATATTACCATTCAACTCCTGCGCTGGGTGGCCATCTTATTCGTCTTCTACATGGGTATCGCGCTCATCTACCGGTACGGGGCGGCGGCCAAACGCAGGTTCGCCATCTTTTCGCCGGGGACTACGCTGGCTACCATTTTATGCATCATCTCTTCCCTGGCGATTTCTTTTTATGTCAATGAGTTCAATACCTATAACGAACTCTATGGCTCGCTCGGTGCCATCATTGCCCTAATGCTTTGGATACAAATCAACTCCCTCATCCTGCTCATGGGCTTTGAACTGAATGCCAGCATTGCTGTCAACCGCGACCTGAAAAAGCGGATCCCGCCCAAAGAGGTGTGATTACTGCCGGATTTCTATCTTCCTGACCTGACTTTTCCCACCCTGCGTGACCTCAAGGAAGTAATCATCAGAGCCATTCTTCAGGAGGTTGGTCTGGTCGCTGAAGGTTCCGGAAAAGCGGCCCAGGTCAAAATCGTATACGGCCCGTCCCTTTGTATTGAATACCTTTACCCGAGTTGGACCACTGCCTGGTAATTCAAAGCTCAGCTCAAGTACCTTCTGGTCAAAATCAGCACCAAAGTAAAAGTTACTGACCGGCAGGGACTGATCTGTTTTAAGCCCGAGCCCATACTGCCGGTTAGCCTGTTGCACATCGTTGCGGTCCATGCTTTGACTGAGCAACTTACGCCCGTTCCGCCCCTTGATGTAAGTGTCGAAGTACTTGTTTTCCTGTTTTTCGGTAGTACGTACGGTAGCTGTGGCCTTGTTTTCTTCATAAGCGCAACGCGACTGAATGGGATGGGAGCGTTCAATCCGGCCTCTGCCTCTCCATGCTACAATTTCAATATCCGAGCCTACTTCTGTATCATTGATGGCGTAGGTCAGATCGGTCCAGTCCAGGATTTTATAGCCATTGATGCGCAGGATTTCATCTCCGTTTTCCAGCCCCATCTGATCAGCAGTGGAGCCCTCCACCACCTGAACGACGATTCCATCCTTTTGAGGCGCATTGCTCATTTTCATCACGCCCAGGAAAGGGTCCTGGCAGGGGGTAACTGAAATACTTCGGCGTTCTTCATTCCGGTTGCCGAAAATAATATCCAGCCTGACCCGGTCGGTGCCCCGTTGCACGTATAATTTGGCCCGATCGCCGGCATTATAGCGGTCGAGGATATCGGAAAGCGATTGCTCCGCCCCCGTTCGGTAGGCATCCACGCCATAAATATAGTCCAGTGCCCGCAGCCCGGCCCGGTCGGCAGGCGTACCAGCGATTACTTTCCGGATGTAGCTGCCGTACAGGTTTTCAAAGCCCAGCGCCCGGGCTTTCTCCGGCCCAATCGAATTCAGGTAAACCCCCATGTAGGCATCATTATCCGGCCCCATTGCCTCATAACGATTGCTCAGGCGGTATTGAGTGCCCTGAGCGTTTAGGGAGGCAAGGTGCAGCAGGCAGAGTGCAAGTAGAATATGAAGGGTAGCCGCGGTTTTCATAATTTTCTATATTCGCTTTAATGGGAATAGACAGTGTCGTTCATTTTTGGTTGCAAAGATCCCTCTTGTTACTACTGGAAAAACCCGTATCTTAAGGTAAATTTCAAGCTATGATAAAAAACGTACCTCTCGCATTGCTGATCATTTTTTTCACTTTTACCTCTGCGGTAAATACACTACGGGCGCAGGCTCTACCTGCTTGGTCCGTTGGCGGGAGTATACAAGGTGGTGCAGGCAGTAGTTCATATAGTGACCACCCCTACCTGACCAAAAACCGGGAATTTGGCATGGTCTGGCATTACGGCATTCGCTTCAATACCTGGTATCAACTTACCTCCAGGCTTTCTTTAGGTGGAGGTGGCGGAATCCGATCTCAGTATTTTCAGCTTCAGACCTTCCGTACCCTGCCCGATTTGGCGAGCGATATTGGTTTTGTCCCTGCCGATGAAGAAACAGACTATTATTTAGCCCGGATAAAGCATAACAGCACTTTCCTCAAATTGAACCTCCGTGCTGAATACCTCATGCTCCCCTATCAGCAAACGGCATGTAACCTGGGGCTGATTGCAGGTGCTTCCCTGGGGGTTGCACCATTAAACCGGATCAGAACCGCATACGGAGAACTTGACCCCTTTAGCAAGAACTTCCTGCCCCGATTTGGGTCTAACCATCTTTTCGATGGTATACAGAGTGAGGCACAAATCGAGGACTACTTCAGGCAGCAGCTAAACAGAAGCCTTCTTTTTTATCAGCTAGGTATGGTTGTTTACGCTTCTAATCCTAACCGCCCTGGCCGCACAATACGGATAGCACTGGTTTATGAAGGCACCAATCAGGCCCTAAGCCAGGGATTCAATAGCCCTATGCAGGGGTTCAGCCTAAACATTGGGGTGCGCCTGAACCGATAATGCCCAACAAACAGGACTTCCAAAGCACCAATTACACGCCAAACAGCCACTGTTTCTCATCCATATCTCCACTTCGGAGGGCAGGCTTTTTCTAAGGCCTGACGCGATTCCGGGTAAAGAGGAGCTCATCCCTTCCTCTGACACGACCTTCTACTTCAAAGG
>CAJXNH010000053.1 GCA_913057245.1 uncultured Phaeodactylibacter sp.
GATTTTGCGCCGGAAGCCGATAGCCCCACCTATGCTTTTTCTTGCCGAATCTGTACGGAATCATCGCGTACAAGTCACTCGTCAGATCATCGGAAGAAACGAATCTGATCAGAAATCGCAACAGGTAAGCTACATCTTTTCAGACCATGTATCGACCTCAAAACCATTCAGCACCCTGGAAGAACTCGCAAAAGTGTACTGGAAACAGAACTATCAAGGTCCTGGAATAAAGTCAATCGACCTTATCGGCTTTGATCTGGAGGAAACGCAGGGAGAAGTCCTAAGCCGTGCTTTTATGCTGGCGCAGTCTTCCGGGCCAGTAGCGGTTGGCAGCTACCTGGAAGGCTGGATTGAAGCTGCGTACCAGTACGGACAACTCAGCACCCGCCAGTATTTGTCTGAGGACTTCCATGAAGCCAAGGCTTTTGTAGTTCTAGCGCTTCGTAATTTGAAATCAACCTCAACCATTAAAAACAGATAAGATGACATTCATGACCTTTTTCGCAGCTCTAGGTATAGCTGCAGGAGCCCTTTTCCTGATAAAGATAGTCGAGGAAGCTATTGACTACTTATCAGCTGACCCATACTGGTACGAAGAAGAACCGCAGAAGCCAATGCCGCTCGATCACCTATACCGCCGTTTGCGCACTCGTGCAAAGCAATCATTTAACAACCGTCAAAACCGCAGAAACAATGGATAAGCATATCATGAAAGTCCAAGGCAATCGCATATACCTGACCTATATGAATGCCGAAGAAGACACGGTACAAACAGAGACTTTTCTTCGTGTACCGAATTATATCACAGAGTTCTGGATGAATTATACAAGTATGAAAGGGAATAGCACAGCCCGGTTCACCGGGATTGAAATGTCATACCAAGAAACAAGGGAACATATCCGGAAAAACTGGCTCCCAAAACTTCCACTAGGTGAGCAGATCACTATCAGGCAGTTCTTTTCAATCTAGAAACCAATTAACTCCACACTGGAGGAATCATCAAAATCAAACCAAAAATGAGAAATTACTATAACCGAATCTTGGGAGAGCTTCAGTCAGAGCTACCTGATCCAGGCAAAGACCTGGAGAAAGTCATGAAGCTAAAAGCCAGGAGCAAAGGTCGCTGGAACTATCTTGTAGGAGGCGAAAAAGTTGATACGAAAGAGAAGGCAGTTGAGATTGCAGTAGAACACCTTTCAACTTGGATACACGAGCTGGAGCAGCTGCGTGACAAGTACGACAAAATGTTGGATGATATTCAAAACGTGAAAATGGAAGAGCATGGTAACAGTTAGAGCAAAGTTGGGGTACTACAAAAAAAAGGATGGGACCAGTCCGATTGTGATCTATGTGTACAGCTACACCGAGCGCAAAAAGCACTACATCAATACAGGGCTATCCGTACAAAAAGATCAATGGAGTGAACGGTTGGGGCAGGTCAAAAAAAGTCATCCGCTATCGAAAAAGATGAACCGGATCATTAACCGGCACATCATTCAGACTCAGGCAAAAATGATGGACGGGTGTAGTGTATCAGATTTGCGGGAGGGTAGGGTAGATAAAACAGACCTGGTAGCCTATCTGGAAAAATACATGAGCAACAACGAAGTGCTAAAACCCGGAACGCTCAAAAAGTACCAAACAACACTTCGCCGGCTCAAAGACTTTCTTTCCTCCAGGAGCCGGGAAAGGCTTCCTTTTTCAGAAATCACACCTACATGGTCTCATGAGTTTCTTGACTTCTTATCTGGAGAGGGAGTAGGTCCGCACGGAAAACGCAACATGTTCAACGTCATCAAGAAAGTCATGGGCGTAGCTTACAAGGATGGAACACATCAAAACCAGGAATACGAGCGGATCCGGATCGACCGGCCAAAGTCTCCGAAGAAGATATACCTTACTGAAGAGGAAATGGAAGCGATCTATAAACTAGACCTTTCATCTAATCCATCCCTGGAACGGTACCGGGATTGCTTTTATGTTCAGTTTCAATTATTCATGCGTCACTGTGATGTTGCTCGAATCGAGCGAAGTATGATGATCGAAGTCAAGGGCAAAAGGTATATCCGTTTTGAATCGCAGAAAACAGATGTAACCGCCGTGGTACCACTTTCTGATCGAGCGTACCGACTGCTGGAGAAGCACAACTGGAATGTTCAAACCTGCAATCAAATCCTTAACAAGGAGATTAAGCGTATCGCGGCTATGGCTGGCATAAATGATATTGTCCGGGAAGGGAAGAAGTCTGGCGCGAAAAGCAGTTTTGTATGTACGCACACTGCTCGTCGAAGTGCAGCGACCATTGCCCATTTGAACGGGATGCGTTTGAAAACGATTGCTGACTTGGGAGGCTGGAAAAAGCTCTCAACTTTGGAGGTATATCTCCGAGCAAGTGTGATGACAACAGCAGAGAATGTTTCAGATCACTCGTTTTTCAAGCGTTAACCGTTTTCGAGCCGGTGTTCACAGAAGTTTACATGTAAACAAGGCTGTGAACAGGTAAACAGATTTGTTAACTTGCTGTAAACCAGCGTAAACAGTAAACATGGACTTTGATGCAGATTTCCTATCAGAATACTACAAAGCGGTCGATATTCTTACAAGGGAGCGCTTTGAGCGACAAAAAAAGCGGCAAAAAGTAGATTCAACCAGCAATAGGGCAGGGGAGCGGCTGGTCTCGTACAAAGTCGTATGTCATTACTGCCAGGAGGATTTCTCTGCGAAGTCCAATGCGGCGAAAACATGTTCTGATCGTTGTAAGAAGCGCTTGAGTCTGGAAAGAAAAGAGGCAAAGAGGTGGTTTGAAGAAAATCAAGATCGAATACAGGTGTTCAACGAAACCGTGAATAAGCTGTGACCATTTCTGCATAAAAGTCCTTAAAGGAAATCACCAAACATCTGTGAATCAACCGTGAATATTAGCCTTCTGCCCTGGTAGAGGGCTAATTTTGTAATTGAACATTATTTGATACCGATGGGAAAAAAGCAAAGCCTGGGAACCAGGTTACCGGTGGAGACAAAAGCAGAGTTCGTAGAGAAATCCGCAAAGATGGGTATGAACCCTTCTGAGGGGCTTCGATACGTGATTGATCTTTTCCTGACTGGAGAGGAAATTGCTTCTGCTGTAAACCAGGACTTCCCAGACACGTACGAAGAACCGTACGAACCGGACGAAACAATATCAACGATGGAAACAGAGACACCCGAAGAAAAACCAGCCATCACCGAAGAAGAGTTGCTGGAAACAGGCTACGACGAGCTTGATGCGCTGTTCGAGGACAATCCGTTGCGCTCAGCTCAGGCAGAATGCGAAATCCGCAATGCCTATGCAGAAGCAGCCAATTCAGGAGAAAGCCCTTTGGAGGTTGTATTTCTTGAACTATTGAGCGAACGGTTACGGAAGTTGTCCAGGGCCCGGGAAGGTTACAGTTGTCCACGCACCGATATTGAGTTGCCAGGTCGGATAGTGGAACACGTTGAAAAACTGTATACGGATGCCTTCAATGAGAGCAACACAGGTGAAGCCGACGAAGTCCTGGAGATCATGTCCAATCTTGCTGAAAGTAAGGCAGCCCAGCTATACAATGCGACCAGAAAGATTGAGATCAGTTTTTCACGCAATGACTGGCGGCTGATTGACCGAATGGTATCCAGGGAGAACCGCACACGGTCTAAAGAAGCAAAACTCAAAGGTCTACGCGAACTGATATATGAATTTCTGGCTACCAAGGTCAAGGAGAGAAGCAGTACAAGTTTCTTTGCCTCATCTGATCCGGAAATGATTGAGTTCTCAGAGGCACTTCAAAGCATTTCAATCACGGGAGAAAATCGGAGCTATGAATAATGAAGTAATCGTATCCACTTTCATGCTGGGTGCCATCTTTGGTATCCTGGTAGTCGCTGGAATCCATTGGTGGAATGGCGAGTTCGACGAGAAAGAAGAACAAAAGGATCCTGAAATATCGGACTTGAGCCAGCGCACGGAAGATTGGCTCGACTGGGCGAAAAACGTTGACCGAATCGACTTAGCATCATGAAGAATCAGCTATACATCTTAATTGCGATAGGGCTTGCGCTGTATGGGCTATCCAGCATCGTACAAGGCCGAAAGCGGCAGGAGGAAATCATTGCTCGCCTCAAGTACGAAAAAGCGAGGCGAGAGGAGGAGGAGCTCCAAGACACTCCGTTCGTTCCAGGAGCTTGGTATGTCTACATTTTCTGGCACCATGCGGGTGACCTGGCGAAAGCCAAGCAGATCGAGAGCGCACTGGAGCAATATACTGGACAGGAAGACCGGATATTCAAAATTCCTTTCGCACAACTTTTGCAAGGGCAAGTGCAGAACAGCCAAGGGCGCTACCTGCCTACGAGCGAGATTGACCGGCTTTTCCCGGGTGTCCGCCAGGCAAGCGAATACCCTGTGACTTACCTCTCGAAACTGAGCCTGGACGGGCGGCAGATGAACGTTGCGAGCATCGAGGGAACAATTGAGGCAGATGGCTTTATGCAGTTGTTCGAGCAAATTGATCAATTAGTCGCAGAAGGCTACTAATTGGTTCATTTGTTTAGATTTTGATGATTTGACAAGGTCGGCGGGAAACCGCCGGCTATTTTTTCAATTAAGCGAAATACCATGGGATTTTGCGTAGGCGGGAAGTGGTGTCGGCGGCAAGACTGCCGTAAACGGTGCGATGGATGGTTTGGCACAATGGGCGAAATCCGGGATGCGTGCCGGTCAGCTTGTCATAATAGCACGTCTTTCACGAAGGAAGAATTCCTATGTTCAGGAGATTACATAGATCAAGAATATGTAATAGGCCGGTACAAGTATGATCCATGCAAAGATGATGATATTACGCTGCCTGGCTTTCTAGACCCGCTGAATGAACGTGAACGTCAGGAAGAGCAGCGACAAGATATGCTTCCGGTATATGCAGGTCTTGGGTTGCTGTTTTTCGCTGCACTAATTGTTATCACAATCGGAAGGTAATGGAGCAGTTTATGTCAGGTAGTGGAGGTGGAATGCCTTCAGGCGGAGGGATGGACCCAATCACGGCGATTGCGAATATGATATCTACCACCATTGATGCTTTCACCTGGAAAGGAAAAAAGAGGTGGGACATCATCCCTGACTATGCAGATCCAGCTGATTATCAGCCTGGGCCGGATTACACGCCAGCGATCATAATAGGCGGAATGGTATTCGTATTTGCAATTATGGCGCTTGCGCTGAGAAAATAACTTTACTATGGACAGATTTAATGTGGATTTTTCGGGCGCATTGGACATGCAAAACCAAGATTACACCAGCCCCGCTGGTAACCAGCAAAGGGGGAAATTCCTTGGGTGGCTAAGCAATAATTACCTGGGGCTTTCCCAGGCGGCAGTGAATGTTTCGTGTCTATTCAACCCTGATACTTGCAGGCAGAATGTGAACATTCAGCCTCAGCAGCAAGAAGAGCAAGCAGGAATGGGAGCAATAGTCTGGATAGTGGTGGCAGTAGTTGCTATCGTAATCCTCATCATTGCCTTGAAATAACAGGTATGCTGGCGGCATATCTGCATTGGTTCATCATTTGAGAGGCTCAAAACGAGCCTCTTTTTCAACTATTTCAGACATGGAGAATGAAGATCAAACAACATCGGAGTATAAAACATACTTTATCATCGTGTTCGCTATTCTAGCTGTAATCACTTTGTTCATCTTGTTTAATCAATAGAAAAATGGCAACAGCAGCAACAACAGCCGCTATGGCGGCTAATGGAGGCAGTGCAGCTGGAGCTGCAGCCGGAGGTGCAGTGGCAGCTACTGCAATACTTGAAATATTGCGAAGCCGCTGGTTCAGCTGGTTCATGCTAATGCTTGTCGTTCTCATGTTCCTTCGATTCCTAGAAAAAAGGTATTGCGGAAATTAGTTCGACGTGTAATCAATGAAGGAAGGAAGCATAATCCAGGTCAGGGCGAAAAGGGTACCTTTTCTGAAGCACTATGCAGTAGTCGTAGGCAGTGAAAACGATGCGCAGTACGTTCTGCACAATACGCCTTTCCAGGGAGCTACTGTAGACCTCCTGGAAGACTTCCAGTCCTCAAGGGGGCAGCCTGTTTCTGTTCACGAGACAGAACTGACAGAGCTTGATACAGCAGGCTTAATTTCGCGTTTCAGGGCGTGTGATCGCCCCTACCGGCTTTTCTCTTTCAACTGCGAGCATTTCATTGACTGCATGAGAGAAAAGCCACAGACAAGCCCTCAACTGCAGTTGTCCTTATTTTTGATTCTTTTGATTTCGATGCTTTTGTTTTTGTCTATGATTTTGAGATAATCGCCTTTTTGACTTCCTGGGTTTATCATTAGCCTGTCGTTTCCGGCAGGCTTTTTTTGTCTTCCCGGCTTACAATTACCGTACAAAAAGCATAATTCATTACCAATTAATTCTATAAGGCTTAATTAATTATTGATTATCAGATGGATATATGTAGTTTTCTATTTCCAGCGGGTTCACAACGAAAGCCTTCAGCATATTGCCCGGTTACCGGCTGAATTGATTAGGCGGAATGGGGTTGGTGTGGATGGGGGGGGACCACGGAACACGCGGAATACGCGGAAAACATGGGAGCCACAGAAAAAGGTTTTTGGGGTTTGGTCTGGTGCGATTAAGCGGCGCATCCGTGTATTCGGTGAATTCCGTGGTATCTAATCTGGTGCGATTGAGGGAACCACGGAAAACACAGAACACGCGGAATTTATTATGTCTCTATTCCGATATGTTGTGATTAAGCGATTTTTCAGTGTGTTCGGTGTATTCAGTGGTAGCCGGTTTCAATTCCAATCTGGTGCAATTAAGCGGCGCATCCGTGTATTCCGTGGTATCTAATCTGGTGTGGATGAGCGGCGCTTCTAAATACGAGGGCGTCTGTTCTTTCCGCAATGAGTGCCATTTTCACAGGGTTTAGAGTCCTACCCATTAAAGATAAGACTCTTGGAGTTCATTTGCAGGAATGCTGTAGTTTTTAGCAGCAGAAAGCGTTTGGTAAGGAGCCTGATGGTAAAGAAATCCGTTATCTCCGAAAGAGCAGCCTATCCCCAATGTCTACCCGTCAAAAAATAACCTCCGTGGCCCCGTACCCATACCGGTGGTGGTACTCATTGCGGAAAGAACGGACTTCCGGCATCTGAATAAGCCGGCTCGCAATCGAATCCCGCAGCTTGCCCTTGCCAATACCGTGGATGATGAATACCCGCTCCACCCCCAATCGAATGGCCTTGCGCATATACTGGTCGAAGTGGAATAGCTGTATGCGCAGGATTTCAGCATTGCTGAGCTTTTTGAAGTCGCTGCGGAGCTCTTCGATGTGGAGGTCGATTTCCGGGATGAACTCCGCCATTTCCAATACCTCATGTGGCATACGGGTGCGGATGTCCTGCCACTCGGGTTTCGGGCGTGAATTTTTGCGGGTGTAATCCCTGAGGTCTTCGGCTTCTGTCTGCTTTGGCTGCTGATCAGCATCCGGGCTGAAGACCAGGAACAGGTGGACTTTCCGGTTGAGCAGGGGAGCTGTTTTGGTCTTTTTGAAAAACTGCTTGGGGCGTATACGCAGGGTTTTCTCCATCTTCGGCCCGGTGCCTGAAGTGGTCAGGCGCCAGCAGGAAATGACTGCGGTGGGCGCATCGTTGAGTTGGTCGAAGTGGAGCTGCCCGACCGGCACAAAAGAGGTGCGGCTGATTTTGTGATTTTCTCTATGTGCCACACGCCCGTCAAGCTGTAGCTCAAAGGTAAAAAGGTAATCGTTTCGGGTGTCGTTGAGCAGGTAGATATTGTACTGCCGCACCTGGCCGTCTGCTTCCGGCAGCGGGTCAAAAGCCAGTTGGATGCCTTTACTCTTGATGATCAGGTACTGGCTTTCAATCGGCGGGCGCTCCGGAGGCGTTTCCACCTTGTCCTGCTTGCCCGGCACGAATTTGGCTTTTACGGGCGGTTTGCTGGAAGGTGCAGGGTCGGGCCGGGAAAGGTCCTCGAGGAAGACCGGGATTTCGTCCCCGTCATCTAGGCGTACCCTTGCCATGCCCTCCTCATGGAGGAGTTCTGTGACAACCCCGTTTTCACGCAAGTGGACCAAACGCACCCGCGTACCCACTGATACGAGCATGGCTTTTTTGATTTTGATTACCTTTGAACGCTCACAAAGTACGACGCTCACCGGTCATGGCAAAAAAACAACATTTTAATTTAAGGTGGAAGATCGCGCAATGGGCGGAAATCCGTTGGTGGAAGCGCTATTTGTCTGAAAAAACGCCGGAAGATTACCTGGCGAAGAAAGCCGCTTACTGGCAGCGGGTAATGAAAGAGCTGGGCATTGCCGTGCCGCCGGGCAGTACGGTGCTCGACGCTGGTTGTGGGCCGGCGGGCATTTTTATGGTGCTCGATGGGGCAGCCGTCACCGCTGTAGACCCTCTTTTGGAACGTTATCAGGCACTGCCGCATTTTCAGCCTGCCCGGTATACCGGTGTCGCCTTTCGGCAGATGGCGCTGGAGGGACTTGAGGAAAAAGCCCTGTACGACTACGTCTTCTGCCTCAACGTCATCAACCACGTTGCCGATATGCAATTGGCCCTGCTACGGTTACGCCAAGCCCTCAAACCCAATGGCACCTGCTGGCTTTCCGTCGATGCACACCGCTATCCGATATTGCAACCGGTTTTTGCTGCAATTCCCGGAGATGTATTGCACCCGCATCAGTATACCCTAACTCAGTACGAAGCACAGGTGGAAAGTGTGGGCTTCAGCATCATGCGCAAACAACTGCTGAAGCCCGGCGGCTTATTCGATTACTGGATCTTTGAGCTGAAAAAAGCTTAGACTGTGTTGGGATTTCACCCTTTGGGCTGCATTTGCCAAATTTTATCCTGCACTTCGTTGCTCTTCAGTCGCTTA
>CAJXNH010000054.1 GCA_913057245.1 uncultured Phaeodactylibacter sp.
TCCGCAACGGTCACGGCTTCCGGTTCCGGCCCTTTGTCGTCGGAGCGGTTTTTGAAGTTGTTCTCGTCATCAGTGGTATTGAAAATAGCACCGAATACCGGGTCCGCAGCCGTGATCAGCTCCAGTTCAGAACCGCTATCGTATATGAGGTCTCCATTGTCGGCATTCCAGATAGAGAAAGACCGGGCGCCGTAAGTGTATAGCTCATCGTAGTCTCCGTCGCCATCGGTATCTCCATTGGCGGTGGTCATGTTCAGCCGGCCAAGGAGGGCTTCATTTTGCAGGTAAGCTGCATTGGGGAAAGCGGTGGGATCGAGGGTGATTTCATCGTCACCGATCCTTGCTTCTTCAGAATAGCCGTCATAATCGCGGGCATCCCCCTCATTTGCAGAAATAAGGTAGCGTTGGCCACCAACGGTGAAGTAGTCGATCGCATCGGGCTGATACATACCGCGTATTGGCCAGTTGGCGAAGAAAATATCGTCGATGCGGTTGGAGGCATCCAGTACGATACCTTCCTCCGTCCAGTCTTTATAACCCAGTGGAATGACAGCCAGCGCTGCCGCAGATTCGATGTCAATGAGTACCAGTGCGTTATTCTCCTGGCAATTTGCATACGCGAGGGTGCCCGTCTCATTGATGACAATGAATTCAGGCTCAAGGTCCTGTGCAACGGTGGCACCGGGCCCGAAAATACGTACACCGGCGTCTTTGAGGTTGGCTTCATTGTCGTTGAAGCCGGCAAAGCTGATTGTCGTTACATTGGCGTTGGTAAGATTGGCTGCACCTACACTCAGGTCGATAATGCTGACGGAGCCTTCGGGGTCAATGGTGTAGTCTGCATTAGGCTCGCCTTCATTGGCCGTCAGCACTTTGGTGCCATCCGGAGTGAAGGTCAGCATATCGGGCAGTGGGCCCACTTCCACCTGGCTCAGCAGGTTGCCATCGGCATTCCAGAACGTAACAGTGCCATTGTCGGTGACTTCATTGCCTTCCAAAGCTACGGCCACTATACCATTGGCGACAGCCACAGAGTTGATGCCGCCACCGTAGGGCGCCATGTCGATCGCAGTGATGGTGGAAAGGCTTGCCGGGTTGGAGAAGTCAACCACATCCAGTGTGTTCTCCTCGGAGTTGGTGAGGAAGAGGCGCTGTGAAGCCGGGTCGTGCGCCACGATCTCGGCCACTGTACCAGAGGCAAAGCTGCCTACGTGGCTTAGGGTGATTGCGGGGTCAGCTGGAGCTACAGGTGCCGTCAGCTCATTGTCCTGAATCAGCACGATGAGCTCCGTCTCGCTGCCTGTCGTGGCATTGGTCAGCGACTCAATAGCGAGGATAAGGTAGCGGCCACCTACCGTACTGTTGTCAATCAGCTCCACCTCTACACTTTGAGGGTCGGTGCTGTTGGCAGGGAAGGAGACAGTGGTGGTATTTAGATTGAAATCTTCACCTGCCACGGCTGTGGAGGCGCTTACTACGCTGATTACCGCTTCCGTAGGCAGGCCATTAGCGTTGGTGATGCCGAGGTTGAAGCTAACGGTGCCATCTGCTTCATTCACCACTACATTAGGCACTTCAAAAGATACAACCGGCTCAATGGCAGGCATGTAAACGCCCGGCGTGGCCAGGATGTCGGTGCCGTTGAAGGCTTCGGTGTTGGCAAACCAGTTGGCACCGTCGTTATTGTCGAGTGTGGGGTCGATGAGTTCGATAGACGGGCCATTGCCATCTGCTTCAGCCGGCCAGGGCGCTTCATCGAGGTAGTTGACAAAGTCAATGGTGTCACCGAGGTAATTGCTGATCAGCAGTTCTTCGTCTCCGTTGGTAATGTCGTCGAAGCCCCAGTCGTAAAAATCAAGCCCGTAGAACGCCTCGGCGGCAGCTTCGTCAAAAGCAACGAGCACAACCTCACCGGGAGCCAGCGTTTGCTCCGGGAAAGTGAAGCTGAACTCAGAGCTGAAAGTCAGCCCGCCAATGATAGCCGGATCGGCACCGGCATTCAGGATTTCGACAAACTCAAGGTCATCACTGCCCCCGGGAGGGTTGTACAGGATTTCCGTAATCACCAGATTAGGTGTGGTACGGTTGATAATCCAGTCGAAAGCAAAGGCTTCCAGCAGGAAGTTGCCCGCTGCATCGGTCACCAGTCCAATAGAGATGTCAAAGGCCTGCCCATCGGCAAAAGGCATGTCGTAAGTGATGGTTACGAATGGGAATTCATTACCTCCTGGCTCCGTGTAGGTGATGTCAGCAATGGTGCCATTGGTGGTGTAATTCATGGGGTTTTCCACACTCGCTACATCCATTGGCTCACTGTAGGTGATGCGGATGCTCGTGTCATCCAGCAGTTCTGCGCTAAGCGCGAGCGGCGGCAGGAAATCTTCGGTGCTGCTGAAGAGCGATACATCGTCGAAGCCGGCGAAGTCATCGGCACCGTTTTGCTTAGCCATCAGGCGCAGGCGAACGGTAGAGATACCCACAGGCAGATTGACGAAAACGGTTTCCCAGCCACCGGTGTTGCGGGAGAGGTCTACGTAGTTGGCCATGTCAAAGCCCATGCCGGGCTCCGTTTCCACAATATAGCCAATGGAGTCTCCGGACTCATAGCCAATGGTGTTGTACTTAAAGGTGAGTGCATTGACGGAAAAAGCGGAAACATCCACTGCGTCATAGTCCATAGTATGGAAATCAGCGTTGCCTCCGTTGTCGTTTTCCAGGTCGCGCATATACCAGAAGTTCATTCCGCTGGCCGGGCCTATACTTGCTGTTGGTCCGGACACTGCCCACGCATCGCCATCGATGTCATAGGTAGCAGGATTAATGGTGTAATTCCAGGTGTCATTAGCGGAGCCTTCGAAGCCCTGAAACAATTCCTGATCGTCTTGCGCAAAAGATACAACGGAAAGCAGGCAGAGCAACAGGGTGCACAGGCTCTTTCCAAAGCGGTAATCGTACTGCATGAAAGAAGTTTTGGTTTTGGAATGTATTTTGGAAGCGTAAAGCTACGGCAGGCAAATGCAGGGTGGGTTAACTGTAGGTTAAGTAAGCGTTAATTTTGATGTGAGTGGGAAAGTCGAAATTGGGTTTGGGGTTTGGTTAGGTCTGTAAGGTGAGAACAAATAAGACACTCAAGTCCCAATTTTCAGAAAAATAGAAAAGCCCCGGCAGCTAATGCTACCGGAGCTTGACTCTTAATTTTCAGATAAAAAGGCAACGCTTACCGCTGCACCATCACCTTGAGCTGATGGGCGCGCTGCCCGTCTGCGGTAGTGAAGTGCAGGAAGTACCAGCCTTCTGCCCAGCTGTCGACCGGCAAGCGGTGGGTGCCGGACGGCAGCAGGCCTGACCATACCTCCTGCCCGGCTGCATTAATGGCGCGCAGAGAGAATTGGGTGCCCGGGCTCCACTCTACCGCCACTTCGTCCTGTGCCGGGTTGGGGAAGGCGGAGGGCTGCCCTGATAAGCTAAGACCCTGCCGCTGCTGTATGCCCTGCGGGCTGCCGCCTGCCGATTGAAAGTTTTGGCCACCGGTATGGGGCACAAATACCCGCGCCACGTCGATGTAGTGCTTGCATTGATCGGATGCGGTGCCCCGCTCTGTGTTGGACTTTTGGGCGACAGCTGCAAACAAGCTGTACGTGGTTTCCGTCAGCTCCTCCTGTTCCAGCCTGTCCTGATAGGCGAAAAAGGCATCAAAGAAGCTGCCGCCAAGCTGCTCGGTTGGCGTAGCCATCAGACCGCTGCAATCTTTGGACGGTGGCACGTGCGGGCCGGTAGGCGGGCCCGATGGGCAGCTCGTAGGCGCACCGGTGGCTTTGGTGCCAAATCCCAGGCTGATTTCCGGGAAACCGCTGCAGCCGCCAAAGTTGGTTTTGTCAAGGGCGTAGTAGTACAGCCCACCGCCCGGCTCCGGGTTCGCGTGGTCGGTGCCCCAGTAGTTGCCTTCAGCGGGGATGGTATTGATCGTTTCAGCAAGGGGGCCATCGTAACAAATATCGAACCAAAGGGCATCATTGGGCCCGCGCTGGAAATGATTGGACCGGGCGTAAGCCAAATTGTCCGTCTGAGAGTTGATGAATGCGTCAATGTTCAGGATGAGGTTTTGCCCCTTGATGCCGGCCAGCCCGTTATTGAGCAGCCTGGCGCAGTCCATCGTGACCAGCCCATAGTTGCTGCCTTCCCGGTTGCCCTCCACGATATGGAGCCCATAGAAGTCATTATCCGCCACTTCAGCCTGCCCGCGCAGGGTGACATTAACATACTTGCCTGGCGGGCAATACAAGCCCACGTCATTATTGGACAGCTCGCCCCCGCTCATGATGTACTCGCCTACGTTGGAGACGTGGACGGCGCCCCAGGTCATATATTCAGGCTCCGTTGGCACGTTGTAGTTTTCAATGACACTTGCATCTACCCGCACAGACTGCAGCTCGTCGAGCAGCATCGCATTCACACCGGTGCCTGTGCCATTGAAATGGCAGTCCCAAACCCGCGCATTGCTGCCGTATGAGAGCCAGATAGAATTCCGGTTATCAGAAAAGCCGCTCTGGAAGAACAAGAAGTCCAGCGCATTGGCTGGGTAGGTATTGTAAGCCTCCACAGCATTGGCGAACCCGTAGGCTTCGTTGTATACAAAACGGATTTTAGTCGCCCCGTCAGCCAGCAGTCCCACCGCCGTCTGCCCGCCGGTCTTCAGCTCCATGTTGGAGATAAAGGCTTCGCCCTGACCTACGGAGATTTTGGCATAATTCCCGTATTCCGCCAGGCCTTCCAGCAGCTCTACGGTATTGTCTCCAATATCAAGGGTCGTATTGTTGCGCAGGCGCAGGAAGCGCTTGCCGATGCCCCGCCCCTCAATGCGGAAGATACCGCCCGTAAGGCTGAGGATATGGCTCTGGAAAAAGTCAAAGAAGCCATTGCCGCTGAAGTCGATGCTGCCCTGTACCTCCAGCTCGCCCTGCACTTCGAGCACGGCACGCCCGAAGGGGTCGTCCCCGTCCCAAAGCTGCACGATAGCGCCTGGCTCCAGTACCAGCTTGCCGCCGTCTTCCACCACGCACTTGGAATCCTGGCTGACGCGCAAAATGCCGCCACTGCCAATGCGGGCTTCGCCCCCTTTTTCGATGCGGACCTGCCCGCCAAAGCCTGCGCTGAGCAGCCCATCGGAGAGCACCTCGGCGTAGCCCCCTTCCTGTACGATAAACCGGGAGTCTTTATTGATGTACAGCTCGCCCTGGGCTTGAATGGAGACCGTCGCGTCTGCCTGCACGTAGACCTGGGCGGTGTTGGTGATGCCGGCGGCGGCGTCCCATTGGCCGAGCTCCATGCGGGCATTATTGGAAATTGTTAAAAAAGTTTGAGGTTCACAGCCTTTTCTGATAAATAACTCGAACTGGCTCACTTCATTCGAGGGGTTGGAGCTTACATCAGTATAACCTATTGTCCCAGTTCTATTAACCCATACTTCTCCGCCTGAGCCAATAACCTTGTCTTCATCTATGGCTATTGGGGTTTGACTAATTGTGAAGCCCGCAGCAGGGACAGCCCGGTAATCATATTCGATATTGGCTTTCCCGAAGTTGTAAGTGCGAGCAAGTAGAGGCGAACTGAACCCTGAACCATTAAGTATTTCTGTAAGGATTACGCCTGTATTATCGAAACTGAAGCCAGGGTGCGCTTGATTGTTCTCCAAGTCGGAAGTAGGGTCTGGGTCATCGTCTACTGCGACGTAACGGGTGACTAAGGTTTGGCCACTCGCAATCACAGCATCATTATCTGACACATCGGTATATAAATCAGCTAATGTTGATGAAAAACCTCTGAATGGGCCGATTTCAAGTGCACTGATGGTGGGGATGAAACAAAAACGGTCTAAGAACAATTCAGCAGGAGGGGCATCAAATGCGGGTAAGCCCAAATCCTCTGGCTGGGGAATATCTGCAAAACCGCCCGGGGCATTGTCTAAAGGTAAAATATTGCCGCCGCCTACTTTCACTTCTCTTGAGAAATAGTTGACCGTCAGAAGCCCAAATAACAACTCCTGGCTTATTTCTCCCTTGTAAATGCGGTGCTGTCCCGTATTGGGGGCTGGCATAGCGGAAAACTCAAAGTCTACTTGGGCCCCTATTGCTAATTCAATAGCCACGAATGGCCCTAGAACAGCGCCCCAGAACCCATCGATTATAGGTAAGTCCTGACCCGCAAATGCAGCAAGCTCTGCACCTGAACCTTCTATATCAAGGAATTTAGCCCCTGCATTGAAGCCCTGCCCTATCCCAATCTGCGAACCATTGCTTACTGCTACGTGCTCACACTGAGTTAAAGCCCCCTTGTTGCGCAGCATCTCGTAGAAATCAGTATGCTCCACAGTCAGCCCGATAGTGCCTGAGCCTTCGATGTAGCCGTCTTTATGATAGATGAGCATCTGTTTTGGAGAGGGGCGTTCGAGGACCTCAACCGCAGTGCCTAAAAGTTCTACCATATCGCCAAGGCCTACTCCAAAAACGGTTTCATTAGCCAGGTGGTCGACTGCAAATTGCGCGCCGAGCGGGATATTCGCCCCGCGCAGTGGAGAGTCCATACTGAAGAACACAGCGCTTTCGTGCTGCTCGCCAGCCGCTTCCATATCAAGCAGCGCCAACTTGCCGACTACACCTCCCATGCTGATGCCTACTACCACGTTTTGTTCACTGCTCCCTGCCTGATGTTTGCGGGCGTTGATCTCACGTATGGCTTCTTCCACCAGCCGGGCATTGATTTCAAGCGCCTCTGTTTCGTCGGCAAAGTCAATGAACAGGATGTCGTAGTTGGAGGATTCTAGGTCGTTATATATAGAATTTCCAGTTGGAGAGCCAGCAAAAAATTGAAGGTTATTTATTAAACCGTTAAACGTAAAGCCAAAAAAATCCTCCAAAGCCGGCGTTTCAAAACCATTGATGACAATGAAGGGTTTGCGGATTTCAGTATCGCAACATGCCGAGCGGCCAGTGACCGTTGCCGTATGCACCGTTCCATTTTCTGTGGTGTTTACCGTAAAGGTAAAATCGCTGTTCGTACAGTACGTTTCCGGGCCTGCAGGCGAGGCACTGCCTGCAGGAGCGGCAATGTTTATGCGACTTTTACTGATTAATTTAGTCCTGTTCCAAAGAGTCAGTTCAGCTGTGATTTCTACAGCGCCCCCTGAGCTGTACTGCACACTCACCCAATCGCCGTCTTGCACAGCCTGCAAGCCACCACCATCGCCAAAGTCAACTTTTGTGGACAGTACCGGCAATGAAGCACCTGCATGCAGGTCAATCCGGAAATGATAAGTGCCAGCGGGCAGTTCCCGGCTGACCGAAGGAGCGGCTGCAAAAAGCCGGTTGGGCAGATAGGGGCTCCCGGCGCCGCTTACGTGCTGCAACTGCCCATTGTTAATACTCAGCAAGCCATTGTTGACTGCGTTGGGGTCAAGGCTATGGTAGTCAAATAGCAGTAAATTGAAAGGGATGGTATCCGAAATAGATGCAGGCTCTACGATGCCTACTACATTGGGAGCGCTGCCGCTAACTGTAGCACCTGCGAGTGTCGCACATATCCGGTCAAGGCTATGCTTGTTTACGAAAACGGAATCTGATCCGTTGTATCTGGAAAGCCTGGCGAGCGGTATGCCCTTTTCTGCCAGAAAGCCGGAAGTGACGGCTGTGAAGTCGAGGGCGCCAAAAGCATGGTCCGGCGTTACGGTGCCCGCCGGTGGCGTGTCAATAATTTGTACTTGCTGTGAAACAGCTTTTTTGTACTTAGAAGACGTGTTATCCCCTCCGTTAATTAAGGCATAACAATCTTTAGTTACTGTAGTAGACACTATAAATCCTTTGTTCATAAGGATATCGGCTAATTGATTTCTAGTCATATCCAGCTTTCCTGTTATGCAGACTTTTTTGCCGTTATTAGTACCGACTACAGATTCTACCGTCAACTCTTGAGATAGTTGAACAGGTAAAGTTAAAACCCAATCTTCATTATCATCTAACCAAGTTAAAATAGAGTT
>CAJXNH010000055.1 GCA_913057245.1 uncultured Phaeodactylibacter sp.
AAAAAGCCTTAATAAGGGGAGCAGTAACAAAAAACCTGCTCCCCTTACTTGAATCCAGTTATGGCAAAGACAGAAAAACAAACCGCTCCGTTTCAGTTTAAGCAATTCGCTGTACAGCAAGACCGTTGCGCGATGAAAGTAGGCACGGATGGGATCATGCTCGGTGCCTGGGCACAGGTAGATGCCGCTACTCAGGCGCTTGATATAGGCACCGGGACCGGCGTCATAGCGCTCATGCTGGCACAGCGTGCCCCGGAAGCGACTATCCACGCGATTGATATTGACGAGGTGGCCTGTGAGCAGGCAGGTGAGAACTTTGCGTCTTCGCCATGGGAAAAGCGCCTGTCTGTGATTCAGGAAGCCATTCAGGACTATGCGCGCACCACCCGCACCACTTACGACCTTATCGTTTCCAACCCACCGTTCTTTTCCGGCGGCACCTTCGGTATGAAGGAGGAGCGTGCGATCGCCCGGCAAACGGTCCGCATGCCACACGGGGATTTGCTCATTGCGGTTAGGCAGCTATTGGCTAAAAATGGTCGGTTTTGCCTGGTCTTACCCTACCTCGAAGGGCTCCGGTTTCAGGAAAGAGCCGAGGAGTACCACCTATTCTGTACCAAAGTGACCGAAGTACAGCCCCGGCCGGACGCAGCGGTCAACCGCCTGCTGATGCAGTTTGAGCAGGAAGACAAACCTACCGAAACCGATCAACTGGTCATCCGGGCAACGGAAGCGGAGGATTCCTACACCCCGGCCTACCGGGCGCTGCTGAAAGACTTTTTGCTGAAATTTTAATATATAGATAACACTCCGTCTATCGCTTATAAGGACTTTCTGCCTAGTTTTGCTCCCTTGCTTAACCCTCAATCATTCAATCCGCAGGCAGCATGGCAAAATCAGAATTGGTCAAGCGCGATATCAGCTGGCTCTCTTTCAATCACCGGGTACTTCAGGAAGCGATGGACAAATCGGTGCCCCTCTACGAACGGATCAAGTTTCTGGCCATTTACAGTGCCAATCTCGATGAATTTTACCGGGTGCGCGTAGCCTCTCTGCGCAGTTTCAAAGAACTGAAGAAGAAAACCCGGAAGGCCCTCGACCTGTCGGTGAAGCCCAAGAAGGAACTAAAGCAAATCCGCAAGATTGTACAGGAACAGCAAGAGGTCTTTGGCCGTATCTTCCGCAAGGATATCATCCCTGAGCTGGAAAAAGCCGGGGTTCACCTGATCAACAACGAAGCCTTCACAGAACCGCAACAGGAATTTGCCAAACGCTATTTTTTTGAGAAAGTCTACCCCTGCCTGAACCCCATCATTTTAGAGCCTGAATCCACATGGCCTTTCCTGGAAAACAAGGGGCTTTACTTTGTGATTGATTTGGAGGGGGAAGGCCGTACGGCTATCCTGCAAATGCCTACAGATGACCTGCCACGGTTTCAGGAGCTGCCATCAGAAGAAGAAGACGTTTACTACATAACTTTTCTCGACGATATCATCCGTTACAACCTTCCGGCTTTTCTCGATGAGCCTGTTCTGGGCGCCTACGCCATCAAAGTATCACGGGATGCTGAGCTCTACATCGATGACGAATACTCCGGTGATTTGGTAGAGAAGATTCGCGAAAGCCTCGATGAGCGAAATATCGGTCTGCCCACACGCTTTCTCTACGACAGCCGCATGCCGGAAGAACTCCTGGGGCTGCTCAAAGAGCACCTAAAATTAAGCAAGCATGACCTCATCCCCGGCGCCCGCTATCACAATTTCAACGATTTTTTTGGCTTTCCCAATCCAACGGATCAGAGCGAGCTGCACGATGAGCCCATGGAGCCCCTGCTGCATGAGGGGCTGGAGCAGGCAGAAGCCCTGTTGCCTTATCTCCGGGAGCAGGACGCTGTGCTGCACTTTCCCTATCAGAAATACGACTACATCCCAAGGCTAATCCGCGAAGCAGCGCAGGACCCGGATGTGGCCGCCCTCAAGATTACCCTTTACCGGGTTGCTTCCCGCTCTGCAGTAGTGGACGGATTGCTGGAAGCCCTCAAAAATGGAAAGCAGGTCACCGCTTTTATCGAAGCTAAAGCCCGGTTTGACGAAGCCGCTAATCTGTACTGGGGCGCGGAGCTGGAAAAAGCCGGCGCAACGGTGATTTACAGCTACCCCGGTATCAAAGTGCATACCAAGTTATTGCTGATTGTTCGGCAGGAGGAAGAGGGGTTGCGGCATTATGCCTATCTGGGCACCGGCAACTTTAATGAAAAAACGGCCCGGTTGTACTGCGACCATGCCTTGCTCACCGCTGACCCCCACCTGGCTAAGGAAGTCGGGCAGGTCTTCGATTTGCTGGAGCGGAAGATCATTATGCCGAAATGCAAGCACCTGCTGGTTTCTCCGTTCACCACGCGGAGTGGTTTCGAGGCTATGCTTAAGCAGGAAATCAAGCATGCCAAAGCGGGGCGTAACGCCTACGCCATCCTCAAAATGAATAGCCTGGAAGACCCCGAAATGATTGAAAAAATCTACGAAGCTTGTCGGGCTGGCGTAAAGGTGCAGTTGATTGTCCGGGGTATCTGCTGTGCAGTGCCTGAGGTGGAAGGCGTAAGTGGCAACCTGGAGATCATAAGCATCGTAGACCGGTTTTTGGAACATGCCCGGGTGTATATTTTCGGCAATGGAGGGGAGGAGCGTTTGTTCCTCGCTTCAGCCGACTGGATGACCCGCAACCTGGACCGCCGGGTGGAGGTGGTCTTCCCGGTTTATGACGAGAAAATCCGTACTGAAATCCGGCATATCATTAACCTGCAACTTACGGATAACACCAAGGCCCGTATTATTAATGCAGAACAGAACAACCCCTACCATTATCAGGGTGGGACGCCGGTAAGGGCGCAGCTCGCCACCTACCAATGGCTGGCTAAGCGGGAACCTATAGGTTTACAATAAGTTAGCAAAAAGATAATTCAGGGCTAACGCGCTCCGGGTTGACACGTACTATTTTTACCATAAAAAAGTGACGAAGATCAACCACCTGCGGGATTGGGTATTCCACCGCGTACACAAGAGCAACCTCGTTTACAATACCTGTTGGGAAGACCCCCGCTGTGACCGTGAGCTTATGGGCATTGATGCGGACAGCGAGATTGTCATGATCACAAGCGCCGGCTGCAATGCACTGGATTACCTGCTGGATGCGCCCAAAGCAGTGCACTGCATTGACATGAACCCCCGGCAGAATGCTTTGCTTGAACTCAAACGTGCCTTTTTCAGCCACAGCAGTCCTGAAACGTTGTTTCAAGTGTTTGGCAGGGGCAGCCACGAGGCTTTCCCGGAGCTCTACCACCGGCAGCTCCGTTCTGCACTGCCCACCTATGCACAGGAGTACTGGGATGAGCACCTGAATTACTTTTCACCTAAAGGCCTACGGAAATCCTTTTATCATTTTGGCTCCTCGGGCACTTTCGCCTGGTTGGCTAGTAACTACCTGAAGGGGCGTAAGAAACTGTTCCGTCAGATCGATCAAATGTTCCATGCTGCTACGCTGGATGAGCAAAAGGAAATCTACCTGCAAGTGGAAGAGCGTGTCCTGAATAACATGGTAGAATGGATGGTCAACCGCCACCTCACTATGTGCCTGGTAGGGGTGCCCCGGTCGCAGCAGGAGCTTTTTGTGAAAAAATATGAGCGGGGCGCATTGGGCTTTATTCAGGAGTGCCTGCGCAAAGTCTTCACGGAGTTGCCTTTGCAGGACAACTACTTCTACCGGTTGTACATGTATGGCACTTACACAGAAACCTGTGCGCCCAATTACCTGTTGCCGGAGCACTTTGAGCCTCTTCGTGACCGAATAGACCGGGTGCAGACCAACACCACTACCATTAGTCAGTTCCTGAAGGACAATCCTGGTACCTATTCCCACTACGTACTCCTTGACCACCAAGACTGGTTGGCAGCCAATGACCGGCCGGCGCTGGAAGAAGAGTGGCGACTGATTCTGGAGAATAGCCGGCCCGGTACCAAAATCCTACTGCGCTCAGCGGCTCATGAAGTGGACTTCTTCCCTGATTTTGTACAGGAAGCCGTTACTTTCGAGCAGGAACTGACTGCCAAAACCCACCAACTTGACCGGGTGGGAACCTATGCAAGTGTCTACCTGGCTGAAGTACATTAGCCATCCATTTAATTTAAACGTCCAATATGGCATCCAAGCACATTACGGCCTCCGTTTCAGAACAGAACGAAACTATGCAGCGCTACTACGTGCTGCAATCCAAAATCTACGACCTCACCCGCTGGACCTTCCTGTTTGGGCGGCGGGCAGTCATCCGGCAGTTGCCCCTTGACCCCGAAAAAGCGCACCGTATCCTGGAAGTGGGCTGCGGCACCGGCTACAACCTTCGGCTGCTGGCCCGCCGTTTCCCCAAAGCGCACCTGACCGGGCTGGACGTTTCCGCTCACATGATTGAGAAAGCCACAAAAGCCACCAAGCCGTTTGCGCAGCGGGTCCAACTGGAGGAGCGCCCCTATGCACTGGGCGACACCCAATACCTGGAGCAATTCGACGCTGTCCTGTTTTCCTATTCCCTGACTATGATTAACCCGCAGTGGGAGGAACTGATCCGGCAGGCTAAGGCCGACCTGAAGCACGGAGGTGTCCTAGCAGTAGCCGACTTTTTCGATTCCCGGTTTGGGTGGTTCAAAACTCATATGGGCAACAATCATGTCCGCATGGACGGGCACCTGCTACCGCTTTTAGAGCAGGAATTCACGACACTTTCTCATGAGGTGAAGCCGGCCTACGGTGGGGTTTGGGATTACTTCGTGCATCTGGGCAGGAAGGCGTGAGGTTGTATCTTGTTTTTGTAAAATTGCCGATTTTTGTTTGGTGTGGAAGTGGGAAAACTTGGTGAATATGCTAATTTGGTGGGCATTACTGCAACCAAATTCAAATTAGCATGAACACACGAAAAATCTTACTGTCGGAAAATGAGATTCCGGAAGCGTGGTACAATATTGTGCACGATATGCCCAACAAGCCCCTGCCTCCGCTGCACCCCGGCACAAAAGAGCCCATCGGCCCGGATGCCCTGGCGCCCCTTTTCCCGATGGGCCTGATCGAACAGGAAGTGACCCAGGAAAAATGGGTGGAAATACCGGAGGAAGTCCGCGAGGTCTATAAAATCTGGCGGCCCACGCCAATGTTTCGGGCCATAGGGTTGGAAAAAGCCCTCGATACGCCTGCCAAAATTTACTACAAATACGAAGGTGTAAGCCCTTCCGGTTCCCATAAGCCCAATACAGCGGTTGCGCAGGCTTACTACAACAAGCAGGAAGGCGTTAAGCGGATCACGACCGAAACCGGCGCTGGTCAGTGGGGCAGTGCCCTGAGCTTTGCCTGTCAGCACTTCGGCATCGAATGTGAGGTCTACATGGTGAAGATCAGCTACGAGCAGAAGCCCTACCGCAAGATGATGATGAACACCTGGGGCGCCAAAGTCTACCCTTCGCCCACTGATCTTACCGAAGCGGGGCGTCAGGTGCTGGCCAAAAACCCTGACTCACCAGGCAGTCTGGGTATTGCTATCTCGGAAGCCGTGGAACGGGCTGCCTCCGACGAGCATACGAAATACGCCCTGGGCAGCGTACTCAATCACGTCCTTATGCACCAAACGGTGATTGGGCTGGAAGCCGTCAAGCAGATGGAGAAAGCTGGTGATCAGCCGGATATTGTGGTGGCGCCTTTTGGTGGAGGTTCCAACTTTGCCGGCATCAGCTTCCCTTTCCTGCGGCTTAATCTGGAAGAGGGCCAAAATATCCGGTGCATTGCCAGTGAGCCTGCTTCCTGCCCTAAGCTCACCCGCGGCGTGTTCCGTTATGACTTCGGCGATATGGTCGGAATGACCCCACTGCTGCCGATGTATACCCTTGGGCACAACTTTGTCCCGGCACCAATCCACGCCGGAGGGTTGCGCTACCATGGTGCGGGCGTTGTGGTGAGTCAGCTCCTTAGGGATCAACTCATCGAGGCCCGGGCACACGATCAGCTCGAGTGCTTCGAAGCAGGTGTACTTTTCGCCAAAACTGAAGGCATCATTCCTGCACCTGAGACCAACCACGCGATCGCCACCGCCATTCAGGAGGCCAATCGCTGTAAGGAGGAAGGCAAGAGCGAGACCATCTTGATTCACCTCTGCGGGCACGGCAACTTTGACCTGGCTGCCTACGAAAATTACCTGAGCGGCAACCTGGTTAAGCACGAAATAACCGAAGAGGAAATTCAGGCGGCTTTGGCAGAGCTGGATACGCCTACGATCGATTAATTCCATTTTCAGCATTTACAGCATCAGCGGCATTGGTGATCCTATTGGTATTGCCGGTGCCGCTTTGTTTGGCTTGGATTTCGTAATACGCCCTTTGGGCTGCCGTGGGAAACACAGGCAAAAGCGAGGCAAGCCAGATTGGGTGTTCCCGGGTGTAATGGTCAGATAATCAATGGCTTGGATGATTATATTGAATGCGGTGCCTGAGCGTTGTGAAGCAGCATAACGCAGGCTTTACTACTGTAAAATGCCCGCTAAAAGGCGGCTGGGATAACCGCGGCAGGTGTTGAAATTCCGTTATTTCGTTCCCCCTGCATCAGGCAGTACATTTCAGAAAGCTTAAAAAACAACAAAATAACATGGCAAAGCTAAATTTTGGTGGCGTAGAGGAAAACGTAGTCACCCGTGAGGAATTCCCGCTGGAAAAGGCGCGGGAGATTATGAAAGACGAAACCATTGCCGTCATTGGCTACGGAGTACAGGGTCCGGGGCAGGCACTCAACCTCAAGGACAACGGGTTTAATGTGATTGTCGGTCAGCGTCAGAATTCCAAGACCTGGGACAAGGCCGTGGATGATGGCTGGGAGCCGGGCGTGACGCTTTTCCCTATAGAGGAAGCCGTGGAGCGCGGAACAGTCATTCAATATCTGCTGAGCGATGCCGCCCAGATTTCCGTATGGCCAAAAATCAAGCCGCTACTGACCAAAGGAAAAGCCTTGTATTTTTCTCATGGCTTTGGCATTACTTACAAGGAGCGCACGGGCATCATCCCACCGGAAGATGTGGATGTGATTCTGGTGGCGCCCAAAGGTTCCGGTACGAGCCTTCGCCGCTTATTCGTAGCCGGCAAAGGGCTGAATTCCAGCTACGCTATTTTCCAGGATGCAACCGGACGTGCTAAGGACCGGGTGATCGCGTTGGGTATTGGCGTAGGTTCGGGTTACCTTTTTGAAACGACTTTCAAGCAGGAGGTTTACAGTGACCTGACCGGTGAGCGCGGCTCTTTGATGGGGGCGATTCAGGGCTTGTTCGCTGCACAGTACGATTGCCTTCGCCGCCATGGGCATAGCCCGTCCGAAGCCTTCAACGAAACCGTGGAGGAACTGACGCAGAGCCTGATGCCGCTCGTAGCGGAAAATGGCATGGACTGGATGTATGCGAATTGCTCTACTACGGCACAGCGGGGTGCTTTGGA
>CAJXNH010000056.1 GCA_913057245.1 uncultured Phaeodactylibacter sp.
AGCAGGCAAAAGTATAGGGGACGGTCAAACTGATTCGTTAGCCTGACTTTAATCCGGGCCTGTAATTTGCCGTTGCTTTTATTTTCTTCAAATGCATCAATAGTAAAGTCTTCCCCTTTAGCCTGTATGACGGACCAACCGCCGGCTTTTTCCTGAAGGATTTCCACTCCGATTGGGGGCCGGTCCAGTACTTTGAGCTTTGGGTTGTGAAGGCTGTACGCAAAGGTCCAGCGGGCAGCCATTTGTACCTGCCCGATCAGCTTCTCCAGGATAACATCTTCTTCAAGTGAATCGAAAGAGAAAACCTCCCCAAATACCGGCCGGTAGGGGTCAAACTTGCGGGTGATGTAAGCCAAACCATCCCTGAAGTGCACCACAAAGTCCGCATTTACCTCGGATGAAGTAACCAGGACCGGGTCAGGCAGGGCTTTAAGTGCAGTGATGGCTCGCTTTCGCAGCTGTTCTTCTCCCATCGTATCCTCTATGAATATATGGATGGGATAGTTTTGCATCGACGCCACCGACACCTGATAGCTTTTCTTTTTATCCAACACACTGCGCTGCTCAAAATCGATATCCAGGGTACTACTTACATCCATAGCTTCACCGATCTTGCAATCTAACGAAGTGCCATCCTTTAAATGCAGCCGGGCATCTGCTCCGTCTGTCAAACCATGCATCATACCCATATTTAGGAGCCAGCCTTCGGTCGTGCTGTAGTTGGCCCGGCCATAGCGTTTCCCTTCCGGATCTACTTTTTGGTTAAGAAAGCCCCGGTAGACAAGATCCATGCCGGCGCCCAACGTTAGTATCTGTGGGTTTTGCGCATGTTTAAATCGGATGTAGTTGGATAAGAGCTGATGCAGAGTGGTGTAATCAATGGCACCGCTCGTCTGCTCCAGCACCTGAATCAAGTAAGAAGTGAAAACGCCACGCCCTCCAACTTCGAGGGCAGCCTGATCGTCCTTCGCAGCAGCTAGTTGCACCATCGGCGGGCTGGGCAGCAGTGCACCCAATCCGGGACCAGATAGCTGCTCCGGCTGAAAAGCATTCGCAAAGAGGAAATCGCTCCAATCCCGCTGTGGGAATACGTGTGTAAAGCGCCGCTCCCGAACGTCCTCCTCATCAAGGCCCAAAGACCGGACATTATCTCCCGAATGGCAACAGTCAAAAATGGTTAGGAGGTGAGGCGAGTCTGCTCCGGACCGGTAAAAAGCCTGGTTAAGCAGGTAGCGCAGTTCCTTGTCCGCCATCAGTGACAAAGGTGCCCCGGGAGGCGCATAGCAGGCAATCGATTCCAGGCAGCCATCCCGCTCTTCCGTCCAAATACTGGTATCGGCTTTTTCCTGGGCGCCATGCCCGGAAAAGTAGAGCAGGGCAACATCGTCGGGTCCAGCCTGGCTTAAATGGTTCAGAATACCATCAGCTATAGCAGCTTTGGTGGCGGCTTTATCGAATAGTACTTTAAGGCTTCCGTTGGTATCGAGTCGGGGGTCGCTCTCCAGGTAGGATTGAAGGGCCCGGGCGTCCGGAACACAGCCGGATAATGGGCTGGTCGGATAATCGTTAATACCGATCAGTAACGCCCACAGCTTTGTAGTGTTTGCCATTTCATTTAGGGTTTTAAGGGGTTTCTCATTTCAAAAATGCCAATTTTATTTGATATGACGAAAAATCAACGCTGTAATAACCGCACAAAAAACACTGAGCCGTGTTTCTTGTTTCTTCCCAAGCCTACCTCTTGGGATAGCGGGCCACCCCAGGACAGGCTACCGCCGCGCAGCAGATTCCCGGTAATGGGTAGGGTGGAATAAGGCATAATCCTTTACCTTTGACACTAAATTTTAACACTTTCAATTAAAACTGAAAGTTTAGAAAGACTGTTCCCTTGATTAAGAACTGAACGATATGACCCTCACTGCAAGAAGAATCGACCACATCCTACAGGACAAAACACTGTCCGCCCCCCTGCAAGCCATCGCTGAAAAAGTCCTCAACGACGAGCGCATCACGCCCGAAGAAGGGCAGCTGTTATTTGAAGAAGGCGAACTGGGCTATCTCGGTGCACTGGCCAACTATCAGCGGGAGAAGCGGCATGGCAACCGTACTTATTTCAACCGTAATTTCCATGTGGAGCCTACAAATGTCTGCCTGTACACCTGTACCTTTTGTTCCTACTCCCGCCTGATCAAAAAGCGGGAAGAGGGTTGGGAATACAGCCTGGAGGACATCATGGATATCGTCAAAAAGTATGATGGCGAACCGGTGACTGAAGTGCATATCGTAGGAGGTGTATTGCCACAGTACGATGTGAAGTTCTACACCGAGCTTTTCAAAGCCATCAAGAAGCACCGCCCGGACCTGCACGTCAAAGCGCTCACACCCGTAGAATACCACTACATCTTCAAGAAAGACAAGGTAACCTATGAGGAGGGCATGCGCATTATGAAAGAAGCAGGACTGGATAGTATGCCAGGCGGGGGCGCAGAGATTTTCCACCCTGAAATCCGGGATCAGATCGCAGGCGGCAAATGCTCGGGCGAGCAATGGCTCCGAATCCACGAAGTCTGGCACGAGCTCGGCATGCGCTCCAACGCAACGATGCTCTACGGGCATATCGAAAAGTTTGAGCACCGTATCGACCACCTGGAAAAACTCCGGCAGTTACAAGACAAAACCGGAGGGTTCCAAACCTTTATCCCGCTGAAGTTCCGCAATCAGGATAATCAGATGAGCCATGTGCCGGAATCCACTGTGGTGGAAGATATGCGCAACTACGCTATCAGCCGGTTGTACCTCGATAATTTCGACCACATTAAGGCTTACTGGCCGATGATCGGGCGGAACGTTGCCCAAATGCTGCTCAGCTTTGGGGTGGATGATATCGACGGCACCATCGATGACACGACCAAAATCTATAGCATGGCGGGGTCAGAGGAACAAAACCCGGCTATGAGTACACGGGATTTGGTCAATCTCATCCGCCGGGTCGGTCGGGAACCTATTGAAAGAGATACGCTCTACAACGTGATCAAGGACTACACCGACCACGTTTTTGAAGAAGATGAACAATTCAAAGGGTACACCGCTTTACCCGTTGTAAACCGATAATATGGACAAACACGTTTATATCGTCCGGCACGGGCAGACCGAATATAACCGGCTGGGTATTGTACAGGGCTCTGGTGTGGATTCATCACTCAATGAGATGGGGAAACTACAGGCACAGGCTTTTTACGACCACTACCACACAGCCGGATTTGATACCGTCCTGACGTCTACCCTGAAGCGTACCCATGAAACAATGGCTCCTTTTATTGAAACAGGGCTGCCCTGGGAACAGTACGCAGAGATCAACGAAATCTGCTGGGGCACGCACGAAGGGCAGAAAAGCACACCGGACATGCATCTGCAATACAAAGCAGTTACGGAATCCTGGGCATCCGGAGATTTCGATGCCCGTCTGGAGGAAGCAGAAAGCGCCCGGGAAATGGGCGACCGGCTGGCCCAGTTTGTGGACATGCTCAGTCAGCGCCCGGAAGAGCGGATTCTCGTTTGCAGCCACGGCCGGGCAATGCGTGCTCTAATGTGTATCCTGAGTGGGAAATCCCTGCGGGAAATGGATACTTTCAAGCACCACAACACCGGATTGTACAAAGCGGCTTATCGATCGCAGCAGTACACCTTCCTCCTTGAAAACGACATTGCCCATCTTGAGCATCTGAATATCAATCAACATTGATGGATAAAATACGCCTTACCGCGGTTTCCTACCTCAACACGAAGCCCCTGCTGTATGGCTTGCTCAACAGCACCCTGGCCCCTCAGCTGGATTTGGAGCTGAACATACCTTCCGTATGCGCCGGGAAGCTGACGCGGGGCGAAGCAGACCTTGCACTCGTTCCGGTTGCCGTGCTACCTGAGCTTGACCGCCCACACGTAATCTCAGATTATTGCATTGGGACAGTAGGTGCCGTCAAAACAGTTTGTATTTACAGCGATGTGCCCATCGAACAGGTGGAAACCGTTTATCTCGATCACCACTCCCGTACTTCCGTTCAGCTCACCAAGGTGCTGCTGAGGGATTACTGGGGCTTCTCCCCTGCCCTTTTGCCGGCAAAGGAAGGCTACATTAAAAAAATTGGCGGGCGTACCGCCGGGCTCGTGATAGGCGACCGCACCATCGGGCTGGAAAAACAATTCAAATACGTGTACGATCTGGGCGCTGTATGGATGGAGTATACCGGACTCCCTTTCGTTTTTGCGGCATGGATCAGTAACCGGCCACTGCCCGCGGGTTTTGTCAGGCGGTTCAACAAAGCCCTGGCTTCCGGGGTGGCGCAGATCGATAAGCTAAAATATCTGCTACCCTCCCCTGACCCTGACTTCAGCGTGGAAGAATACTTCACTAAATATATCAGTTACGAATTTGATGCCGCCAAGCGTCAGGCTTTAAAACATTTTCTGGCGGCGATTGCTGAAAAAACACCCGCCATCAGTGTAGCGGGATTGTAAAATACAAAACCGAATCGCATGAGCTCTGATTTTGAATACGCAACCCTCGGTGGAGGCTGCTTCTGGTGCCTCGAAGCCGTTTATCAGGAGGTCAAAGGGGTACAAAAAGTGACCTCCGGCTACTCCGGAGGGACAAAGGAAAATGCCAATTATAGTGCCGTTTGCTCAGGCGCCACACGACATGCCGAGGTCGTGCAAGTCCAATTTGACCCGAAGGTCATTTCCTACGCTCAGATACTCGAAATTTTCTGGACCATCCACGACCCGACCACCCTCAACCGACAGGGCAACGACCGGGGCCGGCAATACCGCTCTGTCATCTTCTACCACGATGAGGCACAGAAAACTGCAGCCGAAAAATCCATTGCCGAAACTGCCCCACAGCTTTGGGACGATCCGGTGGTTACGCAACTTGCACCGCTAGAAGCTTTCTACCCTGCCGAAGTCAGCCATCAGGATTACTACCGGAAAGTTGGCAACCGCAACCCGTATTGCACCTTTATCATTACGCCTAAGGTGAAAAAATTCCGCGAGCGTTTTGCTGAGCTTCGAAAGCAGTAACTGGTCACCTAAGTTGTTAGAAACCATAGCTTAACACCCTTCTTAGTTTTAAAATGAATTACATTTTTACTTTTCGCCTATCGTAAAAGTGTACTTTTTTCATGAACCCCAAACTTTGGCGATTGTCAGATTTGGTGTTACCTTTCCGTAGAAACCGACTTTTAACTTATGAAACTAGCGATCCCCAGAGAGGGCAATGACCCTCGTGTAGCGCTTACGCCCGATGCAGTGGCCAAGCTGTCAGAATTGGGCATTGAGGTGTGCGTGGAAAAAGGTGCCGGTCAGGGTGCGTTCTACGCGGACGACGATTACGATGGCGCAACGGTCCTGGACCGGGAGGCATTGCTCAAAAGTGCCGATATGGTGCTGAGCATCCACCCGCTACCAGATGACGACCTGGCCAAGCTTTCCCCTGAAACCGTTGTCATTGCCGAATTCAAACCTTTCGCGGACGACGGGGTTGTTGAACGATTGAGCAGCCACAAGCTAAAGGCTTTCAGCCTAGATATGATCCCGCGGACCACCCTGGCGCAATCCATGGATGTGCTTTCCTCTATGGCCTCCATCGCTGGGTACAAGGCCGTGCTCGAAGCCAGCCGCCTTCTGCCCCGCTATTTCCCGATGATGATCACCGCTGCGGGCAGTATACGCCCGGCTACGGTATTGGTCCTTGGTGCCGGAGTTGCGGGTTTGCAGGCCATTGCCACGGCCCGGCGGCTGGGTGCTCAGGTAGAAGCTTTCGATACCCGCTCTGCGGCTAAGGAAGAGGTGAAAAGCCTCGGTGCGAAGTTCATCGAGATCGAAGGCGCAAAGGAAGACGCAGGTGCCGGCGGCTACGCCGTGGAGCAGTCCGAAGAATTCCTGAAGCGGCAACGGGAGGAAGTCCAAAACCGGGCCATGAAGGCAGATGTCATTATCACCACCGCTCAGGTTCGCGGGCGCAAGGCGCCGCTGCTTGTGCCTAAAAGCACGGTGGAGCAAATGAAGCCCGGCTCGGTCATCGTAGACCTGGCTGCCTCCACCGGTGGCAACTGCGAGCTTACGCAAGACAATCAGACCATCGTGCACAACAAAGTCAGCATTCTGGGCAATTCTAACCTGGCAGCCTTAATGCCGCAGAATGCCAGTCAGCTGTACGCCAACAACGTGGTCAATTTCCTGAAAATTCTGGTCAAAGACGGGGCGCTCAACCTCGACCTCAGCAATGAGATCATCCGGGGCGCATACATTACGCCTGCACCGGAGGCCAACGAAAACGAATAATCATGGATACCTTCATTCAGTTCTTCAACGATGAGAGCAATTTGCTGCTCATCTATCTGCTACTCTTTACCATTATCCTGGGCTTTGAGGTCATTTCCAAAGTACCCACTGTGCTCCATACCCCTCTGATGTCAGGTGCAAACGCCATTTCCGGAGTGGTCATCATTGGTGCCATTTTGCTTATCCGTCAGGCAGATCCTGATGACTATCTGACCCTTGGGCTTGGCTTCCTGGGCGTTATTCTTGGAATGGTTAATGTAGCCGGCGGTTTTGCCGTTACCGACCGTATGCTGGAAATGTTCAAAAAGAAAAAGTAACCCATCATGATTATCGACTTCATCATCAATATAGCTTATCTGATCGGCGCTTTGGCATTCGTATGGGGCCTGCGCCTGCTCAGTTCACCGGATACCGCCCGCAGAGGGAATATCGTTGCCGGTGTGGGCATGGTTATCGCTATCATTGCCGCTATCGGTCAGCCGATCGAAGGGGCTTCCAATAATTACCTGTGGATCATCGGTGCCAT
>CAJXNH010000057.1 GCA_913057245.1 uncultured Phaeodactylibacter sp.
GGCCTATATTGAACGGGCCGCCCTGCTCATGCAGCAGCGTAATCCCGACTGGGAACAAGCCCTGGAAGACCTGAATATGGCCCTTCGTATCTCACCAAACCATCCTTTGGCCCTGACCAACCGCGGCTATCTGTATGTACATTTTTTCAAAGATCAGCAACAGGCCTGTAAAGATTGGAAGGCGGTACAGGAAATGGGCTTCCCCATTGCTGATACCTTAATCGAGCAGCATTGTAAAAACTGATAACCTATGCGTTTACCCTTTTTCTTTTTGCTAACCGTATTCATACTTCAGGCTTGCGGCGGAAGCGGCGGGGGGCCAACAGTAGCCCCGGCTGGCCCGGTAAACCTGGATGACCTGGCCCGGTATATCGTCACGGCTGAAAGCGACAAAGCCATTGTGGTGAACAACGCCAGCCCCTTCGGCAATCAGGCCATCAGGCGGACGGTCATTTCTTCTGCTGATGACTTAGCAAAAATAGGGCAAATCAGCACCAATACCCAACTGGCGATCCGGTTTTCCAAAAACGCTACGCCTGCCCAAATGCGGCAGTTGGCACAGTATGGAAAAACAGCTTTGCGCAACCCCAAAAATGCCGCTGTCCTTGGCGCCCTCCTCGCAACCGGTATTGTGGCAGGCTATGAACTTCTCGAAACAGAAGAAGACGCAGAGCCAGTTCCCATTATACCACAACCTGGTACAGGAGTAGCATACGCAGATATCGGCCAGCTGGCTTCCAAAGAAGAAATCATCAGCGGTTTAAAAACCTTCAAAATTTCCCAGCAAATCCTCGATGCGGTCTCCGCAGAGCTTAGCCTTCCTGCCAGCCAATCCACACAGCGCACGACTCAATCGCTTACCCTTTCCACGAACAAGCTGAACACCAAAGCTTTCCTACCCCCTGTTTCCAGTGCAGAAGCACACATTGAGAAGGTTAATTTTTCCCGTTCTTTCCGGGATGGCACCGTATATTTAAATATTTCCATGACCGGGCAAATCACCAATCAAACCCGGACGATCGTGAAAGCCCGGTTCTTTGATCCGGATGGCCATCCATTACTAAACCCCGGCTCAGACTATACTGATGATAGCGGTCAGGTAGAAGTCCGCCGGGCATTAATCGGTCTTATCTCAGGTAAGAAATTTCACCAATTCCCGATCTCTAAGCCGCTGTCCCTATCTTTACCCACTACTGCTTTACCCAATCCGGAAAACACAAGGTGCCGGATTGAGGTAAGGCATAAAAGTTCAGGAAAACTACTTGCCGCATCGGCTCTATTACCCATTTCGTAAAAACCAGGTTACTTCTATGCAAAAGACACTCCTTCTATTAACGGCTGTATTTTGGTTGAGTACAGCTCAGGCACAAAACGACAACATGGACCAATTTATCGAGGACCTGCTCTCCAAAATGACGCTGGAGGAAAAGGTAGGGCAAATGAATCAATACAGTGGTTTTTGGGAAGCCACAGGGCCTGCCCCTTCCGCTGGAAATGCCAAACGTAAATACGAAGACCTCCGCAATGGCCGGGTAGGCTCCGTGCTGAATGTACGGGGCGTAGAGGAAGTCCGGGCGATGCAAAAGCTGGTCGTTGAGGAATCCCGCCTGGGCATTCCGCTGATTTTCGCTTCCGATAT
Source organism: uncultured Phaeodactylibacter sp. (assembly GCA_913057245.1). Classification (GTDB taxonomy): domain Bacteria; phylum Bacteroidota; class Bacteroidia; order Chitinophagales; family Saprospiraceae; genus Phaeodactylibacter. The sequence continues at coordinate 1,640 of CAJXNH010000057.1, forward strand.
TATCCACGGCTACAAGACCCTGGCCCCTATCCCATTGGCAGAAGCCGCCAGCTGGGACCTGACAGCCATTGAAGCCTCCGCCCGTATGGCGGCCACTGAAGCTTCAGCAACCGGCGTCAGCTGGACCTTCGCCCCCATGATGGACATCTCCCGTGATGCCCGCTGGGGTCGGGTCATGGAAGGCGGCGGGGAAGACACCTACCTCGGCAGTGCTATTGCTGCCGCTCGAATCCGGGGTTTTCAGGGTGAAGACCTCAGCGCCAACAACACCATCATGGCTTGCGCCAAACACTTTGCCGGCTATGGGTTTGCCCAGTCTGGCCTGGATTACTACACCGCCGACATCGGTACGGCAACCCTGCACAATACCGTCCTGCCTCCATTCCGGGCCGCCGTCGATGCAGGCGTGGGCAGCTTTATGAATGGCTTCAACCTTCTAAATGGCCAACCCGTTACTGGCAACAGCTACCTGCAACGGGATTTGCTAAAAGGCGAATGGGGTTTCGAAGGAGTGGTAGTCTCGGACTGGGCCTCCATTGCAGAGATGGAAGAGCATGGCTATTCTGAAGACCTGAAGGCTGCAGCTAAACAAGCTGTCACGGCAGGGTCCGATATAGATATGGAATCCTACGCTTACATTAATCACCTGCAGGACCTCGTGGAGTCCGGTGCTGTCAGCGAATCCCTGGTTGATGACGCCGTGCGCCGTATCCTTCGCGCAAAGTATAAGCTAGGGCTGTTTGAAGACCCATACCGGTATTGTAACGAGGAGCGGGAAGAAACACTCCTCTACAATGAGGCTCATCAGGAAGCCGCTCTGGATATGGCTAAGAAGTCAATTGTACTGCTCAAAAACGAAGGCAACCTCCTCCCCCTGAAAAAGGAGGGCCTTAAAATCACATTGATCGGACAGCTCGCCAATGACAAAACCAGCCCCCTCGGCAGCTGGCGCATTGGCTCCGATGATGGCACCGCTGTCTCCGTCTTAGAAGGGCTTTCTGCCTATGAAGGCAACGAAATCACCTTTGCAGAGGGCCCAAAGCTCTGGTCCAATGAACCCACTTTTGTGACCCCGGTGGAAGTCAACACCACCGACCGAACCGGCATGGCGGAAGCGATTGAGGCCGCTCAGAATGCCGATGTTGTCATCATGGTACTCGGCGAACATGGCTTTATGAGCGGAGAAGCCCGCAGCCGTACCGATATCAACCTGCCGGGCCTGCAGCAGGAGCTTTTGGAAAAAGTCTACGAAAACAATCCCAACGTTGTGCTGGTGCTCAACAATGGCCGCCCGCTGACCATTCCATGGGCTGCAGAGCGCATCCCGGCAATTGTGGAGGCGTGGCAACTGGGTTCTCAAACCGGCCATGCCGTCGCTCAGGTGCTGTACGGCGATTACAACCCAAGTGGTAAGCTGCCAATGACCTTCCCCCGAAATCTCGGACAGGTCCCCATCCACTACAATATGCACAATACCGGCCGCCCCAATACCAAGGGAGATGTCTTTTACACCCACTACATCGACTCGCCCCTGAGCCCGCTTTTCCCATTTGGCTATGGGCTAAACTATACCACCTTTGCTTACGATAACCTCCGGGCAAATCTACGCGGGCAATCCGTAGAGGTAACGGTCAAGCTAACCAATACCGGCGACCGGGCCGGGGAAGAGGTTGTTCAGCTCTACATCCGGGACCGGGCGGCAAGCGTGGTACGCCCCACCAAGGAACTGAAAGGGTTTGAAAAACTGATGCTGCAACCCGGCGAGAGCCGAACGGTTGCCTTCCGGCTGACGCCACAAGAGCTGGGCTTCTACATGCCTGATGGGCAATTTGTCACCGAGCCTGGCACTTTTGACATCATGGTGGGCCCAAATTCCAATGACCTGCTGCAGACGACTATTGAGTGGAAATAACCAGCTGTGCCGAAGTACATTGCGTTGCTGCGCGGCATTAATGTCAGCGGCAAAAACAATCTTAAAATATGCAATACAGAACCTTAGGAAAGACCGGATTCAATATCTCTAACATCAGCCTGGGCACCTGGCAGGTAGGTGGGAAATGGGGCAGCGGTTTTGACCACGATCTGGCACAGTCCATCCTGCGCAGCGCCATCGATCAGGGCGTCAACTTCATCGATACCGCCGATGTGTACGAAGCCGGCGAAAGTGAAAAAGCGGTAGGCAAAGCGGTCCGCGAATTCGACGAGCGCATCTACGTGGCCACCAAATGCGGTCGGCAGATCAATCCCCATGTCAGCGAGGGCTATACCCCAAAAGCGTTGCGGGGCTATGTAGAAGACTCCCTGAAACGCCTTGGGCTGGAGCAAATCGACCTCATACAGCTCCATTGCCCGCCCTGGGAGGTTTACTACCGGCCCGAAATTTTCGGTCTTTTTGAGGACCTCAAAGCGGAAGGCAAAATCGCCCACCTCGGCGTAAGCGTGGAAAAGGTGGAACAAGCGATGAAAGCGCTGGAGTTCGATAACGTTGCCAGCGTGCAGATCATCTACAACATGTTCCGGCAGCGCCCGGAGGAGCACTTTTTCGAAGCGGCGAAGGCAAAAAATGTTGGAATCATCGTGCGTGTGCCCCTGGCCAGCGGGCTACTGACCGGGAAGTTTTCCAAATCCTCCACCTTCGGAGCGGGCGACCACCGCCACGGTAATCGCAATGGGGAATGGTTTGACAAAGGGGAGACTTTCGCGGGCATACCGTTCGAAACAGGGCTGGAAGCGGTAGACCAACTCGAAGGCTTTTTGCCGGCAGGCTACCCCCTCACCCATGCGGCCCTGCAATGGATCCTGCGCCGCCCGGAGGTGAGCACCATCATCCCCGGCGCCTCCCGGGCCGAGCAAGTTGACAGCAACCTGGCGGCAGCCGGGGCAGTACCTCTAAGTGATGATGTACTAAAAAAGATACAGGGGCTGTACGAAGCGGATATCAAACCGCTCGTGCATCAACTCTGGTAAGCCGAATAGGTAAAAACACTACTCACAGTATGAGCCGGGTCATCTACATCATGGGCGTTGCGGGAAGCGGGAAGTCGACCATTGGGCTGCAGTTTGCCGAAGCCACAGGCCTGCCCTTCTACGACGGGGATGACTTCCACCCCGAATCCAACGTCGAAAAGATGGCCAGGAGGAGAAACACGAGCAGAAAATGCTGCAGAAGTAACCATTCCCCATGTTATCGACGGCCGGAAGTAATATGAGATGTTCTTGATTGTTCGAGTCGGCGAACCATAAAGGTCAGCTGCATAGCCCATTACCTCTTTACCATCATCGAACCAATTGACAACGTATTCATTGTTTCCGTACCACTTGCGGTACTGCCCCCCCTTGTTTGTCGGGAACCATTTTCTACCAGATTCTTTGGCTATCAAAGCGTCTTTAGCATCAAACTTTATATTGTCTCGAGACACCTCATACCAAAGTCTTAGGAATCGACCTACATCTGACGTGGCCATGCCTTGTCGAGGTTCTGCAATCTCCTCTAAGTTTGACTCTGATGCAAAGCAGGAGAGAAAGGCGTCACTTACCCAATAAGCTATTGGGCTTCCCGGGATCTTTTTGAACTCAGCAGCAGAGGCTCGATAGAACCAACCGCAATCAGGATTCTTAACGGCTTCTACAAGGGCTCGATTTTTCTCAGATTCTGAATTGCCATCAACTAGCCTCAGATAGCCACCCTTGTAATTCAGACGATTTGTGTCCTCCAAAACAAAGGCCGTTGTTGAAACCACTTCGCCGCCGATACTATCAAAAGCCCTCGGACCGAGGTGAGCCATTGATA
>CAJXNH010000058.1 GCA_913057245.1 uncultured Phaeodactylibacter sp.
CCCCACCGATTTATCCGCCCATAATCCCAATTTTCCATACTATTTTTATCTTTGTGGCGTTGAAAATCAGCTGAAATCACTAGCAGCAACAAGTAGTTATTACTGAATCAAAATACTCGTAACGAGCATGAAGAATATTGGAATTACCCTAATGGCAACCCTCCTGTCCCTGGCCGTCTGGCAGTGTGCCCCTGAGGTCAAAGGTACCGTTATCGACGGGCAGATTGAGAATGCAGCGAATATGCAGGTCTACCTCGATCAGGTGAAGATCGGCAAAGCAAGCAATGTTTTAGCGAAAGCGGATATGGATGCCAACGGGCAGTTCAAAATGGAATTCCCGGAAGGCATTGAGGCCGGAGTTTATCAAATGCGCATTGGTGCCAAGAATTTCAACCTGGTCTTTGATGGGAGCGAAAAGCAGGTCACGCTCAAGGGCGACCTCAACGATATCCAAACCTTCAACTTCGATATTGAGGGCGCTCCGGATTCCAAGATACTGGCGCATACCATGAACAGCCTCTTCAAGCGGGAGTATCAGGCTTCTGATATTGAGAATTTCGTCGATTCCGTTTCCAACCCGGTGCTGGGCGCTTTTGTCGCCTACCGCTCACTGGGCTCCAATGGGCAGTTTCTGGATACACAGAAGAAAGCTCTCAGCCGCCTCAACGAAGCCATCCCTAACTCCGAGATGGGCGCCAACTACGGCGCTTTCCTCACCGCCGTGGAGCGGCAGTACATGCAGCAGCAGGCACAGGAGCTGATTCAGGTGGGCCAAATGGCGCCGGACATCAAAATGAAGAGCCCGGACGGAAAAGAATATGCGTTGTCTGACCTTCGCGGGCAGATCGTACTGCTCGACTTTTGGGCAAGCTGGTGTGGCCCGTGCCGCCGGGAAAACCCGAATGTGGTGGCCGTTTATGACAAGTACAAGGATCAGGGCTTTACCGTCTTTAGCGTTTCTCTGGATGGCCTGGACGCCCGTACCCGCAGCCGAATGAATTCTGAAATGGAGGCTGAAACCTACCTCCAAAACCAGAAGCAACGCTGGGTGCAAGCCATTGAACAGGATAACCTGAAGTGGGAGTACCACGTAAGCGACCTGAAAAAGTGGGAGTCTGACGCTGCCGCTCTCTATGGTGTGCGCAGCATTCCCCGTGCCTTCATGATTGACAAGGAAGGCCGGATCGTTTCTACCAGCGTCCGTGGTGCGGAACAAATCGAAGCGGAATTGAAAAAACTCCTGTAAGCAGGCTGTAATGTAGTCTGGATAAAAGCCATTCGGGTATTGCCTGGATGGCTTTTTTTAGAGGTGCGTTAGGGCAGGTTAAGGATTAGGTTGAGGATAAGCGGGCTAAGGCAGGGCTCCCCAGGGAACGACCGCTTTGCGATCGACTCCGGGCGGCTGCCGGATAGCTTGCTATCCCTCTTTTGAAGCCCCCGCCAGAACCTTATCCTCAACCTCAACCTCAACCTTATCCCTCCCTGGCTCCCGCCACCGCCTAATTCAGCAGCACACCAATAATAATCCCCGCCGCCACCGCCGCATTGAGCGACTCCGCGCCGCCACCTTTTCCTCTGGGGATAGACACCCGGTGCGTCACCTGTTCCATTACTGCCGGGGTGATGCCTGCGCCTTCGTTGCCGATGACCAGTACACCGGTTTGGGGCAGATCGGCCTGGAAAACATTCTCCCCTTCCATATCTGCGCCGAAGATGGTCAGGCCGGGGGCGGTGTTCCGGACGGCTTCAAAGTCGGCAACGATGGTGGAAACCCGCAAAAACGCCCCCATAGACGCCTGTATGACTTTAGGGTTGAAGACCTCCACACAATTCGGCGAACAAATCACCGTTGAAATACCGAACCAGTCCGCCAGTCGCAAGAGGGTGCCCATATTGCCGGGGTCCTGCAGGTCATCGAGGTAAAGCGACAACCCTCCTGTAAGGTCTGCCGCACGGAGGGCATAGCGGGGCTGCCGCACGAGCGCCAATACCTGATTGGGCGTTTTGAGCAGGGACAGGCGGCTGAGTTCATTTTCAGAGACGGTGAGCGCCTGCAGGTCAGCTGGCCACTGCTGCGGGGGCAAATGTTCCATCCAATTGGGCAGCGCAAAGAGCGTTTCTACCCATTCGGAGCGGTGTTCGAGCAGTTCGCGGACCATCTTGTCGCCCTCTACAACGAATTTATCATACTTTTGCCTGAACTTCTTCTGGCGAAGTGATTGTATATATTTGATCGTATTTTTAGAAACCGGCATAACGTTTTTTGGCTGTTGATCAAAATGCCCATGCGTAGCAGTGAAAGCACAATATACTTAATCGGTGCCGTTCTGGTACTGCTGTTTTTTTCATCCTGCAATTCCTCCAGGTACCTGGCGGCGGATGAATACCTGCTGCGCGGCAACAGCATCAAGCTGCATGCGGATGACAAGCTGGAACGGGAGCGCAATATGAAGTACGAACTGTCCACCTTGTACAAGCAGACCAAAAACAACCGGTTCTTCTTCATGCCCAGGGAGTGGTTTTACTTCGTCACCAACGGGCCTGGCGATACGACCAAATTTGACCGGCTGCTGCGACGGGTGATCGGCGAGCCCCCGGCGATTTACGATCCATCCCTGCGTGAAGCCACCGAACAATCTATGCGGTACTACCTGCAGTACAAGGGCTACTTCGATGCCGAGGTCTATTCTGACCCACTGGTCCGGCGCAAAAAAATGTACATTACCTACCACGTCACCCCCAATGAGCAGTACCGGGTAGACACTATTGTGTTTGCCTGTAAAGACCCCACGGTGGACAGCATCCTGCGCTCCATAGCCCCCCGCAGCTACCTGAAGCCGGGGTCTGCAATAGACGGGCAGCTGTACGATCAGGAACGGAAGCGCATTACCAGCTACCTGCGCAACCACGGTTATGCCTACTTTTTCAGCAATTACTTTGCGCCTCTGGATGCAGACACGACAGTGGAAGGGCAACGGGCAGCGCTCCGGCTGGAAGTCCTGCCCCCCGCTGAAGATACGGTGCATCAGCAATATCATATTGATGATATCAGCGTCTTTCTGGACTACATCCCCGGACAGGGCGACTCCACCCTAATGGATACCCTGATCAACGACATTCACCTGCGCACTTCCCACCCTTACTTTCGGGTAGACCCGGGCACCGTTGTGGAATCCATCTACCTGAAGCGGGGCGAACTTTACAGTCAGGACGACTACGACCTGACCAACAAACAGCTCAACGGCCTGGGGGTCTTCCGCTTCGTGCGGATCAAGCAAAACATCGATTCGCTCTACCCGGACCGGTTGGATATCCGCATTGAGCTGACGCAAAATAAGCGCCTGGAAGTGGGTGCCGACCTGGAGTTCAACTACGCCAGCCGGAGTGCTACGGGCATTGGCAACCTCATTGGCACTACGGTCAGCCCATCGCTGCGCCACCGGAATGTATTTGGCGGGGCGGAGCTTCTGATCACAGACTTTAATGCGGGTGTGGAATTCAACCCGGCTCCGCAAGCCATCTCTGCCGGGCAGTTTTGGAATACAGTGGACCTCGGCTTGCAGACCAACCTCTACCTGCCCCGGTTTATTGATTACCTGAGCATCTGGCGGCGGCTGGACCGGGCCCGGCTGGGCAAAAAGGAATCCTCCGTCTTTTTCAGGGAAGGCTTTTACCAATCGCTTCAGGAGAATGCGTCCACCCGCGTATCCGCCAACTACAACTATCTGCTCATCTTGGATTTTTACCAGTACAACCTTTTCACAAGCACCTACGGCTTTGACCACCAACCTGCCAACAACAAGCGGTTTATCCTGAACCACGTGGGTATTGATTACCTGCTGCCTACGACTGAGGCGAATTTTGACTCCCTGCTTGCCTTCAACCCCTTCCTGGAGCGCTCCTTTGGGGAGCAGCTGTTTGTCAGCCTGCTCTTCCGGGACATGAACTACGTGTACAACTCCCGGCCCAACCAACGGGGCAATTCTTACTACCTGGGCTTCAATCTGGAGCTGGCGGGTGCGGAAATCTGGGCAGGCAATGCGATTTACAATAGCTTTTCCCTGGAGCCGGATACCCTGCGCCTTAATTTGGGCGGTGGGCAGGGCGTGGATTTTTCACAGTACGCCCGTACACAAATTGACCTGAGGCGGTACTGGCAGAGCCGGCCCAACCACAGTTTTGCGGCCCGCTTCTCTATTGGTGTAGCCCGGCCGTTTGGGTACACCACCGATGTCCCCTATGTGAAGCAGTTCTTTGCCGGAGGGCCCAACAGCATACGGGCATGGGCACCCCGGGGGCTCGGCCCTGGTGCTTATGAGGACACCCTGGCGGTGCGGAGTGCGAATAACACCCGGCTCTACCAGACCGGCGACTTCAAGCTGGAAGCCAACCTGGAATACCGGTTCAAAATATTCTGGCTGATGAACGGGGCCTTTTTCCTGGATGCCGGGAATGTGTGGACGCTCCGGCGGGACCCCAACCGTTGTGGTTCTCAGTTTTTGCTAAGGAGCAGAACCTACACCTGCGTGGATCAGGAATCCGGGGAGCGGATTTCGTATACCAATGAGCCCTTCTACCGGCAAATTGCCATAGGCGGCGGCTTTGGGCTGCGGCTCGACTTTTCCTACTTCATTCTGCGGCTGGACATGGGCGTGAAACTCCGGCATGCTGCCCCATTCCCCAATGAGCCCGACAGCCCCGCCAACTGGCAGAACTACTGGTTCCGGGACTTCCGGCCGGATGGGAACCGCGTAGACCTGCGCCTCGGGGATATCGTGGCTTTCAACCTGGGCTTTGGCTACCCCTTCTGAACCTGCTGCTGTATGGGCTTGAAGATTTTGCTGTCCGCCACAAAGGTCCCGAACGGCACAATAGAGGCAAGCAGCGACCAAAAAGTCTGCCCCAGGCTCATCCTGTATTCTGACCGGGCCAGTATCACTATTGTTATGTAGCCGATAAACAGGAAGCCGTGCGCCATGCCTACCACAAGATTGGGCTCAGGGATACCTGCCATATACTTAAGGGGCATGGTAAAAAACAGGATCAGCAGGAAAGAAACGCCTTCCCATAAAGC
>CAJXNH010000059.1 GCA_913057245.1 uncultured Phaeodactylibacter sp.
AACGATGGTGACCTCGACCTTTACCTTACCCACGATGCCAATCAGCCCAATATCCTGTACCGCAATGATGGAACCGGGCACTTCGAGGACGTCTCGGTAGCCTCCGGGGCCAACATCGCCGCTCAGGGCATGGGCGTAGATTTTGCGGACATCAACCACGATGGCTTCTTCGACCTTTACATCACCAATCTGTATGAGAACGTCCTGCTGCTCAGTGATGGGGATGCCACCTTTACGGAAATCGGCAGTCCGGCCGGAGTGGATGACCTGGGCATGGGCTGGGGCACGGTCTTCCTGGATTACGATAACGATGGCCACAGCGATATTTATGTGTCCAACGACACCTACTTCGCCCCATTCGATAACCTGCTGTACCGCAATCTGGGGAATGAGACCTTTGAAGTGGTCAGCGAAGGTACGCCCCTAACCAGCCCAATGGCTGGCTACGGCGTCGCTACGGGTGATGTCAACTCCGATGGGAAACCAGATTTACTGCTCGTCAATGCCGGTTCTCAGGACGGCAATCAGCTTTTTCTGAACAGCACCGAAAACGGGCACCACTTCGTCAAAGTACGCCTGCGGGGTACGGAAAGCAATACTGCCGCTATTGGTGCGCGGGTCACGGTGGAAGCCAACGGGCAGGTGCAAATGGATGAAGTCTGTGCGGGCATGGGCTATGCCTCCCAAAACAGTTTCACCTTACACTTCGGGCTGGGGGACGCCACGGTTATCGACCGGTTGTCCATCCGCTGGCCGAATGGGGCCGTGGAAGCCTATGAAGGACTAGCCGTAGATCAGCATTATTTCATTACGGAAGGGGAGGGGATGCTTACAAACGTTTCATCAACTCCCGAGGCGGCATCCGAATTGAGGATTTGGCCCAATCCTGCCGAAGAAAGACTCTACATTCAAGTCAATAGGGCGGACTACCGAAAGGAAGGGCTCCTGCGTATTTTTAGTAGTACGGGTACAGAAGTTTACCGGGCTCAGATAGCTCCGGGCAATGTGTACGAGCTGCCATTGGGTAGCCTGCCAGCCGGAACATACTGGGTGCACTGGGTGGGAGCATATAGGCAGTATGTTCGGCAGTTTGTCAAGCCGTGACGGAGTGCAATACGCTGCGCATTTCTGCAAAATATCCTGCATACCGAGTCTTAACACCACACGCAAAGCCGTATTATTGCGTTTCAAATGGCAGCAAACGCAACCAAGCTTATGTACAGAACGCTACTCTTCCTGACGGCAGGGCTTTTGCTCGGCTTTTCCGGTCAGGCGCAAAAATACAGCAATGAATTTCTCACCATCGGCGTGGGGGGCCGGGCGCATGGTATGGGCACCGCCGTTATCGCCAGTGTGGATGATGTGACCGCAGGTATGTGGAACCCCGCTGGACTGGCTGCCTTGCAACCGGATGATGGTTACCAGATTGGTGCCATGCATGCCGAGTGGTTCGCAGGCGTGTCCAATTTCGACTACCTTGGTTTTACCACGGCCCTGGCTAATGGCAACCGCATTGGGCTGTCTCTCGTGCGCTTCGGCATTGACGGTATTCCGAATACCCTCTCCCTGTACAATAGTGATGGCACCATCAATTTCGACAACGTCACGGAGTTTTCCGCTGCCGATTATGCCTTTATCCTGAGCTATGCCAAGCCGTTCAAGGTAAAAAAAGGGCAACTGCTGGGCGGAGCCAACATTAAGGTCATCCACCGGCGCATTGGGCCTTTTGCCAATTCATGGGGCTTCGGGCTGGATGCCGGGCTGCAGTACCACATCAAAGACTGGAACATCGGCCTGGTCGCCAAAGACGTCACCTCCACCTTCAACGCCTGGTCCTTTAGCTTTTCAGAGGACGAACGGGAGGTGCTGGAACTCACCAACAACGAAGTGCCCATCAACAGTGTGGAAATCACCCGCCCGCAAATCCTCCTGGGCGCTGCCCGCCATTTCCAGTTTGGGAATGTAGGTCTCATGCCAGAGGCCAATTTCATCTTCACCACCGATGGCGCCCGTAACACCCTGCTCTCTGCCGACCCCATTAGCATGGATATTGCCGGGGGCGTGGAAGCGGATTATAAGGAATTTGTTTTCCTGCGGGCCGGGGTGAGCCAATTCCAGCAGATCACCAATTTTGACGGTGGCGAAAACTTGAAAGTACGCCCCAGCCTGGGTGTAGGCTTCCGGATATCCAGCCTGACGGTGGACTATGCCTACACGGATTTGGGTGCGGAGGAGAGTACTTACTCGCATATCATCTCTTTGCATTTGGCGATCCGGCCGAAGGGTAGCCGGTAGCACGCTGGCAGGGTAGGGGTATCCGTTCTTGTGGTGTACACCGTTGATTTTCAGGTGTATTAGGGCGCGCTGTATCCGGTTGGGAAGTGTTAGGGTAAAGTAAAAAGTTGCAAACTCCGTTTAGGATATTTTCTCTGTCCTACTACTTTAGTATACTTTTACGATCAACCGGCAGGTACACCTTTAAACCTTATTTACCAACTAACATCATTTGTATGTGCCCTTTTAGACATGATAGGGTCGGGCAGCTATACTTGGAACGGAGAGGTTTGGGCGTAAGGCACAAACCCGATGCACGAGTATATACCGACCCGCCTGCCTTTGCATGTCGGGCAGGCACGAAGTCGTGTTTGGTCCCAAACTACTTCGTCGTCGGTATATCTTCAGATTCCAACCTTGTTCCGGCAAGTGTGGCTTCGCAGAGGCGGACATCAGGCAACGTAAGCCTGCCCCGCAACAGGCAGCAACTCAATAAGCATGCCATTCGGTTTTACGGGATTTTACTCCTATTGCTTGGTACGTTGTTCCTCCCTTTACAAAACACCTACGGTACCCCTTGTGCTAATCGCCCGGAATACTACGGTGAAGAGTTGGCCGATTCCACAAGGCTACAAGTTACACCGGATAACGAGCCGCGCTCCCCTGGTTGGTCCGATTTAGAAGAAGGCGATAGTGCACGAGTGCTGCGGGAATTCGACCGTGCAGAAGCAGCCTATCAGGAAGCTATAGTTAAGGCCGGCCGCAGCCGGGATACGCAGTTATTGTTTAGGGCTTACATGGAACAAGGGAAAATACCTTATTTCAAAGGCGACTATCATAAAGCGGTTTCGGTATGGAAGAAAGCCCTGTCGCTTACCGGAGCATCGGTGCTGCGCCCTTCCGCCGAAGGGCGTATCCGTGCCAATTTAGGAGCAGGGTACATTGCTCTACAGTATGCTCAGTCTGCTTTTAAGCACCTGAGCCGGGCTTATGAAATTCTAAAAGACGAACCGGATGCCACTCCTTTTCAATTGGGCATTACCCGCCTGAATATGGCCGTAGCGCTTCAGCATATGGAGGCTTATGACTATGCCTGGCAAATCCTTCGCGAGCTGGAGGCAGAAGCAGAAAACCCCTACCTGAAGTCCCTGGTTTATGCGAATCTGCTTGCCATAGGAGGGGCACGAGAGGAAAAAACACAGTTTTACCGCTATCTCGATTCGCTTTATGTTTATGAGGACGGACAGCTTACGGGCCATACGCTGCAAATTATTGCTGAAGGAGGCCTTGCTTTTGCGGACTGGCCGTTGGTAAGGGAGCAACTGGCCCAAATCGCTGCTGCTGCGGCGGCAGACCCTGATGTCCGCTACATCCATGCTTTGCCGGAATTTGAGGCTTACTTCACGGAGCAGGGCGTGCTCCTGCTGGATACACAACTGATCAACCGCTGTGTGGAGCGAAATGCAGACCGTAAAACACCCCGGCAGCTCTACGAATTGCTGCACCTGAAGAGTGAAATTGCTGCTCAGCAACGCGATTGGGAAAAAGCCCATCAATGGCTCCGGGAGGCTGATCAGGTGGGGGCGATTTGGCAGGACAGCCTCCGGAGCTCACAGTTTGCGGATTTTGCAGCGCAGTATCGCAGCAGCAGTTTGAAGAAAGAGGTCGTGTCCCTGTCGAAAGACCTACTCGATAGGACGAGCGAGCTGCGCAGCAACCGGATCATTACCTTCACCCTTTGTGGGCTGTTGCTGGGGAGCCTGGGCGTTGCGTTCCTGTTTCTGTTCAATCTCCGCAAAGCCCGGAAGCTGGCTATTGAGGAAAAGACCCTTCGGGAAGAGAGTAAGCAGGTTGCTGCCCAAAAAATGGCACTGCTGGAGGACGAGCTGTCCAAAAAAGAGGAGAAGCTGCACTTTACCCTTACCCAGCAATTGCACATCCGTCAATTGTTTGAGGAGGCGGTGGCCTTTGCACAAAACACTTCCGGAGATCAGGATCAGGGGCGCTTCCTCAACCATCTTAAGATGGAGCAGGAGCGTCTCCGTGCCCTCCGCCAAAGCCAGGATTTGGAAACCGAGCTCAATGAGCAACTGCCGGTATTCATGGCACGGCTCAGCGAGCGTGCTCAGGAGCCCCTCACGCCTTACGAAAAGGCGGTGGCTGCTCTTATCCGGTCGGGCTATACAACCAAAGATATTGCTGCTCTTCTTGATAAGTCTGTCCGGGCTATTGATAATGCCCGCTATCGGGTCCGGCAAAAGCTGGGCCTCAATCGTACCGATCATTTGCAGAGCTACCTGGAAGGGATTGGTAGCCGGTAGGGGGGGGACCTGCTTGGCATTGGCTGGGGGGCTGGTGATTTGGTGTTTTGGTGTTTTGGTGTTCTGGTGGTTTGGTGATTTGGTGTTTTGGTGATTTGGTGTTTTGGTTTTCTGGTGCCGCCCTTGCAAAGGCTAAGGATGAGACCCTCCGTGGCCCTCCGCCGGAAGCGACAGCAAGCTGTCGCCCCCAGGAAGACCAAGCTTCGCCCCTCAACCTCAACCTCGGTCAAGCCCCCGTTCAAGACCAACCTCAACCTGCCTCCGCCCTTGCCAAGCCCCTCCAAAGCAGTAATGCATTAGATAAAAGTTTAATAAGTTATTTTGAGAGTTGAGCTGTAAGTAGCTGCAAAACAAAGTGTTAAAGCATTTGAGAGTTTTAAAGCATTGTACCGCTACGCTAATATG
>CAJXNH010000060.1 GCA_913057245.1 uncultured Phaeodactylibacter sp.
GAAGAAGATGGTCATCATCAAGTAACCATCTCTTTGAGATATAGCCCGGCGGGCGCTGCTTAGGCGGCGCCCGCAGTTGGGCAGACCGGGAGGCCGGGCATCCGAAAGGGCGCCCGGCCTTTCTGGTTTTATTCTACGCTCTTACGTCTCTGAACAGAATTGAAACTTAGTTACCAATTGTGATTAGATCGAATTACTACTCGCCAGAGTTTTCTGCCCCTAAGGCCCTTACCTATTGCAATACGCTTAACCGCCGGGGGGGGCGACGGTCCATCGATATAGAGGGACTACTTTAGCAGTCGTGTCGTATTTTGATCTCTTGCCAGTATTCATTACAGAGAAGGAGTTATTTCCTCAACAGCCATCCCATCCGCGCATGCCATGCACTGTTTACTTACTGTTCAAGCGTAGTCAGGCTCCTTATTGGCTAGGCTGATACTAGGGCAGACAACGCCCTAACCATGCTTTTGCAACTGAGAAAACTTCAGTGTTTTAGTGCTTTAAAGAATAATAAAAGCAGCAGGATATCCAGAGAATGTATTTTATTGAGGCAGGAAAGACACCACCGGGCATAAGAAAAGCCCTGAGGGTTGCTCAGGGCTTTCCAAAAAAGAATATATCATACGGTGAGGCAAAGCCTCAATCGATTAATATCTTCCTCCGCCGCGGTTGTAACCGCCGCCACCGCCACGGTTGTAGCCACCGCCACCACCGCCACGACGGTTTTCGCGTGGTTCAGCTTCTTTTACAACGATAGTACGACCATCCAGTTCCTGATCGTTCAGCTGACGAATCGCTTCGCGCGCTTCGTCGTCGTTAGGCATTTCCACGAAACCAAAGCCTTTAGAACGGCCAGTGTCGCGGTCCATAATGATCTTAGCAGAATCGACAGCGCCGAATTCTTCGAATGCGTACTGCAGGTCAGATTCCTGCGTGTCGTAGTTGAGCTTAGCAACAAAAATATTCATAAAACAAAATTGGTACTGTGCATAGCACAGCAAACTAAAAATAAGGTGAAAAATGAAAAAAACTAAGGAAAGGATAAAGTAGAGCGGAAGAATACCTGAACACTAGATCTGTTTACTTAATTAATTCCGTCACAAAGGTGCAATATATTTTGTTATGATGCTTGATTTTTCAAAAAAATATTTCATGAAATCCATGAAATTTTTCTAAAAACGCTCACCCCGCTGTTGTGGCAGTCACTTTTTAGGCATAAGAAAAGCCCTGAGGGCTGCTCAGGGCTTTTCAAAACAGAATATATCATATGGTGAGGCAAAGCCTCAATCGGTTAATATCTTCCTCCACGGTTGTAACCGCCGCCACCACCACGGTTGCCTCGTGGTTCGGCTTCTTTGACTACAATAGAGCGACCGTCGAGGTCTTGTTCGTTTAGTGCATTAATGGCTGCACGAGCCTCTTCATCATCTGGCATTTCGACAAAACCAAAGCCTTTGGAACGGCCGGTATCGCGGTCCATGATGATCTTTGCTGAATCAACGGCGCCGAATTCTTCAAATGCATACTGCAAATCAGATTCGCGGGTGTCGTAGTTCAGTCTCGCAACAAAAATATTCATAACAAAAAATTAGTCCTCCGCATACGCGGAAAAGTCAAAAAAAATAGAAGTAACTAAGGAAGGATAAAATAGAAAGGAAAAAACAAACTAATCTAGCCTAAAACTTAATTGGTCAAAAGCTAATTTAACTGTTTTTAAATGGTTTTCCAAACCATAGTACCTCAAGTCATAGATCTCTGATACTTAAGTTGAAGTTATTTTCCGGCTATTCAAGGCGAAGCGTAAGCGGAAAATAACGAAACCTGGGGTGTCAAGGATTTATGGCTTGAGGCAATAGTGTCTTGTTCTACTAGGGTTGGAGTAGCGAACCTGTCCATCAGATCTGCCCTACCCAACTAATGTGAACTTTGACGCTGTACTTGAATTACCGGGCTGGAGGCTAAAAAAGCTTATTCAATCTCCACCATCCCCGGCTCAAACACATCCTCATCAATTGTGGCGTAGGGCGTCGCTTCTTCCTGTCCGCCGGCGCCTTTACTGCGTACAGTCTCTCCGATTGCCAGTGCACCGCTTTGCTGATCCATTTCCAAAAGCAGGCAGGAAAAAGCAAAAGTCAGATAGTCTTCCCCTTCAAAAGTGATGGACTTGCTGCTTTGGGTATTGACTTTGACCTTAGCGTCGACATCAGCCAGATAGGGCTGCAGCTCGGGCAGCGAAGCATCGAATTCGATGTCGTTGGTCTTCTCTATATTAATGGTGAAGCTTTTGCTGACAATGGCATCGGAAACCAGCAACATGCGGTAAGGGTCCTCGCCCCTGAAAATCCCGAGCGAACCGTGACTGAGGTCAATATTTCTGCCCCGGAGGATACTGCCAAGTTGCCCCGGGTCAATAAACCGACGCTTGCAATTGGTGAAGCTAAAGCTGATTTCTTTAACCCCTTTCAGGCTGGCACCAATGGGCGCGGGCGACATACCAAACCCGGAAAGGAACCCTTCAAGGATTTTCAGCCCGAAGTTTAGGCTGATGGACTTTGAACGGTCCAAAGCTGCATTGGCCATAGCGGATTCCCGGATGTCAATTTCAATAGGCTGACCATCGGATAAAAGATACTGCAATTCTCCCCGATAGTCCATCTTGCTGCCTTTCTGCCCCATCACAACCAGTGGCTGCATGCGGGTTTCAGGAATTCGAAGGGGAAAAGCATTGAAAGTATCCCGCAGGAGGTCGGTGATATCGTTTTTGCAAATTCTGAAAAAGCCCATGATTTAGTTTTTTACAAAAGTTGATCGATTACCGCGCTAAAGCGCAATGCTACATTCTGATAGCCTTCCTGGTCCGGGTGGATCTCATCGGCCCATTGATAAGGTTTGACCGCACCGCGAAGGTCTACGTGCGTGACCTGCTCAAAAGCACTTCCAACCTCCATCAGCCGCGCATTGAAGGTGTCGATAAGGTAGCTAACGATGGCCTGTCGGTCTTCCGGCATAGTAATACCCTGCGCCGTCATTGGCTTGCCCAGCCAGCTCATGCCTTCTTCATTTACCCCCTTAGGAATGACATAATCGTACCCGTGGGTTATGATTCGGACCTCCGGCTGCTCGATTTTCAAACGCTGAAAGACCTGTTGATAAAGCGCCATGATGGCATCAAACTCATCCTGAAGACGTTGATTCAGGAAGCGTTCCGGCTTTTCACCCGGAGGCGCTGTAGCTACTTCCCCGAAAGGTAGCAAAAAGTCTTTAAACTGATCGCCCAGAATATCATTGCCGCCCCCGCTAATAAGGAAAAAAGTGGGCGACTTTGGCTTTTCGCCCAGTGCTTCTGCCACTTCTCTGACGATTTCCTGCAGGTCCGTAAAGGCATCGAGATATTCGCCTGACATTAAATAATTACGCATTTCGTCACCGGCAGCGCCCCGGCTGAATATATTATAGCTCAGGCTCAGATGGTCGATAATCTCCATGATGGTCGGATGCTGAAACCAGGAATCTCCTTCTGAGACGATAAGCGGGCGGTGGTAATATTTCCGGAGCCGGCGCTTGAAGTTACGGCTGCGCTGATGCCGCGCCCAGGAATTGGCAGCGCCCAACAGGGTATTCCAAAACAGGCTCTTGCTGCGCGTGCGTTCCTGACCGGCTGTAATGAGCTGTATTTCCGGTTTTAGCACCAGCTTGGCTTCCAGAGCATCAGTATCAAGGTAGAGCCCGGCTGCCAGAGGCGCGCGCTCCGGGTCTGCCAGCCAGGATTTTAGTGCTTCCTCTCTTACGGTATTGTAATTGGGGTTCTGCAAGCGGATCCCGATGCGCTGAGTCGTCCAGTCCTTCACAGGCTCACCGCCTAGATCCGGCATCATCCGGCTGCGGGGCACAATCAGGTGGTCATAGGCAATCTCTGATTCCGTACTCACAATCAGCTTAAACCAGCCTTGACCGTAAGGGCGGTTCTGAAACTGTTCTTCTTCGCCTATTGTGTAAGGTATGACGCCGCTCCTATGCCCGAACAGCCACATGCTTTGGCCAGGCTCCAGGCGGGTGACCGGTTGTTCCACCAGCCCGGGGGTGTATTTCCGGTCTACCGAAAGGTTACTCTTGCACTGATCGCTTAGGACGAGCAGGCAAAAGTATAGGGGACGGTCAAACTGATTCGTTAGCCTGACTTTAATCCGGGCCTGTAATTTGCCGTTGCT
>CAJXNH010000061.1 GCA_913057245.1 uncultured Phaeodactylibacter sp.
CGGGATGCAGAGGAGAATGGCAAGGAGTTCATCCATCCCTTCAATGATCCACGGACTATTGAAGGGCAGGGGACTGTAGGGCTCGAAATCCTGGAAGACTGCAATGAAAGCCTGGACTACGTCTTTTGCGCAATTGGTGGAGGCGGGCTGGTTTCAGGATTGGGCAGTTACTTTCACCAGTTGAGCCCCAATACCAAAATCATCGGTGTGGAACCGGCAGGCGCCCCGGCCATGTACGAATCGCTTAAAGCTGGTGAGCCGGTCACCCTAGAGCATATCGATAGTTTTGTGGATGGCGCAGCCGTGCGCAGGGTGGGGGACCTGACTTTCAAAATCGCCCAGCAGGTGGTGGACGATATGGTGCTGGTGCCGGAAGGGAAAGTCTGCAGTACCATTTTGCAGTTGTACAACGAAGAAGGCATCGTAGTCGAGCCCGCCGGCGCACTTACCGTGGCTGCACTGGATTTTTACAAAGAGCAGATCAAAGGCAAGAACGTCGTCTGCATCCTGAGCGGAAGCAACAACGACATCACCCGCACCGAGGAAATCAAGGAGCGCTCCCTGCTCTACGAAGGGTTAAAGCACTACTTTATCATCCGCTTCCCGCAGCGGGCGGGCGCCCTGCGCGATTTTCTCAACAACGTCCTCGGCCCTAACGACGACATTACCCACTTCGAGTACACCAAAAAGCACAACCGGGATTCCGGGCCTGCGCTGGTGGGCATACAGCTGCAGCAATGGGAAGACTACAACCGCCTTCTGGAGCGTATGCAAGCCTCTAAAATTGACTACCAAACATTGAATGACAGTAAGATGCTGTTTGATTTATTGGTGTGATGGTCGTGCGGATGGCAAAAGGAGGGTTTTTCATTACCCTGGGATGAGGTATATTGAGAGAAAACCCCAATTATGAAAAAGTATACCATCTTTCTGGCTTTCTATTGCCTGCCCCATTTGTTTTTTGCTCAAGGTATTTTTGAGTACGTCCCTTTCGAGCCGCATGCGACTTACCATGACGTCGCCATTAATGAAGGCCTCACCGTTGCAGTAGGCAAGCAGGAGTCCTGTATGATGCCCCTGATGACGCTGTTTGATGCACAAGGAGACAGTCTATGGTCCGTAACGCCATATGATTGCGGCTTTTGCTACTTACATGAGGTAGCGTTTGAATCTGATGGTCGTATTCTGGCATCAGGCAATTTCCGGCAGGCAGATGATGTGGGCTCACCCGAAGATGGCTACGCTATTATGCGGGTGGATACTGCGGGTCAGGTCCTTGGTTTCCGGTAATTCATTTTCCAGAATGGATTTGACAACCCTGTTCGGTTTAGCACACTGGCTAATGGGAATATCGCTCTGTCCACAGGCAGGCGGCTGTTGATCCTGGACTCTAATTTAGACAGCCTGGCCACGCTTGATTTTGATCCATTAAGTGATTATCCGGTCATCGACCAGCAGCTTGTATTAGATGAAAATACGATTTTGCTCAATATCGGTGCAAAGGGCTATTTAGTGGATGCACAAGGTGTATTGTTGGACAGCGTCGACTTAGAGGATGCCCCAACGTCTAACTTTTTGTTAGGCCCCTCGGAGGATTTTGTTCATTATTCCACCGCATCCGGCTTTAAGCTGCTGCATATTGCATCCGGGAATGTAAATTCCGAGTCAGGTGCGGGGTTCAAAGGCATTACCTTGGACGGAGCACAGCTTGTTGCCTTCGATGACCGCAATATCTACCGCCGCACCGGTATTGGGGTTTGGGATTCGGTTTGGACTTCCGGACCGGAACTGGAAATACAGAACCTGAAATGGAAGGCTGGGCGTTTTGTTTACACCTTGGAAGGCTCGGCAGAATCCGCCTTGAATTTTACTTATCCCCGGACAGTCCTGGGCAGCCGTCAGGATTTATCAGTACCTCCGGCATTCATGGAAACCGATGTGCGAATTGGAGCTATTGAGCTGGACAGCCTTAACCTAAATAACACTATAGTGGATCACCCGCTCACTTACTTTTCGGTTCAGCATTTCTTTAGCGTCGAAGTAGTCAATGTCGGTCCGGATACCCTGCAGGAGGTCTTAATTGCCACACCCAGGCTCAATGGTTTTAACTGTGGAGAACTACGCATCATCAAAAGCTTGCATGGGCTAAATCTCCCTCCTGGCGGCTCCTATAAAGCTCCGGTGCAGTTAAACAACACTTATGGTAGTAACAGCTCTTTTGAATTCGACATCGCGTACAATATTTGCTTTTTTGCTTTAGGGCCCAACCATCAGCAGGATGCTTTTTTTGGAAATAATCAGTCTTGCCAGCAGGTCCAGATTGTGAATACGGAAAACAGGCCCGGCCGCAGTTTGGATTTTACCATTGCACCCAATCCGGCAAGTCAGGTGCTTCATTTGCAATGGAAAGAAGAGGGTCTCAACGATAGCGTACAACTGCACCTGATTAACGCACAAGGCCAGCAGGTCCTGCGGCAGCTGACAGATAGCACCGAAAATGCGGAGATCAACGTATCAGGACTGCCTGCCGGTGTCTATTGGCTGATCGTGCAAAGCGAAGGCTTTCGGACGGTAAAGAAAGTAATTATTCAATAATGGTGTTCCCCATTTTTAAGATCTCGCGAAACTCCGCCTCTGCCACCGGCATGACCGACAATCTTCCAATACGCACAAGCGGCATCTCCTGAAGCTTTGGGTTGACTTTGATGGATTTCAGGGAAACGGGTTGTTTAAGGGGTTTCACTGCTATGAAATCAACAGCACTCCAATCACCTTTTTCAGCCGTAGGGTCAGGATAGGCTTCACGTACCACTTTACAGATGCCCGCCACTTCAAGCCCTTTCCGGCTGTGGTAAAAAAGGACCAGATCGCCCACCCGCATATTGCGCAGGTGATTGCGGGCGGCATAATTGCGTACGCCATCCCAGCGCCCGGTACCCTCCGCCTGCAGGTCAGAGAATCCATATTCATCCGGTTCTGATTTGACAAGCCAGTAATTCATGACGGTTTGTTTTGGATACCAATGACGGTCAACATGCGCCCGGTGGTGCCCTCGTTGCGCCGGTGTGAAAAGTAATGATCATTATCCGCCCAGGTACAGAATGGCGACACTTCGATTTGAGTTTCGGGAATGCCCGCCGCCAGCAACTGGGCCAGATTGGCGCCCTTGAGGTCAGCCATCCATTTACCAGGCTTAGCGCCGGGCTTTAGGTGCGCTTCGGTCAAGCGGCTTGCGACCCGCTCGTCCACCTCGTAGTGGGGCTGGGTGATGCAGGTGCCGATATAGGCCAGGCAGTCTGCCGGGTTCGTCCCAAAAGCTTCTTGCATCCGGTTTAGGGTATGGGTGACAATCTGTGCAGCTGTGCCCTGCCATCCGGCGTGAATGGCGGCTACGGCCTGTTGCTTAGGATCGAAGACCAGGACCGGAGTGCAATCGGCAATCGTCACTCCAATAAGCAGACCTGGCTCTTTGGTGATAATGGCGTCATAACCATGATGACCGCCCGGTGCATTTGCCACCAAGACTTCCCTGCCGTGCACCTGATAACTGTAACAAAATGCGCCAACCGGCCAGCCTAGTGCCTTAAAGAACCGCTGCCGGTTTTGCTCGATGTGCTCCGGAGCATCTTCGGTGTTGATGCCCAGATTGAGGCTATAGTAAGGCGCCGGGCTCACCCCGCCACTGCGCTGACTTTCGGCAGCCACGACGGGATGGGGCGCAAAGATTTTAGGCTGATGCATCATACCGCCAAGTTAATCTAAACTTTCCAGAAGTCATCGTCCGGATAAGCTGCGGCGAGCACATCATCAAAGTAATCGGCATAGTGGACGTTGATCCCTTCTTTGATGTGGTCCTGCAGTTCCTCAAAGTCCCGGCGGTTGTCTTCCGGCAGGATCAGATTGGTAATGCCTACCCGGCGGGCGGCAATGGTCTTTTCCTTCACGCCACCGATCGGCAGTACTTTTCCGGTAAGGGTCAGTTCGCCCGTCATGGCAATATCGTCACGGATGGCTTTGCC
>CAJXNH010000062.1 GCA_913057245.1 uncultured Phaeodactylibacter sp.
TCCAGGCTTTCTGACAACAGGAAGTAAGCCATTAGCAAATTGATGGCTGAAAGCCCGGCGGCAACGTAGCCCACGTATTCAATCCCAAAGTTACTTTTCAGAAAACCACCAAGAGGTGGCCCGAAAATAAAACCCAACCCAAAGGCTGCACCGATAATCCCAAAGGCCTTCGCCCGCTTATCCGGTGGTGTGATATCACTGATATAAGCCTGGGCAGTGGAAATGTTTGCCGAGCCAATACCCGCAATAATCCGGGCGGCAAAGAGCAGGAAAAGACTGGCAGCGTGCGCGAAGATCACATACCCCAATCCGGTGATAAAAATACTGATGAGCAGGATGGGCTTCCGGCCTTTGCGGTCGCTCAAATTCCCCCAAAAAGGGGCCACCAGAAACTGCATAAAGGAAAAACTCGCCGCCACCAAACCAATAACCATACCCGAAGCGCCCAGCTCATTGGCATAAATCGGCAGGATAGGAATGATCAGCCCGAAGCCCAGCAAATCAATAAAAATGGTAACAAACAAAACGAGTAGTGGCGATTGCTTCATGCATTTCCCTTTTGGTGAAAGGTACGGAATTTGAATCCGTTTGGAGTTTTATGGGTAACGAAACCCACTTCCCTTCCCGCTCAAAGAGCAGTGGTAAGGCAGGTTTGACAAAGGTATGGCAAAAGCGTTCTCCTGTTAATGCTCAACCCTAACTAATTCCTTGTGCTTTTTGCTTGCTTTTTTCCGGAAAGTCATACAATTTGACCCCGATTTGCGTGATCAATGCGCAAATGATAACAATGAACAGAAAACTAAGCGTGCTGGTCCTCACCGATCACCGCAACCACACGGAGCATAACTCCGTCTACGCCCTGTGCAGCGCCCTTCGCCGGCAAACAGGCATTGCTCACGTACACGTGGCCAGCCGGGGCAATTCGGCTAATGCTGCGTTTTTCACGGATTACACCTCCACCCAGGTCCGCGCCTGGGCACTAGACGGGGAGATGCACTTTGATCATGCTGCCTACCGTTTTCAGCAGGAGACTGTTCCCGCCGACCTCAACGACTATGACTGGATATGGCTTCGGCTGCCCCACCCTATTCCGGAGGGCTTCTTTGAATTCCTTTGCTCCGTCTACCCCGAAAACCGCATCTTCAACCGCCCTTCCGGCATTGTGGAGACCAGCACCAAGGCTTTTCTGACCCAATTCCCGCAGTGGAGCCCGGATGTGCAGCTTTGCCAGTCTATGGAGGACGTATGGGAAATGCAGTCGCGTTATCCTATCGTACTGAAGCCCCTGCATAGCTACGGCGGGCAAGGCATTCTCAAAATCAAAAACGGCAAGGTCTACAACGAACCTAAACCGGTCAGACTGCGGTCCTATGAGCAGGTGCTGAAAGCCGGGTTTGAACAGGGTGGCTTCCTCGGCATGCGCTTTCTGAAAAACGTCAAAAAGGGCGATAAACGCATCGTGGTCGTTAACGGGCGGATATTGGGCGCGGTGCTCCGTATGCCCCCCAAGGGTTCCTGGCTTTGCAATGCGGCTCAGGGCGGACATGCCGTATTGTCAGAGCCGGACGAGCGGGAGCGCCGGATGGCCAGGGAGCTATCCAAAGTGCTGCTGCCCAAAGGCATCGTGATGTTTGGCATGGATACCCTGGTCAACGATGAAGGCCTGCGGGTATTATCGGAAGTCAATACCCTGAGCATCGGTGGTATTAAGCCTATGGAAGACCTGTCTGGCAAGCCCATGGTCAGGCGGGCTGCTCATCAGGTGGCCCGGTACATGCAGGCAGGCGCAACTCAACAGCAAACCGCGTTGTTTTAAGGCTATCACAACGGATTCACTATGTCCTTTTTCAGTAAGGGAGGGTTGAAGGTAACCCTTCGCGCTCTGCTGCTTGCTACGCTTATTGCCATTCGGATCAATCTTCCTGCGTCATCTTACCTGGATGATCCGTGGGCAGCCCATGCCAGCCTGGTGATGGGGTTCATTGTCTTTGCTCTGAGTGCAAGCCTTGCCGTAGCTATCCTGAGTTACCTGTACCGCCGCAACAAAAAGCTCCCCGCTTCTAAAAACGATAACGTCCTGCTGGGCTTGCGCAATATCTACTACATTGTGCTCACCGGTGCGGCAATCGTCACTATTCTGGGTTTCTGGAATATTGACCTGAAGACCCTTTTTACGACCCTGAGTATCGTGGCGGCTGCCATTGCCATCATCTCCAAAGACTATGTGTCGGAAATCATCAGCGGGATCATTATCAGTTTTTCCCGGGAAGTCACGATTGATGATTATGTAAAAATTGGGGAACACAAAGGGAAAATCATAGATATCAACCTCACTAAAATTGCCCTGCTCAACGAAGACGATGATGTGATTTTCATTCCCAACAACAAGGTATTTTCCAGCGAAATTGTCAACTACACCCGGCGCGAAATCAAAAAGGTGAGCATCGAGTTTGAAGTCCTGACGGCTGCCATTGAGACTGTAGAGGAACTGGAATCCGACCTCATCCGGTCTATTCAGGAATACGAAGCCCATATTGAGCCACAAAGCTACAACCTCAAGGTGGTAGATATCCGCAAAGACAGCGTGAGCCTGAAGTTCCAGTACGTTCTGCGCGAGATCAACCGGGACCTGGAGCGGGAAATCCGTCGTAAAACGGTACGCCGGGTGGTGAATTACATTAAGCCGGTATCAAATACAACTGCATCCTCCACAGATTTGACCAGTCAGAGTTAACGGTAAGACCGCGTACTCTCCCCAGAAAAGTGGCAAATGATCCGTGCCTCGTGTGTTTTACAAATTGCACAAAACAGAAAGTGACCACCGGCTATCAATACCAGGGGGGCGACCCTCTGCATTTAAGCGCGATAGCTGCTGGGGTAGAGCTTCCCGCTCTGCTCCAGCTTATCCACGAATGCTGCCAGGCTATTCAAGTAGTGCAATGTACGATGCACACCCGTGCCTCCAGTAGTTTCATGCTTTAGTGCAAAATGATTAATTTTGGTATTGTGGAATGACTGCACTCAAGTTTCATGGTAATTCCAGGAAAACCTCTGCTATTGCAGAACGGGTCAAAATCCAAATAATGCCGAGCCCTGAACTACACGATGCTAAATCAATAAAAGCGCTCCTAAACGACGGACGTCCTCAGACTGCAGTGGAACAATTGCAATTCAGTGCTGAGCAACTGCAGTGGGTGCCCGTAGCTTTTGCTGCCCGGCAGTTACATGCAGAAATCAGAGGTTTAGTGGGCGAAATTTGGCATCCATCCGAGACTTCCAATAAGCTGGAAGACACTGAATGGGAGCGGTTTATGGAAAACGCGATCCGTCTTTTTTACCTCTTTCGAAAATGGGAAAAAGACCCTCAGGGACAAGCCCGAAACTTTGATACAGAACACCGGGAAAAAATTGACCTGTTTCTGTTAGGCATGAAGGAACGCCGGAGTGGAAAAACTTCGAAAGCGATAAAGACCTTCACCAGCGTCATCCACAAAGAGCCGGCATTCACTGAGGCCTATATTGAACGGGCCGCCCTGCTCATGCAGCAGCGTAATCCCGACTGGGAACAAGCCCTGGAAGACCTGAATA
>CAJXNH010000063.1 GCA_913057245.1 uncultured Phaeodactylibacter sp.
TGCAGCCCGGTCGTGACCATCATAGCCGGGTATTCCTTGGCCTCCACATTATCGTAGGGCGAGTAGGACTTGATGTATTCGTAATAGGTTTTGTCTTTTGGATTGCCCCATTCGTCAAACTCACCGGTCGTCAGCGGGATAGATTCGTCGAGCATCGTCGTGACCACATCCACAAAGGGTACCGCTGCGATTACGCCTTTCCAGAGGTCGGGGCGCATATTGATTACCGCGCCCATCAGCAAGCCGCCGGCGCTGCCGCCCATTGCGAAGAGCTGCTCTTTGCTGGTGTAGTTTTGAGCAACGAGGTGATCCGCCACATCAATAAAATCGGTAAAAGTATTTTTCTTATTGAGCAACTTGCCATCTTCATACCAGTGGCGGCCCATTTCCTCCCCGCCCCGGATGTGGGCAATGGCAAAGGCAAAGCCCCGGTCGAGCAGGCTAAGGCGCACCGAGCTGAAGTAGGGCTCCATGCTGTTGCCGTAGGAACCGTAGCCGTACAGGAGCAGCGGCTGAGTGCCATCCTTTTTGAAGCCTTTGCGGTACACCATGGACACGGGCACTTCCACGCCGTCCCGGGCTTTGACCATCAGCCGCTCTGATTGGTACTCCTCCGGGTTGAAGCCACCGACCACTTCCTGTTGCTTGAGCAGTTCGAAAGTCCGCCCTTCCATGTCGTAGTCGTAAGTGGTATTGGGGGTAGTCATGGACGTGTAGCCAATGCGCAAAATTTTAGTATCAAATTCCGGATTGACGGAAGTGTAAGCCAGATAGGCATCCTCACCGAAGTCGATATAGTGTTCTTCACCTTCCCATGGGCGCACCCTTAGCTGAGTGATGCCGGCCTTGCGCTCAGAGAGCACGAGGTAGTCCTTGAAGATTTCCATGTCTTCCAGCAGCACATCTTTGCGGTGGGGGATGACTTCTTCCCAGTTGTCCTTTGTAGTCTTATCTTCCGGTGTTTTCATGAGCCGGAAGTTTTGGGCATCCAGATTGGTGCGGATGTAAAAATGGTCGCCAAAGTGGGCGATGCTGTATTCCAGCCCGCGTTCCCGGGGCTGAATAATGCGGAATTTCCCTTGTGGGTCGTCGGCATTCAGTACCCGATACTCCTGGCTTAGCGTGGCATAAGAGCCTACCACGATGTACTTATCCGACTTGGTTTTGTAGGCAAATGCCAGGAAGGTGGCATCGTCTTCACTGTAGACTTCCACATCTTCCTCAACCGGGGTGCCGAGGCGGTGGCGCATAACTTTGTAACTGCGCAGGGTCGTTTCGTCTTTGAGGGTGTAGAATACCGTTTCGTTATCATTGGCCCACACCGCACTTCCGGTAGTACCGGGGATTTGATCGGGCAGCATCTCCCCGGTCTCCAGGTTTTTGAAGCGCAGGGTGTAGATGCGGCGGCTCAGGGTGTCCTCCCCGTAGGCGAGTAGCCGGTTGTCGGGGCTGACAGCCCGTCCACCAATATTGTAGTAATCGAAGCCTTCCGCCAGTTCGTTGGCATTGAGCATAATCTCCTCCGGTGCATCAAGGCTGCCTTTTTTGCGGCTGTAAATCGGGTATTCCTTTTCTTTTTCAAACCGGGTAATATAAAAATAGCCGTTATCCTTGTAGGGTACGGAGGTGTCATCCGGCTTAATCCGGGCAATAATTTCCTGATAGAGCTTTTCCTGGAAGGTATCCAGGTGGCTCATCATGCTTTTGGTGTAAGTATTTTCGGCATTCAGATAGGCGAGGACTTCCTCGTCCTCTCTTTGGTTGAGCCAGTAGTAGTCGTCTACGCGGGTATCACCGTGGATGGTAAGTTCTTTAGGTTTTTTGGCAGCCTTTGGCTGTTCAAGCCCGGTTTTTTCGTACATCTTGCTGGTTGTTTTTTCGGTTTGACCGGCGGGGTCGCTCCCGCAGGACAGCAGCGCTATCGTTAGTATCAGCGCTATCAGGAAAGAAGGTAATCTCATGGTTAAAAATTAAGGTCAGGTTAAAGTTTAGTAAGAGACACGATAAATGAAGGTAAGTGTCAAAGATTGCAGGAAAATTTTGAAAATTGAGGGTAAATTAGTGCTAATCATTTTCTGCCTGCCTACTTTTGCCACCCATGCGCCTACGCACGTCATATCGGCAGATCCTCTCCATTTCGGCTCCTATTATGTTGGGCAGCGCCGCACAGAACGTGGTGGCGCTCAGCGATAGCGTATTTTTGTACCACCTGAGCGAGGAGGACTTTGCTTCAATTGGCTTCGTGGGTGTCTTCTACCTGGTCATCGCCGCCATTGGCTACGGGTTTTCCCGGGGCGGTCAGATTATGATCGCGCGTAGGGCAGGGGAGGAGGCCCTGGAGGAAGTGGGGCGGACGTTCTACTCTATGGTCTACTTCGAGCTGGCGCTGGCCGTAGTCATGTTTTTTATTATGCAGTATGGCTGTTACTACTTCTTCGGGCTCTTTGTCAATTCGGAAGTCGTTTTCACGAAAAGCCTGGAATACCTGGATACCCGCTCCTGGGGCGTCTTTTTCAGCTATACCGGAGTGGCGGTGATTGCGCTTTATACGGGTGTGGCCCGGACTACCTTCATTATCGTGGATACCGTTATTCTGGGCATTGTCAATATTGCGCTCAACTACGGGCTGATCTTCGGTCACTGGGGCTTGCCGGCCATGGGCATTGCGGGGGCCGGACTGGCGAGCACAATCGCGGAAGTTGTTGCCTTTGCCGTATTTATGGTATACATTTTCTTTGACCGGGAAGCGCACCGCTACCGGCTGTTCAAGCTGCCCAACGTGGACCTGGAGCTTATCAGGCAGCAGTACAAGCTGGCTCTGCCTATTGTGGCGCAGTCTTTTGTCGGGCTGGGCAGCTGGTTCGTCTTCTTTGGTATCGTAGAAAACCTGGGTGAACGCGAACTGGCCATTACCAACCTGGTACGCATGGTCTACCTCATCCTGTCTATTCCCACCTGGGGTTTTGCCAGTGGAGTGAATACGCTGGTCAGTAATTTCATAGGGCAGCGCAAGCGACAGGCAGTCGTCCCCATTATCTGGAAAACAGCTAAAATCTGCTGGCTGACTACCATGATCATCACCCTGCCGGTGGTCCTTTTTCCGCACGAATTGCTGTACCCGCTTCTGGGCGGG